>WTBR01000192.1 GCA_013138975.1 Bacteroidales bacterium
TCCAATTGGAAAAAGAGAGTTTAAATAAACCATTTATAGGAAATAAAAGTGCATTTTCGAATATCACAATCCTCGATAAGCATAAGAAGCCATGTGGCATTGGTATGCCGGGAGATATTTACGTAAACAAACTATTTAAAGAATATTCACAGAATATAAGTCAGAACTTGCTGATTAGTAAGGTAAAAAGAGAAGAAAGCTTTATAATAAAAACAGGAGATCTTGGAAGAATAACATCAGAAAGAAATATTGAGTATTTAGGATCAGTTTCAGGAAGAAAAAGAGTAAGGAACTACTATATAGATCTTAATGAGATTGAAGAAAGTTTAAAGAAACAGCTTTTTGTTAAAGACCTGCTGATTAACCTAAAGAATGACAAAGATGAGCTATATTGTTATGTTGAGTTTACAGAAGAAATAGAATCAAAAAGTGAAGGCGAACTACTATTACAATTAAAGAATGCATTACTAAAAACATATTCGTCAATATTTTTACCCGATGTATTTATCGTAGTAAAAAATATGCCAAAAGATAGTTCTGGGCAAATAGACAAAAGAAAACTACTATCCATAAAACTTATAGAATCGGATAAACAAGATGAGAAACCAAGCTTGACACAAAGTAGAATCATCGCTTTATGGTCAGAAGTATTAGGAGTAGAAGAATCAAGAATCAGTATTAAAACAGATTTCTTTGAAGTGGGAGGTCAATCCTTAAAAGGAGTTCAATTAATTTCAAAGTTGTATAAAGAATTTAATGTACGTGTTCCTTTGGTTGAATTGTTTAAAACTCCAACAGTGGAAGGATTAGATGACTATATTAAAGGTATGAGTGTATCTTCAGGTAATGTTAATATAGACATTGTTGAGAAAAAAGAATATTATCATTTATCAGCCGCTCAAGCTAGAATGTTCTTTTTACAGCAGATGGATTTAAAATCTATGGTATATAACATGCCTGATATCATTCCATTGGAAAAGGGGATAAATCGATTAGTAGTTAAAGAAGTATTTCAACAACTCATTGACCGTCATGAAAGTTTTAGAACAGCATTCATAGTTTTGGATGGAGTTTTTAATCAAAAAATATATGAAAAAGTTGAATTTAATATTGATGAGGTTAATATAAGTGAAAAGGATATAGAAAATTTACGTCATAAATATGTAAAGCCTTTTGATTTAAGTAAAGCTCCTTTAATAAGAGCCATAATTCTCAATGTAGAAAACTCTTCGTCTTTCCTATATGTAGATATGCATCATATTATAAGCGATGGAACCTCTAGAATTATTTTAAAAAATGAATTTACACAATTGCTTAAAGGACAAAAATTAAAGAAAATACAAGTTCAATATAAAGATTATTCAGAGTGGCAAATTAGTAAGGAGCAAAAAGAAATTATTAAAAACCAGGAAGCTTATTGGTTAGGACGTTTTTCAAATGATTTACCTATCTTAAATTTACCTGTAGATTATAGTCGACCAGCAATGCAAAGTCAGAAAGGTGCTCAGGTACGTTTTACATTAAGCAAGGAAGAGACAGAAAAAGTAAAAATACTTTCCAAGGAAAACGGTTTAACCTTGTACATGGGTATTTTATCTATTTACACTATTCTTCTTTCTAAACTAAGCGGACAGGAAGATATTATTGTAGGTACACCAATTGCGGGACGCAATCATGCTGATCTGGATGGCGTTGTAGGAATGTTTGTCAATACCCTGGCTATGCGCAATAATGTAGATCAAACCTTACGAGATTTTCTACAAGAAATAAAACAAACGACTATAGGAGCTTTTGATAATCAGGATTACCAGTTTGAAGATTTGGTAGAGAAGGTTTTAGTAGAGCGCGATACAAGTCGTAATCCGTTATTTGATGTTATGTTTAATTTGTTAAATTACTCAGAATTTTCAGGTGACTTATCTAATTTTGGTAATGACCGATATGTTCATACATCAGGAATTTCCAAATTTGATTTAACATTGGTAGCAGTAGATTATCAGGATCAGCTATTAATGACATTTGAGTATTGTACTGAGCTATTTAAATCAGAAACAATTGAGAGATATATAAAATATTTTAAAAACATAATATATCAGTTAGAAATTAAAAAGGATGAAAAAATATCTTCAATTGAAATAATAACAGAGGAAGAGAAACAGCTTATAATAAATAAATTTAATAACACACGAAGTGAATATTGTAAAGAAACAAATATTCATGGGATATTTGAGGAAGAAGTAAGAAAGAATCCGAAGCATATAGCCATAGTAAATGGAGACAAAGAATTAACATATGGAGAGTTAAATGAAAATGCAAATCAAATAGCACATTACTTAATTGAAAGAGGAGTTAACGCAGGAACTGAGACCATAGTCGGAATAGAATTAGAGCCTTCCTATGAGTTTGTAGTTTGTATGATAGGAGTATTAAAATCAGGAGGAGCTTATTTACCAATTGATAAAAACTTACCGAAAAAAAGGAAGAAATATATTGTAGAAAATAGCAAATTAAAAGTATTAATACATAGCAATAGTGATTATAAAGAAATAGATTCTAACATAGAATTGACTAATTATAAAGATATAGACTTAGAAAAATACAAACGAACTAATCTAAATATTAAGGTAAGTATTACAAACCTGGCATATGTAATATATACGTCAGGAACTTCAGGTAATCCTAAAGGGACATTGTTGGAACATAAAGGGATTGTTAGTGAAAATACCTTCTGGAAAGGTGATTTAGAAATGAATCCATTGGATCGTTGTATTCAGTTTGCAAATATTTCTTTTGATGGATCAGTATGGGAAATTTGTTCGTGTTTATTAAATGGGGCAAGTCTTTATATTCCTGAGAAGTTAATAAAAGATGACGCTAGATTGTTTGAGAACTATTTGATTAGCAACAAAATTACAGTAGCTGCACTTCCTCCTGTTTATGCGGAAAACTTAAATGAAGAGA
>WTBR01000206.1 GCA_013138975.1 Bacteroidales bacterium
TTATATAAAGTGAAGCTCCTCCTGTTAAAGATCCAAAAATCTGGTTTACACTGGCATCAAATGAGTAATTACTTAGTTGTAATAATTTTTCTCCAGGGTTAAGTCTATACCTGTTTGCATACCAACTGATCGTATTTACTACTCCATCGTGCCGGATCATAACTCCTTTGGGCTTTCCTGTTGTTCCCGAGGTATATATTAAATATGATAAATCCTTTGATGAACTTTTTATTCCTGTACTTTCTTCACTATTAGGCAATATAGTAAATTCATCTGCTAAAACGATCTCTCCTTCATAATCTAAATCTCCTAATAAACTGTTCTTTGTTAATAATAATCTGGATTTACTATCTTCTAATATATACTTTTTACGTTCTACCGGATTATTGATATCAATAGGGCAATAAGCTCCTCCTGCTTTTAGTACTGATAAAATTCCTACAATCATTTCTATCGAACGATCCAGCATTATACTCATTATATTGCTTGGCTTTAATCCTTTAGATATTAAGTAGTGACTTAATTGATTGGATCTTTGATTTAACTCACGGTAAGTCAACTCTGTATTATTAAATACCAAGGCTATACCTTCAGGAGTGCGTGTTACTTGCTCTTCAAATAGTTGATGGATACATTTATCTTTTGGATAATCTATTTCTGTAGCATTAAAATCATACAGCAACTGTTGCTTTTCTGCTTCTGTTATAATTTCTAGCGCTGATAGCTTTTCGTCTAATTTATTAGGTAACTGATTTATGATTTGTTTAAAATACTTAATAAATCGCTCAATCGTTTCTGATTCAAAGAGTTTGGTGCTATATTCAAAACTTAAATGTATGCTAGAACCCTGATTTAAAGCCGATAAACTTAAATCAAATTTCGAAACTCTTGCTATATGTATTAACTTTTCTTGAGATGAATCACTATTTTCCTGAGGTTCTCCTTCCAGGAAATTAAACATAACATCAAATAACGGATTACGGCTAGTATCTCTATCTTTGACTACTTGTTCTACTAAATCTTCAAACTGGTATTCCTGATTTTCGTAAGCTTCTAGAGTGCTCTCTTTTAAGTCCTGTAGATAATCTATTAAGCGTTTGTCTCCTGATAGTTCATTGCGCAATGCCAGGGTATTTACAAACATTCCTACCACATCTTCCAAATCAGCATGACGACGGGCTGCTATAGGACTTCCTGCAATTATATCTTCCTGACCACTTAATTTGGATAACAGTATTGTGAAAATTGATAACAAGGACATATACAATGTTAAGCCTTGTTCCTTGCAGAGATCATGGATTATTTTTGTTTCTTCGGCTGATAATATAAAACCTACACTCGCTCCCTCGAAACTTTGCATTACAGGACGAGAATTATCTGTTGGTAGTTCCAATACAGGAACTTCTTCTGTAAACTTATCCAACCAGAAGGACTCTTGGACTTTGATCCGCTCTTTTTGTTCTTTACTGTTTTGCCACTGTGAATAATCTTTATATTGTAAGTGTAATGGTTCTAATTCTTTTCCTGCTAGTAATTGAGAAAAATCTTCTTCTAAAATGGAATGAGACCTTCCGTCACTTATGATATGATGCATATCTATCAGCAACATATCATCGCCATCGCTGATTTCTACATATCCAACTCGTAATAAGGGTGCATTACTTAAATCAAATGCCTGTACAAAGTCTTCGCGAACGTTCGATAATTCTGCATTTGTTATCTGGTAATCCTTAATAGAAAAAGTTACTTCTGGATGGATGTGTTGCACTGGAATCTCGTCCTCAAATTTGAAACTCGTCCTGAAGTTTTCGTGTCGTGCAATCAACTTATTAAAAACATCCGTAATTTGATGCTTATTATAGCCTTTTGGAACAGCTAATAATCCCGGTATATTGTAAGCGGTACTTCCTAAATCCATTTGTTGTAATAAGTACAAACGTTGTTGGGAAGAAGATAATGGATAATATTCCTTAAGAATTGCCTTGGGAATAGAGAAATATGAACTGCTTTCTGTTGAATTTATAAGTTCGGCCTGTGCTTGTATGGTCTGAGATTGAAAAATTTCTCGTAATTCGATTCGTACATCTAGTTCTTTATGGATACGAGATACCAAAACCGTAGCTTTCAGCGAATGACCGCCTAGCTCAAAGAAATTTGCATCGGTACTTATTTCTTTGGAGGCTACATTTAATACTTCTGACCAAATCTTTACCAACTTGGTTTCTATTATGGTTTGTGGAGCTTGGTAGCCTGTTCCTGCTTTTATTTCTGGTACAGGTAATGATTTACGATCGACCTTGCCATTGCTTGTTAGGGGTATTTTATCCAACGCTACAAAATATGACGGAAGCATATAATCTGGTAGTAATCCCGATAAATAAGTTCGCAGATTCTCATTGTTTTGCTCTTTATCAAGTACTACATAAGCACATAAATATTTATCACCTTGTTCTTCTCGTGCTAATACGACACATTCTTGAATACTTTTATGCTGAAATAAAACGTTTTCTATCTCACCCAATTCTATCCTAAATCCACGAATCTTAACCTGATGGTCAATCCTACCTAAAAATTCGATATTCCCATCGGGCAACCATTTAGCCAAATCGCCTGTTTTATATAAACGTTCTCCTGCTTTAAACGGATGGGCTATGAATTTCTCTTGGGTTAAGTCTTCATTATTTAAATATCCCGGTGATATTCCTATTCCTGAGATAC
>WTBR01000123.1 GCA_013138975.1 Bacteroidales bacterium
AATTTTTTTAGCACATTATCGCCATATTCATCCATTTCTTCCTGTGGTATGGCTTGTCCTGTATAACTACTGCTCCATCCTCCTCCTGTTACTTCATCTACAGATTCATCACCTACATACTCCCATAACTTTCTGTTGTTCAAGCTACTTTGAGTTTCCTGTTCTTCATAAATATTAGAGCTATCTACACACATATATGTCCTTAGTGATGAACACTCCCATTGATATTTATTCATCTCTTTTAAATATCGTTTCTCACTAAATATTATCCGAGTTGATGTATCATTTATCATAAACTTGATACGTTCTTCGGGATATGATACTGATAATGGCAAGTATCCACATCCCGATTTCAGTATCCCAAGCATGGATATTAAAGCATTAGCACCCTTATCCATATATATTCCTATACATTCATTAATGCTAACTTCACATTCGAAGCGCAAATAATGTGCTATCTGATTGGATTTATTGTCTAATTCTTTATATGTAGTTTGTTCCTGACCGCAAACAAGGGCTATATTATTCGGAGCTTTATCAACTTGCTCTTCAAATAATTCATGTATCGTTTTATCTTTGGGATAATCAAATTGGGTATCATTAAATTCGTGTAATAGTTGTTGCTTTTCTTCCTGCGATAATAACTCTATCTCCTTTAGTTTAACTTTAGGGTTCTTTATAATTGAACTTACAATACTCTTAAAACATCTAATAAATTTTTCTATGGTTTCTCGTTTAAAAATATCACTATAATATTCAATTGAAATGTTAATTGTATTAACTGTTTCAGAAACAAAAAATATCATATCAAATTTTGATGTCCCTCTATAAAAATTCGATGTCGGCGTGGAATCTTCTTCTGTTATTACATCGGCTTCCCTTTGATTATCTAATATATCTTCAAAATTCTGAACAACCATATTAATATCAAACAATGGATTTCTTGATATATCCCTATCGATATTCAACATATCAACCAAATCCTCAAACTGAACATCCTGATTTTCGAAAGCTGCTATACTATTGTCTGAAACTTCTTTTAGAAAATCAATAAATGTTTTATTTCCATTTGGATAATTTCTTATTGCCAATGTATTGATAAACATCCCTGAGATTCCTTGTAAATCAGAATGTTGACGACCTGCTATTCCACTACCTATTATTATATCTTCTTGATTTGAAAACCTGTAAAACAAAGTATTTAAAACGGCTAGTACATTCATATACAATGTACTCCCCATTCCTTTACCTAAGTCTCTAAATGATGAAGTTTCATCTTCATCTAAACTAAATCTACAAACATCTCCTTTGTATGTAAAACTTTCGGGACGTTTATAATCTGTTGGCAAATTAAGCACCGGTATATCTCCGGAAAATAAATTTTTCCAATATCTTTCCTGACTTTTTAATTCTCCTTTTTCTATTAAGGTGTTTTGCCAATTCGAGAAGTCTTTATACTGCAATTTCAATGGGGCAATCTTTTCTCCATTGAACAATTTAAGAAAGTCTTCTCTTACAATATTACTAGTTGTTCCATCTGATATGATATGATGCATATCAACTACTAAAACATACTGCTTATTAGAAACATTCATTAAACAAGCTCGTATTAAAATATCTTTTGAAAGATCAAATGGTCTTATATATTCCTTAATATCCCTATCAAGATCTTCTCTTGTTGTTTTTTTAATATCTAATTTAAAATCAACGTTATCATATACTCGTTGAACGGGTTCATTATTTATTGTAATAAATGATGTCCTAAAACTTTCATGCCTACTCACAAGATTTACAAATGTGTTCTCTATATTATCTACTTCTATGTCAGAGCCTAAAGGAATTGCCATTGGCATATTATAAGATAGACTCTGAAAATCCATTTGCTGAATAAAATACAAGCGTTTTTGTGCTGATGAAAGTGTATGATACTCTTTTTTCTCTGCCAATTTAATTGATGAATAGCTAAGTTTTGAAACTTTAGATATACATAAAGCCATTTTATTTATAGTCTGCTGCTGAAAGACTTCCTTTAATGGAAGTTTTACACTAAGTTCCTTATGTATTCTTGATATCAATAAGGTTGCTTTTAGCGAATGTCCTCCAATAGCAAAGAAGCTTACTGTTGTGCTAATTTCTTCTTGTGGCACTTTTAATACCTCCGACCATATTTTTACAAGTTTTTCTTCTATCTCATTCGATGGTGCTACATAATCGTCTCCTGCTTTTATCTCCGGAGATGGTAGTGCTTTGCGATTTACTTTGCCGTTACTGTTTAATGGAACTTTTTCAAGCTCTACAAAATAGGATGGTATCATATAATCGGGAAGGCTCGCCGATAAGTATGTGCGTATTTCTTCTTCGTTGAAGTCTTCTTCTGTGACCAGATAAGCACACAGGTATTTTTCTCCGTTTTCTTCTATGTCGATTACTACACTGTCTTTTATGTTGTCATGTTTGTGTAAAGCATATTCTATCTCCCCTAATTCTATTCTAAATCCCCTGATTTTTACCTGATGGTCGATTCTTCCTAAAAACTCTATGTTGCCATCGGTTAACCAACGGGCTAGATCGCCGGTTTTATATATTCGTTCTCCTTCTTTAAACGGATGATCTATAAATTTCTCTTTTGTTAAATTTTCATTATTTAAATAGCCCTGAGATAATCCTATTCCTCCAATACATAATTCGCCTAAAACTCCTATAGGCTGTACCTGATTGTTTTTTCCTAAGATATATACCTGATTATTTTCTATTGGCTTCCCAATTGAAATATTATTTTCCTGTTTTTTAACCTCGAATCTTGTAGTAACAACCGTATTCTCTGTCGGTCCGTAATTGTTAAATAACTTATAATCTCTTTTTGTATAACTATTTAATTTATCTCCTCCTGTTAATAAAATCCTTAACGATTTATTATCATATTCCATGAATTTCTCACAAAACTGTGTTGGTAAAAAGCTTATTGTTATTTTATTTTCTTCAAAATAATTATTCACTTTCTCAGGATCTAATTTTATATCCTCATCAACAATGTACAAGCTTGCACCGACTATAATAATAGGGAAAAACTCCCATACAGATGCATCAAATCCAAATCCGGCATATTTACTTGATCTATCTGTCGCCTCAATTCCATAAAATTTATTATGCCCTAAACATAAATTAACCAGAGACTTATGCTCAACAACAACTCCCTTGGGTTTCCCTGTTGATCCTGAGGTATAAATCACATATACAGGGGATACTGAATGAATTGATAGGTTCAAATCGCTTGAGTTTGATATTTTTATTTCTTCTACATTTACTATATCAAACTGTTTATTTGAATTATTAATAAAACTATTTTGATCATTGTTACTTAATATTGTTTTTATACCACAATCTTCTAACATAAACTGTATTCGAGAATCTGGTAAAGTGCTATCAATTGGCAAATAAGCTTTCCCAATTCTTAGAATTCCTAAAATCCCTACATATGTTTTCACTGACGAATCATTAACTACAGCTATAAAATTCTGTTCTGAAGCTCCTTTTTTAATTAAATAATGAGCAAGTTCATTAGACTTTTTGTTCAATTCTGAATACGTCAATGATTCGTTTTGCGAAACTAAAGCTATATTTCCTGGGGTTTGCTTAACCTGATCTTCAAATAATTGTAATATTGTTTTATCTTTAGGATAATCTGATTCTGTATTGTTAAATTCATACAGCACCTGTTGCTTTTCTTCTTCTGAAAGAATATTTAAATCTTTTATCTTCTGCTGATAATTACTTGACAAACTCTGAAGTAAGACTCTGAAGTAATTAATAAATCGTTCTATAGTTTCTGATTCGAAGAGTTTGGTGCTATATTCAAAACTTAATTGTATGCTAGAACTCAGATCTAAAGCTGATAAACTTAAATCAAATTTAGAAATTCCCTGTGTATGTATTAACTCTTTTGTTGATGAATCTTTAATTTCCTGAAATTCTCCTTTCAGGAAATTAAACATAACATCAAATAACGGATTACGGCTAATATCTCTATCTTTGACTACTTGTTCCACTAAATCTTCAAACTGGTATTCCTGATTTTCATACGCTTCTAAAGTATTCTCTTTTAATTCCTGTAAATAATCAATTAGTCGTTTATCTCCTGAAACATCAGATCGTATTGCCAAGGTATTTACAAACATTCCTACTATATCTTCTAAATCCGAATGGCGACGGGCAGCTATCGGACTTCCTACAATTATATCTTCCTGACCGCTTAATTTGGATAACAGTATCGTGAAAATTGATAACAAGGACATATACAATGTTAAACCTTGATCCTTACTGAGATCATGGATTATCTTTGTTTCTTCTGCCGATAACACAAAACTTACTCTAGCTCCTTCAAAACTTTGCATTACAGGACGAGAATAATCCATTGGTAGTTCCAATACAGGTAAATCGTCTGTAAACTTATCCAACCAATAAGACTCTTGTCCTTTGATTCGCTCTTGTTGTTCCGAGCTGTTTTGCCACTGAGAATAATCTTTATAGTGTAAACGTAAGGGTTCTAATTCTTTTCCTAATATTAATTGAGAAAAATCTTCTTCTAAAATGGAATGAGATTTTCCATCACTTATAATATGATGCATATCTATCAGCAACATATCATCACCATCGATGATTTCCAAATAAGCTACGCGTAATAAAGGAGCTTTGCTTAGGTCAAATGCTTGCACAAAGTCTTCCTTAACGTTAGGCAGCTCTGAGTTTGTTATCTGGTAATCCTTAACTGAAAAAGCTACTTCTGAATGGATGCGTTGTACGGGAAACTCATTCTCTACGTCGAAACTCGTCCTGAAGTTTTCGTGCCGTGCGATCAACTTATTAAAAACTTCTGTAATTTGATGCTTGTTCTGTCCTTTTGGAACAGCTATTAATCCGGGCATATTATAAGCTATACTTCCTAAATCCATCTGTTGTAATAAGTATAAACGTCGCTGGGATGAAGATAAAGGATAATATTCCTGATTTTTTGCCTTTGGAATGGAAAAATAAGAACTGCTTTCTGTTGAATTTATGAGATTGGCCTGTGCTTGAATGGTCTGAGATTGAAAAACTTCTCGTAATTCGATTCGTACATCTAGTTCTTTATGGATACGAGATACTAAAACCGTAGCTTTGAGCGAATGACCGCCCAATTCAAAGAAACTTGCATTCGTACTTATTTCTTTGGAGGCTACATTTAATACTTCTGACCAAATTTTTACTAGTTTAGTTTCTATTAAGGTTTGTGGCGCTAAATAACCTGATCCTGCTTTTATTTCGGGTGCCGGTAATGATTTACGATCGACTTTGCCAATACTTGTTAGGGGTATTTTATCCAACGCTACAAAATAAGAAGGAAGCATATAATCTGGTAGTAATCCCGATAAATAAGTTCGCAGATCCTCATTGTTTTGCTCTTTATCAGATACTACATAGGCACATAAATATTTATCGCCTTGGTCTTCTCGTGCTAATACAACACATTCTTGTATACTTTTATACTGAAGTAAAACGTTTTCTATCTCACCCAGTTCTATCCTAAATCCACGAATCTTAACCTGATGGTCAATCCTACCTAAGAACTCTATATTACCATCGGGTAACCATTTAGCCAAATCGCCTGTTTTATATAAACGTTCTCCTGCTTTAAACGGATGGGCTATGAATTTCTCTTGGGTTAAGTCTTCATTATTTAAATATCCCGGTGATATTCCTATTCCTGAGATAC
>WTBR01000197.1 GCA_013138975.1 Bacteroidales bacterium
TAGCAACTATACTTGCTTTAACCGGATTATTATGAATATAATAAAACTTTTGCTATATAAATTTCTAACTAAATATAGGTTCTGTAGGGTTTTCATGTGTCCAAACTCTATTGTATCTTTTAGTTTCCAGATAAAATGGTAGCTAAAAGTTACCAAAAAACAAACCGACTTAGGCAAAAGCCTAAGCCGAACTGCTTTGTATGTTTATTTATCTTCCTTTGCAACCTCAGGCGAACAGGGCATTCAATCTTGAACGGATAACTTAAGTAAGGATTAGTATAAAAATAGTCACGTAATAAACATTAAGTTCTCCCTATCTTATCATGGTACAATGCTTTAAAAAACAAATAAGCCTAAAACTCAAAAAATCAATTCCACAATATATAAAGTGTCCCGGTTCAAATCGGGGTCAGTTCAACATAACGCACATATTCGGAAAAAACCGAAAACGATGCTTAATTGTTAGGGGTTGTTATTTTTTATAACATTGCCTTAAGTGACAATTATTATTTTTGAATACCAAAATCAAGAATAGAAAGTATTACTAAATAAGGTTTTTTCATGTTAATAATGTTGTTTTTTCAATTCATTAATTAAATCATCTAACTTCTCAATAATTTCTGGAATAAAGAATTTTATATTAGTTATTTTACTATCAAGTACAACTCCATTTTTAATTCTATTGATACTTTTAATATTAGAAATTGCAATTTGGTCAATGGTTTTGCCATCTCGATTCTTCATTATCAAATTATCACTTATATCTATTTCTAAAGTTTCAATGCTTCTTTGCACTTTCTTTAACAAAAACTTGTCAATTAAGAATGCTAATATTATCAATATTCCGATAAAAAGTAATTTGTATTCAATATCAAATGGTCTAATTTCCTTTATCAAAATGAAATAACCTATAATAATAAAATAAATGCTAAAATTAATTATTGTCCGTCTTTTAGCTTTAGCTTTTGACTCTAGAAGTTTTTTATTATCAACAAGGTACTTCATTTCAAGTTCAGATTAAATAATTATTGCTAACGTAATAGTATTCTATCAAGCTTTAAAAATAGAATTATTAACTAACAATACAAAGCATGCGACTCTAGTATTCTTCAATCCATCCTATTGTCACTAGAAATTGTTGATAGAATTCTGTTGGACGATGCCGCCCGTTGTTATGGGTATTCAATCTTGAACGGATAATTTGGGGATGTTTATT
This sequence comes from Bacteroidales bacterium, assembly GCA_013138975.1. Classification (GTDB taxonomy): domain Bacteria; phylum Bacteroidota; class Bacteroidia; order Bacteroidales; family UBA12077; genus UBA12077. The sequence goes on from WTBR01000197.1 coordinate 1,217, forward strand.
TAATGCAGTTATGTTTGAAAAATTGCATATCCTTTTATTTAGTTTGTGTTTACAAAATTTGTCAAATTGAAGGAAAGAAAAAAGGTCATATTCGTCTATAAAACTGCATTTCGCCCACAAAAAGTCGAAATGCAGGTTTGCTTCAAGACAAATGCGAACCAAATATAGGGCTGGCTTTGTAAACCTTTTTGTAATTGGCTGTGCGCAAGTTCATGGAAAAATAAAAATGCGTTTAAAAATGTGATTCTTATCAATTAACAATTAAAAGTTTTTTTCTCAAAACACTAACAACTAAACTATGCCCGGTAAAAGATTAAACGCATTGCCCTTTCAGCACTCTGTGTACCTTTTACCGGATATAGCTACTAGTTGTCATTTGTTTTATCTTTCTTCAATAAGTTTTACGGTATAATTTAATACAGTATCCGTATTATTTAAAATATTATCAATATTTGGAATTACAGAATAGTCAGGAATAATTCCATGTTTGTTTGTTAGGCTGGTTGCAGAGGTGTAATACGTTCGTCTTGCAACGCGCATTACAAGCTTTGTATTTTCTAATGTGAAATTTTTACTATTATCATTACAAGTGTATGTAGCTCCTGTTTCATCTCCAACAAAAATTCCGAAGTTATTTTCTTTAACTATTGAACAAAAATGGCCTGTGGTTGAAGAACATACTCCATTAATTAATATATATGGCTTATTTGTGAATCCATTTGAATTTGGCTGAATCGTCTTTTTTAAACCGTGGTTTATCTTAACATCTTTATGAAAATAAGTAAATGATTTATTTGCAATATGCTGAAGAAGATAAGAACCGCAAAAAGGATCACCTCCAGAATTATTTCTTAAATCAATTACTAAATTTTGAATTTTATTTTCTTTAATTTCATAAAAACAACTATCAACAAATGATTTAAAGATTTTAAAATTTTTCTTATAGTAGCCAAAAGAACGAATTGTGATTATTGCCGTATTGCTTTCTATATTCAAATCAAAACAAAGTCGATTTTCACAAGCATCTAAAAATGTCTTTTTACGTTCAAGATCTTCGGCTTCTTTTAATTTTATTTCCTCTAATTTCCCATTTTGCTCTACTGTAACCGTATAAGAAGTAGGGAAATCAAAAAACATTGAGCAAAACCAGTAGAAATATAGATTCGTTTTTTCATGTTTCGAACTTTCATTAAAACCATCTGAATTGAGATGTTGAAATATCTCTTCTCGAAGAACATCTACTTTGACTCCATTTATTTTCAAAATTTCATTTCCATTAGATAACTTATCTGAGTTATTCTTTGCTTCAATAATGTATAATTTGGAATCAACATATTTAACTTTTATTGGAAAAAGCAGTGACTTTGGAACATCACCAAATTTGGCGGGTAACCAAATATTAGTGTGTCCACAATTAATCGCTGTAACAACCGACTTGCATATCCACAGAAATTCTCCAATTGTTGTTGAATCAGTAATTTTATCATATTGAAGATTAATCAGGGTTTTTAAAGAATCTTCACTAATAAAAGCGTACGGTTGAGGATGTGTTTTAACTAATATCTCAAGCATTTTTTCAAAATCTTGTTGATAATCCTTTAAGGCGTAGATTTTATGAATACCATCTGTAGTTATACTATCGCCAGTAAGATCACTAGCACTTGATTTTTGAAAGCAACTAAGGAAAATAAAAGCTGCTAATAGTAAAATTAGATTTTTTCTCATGATTTTTTTAGTTTAATTTCTGTAACGAATGTATCATTAATCCTTATTTGAAAAAAATAATATTGGTGAATGACCGGTTCTGGAAGGGATATGTCAAGGTGACCATTCTGAATGCGCTAAGAAAATCACAAATTAGTGCTTAACTGAATTTCGTTCTGGATAATTAAACAAGCAAATTAATGCATATGTATACAAATGGACTTAAAATTACTATTGCAGATTTAAGTGCAATTTAATTCTTGAAACTAGTATCAGGTTGGAAAGGCTGAGTAAGCGAGGGTATATTTCTCTACTTGACATTTATAAACAAATTTACTCCTATCGTCGTGAAAATTTGTTCTCCATAACTTAAGGAACCGCTATATATGTAACTGAGAGAGAAATGTCCGGGGGCATTTAGAACAAAAGGAAGGTGCGAAGCTCGCATACAATTACGAGAGTAATTGCCGAGAGTAATTGAGGTGTGAAAGGTGCACTGGCGAGATTATTGTCTCGTAAGTCACCTTTTCAATTCGATGGCGTAAAATTTATATGTAATAATTTCCTACGAAGATATATTTCTCCAGGCATTTCAAATGTTGGATACCTTTCAATTAAACCAATTTCAGGTACGTATATTTCAATAAAATCAAAGCCACCATCAAAACCGACAAAACCTATTCTTTGTAATTCAAAACCATTATACCATTCATTAGGAAAAACTTCAACATTAATTTCATTTGTAACAATGGTGGAATCATATTCCATAGCACCATTAAAATCAATCCAATATTTGCCTTTTTCTAGCGGAAGTAAATAGGCATATAAACAAGAATTACCACTTCTTGTATAAAATTCCATAATTGTATCTGGCCTTATATAGATAAAATTAGTATCAACTATTGTTGGATATTTGTAAATTAATTTACTTACAGGAGTTCCGTTATTAAGTTCAGTTTCCCCATACTGTATGATCGTTATAGTATCATATATTTCCAATTCATAATTATAATCCAAATATGTCCAAGTTTTTCCTTGAGCTTCTGGATTTTCAATTTTAAGATTACTATCATTTTTAGAACAACTTACAATAAGCAATAATACTATCAAATTAAAAAGGAATAGCGAAATATTGTGCGTTCTATTCATAATGCTTAGCTTAGTTTTCATAATATTGATTTTTCAAAATTCTAATAAGTTGCTATTTCTTGCTATTTTATGCCAACCAAGGTATTAGTATTCGATCAAGAGTTTATATAAAAGTAGAATTATTAAATAACAATACAAAGCATGCGACTCTAGCATTCATTAATCCATCCTATTGTCACTAGAATTTGTTGATAGAATTCTGTTAAGAAATTACGGGCAATGACTTAATTAAAACACAAGAATTATACGATAGTGCTAAATATTAAAAACTCCTGATAATATTAAACTACCAGGAGTATTTTTTATCAGTTGTTATTGATAAATAAGAGGGTAAATACATTAGAGTATTTAAACAGCTGTTTACTTAATAGATTTAAGTGTTTGGTGTCACGTGACTCGTCTTTATACCTGCAACTTCACTTGGTTTTATTTTTTGTTTAGCAAGAAACTCTCTTTGTTTTAAAAATCATGTTTTTTACATCTTTATAAAAAGGTCATTTTCTTGACATATTGCTTTTTTGGGGCACATAGATATTGTTTGTTTGTGTCACCAAAACATTAAACATTTTCATTACATTTGCAAGCTTATTTTAAACAAGTGATAAGGGTAGTACCATTATAAAAGTAACCCACAACTAAATCCAATTTATAATGAAGAAAAAATCTTTCAGTATTATGAATTGCCTACTTGTTTTGATTGCGATAAATGCGAGATCATTAGTGATTGTAAGTACTTCAATTCATTAAAAGTTATTAAAGAAATACAGAAAAAACAAGCTGCTAATCTATTAAATCATAACGTCCAATTTATATGAAATTTACTATTTGTATTATTATTTTAATTTTAAATATCGGAATAATTAATGCCCAAGAGGAATTTAATTTTAGCGCCTATATTTTAAATGAAGCTACAATGGCTGCAGTGGAATTCGGGACAATTGTGTACGTTACACAAGATTCATCCTTTGTTGAAGGAGTAACTTCAGATTTCAATGGTTTTTTTCAATTTAAAAACTTACCCGATCCCAATGCTCTTTTGATAATAAAACATATAAATTATTGCGATACCATCCTTAAGCTAACAGAACTCAGAAGTAATGAGCAAAAATCAATCTTGCTTAGATTAAAAGAATTTGAATTAGATGAAGTAATCATAAAAGAAAAACGGACATTATCACGTAATAGCTTGTCTAAAATTGAGTTTGTTGTAACCGATAATATTAAAAATGAATCTGTACTTGCCACTGATGTTATTGATAAGATACCTATTGCATATGTAGATTTTAACAATAACATATGGATTAACGGGAGCAGTAAAGTCCTTGTACAGGTTAATGGAATTAATATGCCCGATGCTATTCTTACAAACCAGATTTCACCCAATAGAATTAAAAAAATCGAGGTCATCACATCACTTCCCGCCAAATATGCAAATAAAGATTATACCGCAATAGTCAATATTATTGCTGACAGATCAGGAATAAAAGGAGGATCATTAAACTGTAAGATCTCCCCATTAAATAATTTCTATGATATAAATCCAGGGGTTAACTATACCATAAAAAACCATAGTTTCTATTCAATTTATAAATATTACTATAGAAATTATGAAGAGTTGAGTAAAATTAACTATACAAACGATTCAATAAATACAGCTTTAGAATTACTAACTTATCCACGTAAAGAGATGGATAACGAGTTCTTTTACGGCTATTTTTATGAAGGAAATCAAAACTTTGTATTTGGGATTGATGGTTATACTTCGCTTTATAAAGAGAATTTCCAAACCAAATTAAAAGAGGAAGAATATACCGACTTTAGTAAATTCAAAGAAAGCTTTGATACATATAACTTCCAAAGTTACTTTAAAAAACAAGATTCAACATTTATGTTGGATGTAAACTTAAACTGGAATCTTAAATCATTAAGTGATAGAAATATTTTGGATTATGAACAATCCGAAGAAAACAGGACAGGAAAAGTGAACAAAGCCGGTGGATGGGTCGATATAAGTAAAAACTACAAACAACTAATTACTTCGCTTGGATTTGAATACTATAGGATTGAAGCATCAGAGATGTATGAAAGTCTCTCTACTGCCACCCTTTCTCAGGAATATAATGAAGACAGATTTTCTTCTTACCTAGATATGTCCTTGGAAAATGAAAATCGTGGTTTCTCTATCGGATTGAATCTTTATTATTATAACAGAAAGTTTCAAGACTCTAATTTACAGATAGAAGATGCTTATTGGTCTCCAACATTCTCTTATATTGAAAAAATCAACTCAAAAAACGTACTCAAACTTTCAATTTCGTCGAACCTACAAAACCCAACTCTATGGAATATGATTTCAATGCCTGTAGTTATTAATCCAATGATGACATATTCAGGAAATCCTTTTCTAAAACCCGAAATAGAAAGAAGTATTTCTCTAAAGCATAGTTATTCTCATAAGCGAACATATCTTGAGTTCGGTAGCTTTTTCCGAATTATGGAAAACTCTATTCAGCAAAATTTTGTATATTCAGACTCAAACACAGTTCTACTTACAAATTCTAATATTGATAAAACGTATGAATATGGTTTTTCTCAAACTACAAATTTTTCTATTTCATCGTGGTGGAAAATAAAATTGTATTCTGAAATTTACCAACAAGAATTCCCTGAAAACAAACCGGATTATGAGACAAAACATATAGCTTGGAATACAACAATATCCTCATATTGGACATTGTCACCCAAATTATTTGTGGGTTTAAGGTATGCCTATAATTCATCCTTATTAATGCATAAAGGTTTATATAAACCCTACAACACAAGTCTTTTTATGGCTAGATACAAAATTTCTAAATCGATTAATTTTTCTTTAATGATTATACAGCCATTTAGTAATTTTCAGACCAATACATATGTAGAAAATGGGTATTATCAAATAGAAAAAAACAACCAAATAAAGGTCAGGACACTCGTTTTTAGCCTTTACGTTAATTTGTCCAAGAACTCAAATAAACAATCAAATAAGCTATATTATAATGAAGATAAAAAATACTGATATTACATTTGTAGTATTACCTCCGGCTCTTATATCAATTCCTTCTGCTCCATTTTAAGTACTAAAATCTTACTTAAAATATTTTGATATTGAATCAAATATTTTATAAGTTAATCATCATATTGAAAAAGAAATTGATTTTTTTAGTGAGGATTTGACTTCAAATACAGATTCCCTTATTCCTTTCCCCCGTTCGGCTTAGGCTTTGCCTGAGTCGTTTATATCCTTATAGGTCGTGCCTTTATCAAATCGTTTTCCATCTACAATCTGCATTAATTATTTCTATTACTCTATCCATTTCTACATAATACCTTGCACTTGAATATAAATAATCTTGCGGTTTAGCAACTATACTTGCTTTAACCGGATTATTATGAATATAATAAAACTTTTGCTATATAAATT
>WTBR01000143.1 GCA_013138975.1 Bacteroidales bacterium
TACTTCTTCTATTTTAAAAAAATCAAGAAGCCCATCAGGTAATAAGAATTCTGCTAATTGTTGAAAATTATCTTGTGGCATAATCGTTTTTTATTATACCCAAAGTAAATTATTTTCTTTTTACTCCCCAAATATTCTGCTTGATCCCTAACTTTGCCAAAGTTCTTAATTTAAAACTAATACAAAAATGTAACGAACTATTAATATAAGAAATCCAAAAAATGTACAAGCAGTTTCGTTTGTGCATTTTTTATATTCGTTTATCATAATAATATTTAGAATATAAACAATATCTAGAATTATGCAGAATCAAGACTGTGTGTATCTTGATTCTCTTATCTTTTATCCTGTATCTTGCTACTAAATTCTTATAAATCTAATGATATCAACCTTGGGCATCTGAAACTTCAAAATCACTTTCTTTTAACGTTCCAGAAGGGCTGGCTGCGGCATACTTGGCTTTTAAAGCATCCGCCTCGGATTTCGATTTGCTTTCAGATTTTTTCTTGTCGCTCCTTGTTACATGGTGCATTACTTTACTTCCAAAGTAAAATGCCAGCATAACCTGGAAAGCATCAACAAGGCTTTCGAAACCTCCACGCAATGGCTTTACAACCATTGATGTGCAAACTAATATAACTACTACTATCAGTAAGGTAAGAGTAAGAACGCCTCTTAAGGTTCCCCTTGGTAATCCTAGAGTTTCTTTTTCATATGGATTGGTTTTGTTACCCCAATCTTTTAAAGTGTAATTCTTAATTAGTTTTTGAAGCCAAAATACTAAACCTACCATCCAAGCAATAATCAAGGCAATACCAATTGTTGTAAATACTATATCTAATATTGTAAATTTTTCCATAGCTTTAATATTTTATCCAAATGCTGTTTCATTCGTTGTAAATTCTTCTTTGTTTTCAGAAGTATCCTTTACCAAATTTGATTCCTTAGTAACCGGAGCAGATTCATTTATTTTGGCTTCCCGCGTAAAGTATTCATTGCTATTTAAGGTTCGAAATTTTGTTTCACTATTAATACTTTGCTTTTCTTTACGCTTTTCTTTTACTTTTTCGTCAAATTTATTCTTAAGATATTGTAAAGGCCCACCAGCGGCAGCAATTCCGATGGCTACCTTTGTCCATTCAATTTTAAGGTTAACCCATCCAAATTGAATATTCAGGTAATAAAGTGCCCAAAGTAATACGGCAATAATTATTAATATTAATATATTTCTCATGTTATTCTATAAAATCACTAGTAACCCATCCTTGTATTTTAGTTTCTACCTTATACCAACCATCTTTTTCTTCAATAATTTCAACATTCTGGCCTTTGGTAAGCGGTAATGCAACTTTGGCTGCTTCTCTATTTCCACTTTGCCTTATATTTAATTTATCTACTTTCACAACTCCAAAATCTTTTTGTTGAGATGCCGTGGAGGCATCTTCCTTTCTATTATCTAAAAGTTGGCTCTTAATTTTTTCGACAGGAAATGCTGGCCCGGGATCTTGTTTTCTGCCGGGTGAGATTTCATCATGTCCAACTATGTGTTCAATATCAAACTCATCGCATATTACTTCGCACAGTTCTTTTACCGATTCAATTTGATTTTTTGTATATGTATGCCAATATCTCTCTTTACTTTCATTTTTATGCTTAAGTAACACAGCATCTTCCTTTTTCACCGAATCTCCATACCAGGTAGTAAAACTTCCATCCGATTTTTCTGTTAAAAAACCTGCATTAACAATTTCTATACCTATAGAGTATTTATTTAACCATGTTCGATTGCCCAAACGGCTTTCTCCGGCATGCCATGCAATTTTATTAACGGGCATTAGTTGGTGAATTGTACCATCTAAATCTATAACAAACTGAACCGACACTTGTTTTTTTGAATAAAACAAAGTTTGAATATCCGCTTTTAGCTTGTTTGATCCTGTGTAATGTAAAACTATAATGTCAGGATTTTTCAAAGTACCGCTGTCGCGATCCATTTTTTCATTAATATATTCATTTGCTTTTGATGCATCAACAGATATCTGATCGCTTGGCTCTGCTTCGAGTAAATTTTTAATAATTTTCATACTCTATATAATTTAGTTGTATGTATTTTTTTTTAATTAGGTAATGCTATTTTTCTATCGTAAAAGTAATTTGAACATAAGGAATCCCATTCACTAACATTATTACTTCTCTGGGTTTGCTTGTACAAATCAAGCATAAATTTATCAAGATATTTTAACTGATATTTTAGCGTTTGATATTTAAATGCAATCTCATCTAGAGAATCTTTATCTGCTGTTACAATGCCTTTTATTTCATTAAATTCATCCTTATCAATTTTTTTATCATACAAATAATCAACTTGATAACTAAAATATTTGGAGTGAGAAATAATCACCTCTTTAATTTCTCTGTCCCCTTCTGAACTTAGAAGACCAAATAAACCGGAAAGTGCCTCCTCAGCATTTCTTTGTGCGTTTTGATATATATTTCTGTCTAAGGCTTCTTGATATAGTTTACGCTTACACTCGCTTTTAACATTATTTATATCTTGTAAAGTAACGTCCTTTTCTTGTGAGGAATATATTAATTGAAAACCATATAGCAAAGTTGTATCATATTCATCTAGTTTATTTGATGAATCTACATCTTCAGGGTAATAAAAATATGGATTAATGTCAAGGTCAGTTATTATTGGATCGAAATCTAAAAGATACATAGTATCTCTTTTAGGAGAGTAAAAAATATTAAAACTATCAAGTTCCTCAAGATTATATCCTGCTTTAACCGAACCTCTTCCAATATATACCAGCTCTTTATTATCAGCAAGTTTTATTCTAAGGTCATTTATCTTATTTTTATATTTTTCATGAATATCCTTATACTCTAAGGTATTGTCTAACATATGTTTTAGCAAGGTTCGTTTGTTTGCTCCTGTAGCTTTTGTAAGTAATTGTAGAGCAGATTTTACCTGCTGACTTTGATCTGATTTAAATTGCTTTATTTTCTTTCTATTAATTTTGGATTCGAAATCCTTCAGATTCTCTTTTAATTCTGAAATTCTACTTCGTCGCCATGCATTTGTTTTCTTTGTTTCTAATTTGGCAATTTTTTCTTTATAATTATTAATTTGAGGAGCATACCTGTTGTTTATTACAGTATCAACCTGCCTATAAGAGGTTTGCACCAGAATATAAGCTTCATTCAAACTAGTGTCTAATTTTGCTTTTGATACAAGAGAAAAGCTTGATATAACTTCTCCATAATACTCGGCGGTAATAAGTTCTCCAATTCCTTTAACTTCTTTCATTGAAAGAACTGTATCATTTAATACAGGCGAAATATTACACGCAGATAGTAATATTATAAAGAGAATAAAAATATAGCGACGTAAATTTTGCAAAACCTTATTGTTTAAATTTGATAACAACATTATTATAATTGCTTTGTGCCAAGAATTTAGTAAGAAATTGCCTGGTTTTTTGTTCAGTAATTGTTTCCAGATTTAAAAACTTAACTTTATTTCTTATATCAGTTTCAGCCTCTCTGAAAACCATATCAAGCTTTTTAACTTTATCGTTGCTCTTAATTATGTCAAAATTTGATATTGGGTATAATTGTTCATATTTCTCATGAGGGTAACTAAAATTCAAAATTTCTACTTTTGGTAATGTAATTACTATAGAATCACCAAATACCATAATATCATTTTCGTTTAGTTTCTTTAAGTTAACACCAAGTTTAAGAGTGGCCTCGGTATTAAACATTAATATATTATTCTTTTTAAATAAACCGTGAATCCTGCGTCCTTTAATATCGGTCCATACAATTTTATTTAAAATAACCTCGGTAGTAGCTAATTTAGAGGCTGATCGAATTTTAGTAACAATAAAAGTTTTATCCTGTGGTTTGCTGCATGATAGCAAAATTGTACTTGATAAGAGAAGAATAAGATATTTCATATGTTTCCCACAAATATTATTATTAAATGTTAACCAAATATACAAAAAATATTAACAAGTCAAGAGGTAATTTTATTTTGGCATCATCTTAAATTACTGAATACCTGTGATACTTTCTTTAAACTAAAGAACATTATTTCCACCAAATCTTATAACAAGATTTAAATCTTGTTTAGGTGTATTTTTGAGTACAAAATCCAATTCAGTATTCAATTAAACGTTAAGGTTACTATTTTGTTTAAAACATAAGAATATATAATCAGAATAAGATTTTCCGGAATTGAAATGTAAACCTGTTGTTTTTATATACAAAAGGAAAAAGTAAGTTTAATAATATTTTATTAAAACGTAAAGCCTATTGATAGAAGAATAGGTTTCAAATCAGCTTGAAACTCAACATTTTTTTCATCTTCTAAATAATCCATATATTCATTGACTTCTTCTTTTCTAATTGGAATCAATAAACCTAAAGTCCAATAACTTTTTCTTTTTGTAGATTTAAAATCAATTCCAAACCCAACTGTTCCTCCATAGAATATTTTACTTAAATCAGAATCATTATCAATAATAATACCTGCATTATATCCGTACATAGCTTGTAAATGTGGATTAATTTTTGATTTAGGAGCAAAATTTACTTTAGCACCAACATTATACCCATAACCTAAAAAAGCCCATCCTAAACCACCAAAGATTCCAAAATTGTCATGCAAGTTTAATTTTAATTTAAAACCAACTACTCCTCCATAATCCAGTCCTAATCCGACTACTAATGAGGCAAATACCTCATTCTCAACTTCAACTTTAGCGTTAACTTCATGTTTAGTATTAATTTCAATTATATTATCAATTCCGACTGTAGATGTACTGTAGTATTTTATTGAGCTTATTTCTGATGTAGGTAAATGTGTTTCTATTAATTTATCTTTTATAAAAATTTTAAAATACACAAATGTACTATCTTCATTTTGTATTTTACATTTAAGTATTTCACCATTGGTTCTGGTTATTATATCCTGTGAATAAGCGCCAATACTAATAATTATCAATAATAGCGTAACAATAATTTTTCTCATAATAAGTTTTTTTTTTGAAAATCGAATTTAGTATTAATTAATTAGAAAGTGTTATGAAATTTATAAGAAAATAAACTGAATCTTTTCCAATATTCAATTTAATGTTAGACGAATTATTCTATTCGAAGCATTATAAAAAGTAAAATTTCCGGAATTGAAGCGTAAGCCTGTTGTATTTATTGACAACGCAAATAGAAATAGTTGTGAGTTCCTGATTACTTGCTAAAAAACCAGTTTTAATCTTAGCAATTTTAGTATATTTAAATGAATTCAATAATTTTCAATCGTACTTTTACTATAAGGTTTTTACTCCAATATTTTGACAAAATCTTTTATTACATCTATGAATACAAGGAAATTATTTAAAATAAATTACTCATATTAACTGACCTATTGTATAAGTTAAAATGTAGTTTTTATCTATATTTGTTTTAAAGACAAGTTGTGAAAAATAGCTCAAAAAAAAACACTCCAAAATTTTGTTGAATATAAAGAAACTGAATCAGATTGGATTTGAATTACCTTATTCGAAATTTTCACTAAATCTCTTAACTTAAGAAAAGCATTACGTGGAATTTGAGCTCATTTTTCGGAATGAATATCGTAAAGAAAAAATGCGTAGTTTAGTTTTTTGATTTTTAAGTAAGCATTTTCTAATAAACTTTGAATAATAATTTCAAATCGGAATTAAGCATAAGATGTTCACTCAAATTTGTCGCAACTATAGATAAAAACTTGTATAAAAAACAGTTAAATTAGCACAAAAATGAATTTTCCATACACAAAAACGTTCTGCTTAATTGAGAAAACTCAAAATTTATGATACAAACACAAATAGAGACTTTAACCAAAAAAAAAATAACAGAAATCGATTTTCCTGAAATCGATAAATTAATTTCTACTCTAAGTTCAGACTTGAATAATGGGAAAATAACCAAGAAAGAAATTCTGACAATGAATCAAAGTTTCGGTCAAGAATTTTTAGAAAACACAATTCAAGGACATGGACTAAGAAAACCATTTGGATATTCAGGTGACTTTTTGATGATAGATAAGATTTATACATTCCATACATCTCCTATAGAAAAATTTAAAATTTGGGATGAATATTTTCATCTTCAATCTGCACCAAAAGCCGTTAGAAATCGAAAGGACTATTTCAAGAAAATAATAAAAGAGAAATTAAATAAATATAAAAAAATGAATCTTATGAATGTGGCAAGTGGTCCCGCAAGAGATTTATTTGAACTTTACGAAGAAAATAAGAACTGCGAATTAAATACTGTATGTATTGAAATGGATGAAAATGCTATAAAATATGCAGAAAATTTAAATCTGAAATATCTCAATAAAATCTCATTCGTACACAAAAATATATTTAGGCATAAAGAAGAAAGTAAATTTGACGTAATATGGTCAGCGGGATTATTTGACTATTTTGATGAAAAATCATTTGTGCTAATGCTCAAAAAATTCAAAGAATGGTTAAATGACAATGGGGAAATAATTATTGGGAATTTTAATGAAGATCATAATCCAAGTAGAGATTACATGGAGATATTGGGAGATTGGCATTTACACCATAGAACAGAAATTGAATTAAAAGAACTTGCTGAGAAAGCTGGATTTAATCCCAATCAAATAATAATAGGTAAAGAAAAAGAAAATGTAAATTTATTTCTTCATATCAAAAATTAAAAAAAAATGAATTTTAAGTAAGATTTTTCTTAAAAACTCTGAATGAAATTTTTAAATGGAATTAAGCCAGAAATGAACACTCAAATGTGTAGCTACATATACAATCGAATTCTAAGACTTATACCTATTAAATTTCAAAGATTATTCAAAAAATCCAAGCATAGCAGCAGCTACAGTTTTATTTTTTAAAGAAATATAAGTGAAAAAGAAACAAATTATATCAGACATTTTGGTGTTTAATTGATATTAACCAAATATATTAAACAATAGTGTTTATTCTCTGTTACGTTTTTATAAAATTTATTTTTATAACAGATAATGAGAGATATTGTAATAAAAACAAATCCTGATATTGAAGCAGTATTCAATAAATATCCGGATAAAATTCGCAACAAAATATTGAACCTTCGAAAACTGATTATTGAAACAGCAAATGAAATAGAAGAATTAACAGATATAGAAGAAACCCTAAAATGGGGAGAACCCAGTTATTTGACAAAAATAGGAAGCACAATAAGAATTGATTGGAAAGAAAATAAACCTAATCAGTACGCAATGTATTTTAAGTGCACAAGTAAGCTGGTTCCTAGCTTTAAAATGATTTATACTAATTTATTTACATTCGAAGGAAATCGTGCTATAGTTTTTAAGATGAATGATAAAATACCTGAGTTCGAACTAAAAAACTGCATTTCAGCAGGTTTAACTTATCATAAAATTAAACAATTACCTATGCTTGGCTTATAATAAATTACTAAAAATATTCAAACCCTTATTAAATTTGAATCTAAGGGAAAAATAACTTTTTGGATACAAAACAGACCAGAAACTATATATTATACTTTCTAAAAACCAAAGTAGCATTATGCCCGCCAAAGGCAAATGAGTTGCTTAAAACCACATTTAAATCTTGTTTACGTGCATTGTTTGGAACATAATCCAAATCCAATTCAGGATCTGCTTCATCAAGATTAATTGTTGGAGGAATTATTCCGTCTTTTATTGCCAGAACACTAATAATACTTTCAATGGCACCAGCAGCACCAATCGTATGCCCTGTCATCGATTTTGTTGATGAAACAGGAATTTTATAAGCCTGATCTCCAAAAACTTTCTTTATAGCTTTAGTTTCGTACAAATCATTAAGCATAGTTGAAGTACCATGTGCATTTATATAGCTAACATCATTTTTTGATATTCCGGCATTATTTATTGCTTGATTTATTGTTTCTGCCATTCCTTCACCGTCAGGCTTTGGAGCCATTATATTATACGATTCATTGGTAAATGCATAATCAACTAACTCAGCATATATTTTTGCTCCACGAGCTTTTGCAGATTCCTCTGATTCCAGAATCATAATACCTGCCCCCTCACCTATTACAAAACCATCACGTTTTTTTGAGAAAGGACAACTTGCTTTTCTAGGATTTTCATTATCAACTGCAAGAGCATAAATTTCATTAAATCCTGCAATTTCTTCTTTATTAATAATTGAATCGGCTCCACCAACAATCATCATATCTGCACGTCCAGCTTTAATAGCATCATAACCTAAGCCAATTGCAAAAGCAGATGATGAACAAGCAGATGATGTAGTAAAGTTTGGCCCCTCAATATTGTAACGCATTCCAATCCATGCCGACATAGCATTATTCATGCGTTTTAAAATTAAGTTTTTAGATGTAGTTCCTTGCTCTGCGCTGGAATCTCCGGTATTTACAACACCTAAAATAACACCAACACGTTTTTTATCTATTTGATCGAAATCAATATTATGTTTCTCAATGGCTTCTACAGCACAAACATATGCCATTTGTGTTACACGAGTCATTTGTTTTGAAATCCGTTTTTTTATTATTCCTGATGATTTATCAGAAAATTCGGATGGAAGTTCAGCAGCAATTTGTGTTTGATTTTCAGATGCATCAAACAATGAAATTTTATCAACTCCGCTTTTTCCTTCTTTTATATTATTCCAAGATTCTTCCCAGTCAAGGCCTAATGCAGTTAACATATTAAACCCTGTAACAACTACCTTCTTCACCATTTAAACTAAATCATTAATAAATTATATAATAATCCTCAAAAATAACAAAATTAATCACAAATGAAATACTGCAATATTTACTTAGTTTCTGTAAGAAAACTTCCTTTTTCATGTTTATGATAAGAAAGCGACAAAGACAAGGCTTTCGAAGTGCTTGAAAACAAGCGACTTACTTTGACAAGCGGCTGTTTTTAGTACAAGAATAACGCAGAATCATGCGAAGCTCACGAACACAAATTTATAAATATTAAACTCGTGAGTAATTTGGTGTTTTCTTGCAAAAACTACTTAGAGCCTGTCTATAAAGTTGGGTGTTTGATTCAGAAAGTTCGAGATCAAGGCTTGTGAAATTTTAAAAATCAAGAGTTTACTTTTTGACTGATTTTTAAAACGAGCATAACGCAGATATCGGACTTTATGGACAAACACTACTTAGAATTTGTTTTACAACATTATTCCACAAAACTCTTCAAGACCTTTTTTGAGGTTATATATATTAATTTGATATTTTTCTGAATACTCTATTAAATATTTATTCGCAATTTCTTTAAGCTTATCAATTATTTCAAGCTCTGTTTTTTCTGAAATTGTTCTTATTTCAGCTTCTAAATTATAAAATAAATTACCTGTGCTTTTATCAGATACTAGATTACGTTTCTTTAGTTCATTTAACAATGGTTCATATATTTTTTTATCTGAATCTACTATGGAATAATTCATAATTGCATTATACATAGTATTATGCCCTACATGATCCATCATTTCAAATAATCCAAAATCAGGAACAAACTTTTTCGCAATATCATCAAATTGTTTATATCCTAAACCCGCTTCTTTCATTAAATTAAAAGCCTCAATCTGCATTTGTAACAATAAACGATTTAAAACAAATGCACTATCTTCTTTTTGTTCAAGATAAAACCTATTAATATCATCTAAAAATAACTTCGCTTTCTCAATTGAAAAATCATCGGTAAAATCTGATGAAATTAATTCCACAACATTTTTGAAAGCAATAGGATAAAAGAAATGCAAGCCAAGTACCCTGTTTTTTCGTTGTACATTTTCAGCTAGTTGCGAAGGTAAAATTGAGGATGAATTTGAAGCCAAAATACATGAAGTTTTAACGTTTTCATCAAGTCCCCTAAATATCTCGGTCTTTATATCTAGCTCTTCGATAACCGACTCAATTATTAAATCACATTGAGAGAAATCTTTTAAATTATTAGTTATTCTGTACTTAGATCTAAGTACAAAAATTTCCTGACTTATTATACCATGTTTTAATTGCCTCTTGATTTTCTTTTGGTATGTCTTCCAAAGTATCTCTTTGTGATCGGGATTTCGAGTATACCATATTAATTCGTAATTAAAATCAGACAAATAGTTAAAAATATCTGATCCCATTTTACCACTTCCGATTATGCCAACAGTTTTTATCTCATTCATTTCGTCAGATTTTAGTAAATCTTATTATCCGCAAGTGAATTTTCATTCATTTAAATATTAAGTAATTAACCGTGGCACGGTTAACTAATATGGATGACATGAAATTATAATCAACTTGTTGATTATTAATAAATCCGTACCACGCTTTGCGAATTTAAGGTATATAAATTTAATGGTTCTTTTTAAATAAAAAAAGCTATTCACAATGAATAGCTTTTTGCTTAATACTTTATTTTCTATTACCTAGTATCCACAAGTAAATTTTCATTCATTTAAATATTAAGTAATTAGCTCTGCTAAGGTTAACTAATATAGATGACATGAAATTATTATCAAATACTGATTATTAATAAATCCGTATCACGCTTTGCGGATTTAAGGTATTAAAAGAATCCAAACTTAAAAGTTGCATTGATTGATAAATCAGAAAGATCTTCGTCTTCCAAATACACAAGACTTGTTTGAGTAACTATACGGTAAGATGCTCCTAAGTCCAATTTTAAAAACTTAAATAAATTAAACTCAATATTCACACCCGGTTCGACAACAAATGCCGCTGAGTTTTCAATATCATCATAATTATTATAAAAGTAGTTATTATCGTCTTCGTATATGTATATACCAGCTGCACCAACTACTACAGGAATAGAAAAATGAATCTTTTTATTACTAAAAAATGTATATTCCATTAATAAACCACCATATCCCATATTAATTCGCAAATCCGGATTCAATGATAATGGATCTAAATCCTTAAAATTACTATTATTTGCTAAACCATAACCTGCAATACCAAGAGTAAAATGATCATTCAAAATCATTCCCAGTCTACCCCCAACAAATAAGGATACATCTTCATTTACATTCCCAACCTTTATTTCAGGAGATATATATCCACCTGTAACTTTCAGATTTTCTTTACTAAAGATGGTATTTATATCATCTCTATTATTTTTCATTTCCTCTTGTGTTTCCTCTTGAGCATAACTGAATTGCACAAACAAAGCCAGCAGCAATAGTGTAAAAATCTTTTTCATAACCTAATAAGTTAGTTAATAATCAAATTGTTAGATAATAATTATACATTTAAAATTTTATATTGTTCACTTTACATAAACTATGCCAAACTAATAAAACTTTAATGCATAACCTGCTTGCATAAATTTACTAACTTCTGTTACAAAACTCAAGATTAAATCGTTAGGATTCAGTTTTTCTTCCGAAATAATTCTATCAATACATATAAATGCCATTGGAGGACCTGCATAACCCATGGAAGACATTTTAGTGTATAATGTTTCTCTCGAGATTCCTAGCTCTTCACATTCATCCATTATTAATTCAGAAATATGTTTAGAAGGGAAATTCACTTGAAAATACTTTAACTCATCTAAATTAATTGGATATTTAGCCAACATTCTTTTCAATCCCTTTAAAAATACACTTCCATCCTCATCGTGAAAATGAGTTCGCAATTGCTCATTAAACATTTGTCCCAGATGATGATATCCCAATTCATATTCTTCTTTTGGATTCATCCAATATGCAGGACGTTTATTTAGCATAGCTGAAGGCTTTTTACCTCCAATTGATTCCATATAAGTATGTTCAACAAAAAGCCCATCTTTCTTTTCATCACTAGCCTGCAAAACTAATGCTCCTGCCCCATCACTTAAAAAGTAACGCAAAAAAAGTTCTTCCTTTTTAACTATGGACTGATTATAATACTCAGCTCTTAACTCCGATGATGACATGCTTGAAGATATTACCAATGCATTTTTATATCTCCCTGAACGAATAAAATCACTTGCGACTAATAATGATTTATATGCCGAAGTACAATTAGCATGTATCGATAATTCTCCACATTGTTCAATACCTAATGCTTCTTGAATACGAACCGAAGCTGTTGGCATTTGGTCTTGATGTGCACTCCCATAAACAATTAAATCAATATCCTCTGGTTTTAATCCGGCCTTTTTAATTGCTTGCTGTGATGCTTTTACCGACATCGTAATATTATCATCAGTGAATTCCCGTGTTATAGGATCAATCGCATAATGATAATATTCGACTTCCAACATCTCATTCATTAAAACTTTCATTCGCTGAAGCCATTTTTGTAATTTCTTGGGAGCTTCTGTTAGCTCACCTAAATAATGGTCAACTTCATCAATTGCTATTGGTTTTCCGGGTAAGTATGAACCGGTTCCAATAAGTTTTACAAATATTTCCGGTGTTATATTTTGATTCATAAGAAATTTCTTTCTAGATTAATTTTAAATCTTCTGTAAATTTTGATGCTAGATTCTTTGCAATATTTGTTGCGTAATCTAAAACTTGCTTTGTTGGTACTACTTTCTGTATTAAATTCCAATCCAGAGCTTCGGCTGGGAAGAAGGTTTTTCCTGTTAAGATCAATTCCATTGCTAATGCTTTTCCAACAATTTTAGGTAAGACATATGTTCCTGTACAACCGGGCATTATATCAAAAGAAGTTTCAGGCAAGCCTAATACCGCTTTTTCTCCACAAACAATATAATCAGCGCATAAAGCCAGTTCAAAAGCTGAACCGATGCATACACCACGAACAGCAGCAATTACAGGTATCTTTAGCTCTTTTAATGAATAAAAAATCTGACTGTTTTTATTCAGGAACTCACTTATCTTCTTAATATCCTTACCATGCTCATAACTTCTGTTAATAATGCCTAAAAGATCATTTAAAACTGCACCTGAAGAAAAGTGACGGCCTTTCCCATGTATTATAACTGAGTCAATTTCTGCTTTCTCAACAATTTCGGTTCGCCACCAGTAAAATTCTTCGAAAAATATCGAATCCATTGGATTTGATGGTGGATTACTTATTTCTAAATAACCAATCTTTTCTTTTATATGCCAATTTAAAACTTTAAACATCTTTCTCAATAATAACTATGCTTGAAATAAAATTCCGTGAATGTGATATGGAAACCTGTACATTAGTAATTCCCGATTCTCTTATTTTTTCTTTTACACTACCGGTAAATATAACAATAGGTTTACCAGTACTGTGATTTACTATTTCAATATCTTTGTATTTATTTTCTATGTCTAAATATTCTAATATAGTTTTTTTAATCAAATATCTAGCACCAAGACTTTTAATAACATTTTTTTTTTCTGCTAACTTAAGTTCATTTTCAGTAAAAAAATTATCTTGCAAATTTTTTGAGAAGAATTCTTTGATTTCTTCTACCGAATTAATACGAGTTAACTCTTTATACATACTAATCTTGCTTGTGAATTTTCACATTAACAGCTAATTTGCAAAACAATTCAGTTTCTGCTTTTAGAGCATCTTCTTTACTCAGTTTATTTGAATTATGTATAGCTTGCATAGCCGAATGGATAACTTCAATCGAACGATCAGTAATCATACTTTCAAGTTTTTCTTTCGCTAAATCAAATGCATCTTTTGTTTCTGATATATAATCAATCAAGCCTATTTTTATAGCTTCAGTTGTATTAATTAAATCTGCATTTAATAACACCTCAAATGATTTTTTACCAAGTAATTGAGTTAATCTATATGTTCCTCCTAAACCGGGAATTAAACCGTGATTAACTTCAGGGAAAGCAAGTAGTGCTTTTTTTGATGCTACTCGCATATGACAAGCTAAAGCAATTTCAAGACCTCCTCCAAAACAAGCACCATTTATTGCAGCAATTACTGGAATATTTAAATTTTCGATGAAATCAAGAATCTGCTTCCCTTTATTCATCTTATCAAATAAAAGATTTTGGTCATTTGCTAATTTCTGAAGATTTTCAGTATTAGCCCCAGCAGAAAAATTGCGTCCGATACCTCGAATAATTATTCCCTTTAAATCAATTTCCTTCGTCCAATTTTCTAATTCTACCAAATCAACAAAATCAGGTTGATCTAAATAGTTTTTTTTATCATTTGAAATTGATAATATCCCTATTTCTCCTATTCTTTCCCAACTAATTATTTTTGATTGTTTCATTTATTGCTTTCTATTTTTTCACTAATGATAGTAAGTCTTCAGGGATATCCTGAGGAATTCTGTCTTTATCTATCAACAAAGTTTTAACTTTTGCCTTTGCCGATTTTAAACTATCTGTAACATTATTTATATCATGATAAAAAACCAGGTAAGGAGCTTCAAATTTTATTGTTGATATAATTTCTATTTTATCAAATAACTTCAATTCACGCATGTACCTTATATTGGTTTCTGTTACAACCAAAAGTAAATCTCTTTCTAAAAATGATTCTAATATTCCTGCTTCCTTTAATATTTCCCAACGCGCCTGTTCTGTATAGCTTACGTATACTGCATTATTAACATGACCATAAGAGTCAAGCTCATATCCTCTAACTTCTGTTTTAAAGCTATATTTCATTTTCTTTATTGTATAGGCTCGTAAAAATAATCAGAAAAAAGGAGTTTATTCTAATTTTCATTAATTCTCAGACAGTTTTTATCTAAAAAAGTTTCATGTATTTATTTTTACTTTCTTAACGCATTACATCTAATAGCATTGAAAAAATAATCTTATCATTTTAATATAAATGATTATTTTTTCAATGCTTATTTCTTATTTTTATAAATTAATAATTGAAAAGAAAATATGTCGAAGAAAATAAAAATACCGCATTATCCATCTGCTAAAATCCTTAAAATTTTTGAACGTTTCAGATTTTTCTTAGTGCGATTTTCAAAGAAACTTACTCCTGCAAATGTTGCTATAATTGAAATGGTTCAAAGTTTTTATGTTACAAAAGCTATTGGAGTGGCGGCTGATTTAAACTTATCTGAACATTTAAAAAACTCAGAAAAATCAATTTCTGAATTAGCTCAATTAACAAATACACATGAAGAGTCATTATATAGAATAATGCGAATGCTTGCTAGTCAAGGAGTTTTTATTGAAAAAAAGAATCAAGTTTTCAAGAACAATCGATTATCAAATTCATTACTTGATCAGCAAAATTCAATGCGACATATGGTAATGCACCAGGTTAATGGTATTAACTGGAAAATGTTCGAAGAGTTAGATTATGTTGTGAAATCAGGTAAAAATGCCGCACAGAAAGTTCTTGGGATGGATGTTTTTGAATATCTTGAAAAGAATCCAGATAAAAATGAACTCTATAATCATGCAATGACAAACTCTTCACTTATGTTGAGTTATGCCATTTTATCGGAATATAATTTTAGAAAATCGAAAACGATTATTGATATCGGAGGAGGTCAGGGAATTCTTCTTGCGATGATTTTATATAAATATAAATCAATACATGGTAAAGTTTTTGA
The DNA here is from genome assembly GCA_013138975.1 of Bacteroidales bacterium. GTDB lineage: Bacteria > Bacteroidota > Bacteroidia > Bacteroidales > UBA12077 > UBA12077. The sequence goes on from WTBR01000143.1 coordinate 15,563, forward strand.
CTTACCTCATGTAGTTGAAGGTGCTAAAGAAATAGCCAAGCAATATAATGTATCTGAAAGACTTGAAACAATTTCGGGTAATTTCTTTAAAACTATTCCTAGTGGTGGTGATATGTATTTTCTTAAAAGTATAATTCATAATCTTTCAGACGATCAATGTATTCATTTACTAAAAGATATTAAATCGGTCTTACCAGAAAATGGTAAGATTCTAATTTTTGAACCAATTATTGAAACGAATAATCGTTATTCATTTGCTAAATTATACGATATTCAAATGATGGTAGGCAGAAGTGGCGGTAAAGAACGAACTCTAGAGGAATTTAAAAGCATTATAAAAGAGTCTGGTTTGAAATTAAAACAAATAAAACAAACTGCTGCACCATTTTCTATTATTGAAATGTCACTTTAAATTAAAAAGGGGGTGTCCAAAAAGTAATTAGCCCACCCATATTTCGACAAGCTCAATATGACAAATTGCTGTAGTTCAGATTGTCACACTGAGCCTGTCGAAGTGTTTTTGCTTCAGACAACCATTTGAAATAGCCCCTTTAATATAAATGAAACTCCTCGCAGTAAGCAGACGAGGTATATCAATGGAATATTTTATTTTCCATACGCACCAAGTTGCTAAGAATATAAGCCTTGAGATCCCTCGACTACACTTCGACAAGCTCAGTGGAGCCCGCTCGGGATCAGTTCGGCTAGATGATTTTGATCCGATAGCTATCGGATACAAAATCATAGTCTCACTGAATTAAACTGTTTTAGTATACACATTAAATTCTGGTGGTTTTTGCATATGCCTTTTTACCGCACATAAATTTGCAGAATTTACAACTGCTTCTTTATACTTTTCCGGGAAATCATTAGGTACCTGAATTTCCAAATCAATTTTATCAATTAATCTTGTTGCAGGATCAAAATTTAATTTTTGAATAATTTTAATATTTTCAGTAGAAAGACCGCGCTGGTCACAAAATCCTTTTACATAAATACCAGCACATGTTCCTATTGATGCTAAAAATAAATCGAATGGTGTTGGAGCACTTCCTTCGCCCCCTCCTTGAACTGGTTGATCTGTTTTTATAACTTGCCCATTCCATTCGGCATTAACTTGTTTTTTTCCATCAAAATAAATTTGCATTTCCATAATATAATTCAATTTTAAATTTAGTTATTTACATATTTAGATTTGTTATTTTCAAAAAGCTTGCCAAAATATAATTAAGCCATAACAATGACATACTGGCATTTTCAATCAAATATCAAAGCTACTTTTAATTTTCTCGATTTTCTTTTTTATAAAAAATTAATTTAAATAAATTTTGCTTGTATCAAAAAAATCTCTTTATTCGCCATCAATAAAAAAACATTAATCGCTTATGAACTTTGTTGTTGCATTCATTTTTATTTTACTTGTATTGATTCTTGGTTTATTTCCATTTTTCATTATATATCAATTATCTAACTTGTTTCACTTTTTTACTTTTCGAGTTTTTGGATACAGAAAAAAAGTAATTATTGATAATCTTAAAAAATGCTTTCCTGAAAAAAATGATACAGAAATAAAAAAAATTCTACCAGTTATTTATAGAAACCTAACAGATAATATTATAGAAGGCATAAAATCTTTTACAATGTCTAGGAAACAAATTGTGAATCGTCATAAAATTTTAAACCCTGAAATATTAAAAGATTATTATGAATCTGGGCAAAGTATAATTGCAGTTACAGGACATTATTGCAACTGGGAATGGGGAAGCATATCTGCTAGTTTACAAACCGATCATACTGTCGTTGGATTTTACAAACAACTTAATAATAAATGGATAGATTCAATTATACGTTGGAGTAGAACAAGGAGCGGAACTAAGATGGCATCAATAAAAGAAACGACTTTAACATTTAATACATTAAAAAATACTCCCACAATTTTTTTAATGGCTGCAGACCAAAGTCCAGGTAAAAAACTTAAAAATAAAGCTTATTGGATAAATTTTCTTGGTAGAGATACTGCATTTTTACATGGACCTGAAAAACACGCCATATCTAATAACTACCCTGTAATGTATATTGATGTTCAACGAAAAAAACGTGGTTATTATACTGTTGAATTATCAGTAATTGCTGATAAGCCTTTACAATTAAATGATGGTGAGATAACATCAAGATTTGCAAAAAAGCTTGAATCGATAATTTATAAAGATCCTGCCAATTGGCTATGGTCACATAATCGTTGGAAACTAAGCCGGTAAATACATTTTATTTATAAGATCACAATATTGTTCGGCTATAACATTTCGACGAATTTTAAGTGTATTGGTCAATGTTCGTTTATCTATATTAAAAGCCTCAGGCAACAAAGTAAATTTAACCACTTTCTCGTAAGGAGTAAGTTCCTCCTGACATTTATCAATTCTTAGTTGAAAAAAGTTATTAATTTCGCTATTAGATACAATCATTTCGTTATTATCTACACCTATTTTTAGCTTAGAAGCTACATCTTTTAAGCCTTCAAATGAAGGAACTATAAGTGCTGAAATATATTTTCTATTATCTCCAATAATCACAACCTGCTCTATATATTTATCTTGAGCTAGCAACAATTCAAGTTTTTGAGGCGAAACATATTTCCCTCCTGATGTTTTTATTAAATCCTTAATACGATCTGTCATAACAAGATATTCATCTTCCACAACACAACCTTCATCTCCTGATGAATACCATCCGTTTTTTAACACTTTTAATGTTTCTTCCACTTTATTATAGTAGCCTTTAAAAATGGTGTCCCCTTTAATTAAAATCTCATTTTGATCTCCAATTTTCACAGACACTTCAGGCATAATACTGCCACAATAATCAAAATTATATTTATTAGATTTAAAGCATGAAACAGTAGCAGTAGTTTCTGTGGCACCGTAACCATAATTAATGAATGTACCAGTTGCATGAAAAAAACGCAATAATTTTGAATCAATTGCTGCACCGGCACAAGGCATTGTTTTTATCTTTCCGCCAAAAATCAATCTCAATTTCTTTAAAACCAATTTATCGGCAAGGAGCTTTTTAAAACCTAATATTAACGGCGTTTTTTCTGAATTTTTAAGATATTCAATATTACGATGTCCTATTTTTATCGACCAATCAAATATTTTCTTTTTATATGAAGGCCACTTTTCTGCTTCCTGTAGAATTCCTTCATAGGTTTTTTCGAAAAAACGTGGTACAGTGCACATTATTGTTGGCCTAACAACAGAAAGTGTATCTATTACTTCACGGGGATTCTCCAAAAAGAAATTAGTTGCACCGCAATACAACAGAAAATATGTCCAAGTACGTTCAAACACATGACTTAATGGCAAAAAACATAATGAAACATCATCTTCTGTTATGTCTAATCTTTCATTATTAATTTTTAATGCTGCCATAAAATTATCATGTCCCAACATAGCTCCCTTCGGAATACCCGTCGTTCCTGAAGTATATATAATTGTTGCCAAATCATATGATTGAGCATCTTCTAATATTTGATTTAATTTCTCTGAATATTTTTCATTATCTGATAACTCCAAAAAGCTTGTCCATTCTATAAATCTGTTATCATTTTCAGGAATACTTCCCTCAAACATTACTATTTTCTCAAGAGTTTCACACTCATCTAATAACCATAGTGCTTTTTCAATTTGATCAGAACTCCCTGCAAATAATAATTTCATCTTCGTTTCATTAACGATATATTCTATCTCCTGCTTCGAAGATGTAGCATAAATCGGAACAACAACTCCACGCACAGCTAAAATTCCAAGATCCGATATAGTCCATTCTGATTTATTAGCACTTAAAATACCAATATTATCATTATATCCATAACCAAGAGATAAAAGCGCTTCTGAAACTTTTTTTGTTTTATCAAGTAGAGTATTCCAACTTAAAGCTTCATAACTACCAGTTAATTTATCTTTATATTTAAAAACTGTACGATCTCCATACAAAGAAACGCGTTCTCTTAACATGTGAATTATGTGCTGTTTCATCTGATATTTTTTAACTATTAGTTTTTCTAAAAGGGAGTTAAATCTAATCCAATTTAACTTAAATAAAAAGAATGTGTCTAAAAAGAGTCGTCTTTTTTGACAAGTTAATTAAATCCGTTTATCTCTCCATTTACCATATTTTAGATATAAGTAAGAAAGTGTTCCTATTATAATTCCATAAAATATTTCGACACTCCACACATATTCAACTTTTGAGTTTTCCATATTAACTAAAAGGTATGTAATGAGAACGTACATAAAAATAACAACTGTTTCTATAATAAAAGAGGCTTTTGTCATTCCAGTTCCCGATACACCACTAAATAGTACAAACCCAATGGTAAGAAAGATAGCAGCAATACTTATAATATATAGAGCTGGTAAAGAATCCTTAACAAGCAATGGGTTATTTGTATAAATTGATAAAACTTTTTCAGGTATCACAAGATTTATAATAACAATCCCAATAACTCCTACAATACAAAGCTTCAAAATTTTTAAAACTAGCGGAATCACTTCGTTTGTCCTTTGACGTCCGATTAAGAAGCTTACTAAAGTATTTGTTGCAGAAGTAAATCCCCATATGGGAATCAGCATAACAACATATATGCTTCTTATAACGTTAGAAATAGCAAGTGAATGCTCTCCCATTTTTTCAACAAATAAAAAGAAAAAGAACCAACCAGTAAACGAAATAAAATTTTGCATCATCATTGGTAATGCAACAGTCAATATTCGCTTTAATAGAACAAAACTAAATTTCTCAAATCTGAATAATCCAAAAAACTTAAAGTCAACATATTTCAAGGTGTAAAAAATAAAGAAAATCATAGCAGCAAGTTCTGCAATGACTGATGCAATTGCAGCACCTGCAATCCCGTATTTTTGAAATCCAAAATTTCCAAATATCAATACATAATCGAGAAATACATTTGTTAAAGCCATAAAAATGGTAGTCCAGGTAATGACCTTAGTTTTAGCTATTCCAATGTAAAAAGCCCTAAAACCAAAATTTACACACGCAAATACTAGTCCTAATAATCTATATTGTAAATATTCGGTAGTAGCAATTCTAACTTGATCTGACTCCAGAACTCTCTCGAAAATAAAAGGCATAGCGCTCTTCATAATAACTACCAAAAAAATCCCTAGTAGAATTAAAAAATAATGTGAATGCTCAATTGTTTTACCTATTTCACTATGTTTATTTTCACCATGTCTTCGAGCAACAATAATTTGAGTACCTATTGAGAATCCAAATCCCAACATTACTAATGTAAGATAAAAAACACCTCCAATAGCTGCTGCACCAAGTTCAATTTCCCCTACTCTACCTAAAAATGCAGTGTCGGTAACAGATATTATATTTTGTACAACGCTACCCAGTATAATTGGATAAGCAATTTTCCATATTTCTTTATAGCTTACATTCGTTTTCATTATTGTAATATTCTAAATAAAATCATTTTTTGGTAAAAAAAATATAATCTTCAATTATAGATAGCAAATCTCGAAAAAAGTTTAAGTTAGCAAAACTATGTAATGATCATGATATTTAAATGATTTATCAAATAAATATATATATTGAATGAATTTTATAAACATTCTATAAATGCAATACATTAATCTTTGTATATTTGATATTTGATTAATTTTACTTTATGTTAAACAAATTACTCATTCGATATATTTTTATTTATATTGTAGCCAGTTTCGTATTTTTTTCTTGTGGTCAACCTGCAAATAATCAAGACAGAGAGAATAGAATTCCGTTGGAAGAAATTGACACATCCACTGTCCTAATAAAACTTAGTAATAACTTATTTACACTACCCTCGCCTTATCAAGCTACATATACTATAAAGAATAGTGACATTGGATTCCAGAAATCCTACTTAAATCCTCCTGATAACCTTTCAAATTACAATACTAATTTTCAACAAGCAATAAATATAGGAATTTACGGTACAGATCTTGGATATTTAAATATTCATAATCAAATCCCGGATGTAATTTCATATTTTACAGTTATTAAAAGGTTAAGTCAAGAGCTTGGAATAAATAGCGCCATACAAATTGAATTAATTGAAAAAATTGAAAAAAACATCGATAAGCAAGATTCTCTATTGTATTATTTAACGAATACATATAGACAATTTGACTCCTATTTAAAAACAAATAACAGAAAAGATATTGGAGTTCTAATAGTTACAGGAGGTTGGATCGAAAGTTTGTATATTCTTTCACAATCTGCGGTTGATAGTAAGAATAGACAATTAATTAATCGTTTGGGCGAACAAAAGCACCCATTAGATAATTTAATTGAGATTCTATCACCTTATTATTATAAATCTAAAGATTTTTCCTTATTAATTGATGATTTGGTTGATCTAGCTTATGAGTTTGATGGAATTATATATAGTTATACTTATGAAAAGCCTAAAATTCATCCTGATAAAAAACATACCATTGTTAATAGTACGTCAAATGTTATAATTTCTGAATATCATCTAAAAACTATTGCCAATAAAATCTCATCTATTAGAAATAAAATTATCTATTAATAAGACATTCATGAAATCATATTTTGCGAAATACTTAATTATCTTCATTATTAGTTCAATATTTTCAAATTCTTTAATTGGACAGGAAAACTCTATAAAAGATTGTTATAAATTTCTAAATTCAGGATTTGTTTCAGATGGACAGGAATACAAAGCTATATTAGATGAAAATAATAAATCTGCTTTTTATACTACTTTTTACGGAGGAAGCCAATATCGAATAATCGCTTGTAGCGACATTGAAAATTATCCATTAATTCTTTCAGTATTTGACACTGAAAAAAATCTTTTGTTTTGCAATAAAAATTATGACTACACACCTTTTTGGAACTTTACTTTTACATCTACAATTGATTGTATTATTGAAATAGAATTTAAAGCAGAAACTCTGTTAAAAGATGAAGTAATATTGTTAATTGGTTTTAAAGAAAAATAATTGTATTTTCGTGTATATCAACAAATCCATCCGGAATAAATAGAATTCTATGAGTGAGCAAATTTTAAAAGCTTTAATGCAACTTTTTGCGATTATAGCACATCCTACAAGTGATGCAAATGATCGAAGAGTAATTGTTGAATCATTCTTAAAAAGACAATTAAATCAAGAAACAGTTAAAACCTATCTGAAAGTTTTTAGTGATTATTATTCCAATTATCAGGAAAAATTAAGTGAAAAAAGTAAGCGCAAGAAACGATTCTCATCAAGTTCTGTTCGTGTTCTAAAAATTTGCACTCAAATAAATGAAGAACTAACTCAAAGACAAAAAAATATTGTTCTTGTGCAGCTTCTTGAATTTGTAAAATCAGGAGGAGAAATCACTGATCAAGAAATGGAATTTGTTACTACTGTTGCTGACAGCTTTTACATTCAGGAAGAGGAGTATAAAGAAATTGAAAATTTTGTTTTCTTTGGAGAAGATAAACTTCCAGACACCAAAAAACTTTTAATTATTGATAATAATGAGAGTTTTGAGCATGAGAATATCTTTCACATGACAAACTCATCCTTAGTTGGACAATTAAGGGTACTTGCCGTTTCTTCAGCAAATATGTATTATATAAAATACATTGGTAAAAGTGAACTCTATTTAAATGGGCAGCTACTTGAACAAGAAAAAGTATATGTATTAAATAATGGTGCGTCTATACGTAATCCCAAAATAAAACCAATTTATTATGGAGATATTATTAGTCAATTTAATGCTGATAGAATAAAATCAAGAATTATTTTTGATTCACGAGAAATAGGTTACAAATTTAAATCTGGAACAACGGGACTTCATTCAATGAGTTTTACCGAAGAATCCGGTAAATTAGTTGGAATAATGGGTGCAAGTGGTGCCGGTAAATCTACTCTACTTAATGTTTTAAACGGCAGTTCACCTCCTACTTCAGGTGAAGTTTTAATAAATGGAATAAATATTCATACTGAAAAAGATGAAATTGAAGGTTTAATTGGTCATGTTTCTCAGGATGATCTTTTAATTGAAGAGCTTACTGTATATCAGAACTTATATTATAATGCAAAACTTTGCTTTGACAATTATTCTGAAGAGAAATTACAACAAACCGTTTTAGATGTACTTGAAAACCTAGGCTTATACGAGAAACGAGATATTGAAGTTGGGAATCCTCTAAATAAAAAAATTAGTGGAGGGCAAAGAAAAAGATTAAATATTGCTTTGGAATTAATTCGAGAGCCCGCTGTTTTATTTTTAGATGAGCCGACATCCGGACTTTCATCACGAGATTCGGAAAATATTCTTGACTTACTTAAAGAATTAACACTAAAAGGTAAATTAGTATTTGTTGTTATTCATCAGCCATCATCAGACATTTTTAAAATGTTTGACGAATTACTTATTCTGGATAATGGAGGATATTTAATTTATAATGGGGACCCAATTGAATCAATAATATATTTTAAATCTAGTATGCAACATGCAAACTGGAGCGAAAGTGAGTGTCATTGCTGTGGTAATGTAACTCCCGAACAAATATTCAATATAATTGAAACAAAAGTATTGGATGAATATGGAAATTTTACTCCTGACAGGAAAGTATCTCCTGGCGAATGGAGGTTGAACTTTGAAGAACAGAAAAAACTAGAACCTGAAGATATTTCAAATAATAAACTATTTACACCAGACAGAACTGTTCCCGAAATATCTTTTAAAACACCAAATAGATTTAAACAATTCTTAGTATTTACTAAAAGAGATGTTTTATCTAAACTTGCAAATACTCAGTATCTAGTAATCAATTTCCTAGAGGCACCTGTGTTAGCGTTCTTACTTGCCTATATTATTAAATATTACAACATTAATGTTAGTAATGAAATAGGTTATACATTAAGCAAGAATAGCAATCTTCCTGTTTATATATTTATGTCGGTAATTGTAGGTTTATTTATTGGATTAACTGTAAGTGCTGAGGAAATTATAAAAGACAAAAAAATTCTAAAACGAGAAAAATTTCTAAACCTAAGTTGGGCAAGTTATTTATTCTCAAAAATAGGAGTTCAATTTTCATTATCTGCAATTCAGGCTCTTTTATTTGTTATAGTTGGTAACTCTATTATGGAAATAAGAGGAATGTATTTTGAATATTGGCTAGTACTTTTTAGTACTTGGTGTGCAGCAAATATTATGGGATTGCTAATTTCTGATAGTTTTAAAACAGTAATTACTATATACATTTTGATTCCATTTCTAGTTATTCCACAATTAATCTTAAGTGGAATTATTGTAAAATTTGAAAAACTAAATCCCAATATTTCAAATCCTAGAAACATCCCAATATATGGGGAAATAATAACCGCACGATGGGCATATGAAGCTTTAGCTGTATATCAATATAAAGAGAATAAATACGAAGAACAGTTCTATCCGTATGACAAAGCAATGAGTATTTCTGATTTTAAAAAGAATTATTGGATAAGAACTTTAAATAATAAAGTATCATTTGTTGAACGAAATATAAATGATAAAGAAAGGCTAGATGAACTTAAAGAAAGTCTCACACTATTAAGAAATGAAATACAAAAAGAGCTTAATTCTGAATCAGGGCGTATTGTTAAATTTAATTATCTTGATAAAATTTATCAAGATAAAATTGACGAAGAAACACTTGTAGAAGTTAACAAATATTTAAATACTTTAAATAAATATTATGTTAAACTATATAACAAAGCCAATGGATTAAAGGATAAATTGATATCTGGTCTTCAAAAAACACCTGAAGATCGTGAAAAATTCATGTCCATAAAACAAAAATACTATAATGAAAGTTTAGCTGATCTATTGCGTAATTCTAATGAAATTGATAGAATAATTGAGTTTAAAGGAGAGCTTTTTCAGAAAATAGATCCTGTATTTTTAGATCCTCATAATAAATTAATAAAAGCTCATTTTTATTCTCCTAGAAAACAATTCTTTGGAAGGTTTTATAGCACTTATTGGATTAATGTAATAATTATTTGGACAATGACTATAATTTTATATTTTATATTATACTTTAGACTATTAAGAAAAATTCTTGATTTCTTTGATCAAAAGAAATTTAAAAGAAGTTAAAAAAATTACCCATCAAATTTATAATTTGATGGGTAATTTTTTTTAATAAAAAGCTATAGATTACTCTAAGCCTTTAAAATATTTTATATAAAATTATTAAATCTAATCAACAACTTCAATCATTTTAAAAGGAATCCGGATTATTGATTCATAATCCTCTCCTGCTTCAAGCATATCCTCATCATCTTCTTCGTAATACCAATTTATTACAACTTCGTTTTTTGCTTTTTTAATTGCTTCTAATTTCTTAAAAACATCCAAAATACATTTTGAAGAGCTAGTATTAAAATATTCTAACTGTATATTAACATTAGTTAATTTTTGAGGTTCCTTAGAATATTCTTCTAGCCATTCCACCAACGGACGATAAAATTCAATTGAGTTTTCTGGTATTGATCTTCCCTTAATCTCAATCTTTCCGGTTGTGGCATCAAAATTTACAGTTGGAGTTTTTGGTGTTCCTTCTATTGCAATTGATTCCATATTATTGTTTTATTAAAGTTTTAAAAGTTTTATTATATTGTTATATTTAAACTAAAAAATGAATATTCATCATTAAAATCATCAAATTCAAACTCAACTCTTCCATCGGTTCTTCTTGCTATATCAATTAAACCTAGTCCACCGCCACCCTTTTCAGAAAATTTTTGATTATTGAGTACAAATTTATACAAGTCTTTTAATTCTTCTTTTGATAAGGACTTTATTTTTTCTAATCGTTCTTTTAGTTTTTGAATTTTATTATTTATAATAAAATTCCCAGTTCTAATCTGATAAGAATCACTCACTTTAGAAATTACAAAAATTCCAAAATGAATATCCATACTCTCATTAATTAGATTTGGCAAATCGTCTACATGATGATATAGATTTTGTAAGCTTTCGACAAGTATATTGTAAATTTTCTTTTTTGTAATTGATTTATCAATTACATGATCGAGCTTTGATTCTACTACACCAAGCACGTTAGTAATAAGTTCGGCGCTTATGCTTCCTTTATAAGCAAGAAGCACTTCCCCTTTGTTCATTTTCTTATAACGCTCATCAATATTAAAGCTCATATAGGCTTTACAGTTTTTATCTTATCAAGTTGTATAAATTTAAAACTTTTTTCAACTTAAAACAAATATTGTTAACAATTGGTTCAAATAAAACTAACCAATCAAAATTCCCAACTTGAATAGACTAATTAATAAAAATAATTGCACTAATTTTTTTATTAAAAATAAACAAGTTAATACTTGTATCAAAATTTTTTCTTTAATCGTATCAAAAAAATTAATGAATGATGCTTTTTCTTATATTAACGCTTAGTCTATATCCATATTCTTAGTCTTTTTGCTGCCTTCATAAATAGAATAATTCAAATATTTACATTCTAAAGCACCATTAAAAAGAGTAACTTTATTAGACGGATGTAATCCAACGTGTTTAATTGCATCATTATTATTACTCAGTAACCAAATTTCAAATCCTTTATATTTATTTTTAAAAATATCACCTAGAGATTTATAAAAGCTGTTAATTTCATTAATTTTAATTCGCTCACCATAAGGTGGATTTGTAACAACAACTCCACCTCCTGAAATTGGCGGATTAAAGTTTTCTATTGGGTCAATTTTAAGTTCTATTTTTTTTCTGAGACCTGCACTTGATATATTCTCTTTCGAAACTCTGATAGCCATTTCAGAAATATCGGAACCGAATACTTTTACTTCAGAACTTGGCTCCTCATAATCTTCTTCATAAATATCTTCTAGCAACTCATTATCAAAATCCTTCCATGTTTCAAAGCCAAACTTCTTCCTATAAGCACCTGGGGGGATATTATTAGCAATCAACGCTGCTTCTATAACCAAAGTCCCGGAACCACACATTGGATCTATAAATGTACTTTTCTTATCCCATCCTGATAATAGAATCATTCCTGCAGCAAGAACTTCGTTTATTGGAGCTTTATTTGATATTTGCCTATATCCTCTCTTATGTAATGATTCACCGGAACTGTCTAAAGAAACTGTGCATAAATCATGCGATATATGTATTCCTATTTGAATATCAGGATCTTCAGTATCTACATAGGGTCTTTTTTTAAATTTCTCACGAAATTGATCAACTATCGCATCTTTAACCCTTTGTGACACAAAGTTAGAATGAGAAAAGTGATCTGAAAAAATCACACTATCAATAGCAAATGTTTTTTTTAAATCAAAGTAAGTACTCCAATCAATGGTTTGTATTTTATCATACAATTGCTGATCATTTATCACTTTAAAATCTGCAATGGGTTTTAAGATTCTTAGGGCTGTTCTCAGATGAAAATTCGCTCTATACATAAATTCCTTATTGCCTGTAAACTCAACCATTCGATTTCCAACTTCTAAATCGGTTGCACCTAATTCCTTTAATTCTTTATAAAGTACAGTTTCTAAGCCTCTAAAAGTTTTAGCGACCATTTTAAAATTACCATTATCGTTTTCCACTATTTCCTATTTTTAAATCTAAAAATTCATTTACCAATTTGAGTGCATTGTTGAAACGAGTCTCACCCACTCCTTCAACTATTTTAAAATTACATTTGTATTGTATTAATTCTTCTTTGTAGATTTCTAATAATTTTTCTCTCATTTCTCCTCCATTTTCTCTAACAGAATCAGGGATCCATTGAATATCATTATTACATAATAAAAACAAATCAATATTATTATCTTCAATTTTTTGATTTATCCAACAAGGCATTTTATTAAATACCAATTTAAACCAAATTTTAGTAATTATTAAATACGTATCATAGAATAATACTTTATTGGCTTTCTTATATATTTTTTCTTCAAGTTCAATTTGTTTTCTCGCAATATGTTCTACATCCTCATATGTATATGTGGCATTAAGCTTTTCAATATACTCACGTGCATATTCTGGAACAAAATTAGTTTCAAAATGTTTAGACAAACGTTCTACGAGTTCTGTTTTACCTGTCGATTCTGCCCCAATTAAAACAATACGTTTTATACTTTTTTCAGTTCCTTTTTCCATTGTAAGTATCCCAATATTGCCAATATAGTATAAACAGCAAATAATATCACAGTTGGATACAATCCTTTATATATATATAAACCTAATGATACAAAATCAACAACAACCCAAATAATCCAATGTTCAATAATTTTCTTAGCGAGCATCCATGTAGCAACAAAACTGGCTGCAGTTGTAAAGGAATCCCAATATGGCAATTCTGAATCAGTATAATTCACTAGAATAAAGGATATTACTCCAAAAAGCAAAATCGTAACTATTGTCAAATAAATTCCCAGTTTCAGTTTAGTCTTTGATATTTTAAGATCATCCTGCCTTTTACTTCTTGCACCAAACATCCAGTAATACCATCCATAAATACTCACTAAAAGATAATATACCTGCAACCCCATATCGGCGTAAAACTTTGATACAAAAAATACATATATGTATAAAGCTGAAGTAATAAAGCCAACTGGCCAACACCAAATATTTTGTTTAATGGAAAGAATAATATACAATAATCCGAAAATAAAGCCAAGTAACTCGATGTAATTACCACTAATCCACATTAAAACTTGATGCAACATTTTTTTTATTTTTTAAACGCTGCAAATATATCTTAATAATTATAAATATTCCGATTTTATTGAGCATTTAGAACTTGCTTCTTATAATCATCCCAGTTTTTTATAATTTCAACTGCTTTCTTAAATCCTTTGTCACGGGCATTTACAATTTGATAATACTCACTCATATCCCACAAATCCCTTGCTACCAAAGCTTTAATAATCAATCCAAAATCTTCTTTTGATTTTTCAAACTCATCATCTGTTGTTTCAATATCGTTTTTGAGTCCGTATTTCCGTAGATTAATTAAAATCTTATCTGTTACTTCAAATTTATTATTAAAAGTTGCAAAATCTTTGTAACTATTTGTTAATTTTTTTCTATTGTTATCAATATAATCGAGAACAAATGAATTTAATGCACCTTGCCTAATAAATTTACTATAAAATTTCGTAACTGCTGTTGTATCTAATGGAACGAAAATATCAGGCATTATGCCACCTCCTCCATATACTATTCTTTTATTCTTTAATGTTTGATATTTTAACGAATCGGGTAAATCAATGCTATCTCGATTAAGAAATTCTCCATGTTCATATCGATTATATAGCTCTTTCTCATATTCTTCTTTTCCTTTTTTATATGATTTTTGAATTAATCTACCCGTTGGAGTATAATATCTGGCTACGGTTAATCTCATCATTGAACCATCAGGTAAATTCAATTCCCTCTGAACTAAACCCTTACCAAAGGATCTTCGACCAACAATAATTCCTTTGTCCCAATCCTGAATTGCACCTGAAACAATTTCACTGGCAGATGCTGAACCTTCGTCTATTAATATTAGCAACTTAAAATCTCTATATTGGCCTGTACCTGTAGCCTTCCAATCTACTTTTGGAGATTTTAAGCCATTAGTATAAACAATTAATTGATCTTTTTCTAAAAACTGATCAGCAAGTTCAATTGCCTTATCTAAATACCCTCCTCCATTACCTCGCAAATCTAATATCAAAGATTTCGCTCCTTGAGTTCTTAATTCAGATATCTTGTCATTAAACTCATCAAGTGTTGTTCTTGAAAAGCGATTTGTTTTAATGTAAGCAATCTCATTATCAATCAAGTATGCAGCATCAACACTATAAATAGGAATTTTATCCCGAATAATGGGAAAATATAAAGTCTCATTAACACCTTTTCTTTTTACTCCAACTTTTACCGTAGTTCCTTTTTCTCCAAGCAATCTATCACGCACCCCTTTTGTTGTAATTTTTATTATTGCGACATTCTCTTCATCAATTTCTATAATCCTATCTCCTGCTCTAATTCCAACTTTCTCAGATGGGCCACCGGCTATTGGAGAAATCACATAAAGGGTATCATCTAATATATTAAACTGTATTCCTATACCGTCAAAATTACCATCTAGTTGCTCTCTAATTTCTTTTACCTCATCTGCTGGGATATAAACCGAATGAGGATCTAAATCTTTCAACATACTTATAATAGCATCTTCAACTATTTGCTTTGAATTAATGGAATCAACGTAATACGAATTTATGTAGCCTAAAGCTCTATTAAATTTGAAGTAATCTTCTGTTAGATATTGCGCAAATAATTTAACAGGTAATACAAACAAAAATATTATTAATATGTATTTTGTGGTTTTTAGCTTAAGCATAGTAGTTAGATTTTATTGGTAAATGTATAAGCAATTATTACCCCATTTTAATTTCTTGAAATTAAATTAAATGGAATTTTGATAACATCAGACAAATCTTCTCCATCCTCAAGTATCTGATCATCAACATCATCATAATACCAATCAACAGTAATATTAGATCCTTTATTAAATATTTTTTTAAAATGATCTAATAGTTGAAGTATATATTTTGAAGAAGCTGAATTCATATATATTAAATCGAACTTCAAATTAAAGTTAAAGCTAGAAAAATCAGTTTCTTTTTCAAGAACTTCATTTACATAATTAATAATTTTATAATTAATAGAATCATAGAAAGCAATGACATCTTCTGGTCTAGAGATTCCTATTAATTCAAATTTTCTATTTTTAAGATCAAATATTATTTTAGGCGTAGTTTCTGTTGACTCGATATATAGATTTTCCATTTTATTACAAGGCATTTATTTCAAAGTAACTAATATTTCATTAGAATAAAAAGTATTTAAAAGCCTACTCTTCAATCAATTACATATCAGTAATTTAATTTATCATTTTCAACTACAACGAACACTCATATTTTATACATATTCTATATTGAATGCCAATTCTTGAATATTTCAAGTGTGTAATATAGTAATTTATTGTTAATCTTTTTAAAGGAATACTTAAATTTATTCCATATACCCCTAGCAATTAATAACTATCTAATTCTGGTTTAATTTTCATGCAGTGATAGCTATCAATATTTTACTTGTTTATGTATACAATAATATCTATTAAAAGTTTATTTATAAGTTGTAATTGAAAAAGCCTTTAAACTTAGTCTTTGCAAGAAAACGCCAAATACAGCGTTATTCTCATGTTGAAAACAGTTACTTCGACTTAGCTCAGCACATCGCATTTACAAAAGTAAACTCCTTGGTTTTCAACACTTCGAAAGCCTTGTCTTTGACGCTTTCTTATCAAAGACTTGAAAAAAGGGAGTTTTCTTGCTGACACTACTTAATAAATAACATCTTTCGTATTCAGTATATAAATAAATGCATCTTCTATTTAAAAAAATAAAAAAAGGGAGAAACTCCCTTTAATATAATAATCCGTTACTCCCATTCTATTGTAGCTGGTGGTTTAGAACTAATATCATATACCACTCTGTTTATTCCTTTTACATTATTAATAATTTTATTTGAGATATCTGCAAGAAATTCATATGGTAAATGTGACCAATCAGCAGTCATTCCATCGGTAGAAGAAACTGCTCGAAGAGCTACAGCATTTTCATATGTACGCTCATCTCCCATTACGCCAACAGACTGAACAGGTAAAAATATTGCACCTGCTTGCCACACTTTATCGTATAAACCTGATTCTTTCAGTCCTTCAATATAAATATCATCAACATCTTGTAATATTCTTACTTTTTCATGAGTTATATCTCCCAAAATTCTTATTGCCAATCCAGGCCCAGGGAAAGGATGTCTTTTTAATAATTCACTTTTTATACCTATTGAAGCACCCACTCGACGAACCTCGTCTTTAAACAATAATTTTAATGGTTCAACTATTTTAAGATTCATTTCATCAGGTAATCCACCAACATTATGATGCGACTTAATAGTTGCTGAAGGACCATTAACAGATATTGACTCAATAACATCAGGATAAATTGTACCCTGAGCAAGCCATTTAACATCTTTTATTTTGTGTGCTTCTTGATCAAAAATTTCAATAAAAACTCTCCCAATTACTTTTCTTTTGCCTTCAGGATCAGAAATATCTTTTAACTGACTTAGGAATTGCTCTTTAGCATCAACACCAATAACATTAAGTCCCATATTATTATATGAATCCAAAACTTTTTCAAATTCATTTTTACGTAACAAACCATTATCAACAAATATACAAGTTAAGTTTTTTCCTATTGCCTTATGTAGCAATACTGCTGCTACTGATGAATCAACTCCTCCCGATAATCCCAGTACTACTTTATCATTGCCTAATTGATCTTTTAATCCTTTTATAGTATCATCGGCAAAAATAGATGGTGTCCAATCTTGTTTGCATCCACAAATATTTACTAAAAAGTTTTCCAACAATTGTTTCCCTTGATTTGTATGGTATACTTCAGGATGAAACTGGATTCCATATGTATCTTCACCAGCAATTTTAAAACCGCCAAATTTCACATCGCTTGTACTTGTTATTATCTGGTAGTTCTCAGGAATTTTTGTTATTGTATCGCCATGCGACATCCAAACTTGAGTATCTAACTCTATTCCTTTCATTAGATTATCATTGCTATCTATATAGTTGAGGCGAGCTCTACCATATTCACGATGTTTTGATGGCAACACTTCTCCTCCATAATTCTGAGCTAAATATTGAGCACCATAACATACTCCTAATAATGGAAATATTTTTTTAATTTTTGTTAAATCCGGAATAGGTGCATTTTCATCCCTTACCGAGAAAGGACTTCCTGATAAAATTACACCTTTAAATGAAGAATCAAGTTCTGGTATCTTATTAAAAGGATAGATTTCACAATAAACATTTAATTCACGTACTCTTCTAGCAATCAATTGAGTATATTGTGATCCAAAATCTAATATTAATATTTTTTCGTGCATATTTGTATTTTTTCTAGCCTAAAAATGAATAATGTGGCAAAGGTAATATTATTGAATGAATTAATTAAAAGTAAAAATAGAAATTAAAATCAGAATTTTTAATCTTCTCTACTAAGCTCAATTATATGAGTTTCTCCATCTTCAGCAGAAAAAGTATTTTGAAAAATTGCTCTTGCTTCATCCAATAATGGAGTAACATCTTTATATCGTGCTGAAAAGTGACCAATTATTAACTTTTTCACTTTTGCTTGATATGCAATCTTAGCAGCATCTTCTGATGTAGAATGAAATGTTAATTTAGCTTGTTGCTTCAATTTTTTACAAAATGTAGCTTCGTGAAATAATAAATCTACATTTTCAATTATAGGAATTATTTTTTCTGAATATGCTGTATCAGTGCAATATGCATACGATCTTACTTTATATGGGGGCAATGTTAGGCTTGAATTTAAAATAATTTCACTATTATCATTTATAAAATCATTACCTTCTTTAATCCCTTGAATTTTACTAATCGGAATCTTAAAATCATTCACAACATTTTTCTTTAAGTTTCTTAAATGTTGCTTTTCAGTAAATTTAAACCCACATGTTGGCACTCGATGCTTAAGAGGAATTGTTTCTACTATAATTTTACGATCTTCATATATCATCTCACTAATCTTTGGATTTAAATGGTGATATATTATTTTATAAGATATATTTCTTTCAAAATATTCAAGATGCTTATTTAAAATATTTTCTAATTCAGAATGTGAATATATATGTAAATCCTTATCACGTTTTAATAAATTAAACGTAGAAATTAATCCAAATAAACCAAAAATATGATCTCCATGTAAATGACTTATGAAAATATGATCAATTTTCCCAAAGCGTATTTTATTTTTCCTAATCTGAATTTGAGTTCCTTCGCCACAGTCGATCAAAAAAAACCGCTCATGTGCATTAAGCACGTGAGCGGTTAAATTTCTTTTCGAAGTTGGAACAGCTGAGCTACTTCCTAATATTGTCAGTTCAAAAGTCAAAATAAAAGTAAATTTTATTTACTGTTATTTTCACGATTTTCTTCCTCTGTATTAACAATATCAATAGCTTCTTCCGTTGAATATGCAATATTCAATACTGTATCCAATTGCGATATAGTAATTAATCTGTCAACAGCATCATTCAATCCTGTTAAAACAAATGTTCCATTAGCGTTTTTACAAAGACGATTGGCAACAAGAATCGCACTTAATCCAGAAGAATCGCAATATCTACAGTTACTCAAATCAAGTATTATATTTTTTTCTCCTTTACCAGAGATCAAAACTAACTCGGATTTCAAACTTGGTGCTACATTAGTATCCAATTTTTCTTCCAATACTTGAATTAAAGTGTGCTTTTCTAGTTTTTCAATCTTAAATTCCATTGTAAATCGTTTTTAATTAAAATAAAGAATTATTCAGAAGCTTTTTCTTCGTCTTTCTTTTCTTCTATCTTCTCTGCTTTTGGCTTTACTTCTTTCTTAGCAGCTTTAGTTTCTTCTTTCTTCTCCTCTACTTTCTCGTCAGCCTTTTCTTCAGCTTTCTCGTCAGCTTTTTCTTCAGTTTTCTTTGCTTTCGCTTTTGCTTTTGGTTTTGCATCTTTAGTTTCTTCCTTAGTAGGTTCAACCTTCTTTGCTTCTTCCTTAGCATCCATTTCAGCCTTCTTTTCAGCTATTTCTTTCTTTTGCTCTTTCTCCATTTCATTCTTTAGAGAAGCTAATTCAGAAATATCACCTAAAGTTGTTTTTTCAAGATTTGATTTAATCTTTTTTACAGCGCTATTTTTTGTTGCAGCTTTATGTTTTCTTTCTGCAATTTCTTCGCCTTTTTTCTCATCTTCGAAAACTCGACTATGCGACAAAATTATTTTCTTAGATGATTTTGAAAATTCGATTACTTTAAAATCTAATTTCTCATCAACTTTTGCAGAAGTACCATCTTCTTTCACAAAATGTTTTGGAGTAACAAATCCTTCAACACCATATGGTAAAGCAATTACAGCTCCTTTATCAAATATATCAACAACTGTTCCTTCATGAATTGATCCTGAAGTAAATACTGTTTCAAAAACATCCCAAGGATTTTCTTCCAATTGCTTATGACCTAAGCTTAATCTTCTGTTATCTTTGTCTATTTCTAATACAACTACATCAATACTTTCTCCAATAGAAGTAAATTCAGCAGGGTGCTTAATTTTCTTAGTCCAAGAAAGATCAGAAATATGAATTAAACCATCAACACCTTCTTCAATCTCAACAAATACTCCGAAATTAGTAAAATTACGAATAGTAGCTGAATGCTTTATACCTACAGCATACTTCTCATCAACGTCACTCCAAGGATCTGTCTTAAGTTGTTTAATTCCTAATGACATTTTTCTTTCTTCTCTATCAAGAGTTAAGATTTGCGCTTCAACGTCATCAGTTACTTTTAAAAATTCTTGAGCACTTCTTAAATGTTGTGACCAAGACATTTCTGAAACGTGGATAAGACCTTCAACTCCAGGTTGAATCTCAACGAACGCACCATAATCAGCTAAAACAACAACTTTACCTTTAACTTTATCACCAACTTTAAGTTCTTTATCTAAAGAATCCCAAGGATGTGGAGTTAATTGCTTCAATCCTAATGCAATACGTTTCTTATCATCATCAAAGTCAAGTATTACAACATTTAATTTTTGATCTAATTCAACTATTTCTTCAGGATGATTTACACGACCCCAAGATAAATCAGTGATATGAATTAATCCATCAACACCACCAAGATCAATAAATACACCATAAGATGTAATATTTTTAACAGTTCCTTCAAGAACTTGACCTTTTTCTAATTTAGCAATAATTTCTTTCTTTTGTTGTTCTAGTTCTGCTTCAATAAGAGCTTTATGAGAAACAACAACATTTTTAAATTCATGGTTAATTTTAACAACCTTGAATTCCATAGTTTTTTCAACATAAACATCGTAATCACGAATAGGTTTAACGTCGATCTGTGAACCAGGTAAGAATGCCTCAATTCCGAATACGTC
This sequence comes from Bacteroidales bacterium, assembly GCA_013138975.1. Classification (GTDB taxonomy): domain Bacteria; phylum Bacteroidota; class Bacteroidia; order Bacteroidales; family UBA12077; genus UBA12077. Next base: position 36,698 of record WTBR01000143.1, read on the forward strand.
AACGATCATACCACCTTTAGTACGACATTTAATAAATCCTTTAATAATCTCGTCTTTTTCAAGAGCTTCATTAACACGATCCCAAGAACGCAGTGCTCTTGCTTTTTTATGAGAAAGCACTAATTGACCATCTTTATCTTCTTGACTTTCAACAAAGACCTCTACAGAATCTCCAGGTTTTAATTCTGCATTGTAACGAAATTCATTTAAACCAACAACACCTTCAGATTTGTAACCAATATTGATTACAACTTCTCTTTTGTTCATTGATACAACAGAGCCATCAATTACTTCATTTTCAGTAATTGTTGAAAGTGTTTGATTATACATTTTCTCAAACTCTTCACGTTCTTTAGTTTGAGTATTAATTCTTTCATTTGAGATGTTATCCCAATCAAAGTCATCACTTGGAGTAGCAAATTCAATAACAGATTTCACTTCTTTCTTTTCTGTTTTTTCTACTACTTTTACAGGCTCTTCAACCTTTGCAGTCTCTTCAACTTTCATTTCCTCTTTCTGTTCAACACTCTCGTTTTGCTCAACAGATTCATTTAATTCTTTTTCAACCATTTAAGTAATTTAATTAATTTTTAGTAAATTAGACATTATATTGAAACTTATAAGTTTGCAAAAGTATAATTTTTATTTAATTATTTAAAAATAAAGATACTAAAAAAACCATATATTAATCAAATAACTACATATTATTATAAAGAACGTCTCTTTTTTACTAAAGCTAGAATTCATGTATTTAGATATGAAATAATTTTCTAGTTATACCTAATATCCGCAAGTAAATTTTTATTCATTTAAATATTAAGTAATTAGCCGAGCCACGGTTAACTAATATAGATAACATGAAATTATAATCAACTTGCTGATTATTAATAAATCCGTGCCATGCTTTGCGGATTTAAGGTAATATTTTTATTTTTTAAAATACCGATTAAGAAAGCTTTAAAACAAAACTAATTATCAATTGAGACTTTATATCTTAAATAATTATCCAGATTATTATTCATTTGTTTAAAAAATGCTTTGGGTGGTTCATTCTCAGGCATAACAGATTCATTATTTTGAGAATACACCTCTTTTTTCCATTCCCCATTATTCAAAACCCGTGTCGCACATGAAGTTAGGTTTTTCTTTTGAAAATCATCAAGCACCACAAATTCGTTCCCAAATTGATTAATAAAATCAGTAATAGTTTCAAGAGACGCATTGTAAAGTTTTGCAGACTTATCAAGCGATTTTCTTAAAATAATATAAGTTTCTTTAAACACCTCATTCGAATGTTTTAGCACATTTTCTGGTATTGGTGTAATATTATCAAGGGTGACAATTACTGATGGGTCTTTTTTTTCTATTTGAATTTGCTGAACTAATATCTTAGCATATAATTCGGCTCTATATCTATTCATTAAATAATTAGTGTACATATACATAAATCGACTTACCAAAATAATTGATTTTCCCCGTACTTGCTTAAATAAATTAAAGAAAGCTTCTTTGTCCTTTTTATCAGCTTTAGTAATAAAAAAACCGATTGCATTAAATATTAAACCTTTCATCTTCCAAAACCCCTTGAAATTTGGCTTTTGTACGTCCGGAATCCTACTTATATTTTCAATAAATAAAGAAACTCTGCCAGCATTTGATTCAACAGTATTTAACTTGCTCCAAAAATCTAACATTCCAGACATGAGTTCTTCTCTAGTCATATGCTTAGGAATGATATTAGATACAATATCTGTAAAATCATCATTAATAAGTTCAAAATCAATAATCCGAGAATCTCTCTTCATATTATACCATAGCTTAGTCCCAGCAGGAGCCATTAATGGATGAAGCAAGTATTCTGTAACATTTGCATGATTAATAAAATTCTCAATATTTGCAAATGATTCTGAAGTATCACTATCAAATCCTACAATTAAATGTGCAGTAACAAGTATTCCATATGATTGAATTTTTTGCACTGCTGTCGGAATATCAACACGAAGATTTTGAAGTTTATTCATTTCAGTTAATGTAACTTCATTTACCGTTTCTATGCCGATCATTAACTGAATGAAATTACAATCTGCCAATAAACCAAGCAATTCATCATCATTTGCAACAGTTATATCCAGCTGTGTCATGAAAAGAAGAGGGGCATCGAAGCTATTATTCAAAGATTTTAATTCATTTAGAATTTCTTTAACAAATTTTCTATTTCCTATGAAATTATCATCTGCAAAAAACACTGCTTTTACACCTAGGCTTTCCAACAGCTTAACCTCTTCAATTATTTGATTACCAGTTTTACACCGCATTTTTCTTCCATAAGTGTATATTACATTACAGAAATCGCAGTCGTAGGGACATCCACGAGTAGTTTGTATGGATACAGTTGCATAATATTTTAAATCATCTGCAATTAGTTCCCATCTAGGTATTGGAACTTTTGCCATATCTGGATATGAAAGTTTTCTATACTTTAATAATGGCTTTCCTTTTTCAAAATCAGTTAAAAACACTGGCCAGGTTTCCTCAGCTTCTCCATAAAACACTGTTTGAAAAACATTAACTTTCTCTGTTGGAATACTTGATAATCCAATTCCTCCTGCAACCAAATAACTTTCTGAATAATTATCTCTTATATGCGCACCAATCTCAATGCATCGCTTTAATAAATTTGTAGTAAGATGAAGCCCTATTAATTTGTAAGTGTTGGTTTTTAAATGTTCCTCAACAGAACCATGTACAGCTTCATCAAAAATTTTAATATCATATTTCCTAGGAGTTAATGCTGCTATTGCTGCCAACGCATGAGGTGCAAACAATGCCTTTATTTTCATAAAGGGTGCTGCAGTAACTGTTTTATATTCTATATCTTTAAATTCGGAGGGAGAAATAAGTAAAATATTCATGTTTACTAAACTTTTTTTATTATCAGAAAATATATATGACCAGTCACAAATATAATAAACTGAACTAATTGAAAAAGCCAATTCCTTATTTGTTTCAATACTAAATCATTCAAAAAAATGTAACATATTGAAACTAAACTTCATATTATCAAAAAAAAAGAAATCTGTTAAAAAAACCTAAAAATATTTAGAATGAGTATAATTCTTATTAAGTTCGTAACTTTTTTAATTCAAATAAAATTACACTTAAAATATTATAAAAGATGAAAATATCAATGGTAGGTACCGGATATGTAGGTTTAGTTTCCGGGACATGTTTTGCTGAAACTGGTGTTATTGTTACTTGTGTTGATGTAGATAAAGTTAAAATAGACAATTTAAACAAGGGTATAATACCAATATATGAGCCTGGGCTAGAACCCATGGTTCAAAGAAATACTGAAAGCAACAGACTTTTCTTTACAACAAGTTTGAAAGATAGCCTAAACGGAGCCGAAGCTATTTTCATTGCGGTAGGAACTCCTCCGGATGAAGATGGTAGTGCGGACTTACAATTTGTTTTATCTGTAGCTCGCGAGATTGGTCAACATATGACTGATTACTTGGTTGTTTTAACAAAAAGTACTGTACCTATTGGTACAGCTATAAAAGTACGTGCAGCAGTTCAAGAAGAACTTGATAAACGAGGTGTTAATATTCCTTTTGATGTTGCATCTAATCCAGAATTTTTAAAAGAGGGTGATGCAATAAATGATTGTATGAAACCTGATAGAATTGTAATTGGTGTAGATTCTGAAAAAGCAGAAGAGGTTTTAAATCGTTTATATAAACCATTTGTGATGAAGAATAACCGTATTATATTTATGGATATTCCATCAGCAGAAATGACTAAGTATGCTGCAAATGCAATGCTTGCTACAAAAATCAGTTTCATGAATGATATTGCAAATCTCTGTGAAATTGTTGGTGCTGACATTAACTCTGTTCGTAACGGCATAGGTAGTGATTCAAGAATTGGTTACCACTTTATATATGCAGGTGCTGGTTATGGTGGATCATGTTTCCCAAAAGATGTGAAAGCTTTAATTAAAACATCAGACAAAAATAATCACTCATTAGAAGTCTTAAAAGCAGTTGAAGATGTTAATGATCGTCAAAAATATGTATTATTTAATAAGGTAAACAACCACTTTAATGGAGACTTAAAAGGCAAACGCATTGCACTTTGGGGATTATCTTTTAAGCCAGACACTGATGATATGCGAGATGCTCCTTCATTGGTAATAATTGATGAACTAGTAAAAGCTGGAGCAAACGTAATTGGATATGATCCGGTTGCAATACCTGAATGTAAAAGAAGGATTGAAGATAAAATCACTTATGCAGAAGATCCTTATGAAGCACTAAAAGATGCAGATGCTTTACTTTTGGTAACTGAATGGAAAGAATTCAGGGTACCGAAATGGACAGAAATGGAAAAATTAATGAAGAACAAACTCATTTTTGATGGTCGTAATATTTACGAACCTAAAGATATGAAAAAATGGGGTTGGGATTATTATGGAATTGGAAGATAATTAGTCTTTGCAAAAAATCGCCAAATACTGCGTTACTCTTGTGTTGAAAACAGTCACTTATAAAAATAAGCTCCTTGATTTTCAACACTTCGAAAGCCTTGTCTTTGACGATTTCTTATCAAAGACTTGAAAAAAGGCAGTTTTCCAGCTGACACTAAATAATTTTTTTATATAAAAAAATATAAAGCTGGTGTTATTTACATCAGCTTTTTCTTATTTTTACTTTCTATGAAAAAAATACTTGTTACAGGTGGTGCTGGATTTATTGGTTCACACCTTTGCGAAAGACTTTTAAATGAAGGAAACGAAGTAATTTGTTTAGACAACTACTTTACCGGTTCTAAAAAAAACATTGCTAACTTGTTAAAAAATCCTTACTTTGAGATTGTAAGGCATGATATTACAATGCCCTATTTTATCGAAGTAGACGAAATTTATAATTTGGCTTGTCCTGCCTCACCAATTCATTATCAATTTAATCCTATAAAAACGATTAAGACTTCTGTTATGGGAGCTATTAATATGTTGGGATTAGCAAAGCGGATTAAAGCAAAAATTTTACAGGCATCAACAAGTGAAGTTTATGGCGATCCTTTAGTTCACCCACAAACAGAAGATTACTGGGGTAACTGTAATCCTATAGGTTCTCGATCGTGTTATGATGAAGGCAAACGTTGTGCAGAATCCTTATTTATGAATTATCATCATAAAAATGATGTTCAGATTAAGATTGCAAGAATATTTAATACTTATGGTCCAAATATGAGACCTGATGACGGAAGAGTTGTTTCTAATTTTATAGTTCAAGCAATAAAGGATGAAGATATTACAATTTATGGTGATGGTAAACAAACTCGAAGTTTTCAATACATTGATGATTTAGTTGAAGGCTTAATTCGTTTAATGAATTCCGAGAGTTCTTTCATAGGGCCTGTAAACATTGGAAATCCAAATGAATTTACAATGATTGAATTGGCAGAAAGTATAATTAATATTACAGGATCCAAATCTAAAATTACATACCACACTTTACCAGAAGATGATCCAATGCAAAGACGACCTGATATTAGTTTAGCAAAGAAAGTTCTAAATAAATGGGAACCTAAAGTACAACTCAACGAAGGTCTTAAAAACACAATAGAATATTTTAAAGAAATAACAATATGAAAGGAATAGTTTTAGCTGGAGGAGCAGGTACAAGACTGTATCCTATTACAAAAAGCATTTCGAAACAAATTATTCCTATTTATGATAAACCGATGATATATTATCCATTATCGGTTTTAATGCTTTCAGGTATTAAGGAAATTTTGATTATCTCTACTCCAAAAGATATTCACTTATATGAAGATTTGCTAGGAAATGGAAACCAATTAGGATTAAACATTTCTTATAAAGAACAAGCATCTCCAGATGGACTTGCACAAGCATTTACTCTTGGAGAAGAATTTATCGGAGATGATAACGTCTGTCTTGTACTTGGTGATAATATCTTTTATGGTTATGGTTTTACAAAAGTTCTTAAAAAGGCAGCTGAATTAAAAGATGGTGCTGTTGTATTCGGTTATTATGTTAATGATCCTGAAAGATATGGTGTTGCGGAAATTGATAAATCAGGAAAAGTTTTAAGTCTTGAAGAGAAACCTGAAAACCCAAAATCAAATTATGCAGTTACAGGATTATATTTTTATTCAAATGATGTAATTCAAAAAGCTAAAAACCTTAAACCAAGCAAAAGAGGAGAACTTGAGATTACTGATTTAAATAAACTATATTTAAATGAAGATCGATTAAGTGTTAAACTTCTCGGAAGAGGCTTTGCATGGTTGGATACAGGAACTCATGATAGTCTTTTACAGGCCTCAAACTATGTAGCAACGATTGAACAACGACAAGGATTAAAAATAGCTTGTATCGAAGAAATTGCTTATAAAATGGGATTCATTAATAAAGAACAATTAATTAAATTAGGCGAAGAATTAAATAAAAATCAATACGGCCAATATTTATTAAAAATTGCAAACGAAGATTAAAATGGAATTAATTAACACCGAATTTCCAGGATTATTTATAATCAAACCAAAAATATTTGAAGATTCAAGAGGATATTTTTTTGAGAGTTTTAATAAAAGTAAAATAGCTGCATTTAAAGATATTGAATTTGTACAAGATAATCAATCTAAATCATCTTATGGAATAATCCGAGGATTACATTATCAGCTTGAGCCTTATGCCCAATCTAAATTAATACGCGTATTAGAAGGAACAATTCTTGATGTTGTAGTTGATGTTCGCGAAAAATCACCCACATTCGGAAAACACTTTTCTATTGAACTTTCATACGAAAACAAGCAGCAATTTTTTATCCCAAAAGGTTTTGCTCATGGTTTTTCTGTTTTAAGTGAAACTGCAACCGTTCTTTACAAAACGGATCAGTATTACAATCCCGAATCGGAACGAGGTATAAATTTTAATGACCCTGATTTAAATATTGATTGGAAGATTGATCTTAATAAAGCTGTAATCTCTCCAAAAGATAAAGTTCTACCAATATTAAAAGAATCAGAAAAAAACTTTAAATTCTAAAAATCGATGATTAATATTCTTGTTACAGGAGCCAATGGCCAATTAGGAAGCGAATTAAAAAGAATTTCTGAAGATAATATTATTCAATTTGAAAAGACTATAAATTTTGTTTTTACTGATATTGATACATTGAACATGTCAGATTCAACTTTAATTCATAATTTTTTTCAGGAACATACTTTTGATTATGTAATTAACTGTGCTGCATATACAAATGTTGATTTAGCTGAAACTGATAAAGAAAATGCTTACAATGTTAATGCTACTTGTGTAAAAAACATTGCTGAAGCTATAAATAATCAGAAGCTGTCTACCGAACAGGCAGGTGCAAAATTTATTCATATTTCCACTGATTATGTTTTTGATGGGAGCAGTAACATTCCATATACAGAGGAAATGTTAACGAATCCTAAATCGGTTTATGGAAGTTCAAAACTTGATGGAGAAAAATTTGCCTTAGAAAACGATAACTCAATAGTTATAAGAACTTCATGGCTTTATTCTAGTTATGGAAAGAACTTTGCAAAAACAATTCATAAGCTTTGTCAAGAAAGAGAATCATTGAATGTGATTTTTGATCAAATAGGAACTCCTACTTATGCCTATGATCTTGCTTTAGTGATTTTACAGATTGTAAAACAATCTATTAATGAAAATAATTTCATTCCCGGTGTGTACCATTTTTCCAACGAAGGTGTTTGTAGCTGGTATGATTTTGCAAAAATCATTGCTAATAATACTAATTCCGAATGTGAAATAAATCCTATAGAATCGAAGGACTACCCTACTCCTGTAAAGCGACCATTTTACAGTGTTTTAAATAAGAGTAAAATAAAATCTACTTACAATATAAAAATTCCGCATTGGCAAGATAGTTTAAACGAATTCTTTAAAATTGTAAGTTAATACCTATTAAACACCAAAATGACCGATATAATTCGTTTCTTTTTCACTAATATATCTTCAAAAAAAACCGTAGCTATACTTCGACAAAGCTCAGTACGGGTGGCTATGCTTGGATATTTTGAATCATCTAAGCAAAAAAGAATTCAAATTATTTATAGGTCATATTGAAATTTAATTGGTATAAATTAATTTTTCAGTTCGTTTCAATAAAATCATTTTCTTAACTTTATAAATTCCAACTTACCTGACAGGCTAAGGCAGTTAAAAAGGCAGTCGGGTTAAAATTACACCTTATGGCAGATAATGAATTATTAAAATTAGTTCAATCCAAAGCTGATGCTTGGTTAAAATCGGATATCGATTCAGTTTCAAAACAAGAACTAGAGAACTTAATTCAAAATAACGAAGCTGAGTTAATTGAATCATTCTATAGAGATCTTGAATTTGGTACCGGTGGACTAAGGGGAATTATGGGTGTTGGTACAAATCGTATAAATATTTACACAATAGGAATGGCAACTCAAGGATTATGCAATTACCTTAAGCAACAATTCCCTGATAAAAAAGAAATTAAAGTGGCTATCGCTTGTGATTCCAGAATTAATAGCCAATTATTTGCAGAGAAAACTGCAAGTGTTTTTTCTGCTAATGGAATAAAAGCATTTCTTTTTGAAGACCTCCGTCCTACTCCCGAATTATCGTTCGCTGTTAGACAATTAGGATGCCAAAGTGGTATAGTTGTAACTGCATCGCACAATCCAAAAGAATATAATGGATATAAAGTTTATTGGGAAGATGGAGGCCAAATTATTAGTCCTCATGATAAAAATATCATTAATGAGGTTCAGAAAATTAAAGATATTAGCGAAGTGAAATTTGATGATAAGCTGAAAAATGTTGAAATAATTGGAAATAAAATAGATAAAAAATATTTAAAAGAAGTTTCCAATCTTTCTTTAAATCCGAAAGTAATTAAAAAACAAAAGGATTTAAAAATAGTTTATACTCCGATTCATGGTACTGGTGCCATTTTGGTTCCACAAGCATTAAAAGCTTATGGTTTTGAAAACATCACAATAGTTGATGAACAAAAAATCCCTGACGGAAATTTTCCAACTGTTAAATCGCCTAATCCAGAGGAACCTGCAGCACTTGAATTAGCATTAAAAAAAGCAAAGGAAATAGATGCAGATATCGTTATGGCTACTGATCCTGATGCCGATCGTGTAGGTATTGCCATAAAAAATAACTGTAATGAATTTATATTACTTAATGGAAATCAAGCTGCTGCGCTTTTAATTAATTATTTAATCTCACAATGGAGTGCAAATGGTAAATTAAAAGGCAAGGAATACATTGTTAAAACTATTGTTACGAGTGATTTATTAAAGGAAATAGCTGATAAATATGATGTTGAATGTTTTGATGTTTTAACTGGATTCAAATATATAGCCGACATAATAAGAAATCAAGAAGGTAAAAAGAAATTCATTGGTGGTGGAGAAGAAAGCTATGGTTACCTTGCAGGTGAATTTGTTCGAGATAAGGATGCTGTAATGTCATGTGCATTACTTGCTGAAACCGCTGCTTGGGCAAAGAATAATGGCAAATCACTTTACGAAGAGTTAATAGATATTTATATTGAATTTGGATTTTATAAAGAGAATCTGATTTCTGTTGTTAAAAAAGGTAAATCGGGAGCTGAAGAAATTCAAAAAATGATGGATGAATTCAGAAACAGCCCTCCTCAAACGATTAACAATTCAAATGTGATGTTAATTCATGATTTTGAGAAACAAGTTACTTATGATCAAATTAGTCATCTGCGATATGATATAAATTTGCCTAAATCGAATGTATTACAATTTATTTTGCAGGACGGATCAAAAATATCTGTCAGGCCTTCGGGTACTGAACCAAAAATAAAATTCTATTTTGGTGTACACGAAAAACTTGAACAATATGAAGATTTTGAAAAAGTGAATAAACAATTGGATGATAAAATAGATGACATTATTAAATCATTAAAATTGAAATAGTATCTAATATCCACAAGTAAATTTTCATTCAGTTAAATATTAAGTAATTAGCCGTGCCACAGTTAACTAATATAGATGACATGAAATTAAAATCAAATGCTGATTATTAACAAAACCGTGGCACGGTATGCGGATTTAATTTAGTATTAAAAATCGAAAATTAAGATAGAAAACTTGGTATCTGAAACTTAAAACCTGAAACTATATTATTATGAACTCATACAGAAAAGAACTTTGGTTTAATACTACTCGGCGAAGAGAATATATAAATATAACTCCGACAATTGAACTGGAGTTAGAAAAAAGCGGCATTAAGGAAGGATTAATCTTGGTTAATGCAATGCACATTACAAGTAGTGTTTTTATTAATGATGATGAAGCGGGTTTACACGATGATTTTGAGAAATGGCTTGAGGGTTTAGCTCCGGAAAAACCATATTCGCAATACAAGCATAATTATGCTGAAGACAATGCTGATGCGCACTTAAAACGAACTATTATGGGGCGTGAGGTAGTTGTTGCGATTACGGATGGTAAGCTTGACTTTGGTCCATGGGAACAAATTTTTTACGGCGAATTCGATGGTAAAAGACGTAAAAGAATATTAGTTAAAATTATTGGAGAGTAAGAACGGTTTCAAGTTTCAGATTTCAAGTTTCAGATTTCAAGTTTCAAGTTTCAGGTTTCAGGTTTCAGATTCCAGATTTCAAGTTTCAAGTTTCAAGTTAAATAAAATGCAAATGCTAAACTAAACCTTTCAAGTTTTTATATGTTGTTTAGTTAAAAGAAAAGAATGGCGCACTCCCATGATCATTATCAAAATGGACCTAACAAAAAGAATCTTTTAATTAGCATTGTTTTAAATGCTGTAATTACTATAGCTGAATTTATAGGGGGTGTTTTCTCGAATAGCCTTGCTTTAATATCAGATGCTGCACATAATTTAAGCGACACTATGGCTATTATTATTAGCTATATCGCTATGATTATTGGGAAGAAAGATTCTACAGCAAAAAACACTTTTGGATACAAACGAATTGAGATATTGGCTGCTTTGTTTAACGCTATCGTTTTAATTGTCATATCGGTTTATCTTTTTTATGAAGCTTATGAGCGATTTTTAAATCCTGAACCAATTAAAGGTAAAACGATGTTAATTGTTGCTACTATTGGATTATTTGGCAATTTATTTTCTGTTCTTTTACTGCATAAAGATTCATCGCACAACCTAAATGTAAAAGCTGCATATTTGCACTTAATTGGCGACACACTTTCATCTGTTGGTGTTATAATTGGTGCAATTCTAATTTATTACCTGGAAATTTATTGGATTGATCCATTACTAACTGTAATTATAGGTTTAGTGATTATTAAAGCCACTTGGAGTATTCTAAAAGAAACTATTGATATTTTAATGCAAGCGAGCCCTGCTGGATTGGATTTAGAAAAAATACAAGATGAATTAGAAAAACATTCTGAAATAAAAAACATTCATCATATTCATGCTTGGAGTTTATCCGATAATATTATTCACTTTCAGTGTCATGCTGATGTAAACAATAACTTAGCTATTGGCGATATTGATGAAATTAGAATTGAACTTGAGAATATATTGCACGATTCATTTGGAATACATCATGTTACAATACAAATGGAACTAGATACTTGTACTCAGAAATCAGCAATAACGAATCGTAATTAACTATTTAGAAATCTTTTCCAAAGTTTAAAACTTTGGAAAAGTTCAAAAGTGAAAGAGAAAACAGCTGTTGGGAAAAAGGACTAATCTTTAGCATAAATTGAAACTTGATTTATTTGAATTGAAAGCTTTTAGCGATTGGCCTTTAGCTCTTAGTGTTAAATTTTAGCTCATTCCGCTTAAATAGTTTTTTTTTAACAAATCACTTTATAATCTAGCAGCCTAAAACAAACAGCTAAAAATCTTCCGTATTAAAAAATCGTTTATCAAAGTTTACAAGATATAAATTCTCTATAGGTCGAGTAAAGGCAGTATAAAGCCACCGGAGATATTCTTTATCCATCATATCATCATTTACATAACCATGATCTATAAATACATTCTTCCATTGACCTCCTTGCGCTTTATGACATGTAATCGCATATGAAAACTTTACTTGAAGCGCATTAAAATATTCATCGTTCTTAACACTTTCGTATTGTTTCTTTCTTGTTTTTAAATCCTGATAATCTTCTAAAACATTATAATAAAGTTTTTTATTATCGTCGCTTGACAAAGCCGCTGAATTAATATTTATGGTATCCAGAATTATTTTGCAATCAACTTCAATATCGCCATAATCAATAAATCGTAATGTAACATTTACAAACCTAAAGCCATATCGCTCTTCGTATTTTCTTATTCTTAATATCTCTGCAATATCTCCATTTGCGATAAAATCAATCTTATCATTATCATCTATCCAAAAATAATTATTTTTAACTACCATAATATAATCGCCGGTGGCTATTTCTTCTTCGTGCCATAAAATTTGGCTTCTAATTCCTTGATTATATTGATTTGCTCTTTTATTTGATCGTGTAATTATCATTGTTTCTTCATATCCATATTTATCATATGAATCGGAGATTGCCTCAATTAATTCATTACCTGATATTTTCTGAATATCAGTAATACCCTCTAATTCAAATTTAGGAAACACATAATTATCACCGGAAATTATATTTCTAATATTCGTTGCATTAAATAATATACCTGAATTTTCTTGCTGACGTACAACGTCTCTTAAATTAAATTCTAAAACTTCGTATCCAAAAGATTCCAGTTCTTTCGAATCTAATGCCGGACTAATATCGATACCAACAGGAGGTAATTGAGCCTCATCACCTATTAAAATTAATTTACATGACTTATTATTGTATACATATTTAATAAGGTCATCAAGCAAGCTACCTGTGCCAAAGATTGAATTTTCCCTTGATCCTTTTGAAATCATTGATGCCTCATCAACAATAAAGAATGTATTTGAATGTAAATTAGCATCTAAAACAAAAATTCCAAATCCATCTTTTGATGATTTTTGTCTATATATTTTTTTATGTATGGTGTATGCTGATTTTTTAGAATATGCGGTGAGTACTTTTGCTGCTCTTCCTGTTGGAGCAAGCAATACAGATTTAACTTTGAGTTTACTAAATGAATTAACTAAAGCACTAATCATAGTTGTTTTACCTGTTCCTGCATAGCCTTTTATTAGGAATATTTTACTTGAATCTTCATCTAAAATAAACTCAGATAAACCTTCAATCAATGTCTCTTGATCCGCGGTTGGAGTGAGTTTTAATTTTTCAAGAATTATATTTTTAATGTGGTTCTTTAACATTTTAATAAATAATCTTTAATTTAAATTTAATTTTTAAATTTTTCTTCTAAATTTGCAAACAAACATATAAAATTAAATCAATCAAAATGAAAAAAATAATTCAAATCGTATTGGCAATTACAATTGTTGTATTAGGATATTTAGTTTGGGAGAGTATTCAAGCTCCACTTCGTTTCATGAAAGAAAAAGACTCAAGACAATTAGCTACCGTTTTAAAGCTTAAGGATATTAGAACTGCACAAGTTGCATACAAAGACGAGTATGGTAAATTTACTGCCAGTTTTGATACTTTAATTGATTTTATTAAAAATGATTCAATGAAACTTGTAAAAGCTGAAGGAGCTTTATCTGATGATTTATTAGCTCAAGGTTGGACAGAAGCAATTGCAGTGCAAGAAGGTTTAATTAAAAGAGATACTATAAGATTGGCAATTAAAGATACTTTATTTAAAAGTCCTGATTTTAATGCTGATTTGTTATGGCAAGTACCTTTCACAGAAAAAGATTCATTTGAAATGGCAACTGCGATGATATCAGTTTCAAAATTACAAGTAAATGTATTTGAAGCAAAAGTTCATTATGACATTTTATTACATGGCTTAGAAGAACAGGAAATTATTAATTTAAATGATAGAATGCAAAATCAGAATAATTACCCTGGAGTAAGAGTTGGTAATATTGAAGAGCCTAATAACAATGCAGGTAACTGGGAATAAGGATATCAAAATATGCAAGATTTTGCTTTTATTGATGAAACATTAGATATTAATCTAACTCAATCATATTATTTGTCCATTCAGCTTAGTCTGAATGGACTTTCTTTTTGCATTCACGATCCGGTAAGAAAAAAATACATTGCATATTCGTACAAAAATTTCGATAGTGAGTTATCATTTGATGATTATTTAAACACTATTGAAGATTACCTATCAAAGAATGATTTATTAAATCAAGAATACAAAATTTCTAAATTAATTTGGATCTCTAATAAAAACACACTTATTCCAGAAATTTATTTTAAACCGAATGATTTAAAAAAGTATTTTGAATTTAATCAAAAACTTAATGAGCTTGACGAAATTCATTATAATAAACTGAGATTCGTTGATGCATATAGTGTTTATGTTGTACCAAATCAGATTGCAAATATCTTTATAAAACAATTCCAGGGGTTAAAATTCTATAATCAACAAACACCTTTTATTAACAGGTTTTTATTTAAACACCATTCCGACACAATAAAAGTATTTGTAAATATTAATGATGAATTTATTGATCTTTGCATAAGAGAGAATGGGAAATTATTGCTTTATAATAATTTTACTTTTAAAACAGATTCTGATATAATTTATTATATAATGTATGTATTTAACCAATTTGATTTAAATCCCGAAAATACGGAGTTAATATTATCAGGTTTAGTTGACAAAAAATCATCGGTATATTCAAATTTAAGAGGTTTTATAGGCCAACTTAGATTCGACAAATTATCCGAGGACTTTTCATATAGTTATACTTTTAATAAAATTCCTGCGCATTCATTTACTAATTTATTTAATTTACAATTGTGCGAATAGTTAGCGGAAAATATAAAGGAAGGCACATAAGACCTCCAAAGAATTTTAAAGCAAGACCTACTACGGACTTTGCCAAAGAAAATTTATTTAATATTTTAAATAATAATTTTGATTTTACAGAACTTTCTGTTCTAGATTTATTTTCAGGCACAGGAAGTATTTCTTATGAGTTTGCTTCAAGGGAATGCTTATCTGTTGTATCGGTAGAAAGCAATTTTAAGCATCAAATTTTCATTAGAAAGACTATTGAGGAACTTGGTTTGCCTAACGTAAAAACGATTAAATCTGATGCTTTTAGATACGTTAAATTCTGTAAAGATAAATTTGATATAGTTTTTGCTGATCCTCCTTATGATTTAAAAGAAATTGAATCGATTCCCGGATTTATTTTCGAACAGCAAATATTAAAAGAAAATGGTTGGATTATTGTTGAACATGGCGATAAAACAAACTTTAGCAAACATAATGGCTTTGTAGAAACAAGAAAATATGGAGGCGTAAATTTCAGTATTTTTGAGACTTACGAAACCATTGAAAAATAATTTAAAAAAAAAGTAAAAATATTTTAAAAATCCTTTGGTGATTTAAAATTAAAATATACTTTTGCAACACAATTAAACAAACGGTTTGGTAGTTCAGTTGGTTAGAATACCTGCCTGTCACGCAGGTGGTCGCGAGTTCGAGTCTCGTCCAGACCGCAAAAAAGGGAAGCATTTAGCTTCCCTTTTTTCGTTTTAAATAAAATACTCATATTTATATAAATCTCATATCAGGTTTCGAAACATTTTG
>WTBR01000117.1 GCA_013138975.1 Bacteroidales bacterium
ATCTTATTGGTTATCACAAGATAATGAGAAATAAGAATTTTGTCAAATTTATAATAGCCTAATTTACTGAATGTTAATAAAATTCACAGTATTGTTAATAAAGAAGGTTTTTAGACAGTCTGACGGGCAATGGGAAATTAAATCGAAAAGCATTACCGGAGCCGGAAATAAAAGCAGGATTAGGTTACATCGCTCCACAAACCCTAATAGAGAGTAAACTGGTAAAGATTTGGTCAAAAGTATTAAATGTAGCCACCAAAGAAATAAGTACGAATGTAAGTTTCTTTGAATTAGGAGGCCATTCATTAAAAGCAACCGTTTTGGTATCGCAGATCCATAAAGAACTAGACGTACGTTTAGAGTTACGTGAGATTTTTGAATTCCAGACCATTGAGGCACAAGGCAAAGTCATAGATTCGACAGAAAGCAGTTCGTATTTTTCCATACCCAAGGCAAAGATTAAGGAATATTATCCTTTATCTTCTTCCCAACAACGTTTGTACTTATTACAACAAATGGATTTAGGAAGTACAGCTTACAATATGCCGGGATTACTTGCTGTTCCAAAAGGCCATAATAAGCATCAAATTACGGATGTTTTTAATAAGTTGATTGCACGACACGAAAATTTCAGGACGAGTTTCGAATTTGAGAACGAGATTCCAGTGCAGCGAATCCATTCAGAAGTAACTTTTTCTATCAAGGATTACCAGATAACAAAATCTGAGATATCCAACATTAAGGAAGATTTTACACAAGCTTTTAACTTAAGTCAAGTACCCTTATTACGCGTAGCATATTTAGAAATCAGCGATGGCGATGATATGTTGCTGGTTGATATGCATCATATCATAAGTGATGGTAGGTCACATGCTATTTTAGAAGAAGATTTTCATCAATTAATAGAAGGAAAAGAATTAGAGCCATTAAGCTTACAATATAAAGATTATTCGGAATGGCAAAACAGTCCAGAGCAACAAGAAAGAATTAATGGTCAGGAAACCTACTGGCTAGATCAGTTTAAGGATGAACTTTCTGTTCTGGAACTTCCTGTAGATTATACACGGCCTGTAATACAAAGTTACGAGGGAGCTAGTGTAAATTTTGTATTGTCACCAGAAGGAACAAAGATAATTCATGAGATTAGCAAAGAACAAGGCTTGACATTATACATGTCCTTGTTATCTATTTTCACAATATTGTTATCCAAATTAAGTGGACAAGACGATATAATTGTAGGAAGCCCGATAGCAGCTCGTCGCCATTCAGATTTGGATGATATTGTAGGAATGTTTGTAAATACTCTGGCAATACGATCAGATGTTTCAGGAGACAAACGACTAATTGATTATTTGCAGAAATTAAAAGAGAATACCTTAGAAGCATACGAAAATCAGGAATACCAGTTTGAAGATTTAGTAGAAAAGCTGGTTGTAAATAGAGATGCAAGCCGCAATCCGTTATTTGATGTGATGTTTAATTTATTGGAAGGCGAATTCCAAGAAGAAAAAAAATCATCAAACCAAGAGTTAAATCATATCCAAGGGATTTCAAAATTTGACTTAAGCTTAACAGCCTTAGATCTAG
Source organism: Bacteroidales bacterium (assembly GCA_013138975.1). Classification (GTDB taxonomy): domain Bacteria; phylum Bacteroidota; class Bacteroidia; order Bacteroidales; family UBA12077; genus UBA12077. Next base: position 1,588 of record WTBR01000117.1, read on the forward strand.
GATCAGAATTACAGTTAAGTTTAGAATATAGTACGAAATTATTTACAGCAGAAACGATAGATAGATTTATTAAATATTTTAAACAAATAGTAAATCAACTGCCAGAAAATATAGAAAAAAATCTATCAAGTCTTGAAATTATAACAGAAGCAGAAAAACAACTGATATTAAAAGAATTTAATGATACACAAACCGACTTTCCTGATAAAAAGACTATTCATGAATTATTTATAGATCAGGTAAAGCTCTCACCAACCCAATTAGCTTTAAAGGATAAAAATATTTCATATAGTTACCAAGAGTTGGATGAAGCATCGAATAAACTTGCAAATTGTTTACAACTAAGAAATTTAAAATCAGATCAATTTGTAGGACTAATAACCAACCGTTCGATAGAAATGATTGTAGGTATATTAGGAATTTTGAAATCTGGTTGTGCCTATATTCCTATCGATGATCAATATCCAGCGGAGAGAATTAACCAAATATTATCAGAAAGTGGAATAAATCTAATCGTAAGCACAAGAGCTGCTAAATTAGATATTTCCTTTAGCAGAGAAATAATATTAATTGATAGTGAAGAAGTTCAAGAATCAAGAAGCGATATTGACATTGTAAGAGGCAATTCACAAAGATTGGCTTATGTAATGTACACTTCAGGTTCAACAGGTCAGCCCAAAGGAGTAGAGATAGAGCATAAGAGTGTAGTGCGTTTAGTAAAGAATACAAATTACGTTTCTTCGAATTTTGCACACATAATTTTATTAACCGGTGCTCCAGTATTTGATGCAACAAGCTTTGAGATTTGGGTAGCTTTATTAAATGGAGGAAGTATATTTATATCTGATAAAGATGTTATTACCAATGCTGTTTTATTGGGGGAATGTATACGAATAAATAGTATAAGCACATTATGGTTAACATCAAGCTTATTCAATCAATTAGTTGATAGTGATGAAACGATATTTGATTCTTTAGCTTATTTATTAGTCGGAGGTGATGTATTGTCTGTAAAACATATCTCAAAGATCCGTAATAGAAATACAGAGCTGGCAATAATTAATGGTTATGGGCCTACAGAAAATACGACCTTTTCAACTACGTTTAGGATTGAAAAAGAGTATAATAGTAATATTCCAATCGGTAAACCAATTAGTAATTCAACAGCTTATATCTTCAATAGAAATAATCAATTACAACCAATAGGAGTAGCAGGAGAATTACTCGTAGGAGGAGATGGATTAGCGCGAGGCTATTTAAATGATAAAGACTTAACTTCAGAGAAGTTCATAGTTCATCCTTTTACAGAAGGAGCACGATTATATAAGACAGGAGATCTAGCACGTTGGCTTCCCGATGGCAATATAGAATTTTTAGGCAGGATAGATCAACAAGTAAAGATCAGAGGTTTCAGGATTGAATTGGGCGAGATTGAAACCAGCATATTGAACTACACAGAAGTAAAAGAATGTGTTGTATTATGTCGGGAAGATCAAGGAGGCGATAAATATTTATGCGCCTATGTAGTATCTAACACGCAAGAAAATGATTTAGAGCAATCGTTACGATTGTATTTATCAGGCAAATTACCTGATTACATGCTCCCTTCTTATTTTGTGGAATTAGAAGAAATGCCATTAACCGACAATGGGAAATTAAATCGAAAATCATTACTCGCACCAGAAATAAAAGCAGGAGCAGCTTATGAAGCTCCTAAAACCTTAATTGAAAATAAGCTTGTAAAAATTTGGTCAGAAGTATTAAGTATAGCTTCAAAAGAAATAAGTACGAATGTAAGTTTCTTTGAGTTGGGCGGTCATTCCTTGAAAGCTACCGTCTTGGTATCGCGCATCCATAAAGAATTAGATGTACAATTGGAATTGCGGGATATTTTTAAATATCAGAGTATTCAAGCACAATCTGAGTTCATAAATTCATCGGAAAGCACTTCGTTTTTTTCCATTCCAAAGGCAAAAACTCAGGAATATTATCCATTATCCTCTTCCCAACGTCGGCTGTATTTGCTGCAACAGATGAATTTAGAAAGTACAGTTTATAATATGCCGGGCTTACTAGCAGTGCCTGCAGCTTATAATAAGCATCAAATTACGGATGTTTTTAATAAGTTGATAGCACGACACGAAAATTTCAGAACGAGTTTCGAATTTGAGAACGAGATTCCAGTGCAACGTATCCATTCAGAAGTAGCTTTTTCTATCAAAGAATACCAGATAACAAAATCTGAACTATCCAATATAAAGGAAGACTTTGTTAAAGCTTTTGACTTAAGCCTAGCTCCCTTATTACGAGTAGGATATTTAGAAATCAGCGATGGCGATGATATGTTGCTGATAGATATGCATCATATCATAAGTGACGGAAGGTCCCATGCTATTTTAGAAGAAGATTTTTCTCAATTACTAGCAGGAAAAGAACTGGAACCTTTACACTTACAATATAAAGATTATTCACAGTGGCAAAACAGTAAAGAACAACAAGAGCGGATTAAAGGACAAGAGTCTTACTGGTTGGATAAGTTTACAGGAGAACTACCTGTACTTGAATTGCCTACAGATTCTTCACGTCCAGCTATGCAGAGTTTCGAAGGAGCTAGTGTTGGTTTTGTTTTGTCACCAGAAGAAACAAAGATTATTCATGATCTCTGCAAGGATCAAGGCTTAACCTTGTATATGTCCTTGTTATCAATTTTTACGATATTGTTATCCAAATTAAGCGGTCAGGAAGATATAATTGTGGGTAGCCCGATAGCAGCCCGTCGTCATGCTGATTTGGAAGATGTGGTAGGTATGTTTGTAAATACTTTGGCAATACGATCTGATGTTTCAGGAGAAAAAGGACTAATTGATTATCTGCAGGAATTAAAGGAGAATACTTTAGAAGCATATGAAAATCAGGAATACCAGTTTGAGGATTTAGTAGAACAGCTTGTTGTAAATAGAGACGTTGGTCGTAATCCGATATTCGATGTGATGTTTAACTTATTGGAAGGAGAATCACAGGAAAGTACTGTTTCGACCAAAGAAGAGTTAAAACATATACCCGGAGTTTCGAAATTTGATTTAAGTTTAACAGCCTTAGATCTAGGTTCAGAATTACAGTTAAGTTTTTCATACAACACAACTTTATTCAGTTCAGAAACCATAGAGAGATTTATAAATTATTTTAGGCAATTAATTCAAAGCTTATCAAGTAATTTAGACCAAACCATAAAAGAGTTGAATATTCTTTCCGATGTTGAGAAGCAACAGTTACTTTATGGTTTTAACCAAACAAAAGCGATTTATCCTCACGACAGATGTATTCATGAATTAATTGAAGAACAGGTTGAACTTTCTCCTGATAGTATAGCATTGGTTTTTAAAAATCAAACTTTATCATATAGAGAATTAAATTTAAAATCGAATCAATTAGCAAAAATATTATTATCAAAAGGATTACAACCAGGAGATATTGTAGGGATATTAGTAGATCGATCTATAGAAATGATAATTGGGATTGTTGGGATCTTAAAAGCGGGTGGCGCTTACTTACCAATGGATCTAGAATATCCTAATGAAAGAATTAATTATATTATTCGTGAAAGTGGATTATTTATTATTCTCAGTCAGGTTTCAGCTTATAGGAGTATTGAATTTGAAGGCGAGTTCTTGGATTTATATGATTTATCACTTTATGTAAACAATAAAATTGGAAATATAAATAAAGGAAAAGCAAGCGATTCTGCCTATATCATTTATACATCAGGTTCAACGGGAAAACCAAAAGGTGTAATAATTGATCATAGGAATGTAGTTAATTTGGTAAATGGACTAACAACAAATATTTATAATAATTATCAAGAGATACTCCATGTTTCATTGATTTCACCCATATTTTTCGATGCTTCTGTAAAGCAAATTTTCACTTCTTTAACTTTAGGTCATAGCTTGAATATTATTCCTAAGTCAATTCGATTTGAAGCTTCAGAGTTGGTTATTCATTATGCCAAGTATGGTATTCAGATTTTAGACGGGACTCCATTTCTTGCACAAATGTTAATTCAATGTGATGATGAAAAACTTCAAGGCTTAAGTATAAAACAGTTTATCTTAGGAGGAGATGAATTGAAATTAGAATTGATGCAGAGTTTATTTTTGAAATTAGGTATTCAGGATTTAATGATTAGTAATGTTTATGGCCCTACTGAATGTACTGATGTTACAACTGTTCAAACCAATACTTTGGAGTGTTTAAATCAAAACACAAATGTATCTATTGGTAAACCTATATCGAATTATGAAATTTATATATTAGGAAAAGAAGGTCAAATTCAGGCTATAGGTCTATTTGGTGAATTATGTATCAGTGGAGAAGGATTAGCTAGAGGTTACTTAAACAATCCAGAATTAACATTGGAAAAGTTTATCGAACATCCCTATAAAACAGGAGAACGTTTATACAAAACAGGTGATTTAGCCCGATGGTTACCCAATGGAGACATAGAGTTTTTGGGAAGAATTGACCATCAGGTAAAAATCCGAGGCTTCCGTATCGAGTTAGGAGAGATTGAGAATATATTATTAAAATATGGTAGTATAAAGGAGTGTGTTGTTTTAGCCATAAAAGAAAATGGAGATAAATTCCTTTGTGCATATGTAGTTTGCGAGAACGAATTCAAACAAGAAAATCTAAGAAACTATTTATCAGGCTTATTACCTGATTATATGATTCCTTCTTATTTTATAGTACTTGATTCAATTCCTTTAACATCAAATGGCAAGGTCGATCGTAAATCTTTGCCATCACCAGAAATAAAAGCAGGATCAGGTTATGTAGCTCCAAAAACCTTAATAGAAACTAAACTAGTAAAAATTTGGTCAGAAGTATTAAATGTAGCCTCCAAAGAAATAAGTACCAATGCAAGTTTCTTTGAGCTAGGTGGTCATTCGCTTAAAGCTACGGTTTTGGTATCGCACATCCATAAGGAATTAGAAGTACAAATAGAATTACGGGATGTTTTTCAACATCAGACTATTCAATCACAATCAGAACTAATAAATTTATCAGAAAGCACTTCATATTTTTCAATACCCAAGGCAGAACCTCAGGAATTTTACCACTTATCTTCCTCTCAACTTCGATTGTATCTGATACAGCAGATGGATTTAGGAAGTACAGTTTACAATATGCCGGGATTAATAACTGTCCCCAAAGGTCACGATAAGCATCAAATCGAAGATGTCTTTAATAGGCTGATCACACGTCATGAAAACTTTAGGATGAGTTTCGAAGTAGAGGATGAGTTTCCTGTGCAACGCATCCATTCAGAGGTATTGTTTTCTATCAAAGAATACCAGATAACAAAAGCTGAGTTATCTGGTGTTCGCGAAGGTTTTAAACAAGCCTTTGATCTAAGTGTTGCTCCATTGCTTCGCGTAGGGTATTTAGAAATATCCGATGGTGATGATATGTTGCTAGTAGATATGCATCATATCATAAGTGATGGCAGATCTCATTCAATCTTAGAAGAAGAGTTTTATCAATTAATAGACGGAAAAGATTTAGAACCTTTAAGATTACAATATAAGGATTATTCAGAGTGGCAAAATAGCTCAGAACAACAATCATTGATAAAAGGACAGGAGTCCTACTGGTTGGATAAGTTTGGAGGTGAGCTGCCTGTATTGGAACTACCTACGGATTATTCCCGTCCAGTAATGCAGGATTTTGAGGGAGCTAGTGTAGGTTTTATATTGTCAGCAGAAGAAACAAAGACAATCCATGATCTCTGCAAGGAACAAGGATTAACAATATATATGTCTTTGTTATCAATTTTCACGATACTGCTATCCAAATTAAGCGGTCAGGAGGATATTATTGTAGGAAGCCCGATAGCAGCTCGTCGTCATGCTGATTTGGAAGATGTAGTTGGTATGTTTGTAAATACCCTTGCAATACGTAACGATGTTTCAGGGGAAAAGCGATTAATCGATTATTTGCAGGAATTAAAGGAAAACACATTAGAAGCTTATGAAAATCAGGAATACCAGTTTGAAGATTTAGTTGATAAGGTTGCTGTTAGTAGAGATATTGCTCGCAATCCGTTATTCGATGTGATGTTTAACTTATTGGAAGCAGAATCTCAGGAAAGTACAGTTTCGACCAAAGAAGAGTTAATACATACACAAGGAGTTTCTAAATTTGATTTAAGTTTAACAGCCTTAGATTTAGGTTCTGAATTAGAATTAAGTTTTGAATATAGTACAAAACTCTTTGAATCAGAAACTATAGATAGATTTATTCGTTATTTTAAACAAATCATAAATCAGTTATCAGATAAACTAGAGAAGAATCTATCAATAATTGAAATTATAACAGAAGAAGAAAAGCAACAGTTGCTTTATGACTTTAATGATATCAAAATAGATTATCCAAAAGAAAAGACAATTTATGAGCTATTTGAAGATCAAGTAGAAAAGTCTCCAGACAATATAGTCCTTACTTATGATGATAAGAACTTAAGTTTTGAGCAATTAAATAAATACTCGAACTATTATGCATTAAACCTACTAGATCAAGGAGCAAAAGGTGGCGAAATAATAGGAATCATACAAGAGCGATCCTTAAATATGATCATTGGGATATTAGCAATTCTAAAAGCTGGTTGCACATACTGTCCAATTAATCCTGAAACCCCACAAAAAAGAATCCAATTCATATTAAAAGAATGTAATATAAAAATCCTAATAGCCGAACCTGAATTGGTTAACAAGGATCCAAAACTTAGTAAACTAAATTGTATTAATTTAAATAGCAATAATATTCAAACCTTACAATCTGGAATAGATCAAGTATTACAATCAAGAAGAAGCAAAGACATAAGTTCAGCATATATAATCTTTACCTCAGGCTCAACCGGAAACCCTAAAGGAGTTATAATAAATCATTCGAATATCTTTCCTCTATTGTATTGGGGTTTTAACTATTTAAGATTAGAT
>WTBR01000023.1 GCA_013138975.1 Bacteroidales bacterium
CTGGTCATCCAACAACCATATTATTTTTAACAGCCGATGCTTATGGAGTAATACCTCCAATCTCAAAATTAGACCCCGACCAGGCTAAGCTTTGGTTTTTAATGGGTTACACAAGTAAACTTGCTGGAACAGAAACAGGAATTACTGAGCCTCAAGCTACCTTTTCAAGATTTTTCGGTCAACCATTTATGCCATTAAATCCTGAATTCTATTCATCAATGTTAGGTGATAAAATGCAACAATTCAATACAAAAGTTTATCTTGTTAATACCGGTTGGTTTGGTGGAGTATTTGGAATTGGAAAAAGAATTGATCTAAAATTAACCAGAGCAATGGTAAATGCAGCATTAACCGGAGAATTAGAAAATGTTGAATATAATTACGATGAATTATTTCATTTGAATGTACCAAAAACTTGTCCTGGAATACCTAATAAAATATTAAATCCAATAAATATGTGGATTGATCAAGAAGATTATAAATTAACTGCAACTAGATTGGCTAATAAATTTAGTGATGCTTTTGATAAAGCCTATGGAGAAAAAAACATTGATGAAAATGTAAAAAATCAATGTCCGGGAAAATAATCAATTTATTTAAATCTATTCTAAATACTGATTTTAAAAATAGAAAATCATAAAAAAAATTAAACTCTAACCTTCTTTATTTTAAAAAGTAAAGAAGGTTTTTTATTATTATCAACATAGACACTATACTCATTAACTTTGATGCTTAATAAATAATTCGTTATTTTGCGTGTCTTTAAAAAATTAGAAATATGCATATTGTAGTAAATATAATTATTACAATTGTAGCCTACCTGTTAGGCTCAATTCCTACATCTGTATGGATTAGCCGAGCGTTTTTCCATATTGATATTAGAGAATATGGAAGTGGAAATGCAGGAGCTACAAATACTTTTCGGGTTTTAGGAGTAAAAGCAGGAATTGTCGTTTTTATAGTTGATATATTAAAAGGATTCTTAGCTGTTAATCTTATCCATTTTACAAAATATTATATTCCACATAGTGGTGATTATATCAATATTCAACTTTTGTTAGGAATTGTAGCAATGCTAGGTCATATATTTCCTATTTATGTTGGATTTAAAGGAGGAAAAGGTGTAGCTACGTTATTTGGTGTAATATGTGCAATAAGCCTCTACCCGACCTTAATAATGGCTGGAATTTTCTTCTTAACATTAATCCTCACGAGATATGTTTCGTTAAGTTCAATGATATCAGGATTTTCATTTCCTGTATTAATCATAGTAATTTTTAAAGAAACAACACCAACCTTAGTTATATTTTCGCTAATTATGGCTGTCTTGATGTTATTTACACATCAAAAAAATATTGAAAGATTACTAAGAAAAGAAGAGAAAAAAGCAAATCTACCAAAGCTTAAAAAGAAAAATAGACAAGTTAAAGAAGCTATTTAACAAGCCTACTTTGTCTTTACAAGAAAACGCCAAATTACTCACAAGTTTAATATTTATAAATTTGTGTTCGTGAGCTTCGCTAGGTTCTGCGTTACTCTCATGTTGAAAACAGTCACTTACAAAAATAAACTCCTTGGTTTCCAACAATTTTTCGCTAACGCTCAAGAGATCGCTAACGCTAAGTTCGAAATTGTCTTTGACGTTTTCTTATCAAAGACTTGAAAAAAGGCTGTTTTCTTGCTGACACTAATTTGAAATAATATGTACATCTCTTTGAGGAAATGGAATTTTAATATTATTCTCTTTGAATTTCTTATCTATATCAAACCGCAAATCACTTTTAATGTTTTCAACATAAAATGATTCATCCGTCCAAAAAAATATTTGAAATGCTAATGATGAATCGCCAAAATCATTAAATCGAACAAAAGGATCAGGCTTTTTTGCTATTTTTTTATGATTAATTGCGCAATCATGCAATACTTTTTCAACCAATCTCACATCTGATCCATATGCTACTCCAAGATCAACCGAAAACCTTGTTAATTTTTCAATATGACTCCAATTTATTACTTCTCTTGTAATAAACTTAGAATTAGGAATTATATGAATAATATTATCTCGTGTTTCAATCTTTGTTGTTCGAAAACCGATTTCTTTAACTTTACCAATCTCATTTTCAATTTCAACAACATCATTTATTTTCATGTTTTGTTCGAATAGTAAAATTAGGCCGGATACTATATCTCTAAATATTTCCTGTAATCCTAAGCCTAAACCAACTAATAAGGCTGCTGAACCTGCCAAAAGGAATGTTACTTTTAATCCAATTGTCTGTAAAACAAAAAGAATAGCAGCAATCCAAAGAAAATATTTTAACAATTGGTAAATCGTATGACTTTTGCCAATATCAATATTGGGTTTTGGATATATTTTTTTCTTAAAAACACGATGAATAATCCAAATAAGAATTTCTGTTATTATAAGAATAAATGCAGCTGTTAACAGGTTATAAACTGTTACATGAAGGTGATCTGTTTGAACTAAGGTATAATTCAGAATTTCCTTGATACTCATACCTACAATTATTTATTTTATTAATCTACTGAAAACTCTTTTTCAAGAATTTGTCGTAATCGATTTGGACCAATATTAGTTTCGATATCTTCCTCTTTAGCAAAAGAAATAGCCCCGGTTTCTTCAGAAACTAAAATAACAACAGCATCTGTTTTTTCAGCTATTCCAAGAGCAGCTCTATGACGCATACCAAATTGAGGTGGTAAATCAATTTTATCTGTTGCTGGCAATACACATCGTGCAGCAGCAATCTTATCCTTTGTTATAATCACTGCTCCATCGTGCAAAGGACTGTTCTTAAAAAAAATACTTTCCAAAAGTCTACTGGAAGTATCTGCGTTAATAACATCGCCAGTACGAATAAAACTCATTAAATCTGATCTTTTAGATATTGCAATCAATGCCCCGGTTTTAAATGCCGACATATTTGAACACGCACTTACTATAGAATCTATATTAACTTCAACAAGATCTTTTTCTCCAAATGAGAATAATTTTTCTAACGAAAACTTTCGATTTCTAATATATCGAGTACTTATTATCAATAAAAATCTCCTGACTTCCGGCTGGAAAACAATAATTAATGCAATTACTCCTACACCTATAACTTGCCCTAAAATGCTACTTAACAAATTCATATTAAGCGCTTTTACCAAGAGCCACAATAAATACAAAGTAGAAATTCCTATAAAAATATTTATAGCTGTAGTCCCCCGTATAAGATTGTAAATTTGATACAATAAAAAAGCAACAAGAAGAATATCAAGTATATCCAAAAATCTTATGGTAATAAAAGCTGTAATCATTTAGTATATGCAGAAGTTAGTTTCAATCTTATAACAAATGTACTAAAATTAATCTCAATCATGCCAATTATCAAGTTTAGCATTTAAAAATTTAGTACATAATTTAATTGATTCACTAGCTTCCTTTACATCATGAACTCTCAAAATATTAGCACCATTAACAATTGATAATGTATTTAATACGCTCGTTCCATTTAAAGCTTCTTCAGGTGATATTTCCAACAATTTATTTATCATTGATTTTCGCGATATACCAACTAAAATTGGTAATTCAAATATTCTAAAATCATCTAAATATTTTAATAATTGATAATTATGTTCCAATGTTTTTCCAAACCCAAATCCAGGATCTATAATTAAATCATTAACTCCCAATAATTTCAATTTCTTAATTTTCACAGCAAAGTAATCTATTACTTCCTTTATCACATTATTATATTTAGGATTTCCCTGCATATTATCCGGACTACCTTTCATATGCATTAAAATATAGGGTACATTTAGTTTTGCTATGGTCTCAAACATATTATTGTCAAGTTCACCAGCTGAAATATCATTTATAATATTCACATTAAAATCTTCTACAACCTTTTTTGCAACTTCTGATCTAAATGTATCAACGGATAAAATAATATCAGGAAATTCAGTGCGAATTGTTTCTAAAACAGGACACAAGCGATTTAGTTCTTCTGAAATTGAAATATTTTGTGCACCCGGTCTGGATGAATATGCTCCAATATCAAGTATGTCACATCCAACATTTATCATTTTATTTACTTGAAATAGAATCTTTTCTTTCGTAGAATATCTTTCACCATCGAAAAATGAGTCAGGAGTAATATTTAATATTCCCATAATTTTGGGTATGCTTAAATCTAGTAATTCTCCTCCACAATTGATAGTCAGTTTTCTTGAAAAAAACGTATCTTTAGCCTGCATTTTTATGATGTTAATGATTATAACACAAATGTACTAAAATTGAGTCAAGATAGATTCAATAAGCTTTAATCAAACCAGGAATTTAAAATTTTAAATTGAAATTCATATATGAAATTTATTGTTATTGAGGGATTAGATGGGTCGGGGAAATCGACACAATTAAAAATGTTACGAAACTATCTTGACGTTAACAAAGTAGATTATGAATATCTTCATTTTCCTAGAACAGACTCTCCCATTTTCGGCGATTTAGTTGCACGTTTTTTACGTGGAGAATTAGGAGATATAAACACTGTAAATCCATATCTAATAGCATTAATATATGCTGGTGACAGAAACGATGCTAAAGAAAAGATAAATCAATGGTTATCAACAGATAAGCTTGTTATAGTTGACAGATATGTATATTCAAATATTGCTTTTCAATGTGCTAAGCTAAATAACCAAGAAGAAATTGAGAAACTAAGTGATTGGATAAAGGATTTAGAATATAACTATTATAAAATACCTAAACCATCTATAAATATTTTTCTAAATGTACCTTTTGAATTTACCAGAAAAAATCTAGCAAATCAAAGAATTGGTGATGATAGAGATTATTTAAATGGTAAAGAAGATATTCATGAAAAAGATATTGATTTTCAGGATAAAGTAAGAAATATATATTTACATGAAGTAAAAAAAGATCAGCATCTTAAAATTATTGATTGTACTACTGAAAAAGGAGAAATGGCTGAAGCCAAAAATATATTTTCGAAAATAATTGAATTACTAAAATCTAATAACATTCTTTAATAATAAAAAAATGAAAACATTAAATAACATTAGTCGATTTATAGTAGGAATTGTATTTATATTTTCAGGATTTGTAAAAGCGATTGATCCATTAGGTTCTACCTATAAATTTGTGGATTATTTTGAGGCATTTGGTATGGAATTCTTTTCATTTATAGCATTACCTCTGGCAATTATACTTAGTTCATTAGAATTTGTTATAGGTTTTTCTTTATTGTTTTCTACTCGAAAAAAACTTACTGTTTGGGCATTAATGCTATTTATGAGTTTCTTTACAATTTTAACTTTTATTCTTGCAATATTTAACCCGGTTACCGACTGTGGCTGCTTTGGAGATGCTTTAATAATGACAAACTGGGAAACTTTTTTCAAGAATATTTTCTTAATGATATTTACAATAATCCTATTATTAAATAAAGATAAATTCGAAATATCATGGAATATTAATAAACAATGGATTTTTGTTTCCTTTCCTTTAATCTTAAGCATCCTTATTTCTGTTTATTGTTATAATAACCTTCCTATAATAGATTTTAGACCATATAAAATTGGGACATATATTCCAGAAAAAATGATAATCCCAGACGATGCTCCTAGAGCTGAATATAAAACAAGTCTTATTTACACTAAAGATGGAATTGAGAAAGAATTTAGTATTGAAAACTTTCCTGATTCATCCTGGGAATGGGTTTCTTCCGAAAGTATATTAATATCGGAAGGTTATTTACCCCCAATTCATGATTTTACAATTTCAACTTCGGAAGGTGATGATATAACAGAAATAGTATTGAACGATAATAAATTTACATTTCTATTAATTGCATATGATATAAATAAATCAAGCATAAAAAACGTAGATGCTATTAACAAATTAGCAAAATTTGCAATTGAATCAGGGAAAGGAAATTTCATCTGCTTAAGCTCATCTGTAGACTCTGAAATTGAGAAATTTACGAATACTACTCAAGCACCTTATACATTTTTTAAAACAGATGAAATCACATTAAAAACAATCATAAGATCTAATCCGGGATTGGTTCTTATGAAAAATGGAACAATAATGGGTAAATGGCATCACAATAATATACCAACATTAAAAGAGATCTCAACAAAATTCTTTGAAAACCCTGATTATCAGAACAACAATAAGAATTCAGAAGAAGAAGTATTAGCAAGTATTAATTAAATCAAATTTGTGATAAACTTTCTTATAAAACGCTTATCATATGCTCTATTAACTCTTTGGGGTGTAGTAACCGTTATATTTTTCTTATTTAATATTTTACCTGGCGATCCGGCAAAAATGATGCTTGGACAACGATCAGATATTTCCACTATTGAATCAATTAGAAAGGAACTTGGTTTAGATAAATCAAAAGGAATGCAATACCTAAAATATTTAAACGATCTTTCAATAATTTCATTTCATAATGAAAAGAACGAAGAAAATTATTTCTATTTAGATATAAATAAACAAAACGCGAAAAAGCTATTTAATATCTCCTCGGAAAATATAATTGTTTTAAAAACACCATTTTTAAGACGTTCATACCAAAGCAAGAAATTGGTTTCTGAGATTATTGGGGAAACATTACCGAACACATTCATTTTAGCACTTTCATCTATAATATTTGCAAGTCTGCTTGGAGTGTTTTTAGGTATTATTGCTGCTATAAAGAAAGATAGTTTTTTCGATCGTTCATCTTTATTATTTTCTGCTTTTGGGATGTCTCTTCCCTCCTTTTTTGCTGCGATAATAATTGGTTGGATTTTTGCATTTGTACTTTCCGATATAACTGGATTAAATTTAACGGGTAACTTATATGAAATTGATGATTTAGGTAATGGCATACATTTACAACTTAAAAACCTAATTCTTCCAGCTCTTACATTAGGTATTAGACCTTTAGCAATAGTTATTCAGTTAACACGTAACTCGATGTTAGATGTTTTATCTCAGGATTATATTAGAACAGCAAAAGCAAAAGGTTTATCGTTTAAACAAATAATATGGAAACACGCTTTAAAGAACTCTCTAAACCCTGTAATAACAGCTGTATCCGGATGGTTTGCTTCTTTAATGGCAGGTGTTGTATTTATTGAGTATATATTTGGTTGGAAAGGTTTAGGTTATATTATAGTCAGCTCATTAAATAATTATGATATTCCTGTTATTATTGGTTGTGTATTAACAATTTCAGTAATTTTTATAATTATAAATACACTTGTTGATATTTTATATGGTATTTTAGATCCAAGAATACGACTAAGTAACCCTTAATCTAACATCTTTATATTTAATTTCTTATTTTTGATTAACTAAAAAGAATTCTAAAATTAATAATCATGAGAACACAAATAGTAGCTGGTAACTGGAAAATGAACAATACCTATTCCGAAGGTATTGATTTAATTAATCAGCTTATTGAAAAATCGGATTCGATAAAAGATGCACAGTTAATTATCGCCCCACCATATATTTTAACAAGTGAAGCTGCTAAAATCATAAAAAATAAAAACATAGACTTAGCAGGGCAAAACTGTTCAAATCACCCTGACGGAGCTTATACCGGCGAGATTTCAGCATCTATGTTAAAATATGCAGGAGCTAATTATGTTATTTTAGGTCATTCGGAAAGACGTGCATATTATCACGAAACAGATCAAATAATAAACGAAAAAATAAAGCTTAGTTTAGAAAATGAATTAATGCCAATTATATGCTGTGGCGAAGTTTTAAATGAAAGAGAAGAAAACAAACAATTTGAAATTGTTGCTAAGCAAATAAATGGAATGTTAAAAGAAATATCTCCAGAAGATATTAAAAACATTATTATTGCTTATGAACCTGTTTGGGCTATTGGAACTGGTAAAACAGCTACTCCAGATCAAGCTCAAGAAATACATTTATTCATCCGTGAAAAAATTAAAAACATTTATGGAACGGAAATAGCAAATAATATATCTATTCTTTATGGAGGAAGTTGTAAACCTTCAAATGCAAAAGAATTATTTGCCAACCCTGATGTTGACGGAGGTTTAATTGGTGGTGCATCGCTTAAAGCTGATGATTTTATAGAAATAGCAAACTCATTTTAACAATATTATATGAATTACATTGAATTACTTTGCAAAATTACTGCAGAAAACAAACAAGATATTAATGATATTCTTGTAGCTGAATTAAATGAAATTGGTTACGAAAGTTATGACCAAAAGGAAAATGGATTGAATGCTTATATTAAGGAAGAATTGTTTGATATAGAAAAAGTAAAACAATTACAGGTAAACGAAATTCCAGATATTAAGATTGAATATACATTTGAAGTAATTAAAACTCAAAATTGGAATGCAGTTTGGGAAAGTAACTTTGAACCTATTTTAGTTGATGATCTATGCTTGATTAAAGCCCCTTTTCATAAAGATACACCCAAAACAAAGTATGAAATAATTATCGAGCCTAAAATGTCCTTCGGAACAGGACATCATGAAACAACATATTTAATGTTGAAAACAATGCTCGACCACAACTTCGAAGATACAAATGTACTAGATATGGGTTGCGGAACAGGAGTATTAGGTATTTTGGCATCAATAAAAGGGGCTAAAGAAGTTACTGCAATTGATATTGATGAGTGGGCATACAATAATACAATCGAAAATATTGAGAAAAATAACTGCTCTAATATCAAAGTATATATAGGAGACGCAGATCTTTTGAAAGAACAACAATTTGATATAATTATTGCTAATATCAATAGAAATATATTATTGAATGATATCAAACATTATGCTAAAGTTTTAAAGAAAAATGGCACGCTTTTACTTAGTGGTTTGTACAGTAAGGATCTCGACATGATTCGCAAAGAAACATCACTATATAATATAAATTATATAACTCATCATGAGAAAAATGACTGGATAGCCGCAACATTCCTGAAGAAATAAAATCGTTAAAAACATACACGATGAAAAGAAATTTATTAAAAGGTCTATTTTTTACTGTTTTGAGCTTATTTACTTTAACCATTTCAGCTCAAAATTTAAAGGAATTTCAAAAGGATTCTACTTTATTTATTGAAGAATTTGAACAATTTGTAAATAGAAATTTACTTGAACAAGAAGAAGATAGTCTGGATGCATTCATTGAAAGATGGAATATTGGATATTTTTCTAATGATATAAAAGATCGATTTATTGATGTATGTAATTTAATGCTGAAAAATAAAGCCAGCCGAGATCCTTTTTTTACAAAATACTTTGATATAGTAATGACATTTTACCGCTCAGAGGAAGCTTTAAAACATTATGATAACTGGGAAAAAGGAATATATTTCATTTTTGAAACGGAAAAATATCCATTAAGAGTAATTTCAAGTTATTTTAAAAATACAAAATCCTTAATTGAAGAAAATATAATATTTAGTACATATTCAACAAACTGGTACACAAGCTCAAATGATTTTGAAATTAAAGTTGATAAGGAATTAAAAATAGTATTTAAAAAAACAAACTTAACCGGTAAGATAAAAAAAGATTCTATTGACATATTTGAAACTTCCGGCGAATTTTATCCAACAACCAAACAGTGGCATGGAACAAGTGGTTTTGTAACTTGGGAAAGAGCCGATTATGAGACAAATAATGTAAAAGCCGATTTGAATAATTATATAATTAATTTATCTAAATCTGGATATACAGCCGATTCTGTCACTTTCTATAATAAGATCTATTTTGATGAACCAATATTAGGAAGATTATCTGATCAAGTAGTTCATGTAATGTCTCCTGAAAAAGCAATTTATCCCGAGTTTAATTCTTATCAAAAGAGATTTCAGATAGAAGATATTTACCCTGATATTAATTATGATGGTGGTTTTTCAATGAAAGGCTCTAATTTGCTTGGTTCGGGTGATCAAAATAATGCTGCTTATCTTTACATTCAAAAAAACGATACCACCGTTATTACGGCAGTTTCTAATACCTATTTGTTTAAAAAAGGACGTATTATTTCAAATAATGCGCAAATAACAATGCATTTAAAGAATGATTCAATATTCCACCCTGGAATATCATTAAATTACTCTTCGGAAAAAAAAGAAATATCTTTAAGCCCATCGGAAAGAATAGTATCAAAAAGTCCATACTTTAGTTCTTATCATCAAATATCAATGAATTTTGATCAATTATTATGGCGAATTAATGAAGATAAAATATACCTAACTAAAAAACGTGGTGGAGCCATTGGAAACGCAACATTTACTTCTTCTAATTTCTATAATCTTATCGATTTTGAAAGAATTATGCTTAGAGATGAATTTCATCCTCTTATTGCTTTAAAAAACTTTTCCAAAAAAATAAACTCAGAAATATTTTCCGGAGTCGAGCTAGCAAAATTCCTCAAATATGATGATTACCAGATTAAACAAATGTTAATGTTTCTTAGTGTAGATGGATTTGTATTTTATGATTCGGATAAAGATGAAGCAATTATCAAGAAAAAACTTTATGATTATATTGATGCCCGTTTTGGTAAAATCGACTATGATGTTATAAAATTCAATTCAGTAACCGAAGATGATGTCCATAATGGGATTCTTGACTTAAAAACGTTCGATCTTGAAATTAAGGGAGTTCCTAAAATATTTCTTTCCGACTCTCAAAACGTAGCAATATATCCAAAGCATCAAAAAATTTCCATGAAAAAAAACAGAGATTTTAGTTTTGCAGGAATTGTTGAGGCTGGATTATTTACATTTTTTGGAGATGAGTTTTATTTTAATTATGATACTTTCAATATTACTCTTTCTAATGTAAATTCATTAGAAATTAAAATCCCAACAGAAGAACGCGATATGTATAATAAACCTATTTTAAACTTAATTCAAAACAAGATTGAAGTAATAAATGGAGATTTATATATTGACAAACCATTTAATAAATCGGGATTTCAACGATTTCCGGAATATCCAATATTTAAGAGTTATGATAACTCATTTGTATATTACGATGCACAACAAATATACAATGGTGTATATAAACGAGACAGTTTCTATTTTGAATTGCAACCTTTTACAATAGATAGTTTAGACAACTTTACCGTTGAAGGATTAAGATTTGATGGTCGATTTCATTCATCAAATATCTTCCCTCCTTTTGATGATGCGATTTATAAACGACCGGATAATTCACTTGGTTTTAGACGAAATACACCTGAAAATGGATTTCCCCTTTATGAAGGAAAAGGGAAGTATTACGATATAATTGATTTAAGTAATAAAGGATTAAAAGGATCCGGAACACTTGAATATTTAACAACAAAATCCGTAACCGACAATGTCATTTTCTTTCCTGATTCAACAAAAATTCATGCAAAAGACTTTACTCTCTCTAAACGATCCTCCGGTATAGAATTTCCTGAATTATTTTCAACAGAAGTTGGAATTACATGGTATCCATACCAAAATATCATGTTAGCAGAACAAAGAGGTGATCCATTTAACATGTATGGAAACAATTCGCTCTTTTCAGGATCACTTATAATTAAGCCAACAGGTATTTTGGGGAAAGGTTTAATGAATCTTGAAAAAGCTGAGTTAAGATCTTCTTTATTCAATTTTCAAGCCAATTCGTTTAGTTCCGATACAACAAACTTTAATTTAAAATCTTTAGATAAAGCTGATTTCAATTTTACAAGCCAAAACTTAAAAGGTAAAGTTGATTTTACTAAACAAATAGGTAGTTTTAACTCAAATGAGTCATTTACAATTGCAAAATTCCCTAAACATTTATACTTAAGTTACCTTGACAAGTTTAATTGGAATATTACAAAGGATGAAATAGCTATTGAATCTAGCCCACAAGTCGATATAACAGCCTCACCAGAAATTCAAGAATTAGCTAAATTAAAAGATAATAACCTTCCTGGAGCTTTATTTATGTCTGTTCACCGAAGTCAGGACTCGCTTCGATTTGCATCAACAAAGGCAGTTTATAGTTTAAGGGATAGTACTATTAACGCATCTGAAGTTGAATACATAAAAGTAGCTGATGCACTTATCTTTCCCAATAAGAATAATGTAACCATTGGACATATTGCCGAAATTAAAACTTTAACAAATTCTGAAATAATTGCTAATACACAAAATAGATATCATAAAATATATAATGCCAAAATAAATATTAAAGGTCGACACAAATATATTGGAACTGGAGACTATGACTATATTAACGAAAATAAAGAAATTCAAAATATTCATTTTACAAATATAATTGTAGATAGCACATACCAAACTGTTGCAAAAAGTAAAATTGTAGAAGAAGACAATTTCACCTTGAGCCCGGTTTATAATTATAGAGGTGAAGCTATTTTATATGCAAAAAGGAAATATTTGACTTTTAATGGTGGTGTAAATCTGGAACACAATTGTCCAAGAAAAGAACCAAATTATGCCTATTTCGAAAGTGAAATAAATCCGGATAGTATATATATTCCAATAACAAATACAACAAAGAGTATAAGTGGTAGAGGATTACATGCAGCAAGTTTTATTACTAAAGACTCTTCGCATATCTATTCAAGATTTTTAGACAGAAGAAGGGATCCAAACGATATTGCTTTAGTCGATGCAACCGGATTTTTATTTTATAATAAAAACTCAAAAAAATATATTATCGCAGAAAGATCCAAGCATTTAAATCCTGACACTTCGGGCAATCTTATTAATTTGCAAAAAGATTTTTGTTTCCAGCATGGTGAAGGCAAAGTTAATTTGGGAATAGATTTAGGACAAATAAAATTATCTCCGGTGGGTTCAGTAAATCACAAGTTAGATAAAAATGAAGTTAAAATTGAATTAATTTTAGCTCTCGATTTCTTTTTCTCTGAAGCAGCATTAGATACTTTAGTATACGAATTACAATCTGCAGGAAGTCTTGATCCAATGAGTTTAACTTCGCGCTTTTTTGAGAAAAATATGGGCGAATTAGTTGGAAGTAATGACTATAAAGAATTTAAAGATCAGATATTGTTGCATTCCAACGAAGCTAAATTACCAAAATCAACTCAACATTCAATTCTTTTAGGAAAAGTAAAATTCAATTGGCATACCGAAACAGGGGCCTATCTTAATTATGGGAAAATTGGAATTTCAACAATAAATAATAAACCTATTAATAAATATGTAAATGGATATTTACAAATTCTAAAAAGACGAAGTGGTGATATTATGAAGTTTTACTTTGAACTACCAAACAAGGATTATTATTACTTTTCATATACAAGAGGTGTAATGCAAACACTTTCTAATAACGAAGACTTTGTTAATGCAATTCAAAATCTTAAGAAAAAAGCAAGAAAACTAAAAACGCCCAAAAAGCAAACACCTTATAGATATATTATTGCAACAGAACAAAATAAAGTGCAGTTTGTACGTAAAATGAAATTAATTGAAGAAGCACAAGAAGCAAAGGTTGAAGAACTTAAAGAACTTAAACATCTAGAAAAAGAAAAGAAACAAATTGAGCAACCTGATACTATAAAAGAAAACAAAGGATTAAACCAAGAAGAAAATGAACAAAAGAGTGAAAAACAAGGTCTAAATCAGTAAATTAATTAAAACTATTTATAGTGAAAGAAACATGGAACTCAAGATATGATACAGAAAAATTTATTTATGGATTCAATCCCAACAATTTCTTAAAATCATATATTGAAAATAATCCTCCAGCTAAAATTCTATTACCTGGTGATGGAGAAGGTAGAAATGCTATCTATGCGGCTAAAAAAGGATGGGATGTAACAGCCTACGATTATAGTGAATCAGCTAAAAAGAAGGCTCTAATTTTAGCAAAAGAAAACAATGTGCAGATCAATTATCTTAATTCAAATGTTGAAACATTTAGTTCAAAAGATAAATTTGATTTAATATCAATTATTTACCTTCACCTTTCTCCTTCAATTCGACATACTTTTCATTTAGGACTTTCAAAATATTTGAACCCAAACGGTAAAATATTATTAGAATGTTTCTCTAAACTACAATTTGCAAATAAGTCTGGTGGCCCTAAAAATATGGATTTGTTATATAGTCTTAAGGATATCCAAAGTGATTTCAAAAATTACAATATAGAATTACTTGAACAAAAAGAGATTGAATTAAATGAAGGTTTATTACATCAAGGAAAGGCGTCTGTAATTAGATTAATAGCAAGCAAATCTATCCTCTAGGCTTTTCAAAAACTTCTAAATCTTTTATATTTTCATCATCAATAATAAATCGCACAGCAGTTTGAAATTTATGCAGGCCTGATTTACCAGCTGCTCCGGGATTAATATGTAACAAGTTATTTTTATCATCAAAAATTACTTTTAAAATATGTGAATGACCTGATATAAAAAGATTTGGTTTTAATTTTTGAATTAATTCTTTCATTTCCTTTTCATATTTTCTGGGATATCCTCCAATATGAGTCATTAAAACTTTTACCTTTTCACATGTAAAAGATTGTATTTTCGGATATATAATTCGTACATCCTGTCCATCAATATTACCATATACAGCTTTTAAAGCTTTTAATTTTGATATTTTATCAGCTGTTTCAATATTACCAATATCTCCTGCATGCCATATTTCATCGCAGTCCTCAAAGAATTTCAATATTTTTTCATCAATATAAGCATGTGTATCCGATAATAATCCAATCTTTTTCATTCAATTTTAATTTTCAATGATTATTTTTGTTAATCAAACACAAAGATAAATGCATTTATTCTATACACCCGATTTAAATGGGAATTTATACACCCTTAATGAAATTGAATCAAAACATTGCGTTCGAGTTCTAAGATTAAATACTAATGATCAAATTCAGCTTATAGATGGAAAAGGAGGCTTTTTTACAGCTAAAATTATCGACTCCAATCCTAAAAAATGTATCGTTGAAATAATTGATACAAAAACAGAATTTGGGAAAAGAAATAATTATTTACATATTGCCATTGCCCCTACTAAAAATATCGATCGCTTTGAGTGGTTTCTCGAAAAAGCAACGGAAATAGGAATAGATGAAATAACACCCATAATATGCGAACACTCTGAAAGGAAGACTATTAAACCAGAACGGTTAGAAAAGATTATTACTTCTGCAATTAAACAATCAATAAAAGCTTATAAACCCAAATTAAATAATTTAACAAAATATAAGGATTTTATTAATCAGAATACTGATTGTGTAAAATATATTGCTCATTGTGAAGAAAACAAAAAAATACTCTTAAAAAACTGCTATACCAAAGGTGAAAATGTAATTATATTAATTGGTCCCGAAGGAGATTTTAGTTCTGAAGAAATTGAACTAGCTAAACAAAAAATGATTACTGAAATAAGTTTAGGAGAAAGTCGTTTAAGAACAGAAACTGCCGGTGTAGTTGCTTGTCATACAATTAATCTAATAAATGATTAGGAGGATGAAATACACCCTCCTAATTTCTGAAAATTAATATTAACCATAAATAGTTTTGATTAATTCCTGAATAATTATTATCACAACTAAGCTAATCATTTAGAATATTGAAATTTAGCAAATATTGATATTTTAATTTGTAAAGAAATCAACTACATTACCAAACTTATTACTTGCTGTTTTGTATAATTCAGTATACTGGCATTTTGAACAAGTATATTTATAATTTTTATACATAACTATTTGTTTTGATTAAACTTACCTTTTAATAATTCACCAAGTTTATATGATGCATCAATCATTTCTTTATCAAGCATCCAACCCAATGCCATGAATATTGATAAAAACTTCTTACCCTCCATGTCTTTATTAAGATTCGGATTAATTTCATTGAATCCAACATATAAACAATCACCTGAATATAAATATTCAATTATTTTTAATTGAACTTTTGAACTACTCAACAACTTATGAGTTTCGATATCATTATTAGTTTCGATATAAACTTTTGCATCAAAGCTGCTATTCCCTATCTTAAATCTTAGTTTGTTTTTACGAAAGTTAAACTTATCTAATTGATCTCTTTTTCGTATCAATAATTTATAATTATCGTATCCTGAAACTGGAAAAAATATACCACTATATATTCTGTATTTATCAAAATTATTAGATTGTACAGAAACAAAATATGAATCTTTAATATCAAAATTTTTAATTAATACATCACGTGTTGTGTGTCCATACCTAGCACTTATTATTTTCTCCTTTATATTAAATTCCCAATCAGCTCGCTTTGCTATATCCTTTAAAATATCTACTGATGATTTTTCGTTTTCCATAATATTGGTTTATTAATTTTCATCAGCGTTTGATGAGTCTATTTTTTTAAATCTTTTTGAATCTTTTAATGCTTTAGTAAGAATCCATTCTAATTGCCCGTTGGTGCTACGAAATTCATCCGCAGCCCATTTTTCGAGTGCTTTCATTTTATCCTCGTTAAGCCTAAGTACAAAAGATTTCTTTTTAGACATATTTTTAGTGATTTAAAGTTCCTGTATTAACTACAGGTCTTGCAGATTCATCAGAGCAAAGTACAACCATTAAATTACTAACCATTGCAGCCTTACTTTCCTGATCTAATTCAATAATGTTTTTCCCTGCTAATTGCTCTAAAGCAATTTCAACCATACTTACAGCACCTTCAACAATTTTATGTCGAGCTGCCACAACTGCTGTTGCTTGTTGTCTTCGTAACATTGCACTAGCAATCTCTTCAGCGTAAGCAATATAATTTATTCGTGCTTCAATTACATGTATTCCAGCAATTTCAAGTCTTTCAACAATTTCCTTTTCCAATTCATGATTTACTTCCTCTACACCTGATCTTAATGTAATTTCAGCTTCTTCGTCTTCGAAATTATCATACGGATATTTTCCTGCAAGTTTACGCAATGCAGCCTCACTTTGTACAACAACGAAGTGCTCATATTCATTCACTTCAAAAGCTGCTTTATAAGTATTTTCTACTTTCCAAACTAATACAACTCCTATCTTGATAGGATTACCTACTTTATCGTTAACCTTACTAGGTTCGCTATCAAAGTTTCGAGCTCTTAATGATAATTTTCTCCGAGTATAAAATGGATTTATCCAGAAAAAACCATTCTCCTTTATTGTTCCTTTATACGCTCCGAAAAGAACTAAAACCATCGATTCATTTGGATTTACAATTACTAGTCCAATTAGCATAAAAACACCAATAATAAGTAATGCAAGAAACCATAAATTATGTAACACTATTAAACCTGCAATACCTACTCCGAGCAAAATTATTTCCAAAAATAACATCATAAAACCTGATGCCGCTGAGAATACCTTTTCATTTTTCATAATATATACTTGTTAAATTAATAATTCAAATAATGATATCATATTGATATCACAATAGTATTAAATATTTTAATAAAAGTCAAGTTTTTATCATAAAAAAAGAGATGACATCTAATATCATCTCCTGAAAGTCTTACGTAATCAATATTTAAGAATAGTTTCTAGCAAAATCAATTACATTATCAACTATTCTGTCCGGTATCTTTTTGGTATTTTTTTCTATAAAAGCAAGTATATTATTAAACTCACTTAAGTCATATTCTCCTAAATCATTAAATATCAACTCACTTTCATTAAAATTACTATAAAGATAAATTAGAGTAGAATTTTTCACCATAGGCTAAAATAAGTTTTAATTTATCTTTAGAACGCTTATGGCAATTTCTTTATTATATCTTACTCTAACTTTTTTTATATTTTTATCTTAAGCTACAGTTAAACTCAAATTTTTCTCTTCAACTAATTTTCGCAAATTAATTAAAGCATATCGCATTCGGCCTAAAGCTGTATTTATACTAACATTTGTTTGCTCTGATATTTCTTTAAAACTTAAATCCATAAAATGACGTAATACAATTACTTCTTTTTGTTCATCAGGTAAAAATTCTACTAATTGACGAACATCCGACATGATCTGTTCATGAATAATGTCTTCTTCAATTGTATTATCGGAGAAACGTGGAGAATTAAAAATATCAATTTCATATTCATCATTAGAAAAAGTTTTCTTTTGTTTCTCTTTCCTGAAATGATCAATAATTAAATTATGTGCAATACGAACTACCCACGAAATAAATTTACCATTCTCCTGATATTTACCGGCATGCAGTGATTTAACAACTTTAATAAACGTTTCCTGGAAAATGTCATGAGCTAAATGCTCATTTTTTACCATTAACAAGATATAAGTATAAACTTTATCTTTGTGCCGTTTAACTAAGGTTTCGAAACTAGATTGTTTACCACCAATAAACTGTGTTACCAGTTCATGATCGGTGAGTTTTGATTTTTTCAAATCGGCCTCCTTTTTTAATTATTTAAAAAAGTAGAAGTTTAATCGATAAACAATCCTCCGTGTTTTAGGTTAGAATATAATTAAGTAATTTAGCGCAATATAATTAAAAAAACCATTTAAATCAAAATCAATTAAGATTTGTTAACATTCTTTAATAATATCCTTATTCAAATTTTATGCCAAGCAAAGATCAATACATTCATATAAAAGGTGCAAAAGTTCACAATTTAAAAAATATTAGTATTAATATTCCTCGTGATAAGTTTATTGTTATCACTGGTGTTTCAGGTTCTGGAAAATCATCATTGGCATTCGACACAATATATGCTGAAGGTCAGAGACGATATGTTGAAAGCTTATCTTCCTATGCAAGACAATTTTTAGGTAAAATAAATAAACCTGATGTTGAATTAATACAAGGTATTCCACCGGCAATTGCAATTGAACAAAAAGTAAACACCAGAAATCCAAGATCAACAGTTGGAACTTCTACCGAGGTTTACGACTATTTTAAACTTTTGTTTGCCCGAATTGGAAAAACTTTCTCTCCCATTTCAAATAAAATTGTACAGCGACATTCTGTAACAGATGTTGTAAACTATATTACAGCTTTTAAAGAGAACACAAAACTTTTAATCCTTGCCCCATTTGATCCTAGTAATGGGAAAAGTTTTGAAGAATACCTTCAAATGCTACATAATGAAGGCATTTCTAGGATTGAGCAAAACTTTGAGATTTTTAAGATTAATGATTTACTCGAAAATTCTACATCAGTTAATAAGAAAGATCCTTTTAATTTAGTGGTTGACAGAATTAAGGTTGAAACGAACGAAGATTCTTTAAGTCGTTTTGCGGATTCTGTGCAAATTGCATTTTCTGAAGGTAAAGGCTATTGTATTATAAAAGCCTTTGGTGATACAAATACATCCGAAACGTTTTCAAATAAATTTGAAGCAGACGGAATTGAATTTGAAGATCCTACAGTTCATACTTTTAGTTTCAATAATCCTGTGGGTGCCTGTCCTCGATGCGAAGGTTATGGTAAAATTATTGGAATTGACGAAGATTTAGTAATTCCAAATAAAGGATTATCTATATACGAAGAAGCAATAGCATGTTGGCGTGGAGAAAAAATGCAAGAATGGAAAAATAAACTCATTTATAATGCTGACAAATTTGATTTCCCAATTCACAAACCATTTTTCGATTTATCTGATGATCAGAAACAGCTACTGTGGACTGGAAATAGCCATTTCTGGGGACTTAATACTTTCTTTGAACATTTAGAAGAACAAAAGTATAAGATTCAATACCGTGTAATGCTTTCAAGATATCGAGGTAAAACAACTTGTCCAGATTGTAGGGGAACAAGATTAAAAAAAGAAGCTTCGTATATTAAAATAGGAAACAATTCTTTACAAGATTTAGTTTTAATGCCAATTGATGAGTTACAGCTATTTTTCAAAAATCTTAAATTAACCGATTATGAGAAAGATCTTTCTAAACGTATTTTAATTGAAATTAATAGTCGTTTAGATTTCCTTATGAACGTAGGTTTAAGATACTTAACTTTAAACAGATTATCCTCAACTCTTTCAGGAGGAGAATCACAACGAATAAATCTTGCAACATCGCTTGGAAGCAGTCTTGTAGGTTCTCTATACATTCTTGATGAACCTAGCATTGGTTTGCATTCCAGAGACAACGATCAACTTATAACTGTATTAAAACATTTACAGAGAATTGGGAACACTGTTATTGTTGTAGAACACGATGAAGATATTATTAAATCGGCAGATGATATTATTGACATTGGTCCTTTTGCAGGAAGATTGGGTGGTGAAATTATTTTTCACGGAAATAGAGAGCAATTAATTAAAGATAAAAACTCTTTAACAGCAAAATATCTTACAGGTGAAGAATCTATTAGTATTCCCAAACAAAGACGTAAATGGAATAATTTCCTTGAAATTACGGAAGCTAGAGAAAATAATTTAAAAAATATATCAGTTAAATTTCCTTTAAATATATTAACAGTAGTTACTGGTGTTAGCGGATCTGGAAAATCAACATTAGTAAAACATATATTATCTCCTGCATTAAGTAAAATACTATTAGGAACAGGTGAAAAAACAGGCAAATTCGACAAACTACAAGGTGATATTAAGCAACTTGAAAGTATTGAATTTGTAGATCAAAATCCTATAGGTAAATCATCCAGATCTAATCCTGTTACATACTTAAAAGCATACGATGAAATTAGAAAGCTCTATGCTAATCAGCAGTTATCTAAAATAAATAACTTCAAAGCTTCACATTATTCTTTTAATATTGATGGCGGCCGATGTGAAGAATGTCAGGGTGAAGGTGTAATAAAAGTTGAGATGCAATTTATGGCAGACGTCACTTTAATTTGCGATCACTGTCATGGAAAAAGATTTAAAGAGGAAATTCTTGATGTAAGATATCGAAATAAAAATATTTTTGATGTACTGGAAATGACCGTAAATGAGGCTATTGAATTTTTTAAAGAGGGAACTGACTCAACCGAAAAGAAGATTGTGAACAAACTCTCTCCCTTAGCCGAAGTAGGATTAGGATATATTAAACTAGGACAATCGTCAAGTACTTTAAGTGGAGGAGAAAGTCAAAGAGTTAAATTAGCTTCATTTCTAAGTAAAGAGAATTCTAAGCAATCTACTTTATTTATTTTTGATGAACCAACTACAGGATTGCATTTTCATGATATAAAAAAGCTTCTTGAAGCGTTCAATGCTCTAATTTCAAGAGGAAACTCAGTATTAATTATTGAACATAATCTTGAAATAATAAAATCTGCGGATTGGATAATTGATCTAGGGCCAGAAGGTGGCAAGTATGGTGGAAGTATTATTTTTGAAGGTACACCGGAAGAGTTGATTAAATGTAAAGAATCTTATACTGGAAAATATCTTAAAGAAAAACTGTAGACCAATAACTAAAAGAGCCTGTAATAATTATTACAGGCTCTTTATATATGTTGTTATTTTTATTTTTTATTCAGCATTTTCTTTTATTCCAAACATAATTGCTACACATCCACTAACTAATTCATCCGATTCTTCTTCACTATTCTTCACTCGTAACGAAATTATTAATTGTTGACTCGATTCTAATTTAAAATCCCATACTCTGGAATAATCTTTTTTTCTATTATCGTATAAAACATTTCTATTTACATCAAGCACCTGAAACTCAATATCGGGAAGAGCATCAGATCCACATATATAGATTCTATAATTTTGCCCTGCGTAAAATGTTTTGTATAATTCAGCATCTTCTCCCTCAGTTAAAATAGCAGCATTAAAGTTTCCATCGTGTATATATGGACTAAGTTCTGATTTACAAACCTTTTTAGCAAAACTTTTACACTGCGAATTACCATAAAAGGGTATTAGTGTTAACACTGTTAATATAATTAATATCTGGTAAATTCTTTTCATAACAGAGGATATTTTTATAATATATAATTACTTCGTATTACCTTAACTTTATCTTTTAATTCATTATAAGTTGCAGGACTCATAGATATATTAGTCTCTGACTTAAGTGTTGTAACATTCGTTTCTTCGTCAGTTACAGGTTCTATTTTTGAAGTTGTAACCTCAATTTTATCAAAAACAGCTTTTAATTCGTTTACATTAGTCTTTACATTCTGTACGTCTTCATTATCTGAATTCTCATCCAATAAGCTAAGTACTGTAGTTAATGTAAGTTTCTGGTCAATAATACGACTTATTAATTCGTTGTTATTAAAATTTGCATCAGCACCAACTAAATTGGTTGCTATATATAAACCTTCAATCCAACCACCTACTAAAACAATTGTCGACAATGCCTGTCTATCATTTTCTTCGAAAAATGCACTTGAATTCATAATTGTTTCAGAAATGATATCCATAATAACATCTCTATTATTAATATTTGCTTCTAATCTTTCAATAATATTTTCATCAATAGCACCCAGTATTCCTAATCCTTCGGCCATTTTTTTAGAAGCATTCATATAATTAATTGTAGCTTGAGTTTGGTCAAACAAACTGGCATAACTTAAATCAGTTGTATAAATACCAAGATTTAAAGCCATGCTTTTATTAGTCACATATCTCGAAATATTATCCGTAGAGTTAAGAAGCTCATCATTATATTTTGCTCCAGCCTGTTTAAGAATCATAGCTGTTTCCAGTGGCGAAGGCAAAGAATAAAAAATTTCCTTAACTGCTTTCACATCCTGAATTAATTGCTCATCAATTTCGAGTGAATCGAGAGTAATAATATCATCTGAATCATTTGTTTTGTCTTTACCAGAGTTACATCCAAACATCAGTGTTACAGATACTAACACTACAAAAAGATATAACGCCTTACGATACAATAATTTCATATTCATAATTTGTCGTCTTATTAATTGTTACGAATTTAGAACAATTTGTAGTAAAAGTAACACTTTTTTTTAAAAAACAAAGCATATCCCCTACAGGTAAACCATATAATACTTAATTTAATTCTTTTTTAGTTCTTTCGAATTTTAAGTGCTGTTTTTATATAATAAAAAAAATCAATATCAGTGCAGCAAATTATATATGATTAACTAATATTCTAAAGTAATTATTCTAAATTTGCTCCGTTAATAAACAAATACTACACATACAATTTTGATAGCTAAAGCATGGATAATAAGGAAATTATTAAAAAACTCAAATCAGAAAATTCATCTATTATTATTGACACTTTAAAATATATAATTAAAGAAGGTAATAAAGACATATTAAAAGAAGTTATCTATTTAATACAGAAAACAAATGAAACTCTTGTTCGTGACGAAGCAATAAAAATAATTGAAAATCTAAAGGATCAAAATAGCGTTCCTATTATTATTGATGCAATAGAAAACTCCGATTATAAAGGTATATTATCTATACTTGTTGCTTCGTGTTGGAAAAATGGCTTAAATTTCAATCAATATATATCAAGTTTTACTGAAATCTTTATTCAGTCGGAATTTTTATTAGCATTTGAGGCATTTACGGTAATCGACAATTTTGATTATATAGATCCTCAATTAGCAAACACCTGCTTATTAAGATTAAAAAGCTGTAAGGAAGATATAACAGAAGATAAGGAAGCTTTATATAATGAACTAATTGATATTATGTCTAATCCTAAAAAAGATTGACACTTTTTCTTTATTTCTTTCTAAAATTAATTATTTATTCAAAACCTCCTAAATGTACCACATGCGCTATGTTTTATGATGGTATTGTTAGCTGTTGTATTTTTTTTACCACCATGGTATATACAAATTACTTGTCGTACCGCCTTTATTAGATTTAGATTTGTTACAACTTTCACATGCTAATTGAATATTACACGGGTCATTTGTTCCATATTTATCAAGAGGCACAATATGGTCATAATTTGCATTTGTTAAAGTATTAACTAATCCAGTCAAGTCTGTATTACAAAAAACACATCTTCCTTTTTCTCTATGATAAACTGCAGTCTTTACCCACTTAGTTATATATGCTCGTTTAATTGTCCCTTTTTCATTAAGAGACTTTGTAGGAAAATTTGTTTCTTTTACAGTCAGTGCTATTAAGTTATTAAACTCAAGTAGGAACTGTCTATTGGCAAATAAAATATAAAAAACTTCTTCTGCCATATAATTAAACAATTCAGCAAATTTATCCGAGTTATTTTCAAACCAATCAATTGGTTCAGGATTATCATCAAACTCAATAGGTTCAATATTTATATTATAATTTTCAAATAGCAAATACCATTCTTCAATACTAACTTCATCTATCATATCTCCATCTTTCCTAAAGTATCTATGATAGTGATTAAACGCCGTTGTTACTATATATAAATGAAGTAATGTGTCTTTTGAAAACTTGGTAGCAGAATTAATAAAGTATTCTTCATTATAATTCCATATTTGAATTTCAGCTTTAACACAATTATCTACAATATCTGCTAATTTGTATATGTTATCAAATTTAAATTCTAATAAGTCCATAATAACCAAAATCCCCGCTACCGCACGATTTCATCGTGTGGTTTTATTTAGCAACAATAACATCATTTAATATACCCTTTTCTCCACTATAATCTCTTGCACTACTATAAACATAATCCTCCGGTTTGTAAACCAAACCTTCTTCAACAGGATTATTATGAATATAGTTGATTTTTTCAGCAATTACCTTATTGCTCCACAATTCGATTGGTTTGTTGTCATGTCTCCAAAATTGATATTTCTTAACATTAGAAGATTTTGTTCCTGCTTTTAAAAACTGAGCAATTAACCATTCTTTTCTACTCTCTTTGGGATTATCAATAATTGCTTGAACAATAGACTTGCTGGTAAACCTTTTATAATCACCTATTAACAATTGTGGCTTTTGCCCCTTTACACTTCTAAAAATCAAATGAATATGATTTGTCATGATACACCATGCAAAAATTTCCATGCCTTTTTCTTTTTGACAATAATGTAAACTATCAATTAAAATATTCTTGTATTCGTTTCTAGTAAAGATGTCTAACCATTCTACAACCGCAAAACTTATAAAATATGCCCCTTCCGGATTATGAAATTTATAATTACGACTCATTTATCAAATATAAAGAATTTTATAATAAAGAATTGCTAAAATATTATATAAACCACACGATACAATCGTGCGGCAGCGGGGGGTTCGGTAGCTTTTCGCTGATTTTAGTTTTCATCATAAATCAAAAGCTTATGGTATTTACAAGCCACATTTTAAAAAGTAAGTTTAAACCCTAACTTATGGATTTGACTCAAAAACTGTTCTTTACAATAGTATTCACATTATGATTATTTCAAGTTAAATGCTTATTTTTAGGCTTCTTATTATATGATATTATTATCAAAAATTGATTCCACAATATATAAGGTATACCTTCAGGTTTAGTTCAACATAAAGCACATATTCGGGTAAACCGAAAACGATGCTTAATTGTTATGGTGCGTTAATTCCAGATTGTTAATTATTTATGATTCTCTCAATTTACTATATGCATTTTCATACCAATCTGCCTTTTGAATTACAAAATCATATTCTGTAGTTGGAGTATCAATCTCAACTATTTTAAATTTAATAGTTCCACCTTTCATTAGAATTCCATGAACTTTCCGTGAAGTAGTCTTATCGAAAGTGAGTCTATCAGAATAATTAGTCGCTGTCAATTTAAACCTATTTCCATCCTTATCTTGTATTAATACTCGATAACTTTCAGACGAATATGCCTTAACTGGATTATTACCTGCATATTCATATAATTGTATAGAAATTTTATAGGAACCTGTTATAAGAAAGTCAATATTTAGTCTTGAATTTTCTGTTGCTGTGTTACTGAATGTTCCTTGTATTGACTTAGCATTTGTAATATATCCTTGATTTGTTTTTTCCCCAAACTCATCTACATAATAGTTAACACTCCACATGCCAGTATTATTTAGATTTTCAAGTCGAATTCTCTCTTTTTCTTCAGCTTCTTTTCTCTTTTCTTCAATTAGCTCTTCTTTTTCAATTTTCACAAGCATTATCTTGAAATCTTCATTTTTAGGTGATTCAGGGTGCTTTTTAGACAATGATTCAATATTTTGTTTTGCGACAGAATAGTCTTTTTCAGAATAAGCTTTTTCTACGTTAGCAATTAGTTTTTCTGCTCCGTTTAAACATTCTTCTAATTCAATTTTTAGTTGCGCATTTTCTGCTTGTAGTTTATCATAATCAGATTGAGAAACACAACTTGTAATAATTGTCATTACTACAATTACATAAATAATTTTTCTAAATTTCATCATAACTATCATTTTTGTGCGTTAAATATTTTCTATTTTGTTTTCACTAAAATTATTTACATGGTCAATAAACTTCTCAATATTTCCAAAACCCCACTGAGTGCAAGTAGAAATTGTAGAATCAGATAGTTTAATTATTTCATTAGGTTTAATATAGTATCTTTTATGTCCAGTCCTATCAAATATTTCTTTTGCATTCTCATAAGTTGAAAAAACACCATGACTTCCTTGCAAATATTGTGGGAATTTTGCTTCTAATTCTGCGTAAATAATGGTAGGATTTTGTTCAACATATTCTTTTATTACTTTGTTTACTAATCTTGATTTATTATAAATTGAATCTTTAAATTCAAATTTTGAGAAGTCTCGACTTGTATAGTTATATTTAAAATATGTATCGGTTATAACAAAAATTTCACTCTGTTGACCTTTAAATCTCCTAATAGTCATTCCTGCAATTGGTATTCCAGATTCGGTTGTATATCCATTTTGTAATTTTTCTTGAAGAGAAGAAGAAATAGAAGTTCCAACTAATACACCAATCCAATTTGGAGAATTCTCATTCTCAGTCCAAAAATCAGGATGTTTTTGAATAATTGTATCGCTTACTTTAAGATAATCTTCAAGTTGCTTTAAAGCTTCTTCATTTATTTCTCCAATCTTTAATTCAACAATTGATAAATAATCCATACCGTATTTAGCCAAGATATCAATTCTTCCATCTCTTTTGGATGTTTTTCTTCCCCCTTTTAAAGCAATTTCTGCATCAAGTACAACAATATCTGCAAAGTTTTCATTATCAAGCTTCAATATATCTTCATTTTCTATCAGATAAGCTTCCATTGCTAACTCCTTTAAAAAAGGATATTCTTTTAATTCAATATTATTTGCTGTAATCTGTTTGAATATCTCCATGCCTTTCGATTTAATGCACCATAACAATATTATATGTGCCACGGTGGCACATATATCTTCTATATGTAAAACAAACTTTTGATGTATCTCGTGCAATATCAATTATGTCGTATACATACAAAAAAATATAAAACCACATACTTCATATTTTTTTGTGAACATAAAGATAGTTAATATTAAACAATGTCTAATTCAATACTTATAAAAAGAAAGTGTGCATTTTTAAAAATATAAATGAAAATCCCGCTAATTAAGCGGGATTTTTTTATTGTATACTAGAGAAGTACTTCATAAACTGGGATCGTTCATAAACAAGTGGATCATCAATTTTTGAATAACTCATCTTACCTTTAAATTCTTCAATATTTTCAAACCCATGTTTATTCATCCAATCTTCAAGATCTTTAATAATATTTTCCAGATGATCAATCCCATTTTTATATAATGTGGAACATACCTGAACTGCACTTGCACCTGCTAATAATTGCTTAACTACAGCTTTACCATCATGTACACCTGTTGATGCAGCAATATCCATATCTGTGATTTTAGAAGACATAATACCTACCCAACGTAATGAATTTCTAATGTCTGCCGGAGTACTAAAAACTTCAGATGTGGTAAATTCCATTTTATCCACATTTATATCAGGAGCATAAAATCTATTAAACAGAACTACGCCCGGGACATTCAATTTTTGAACGAAGCCAACCAGATTTGAGAAATGAGAGCCTAATTTAAATGCAAAAGGAATATTTATTGTTTTCTTTAATTGCTCTGCTAACTCAAAATACACATTTTCATAATGTTCTGCAGAAGCATTTTTGTCGTTTGGTAAAACAAAAACATTAACTTCTAAGGCATCCGCTCCTGCTTCTTCAACGCTTTTAGCAAAACCTGTCCACTCTTTAGAGCTAACACAATTTATACTAGCAATTACGGGTATATTTACAGCTTCTTTTGCATTTTTAATTAGATCAAGATACTGTTCAACTGTATTATTTTTAACATAATAGTTTACATAATCTAATGCTTCTGGCGAATCGGAACCGTTTGCCATTTTACCGGCTTCGTATTTTATTTGTTCTTCGAAAATTGATTTTAACACAATTGCTCCAGCACCTTTTTCTTCTATTTGCTTAATTTTTTCAATAGAGCTAGTAAGACCTGAACTTCCTACAATAACCGGGTTTTTAAGTTTCAATCCTAAATAAGTGGTTTCTAATTTACTCATAATTAAAATATTTTTAAATTATCTACTTAATATAATTTCTTGCTCCAAATAATAAACTACCAATACGAACCATAGTGGCTCCTTCTTCTATTGCAATTTTATAATCTCCTGACATTCCCATCGAGATTTCTTTAAAATCACTAACAGGAAAAAAAGTATTTTTTAATTCATTAAAGATATAAACTAATTCTTTAAATTCGGAACGTATTGCTTCCTCATTTTCGGTATAGGTTGCCATACCCATTACACCACAAATAGTTATATTATTAAGTTTCTTAAATTCTTCTGATTGCAGAAACTCTTTTGCTTCTTCTATACTTAAACCAAATTTAGTTTCCTCTTTTGCAATATGAAACTGAAGCAGACAATTAATTTTTCGATTATTCTTCTCTCCTTCTTTGTTAATTACACTTAATAATTTAAAACTATCAATACCGTGAATTAATGACACAAAGGGAGCTATATATTTAACCTTATTGCTTTGCATATGACCAATCATGTGCCATTCGATATCTTTGGGTAATTCATTATACTTATCTGCCAATTCTTGCACTTTATTTTCTCCAAATATTTTATATCCAGACTGATATGCTTCACGAATTGCGTCTATTGGTTTAGTTTTTGATACTGCGACTAATTTCACATTTGAAGGTATCTCATTGGAAAGGAAATGCTTAATATTTTCAGAAACGCCCATTTATACTGTATTTTTATTAATGATTTATTATAATTTCAAATGTAATAAAAAAGTTCTTTCTTAAAAAAGATAACAATCAGGTTTAGTAAAAGTTTACAAAAAAAGGAGAATCGCTATTGATTCTCCCTTTCTTATCTTTAAATAATATTTCTATTATTTTAACATATTATATTTTATGAATAACCAATCCACTTCTTAGTTTAGGTTCAAACCAAGTCGTTTTTGGAGGCATTATATTTCCAGTATCAGCTATATCAATTAATTGTTGTAAAGAAGCAGGATATAACGCAAATGCAACTTTCATTTTACCGCTATCAACTCGTTTGCTTAGTTCTCCTAAACCACGAATTCCACCAACAAAATCAATTCTATTTGAAGTTCTTAAATCCATAATATTAAATATTGGCTCAAGAACTTGTTTTGAAAGAATTGTAACATCAAGTACTCCAATTGGGTCATTATCATCAAATGTTCCAGCTTTTGCTGTTAATTTGTACCAATCACCAGCTAGATACATACTAAATTCATGTAATTTTGCTGGCGTATGTATTTCAGATCCAACTTTTTCTACTTCAAAAGCAGTCTTTAATTTTTCAACTAATTCCTCTTCAGAAATACCATTCAAATCTTTAACTACACGATTATAATCAATAATTTTTAATTGATTATCAGGAAAATGAACGGCCATAAAGAAATTATAATCTTCATTTCCTGTATGATTTGGATTGTTTTCTTGCTTTTCGATTCCAATACGAGCAGCTGCAGCTGTTCTATGATGACCATCAGCAACATAAGTATATGGAACTTTAGTATCAAATAAATCTTCTAATTTTTTATTTGTATCTGCATTATTAATTGCCCAAAAGTGATGACCGAAACCATCTTCAGCAACGAAATCATAATCAGCTTCTTGATTTTTAACAATTGCATCAACTAATGCGTCAATTTCAGGAACAGCTTTATATGAAAAGAATACAGGCTCGATATTTGCGTTTGTATAACGAGTTAAAATCATTCTGTCGTCTTCTTTTTCCGGACGAGTTAATTCATGTTTCTTAATTATTCCATTATGATAATCTGCACATGCTGCTGCACCAACAATACCATATTGTGTTCGTCCGTCCATTGTTTGTGCATAAATATAATATTTAGCCTCATCATCTTGAACTAACCATTCCTTTTCTTGAAACATTTTAAAATTGTCAACAGCTTTGTTATATACCGTTTCAGAATGAACATCTGTTCCTGCAGGACAATCAATCTCAGCTTTAGTAATATGTAACAAAGAACAATCTTTCCCTTTTGCCATAACAGCAGCTTCTTCGCTATTCATAACATCATAAGGCAGACATGCTAGATCTTTCGAAATATCCTTAGGAGGCCTTAATCCTTTAAATGGTTTTATTATTGCCATGTTTTAATAAGTTTAAAGTTCAAAGTTCTGAGTTCAAGGTTTCATGAACAAACACGTTCACCTCATTATCAAAACTTTAACTTAATTTACATTTATTTTAATTATATTTTTAAAAGTTTAAATTATTACTCTAGTTTATTATACCACATACCAACTTGGAACTTTAAACTAGTAACTTTAAACTTCTTTTAGTTTACTTTGAATGTTGTGTTTCCGTTTTCAATGAAATCAATAATTTGATTAGCACCTGCAACACCTGCATTAATGTTAGCTTCTGCTGTTTGAGCACCCATTTTCTTTGGTGTAAAGAAAAATCTTCCTTCATATTTCTCTTTAATCTCATCTGCACACTCAGGAGTTAAATCAGAAACATATCTAAAATCATCTCTTTCAGCAAACACTTTCAGCAATTCCTCTTCATTAATAACTTCTTTTCTTGCAGTATTTACTAATGTTCCATTTTTAGGCATTTTACTCAACAAATCAAATCCGATTGATTTTTTAGTTTTATCATTAGCAGGAATATGCAATGATATGTACTGACATGTTGAATACAATTCTTCAGCTGTATCAAGTTGAATTACTCCATCTTTTTTAACTAAATCCTTATCAACAAAAGGATCATAAGCATATACATCCATTCCAAATCCTTTAGCTATTTGAGCAACATATCTTCCAACATTACCATAAGCATGAATTCCTACTTTTTTACCACGTAATTCAGTACCTGCTTTACCATTGTAATTTCCACGAGCAATACTTATCATCATACCAATAGCAAGTTCAGCTACAGCATTTGAGTTTTGACCCGGAGTATTCATTGCAACTACATTTTTAGCTGTACATGCTTCCAAATCAAGATTATCGTAACCTGCACCTGCTCTAATAACTATTTTAAGATTATTCGATGCATCAATTACCTCTTTTGTTACTTTATCTGAACGTACTATCATAGCGTCAACATTCTCTACAGCCTTTAACAGTTCAGATTTATCTGTATATTTTTCCAATAAAACTAATTCATAATTAGCTTTATCTAAAACTTCCTTAATTTGAGCTACTGCTGCAGGAGCAAATGGCTTTTCTGTTGCAACAAGTACTTTTTTCATAATTTTTAATTTTAAGGATTAATAAAAAGACCCAAAGCATATGCCTTGAGTCTTATATTTAAAATATTAATTTATGCGTTTTTTGCTTCGAAATCATTCATTGCTTTAACTAATGCTTGAACATCTTCTATTGTAGATGCATTATAAGTAGAAGCACGGAAACCTCCAACTGAACGATGCCCTTTAATTCCAATACAATTTCTTTCTCCTGCAAATGCAACAAATTCAGCTTCTTTATCTTTGTATTGATCTTTCATAACAAAAACAATGTTCATTCTTGAACGATCTTCTTTTGCTATAGGACTAACAAACATATTACTACTATCAATTGTATTATAAAGTAACTCGGCTCTTTCAATAGCTAACTTTTCCATTGCTTCAACTCCACCCATTGCTTTAACCCATTTCAATGTTTCACGAACAGCAAAAATATTAAATACAGGAGGCGTATTATACATTGATCCTTTATCAATATGAATTCCATATTGTAACATTGTTGGAATCGGGCGATCTGCAACAACCTTATTTAACAATTCATCCTTAATAATAATAAACGTTACACCTGCAGGGCCTAAATTCTTTTGAGCTCCACCATATATCATGTCATATTTAGCAACATCAACTGGACGACTTAAAAAATCAGAAGACATATCAGCAATCAAAGGAGCTTTAACATCTAAATCTTCAAAAATCTCAGTTCCACTAATTGTATTATTTGTTGTAATATGAACATAATCAACGTCATTAGGGATATCATATCCTTTTGGATAATACGAAAAGTTTTTATCTTTAGAAGATACTTCAACAACCTCACCCCACATTTTTGCTT
Source organism: Bacteroidales bacterium (assembly GCA_013138975.1). Classification (GTDB taxonomy): domain Bacteria; phylum Bacteroidota; class Bacteroidia; order Bacteroidales; family UBA12077; genus UBA12077. The sequence continues at coordinate 32,499 of WTBR01000023.1, forward strand.
CCTTAATAGCTTTTGATGCCCATGTTCCGGTATTTAAATAAAATGCTTTAGACGCCATAAAGTTATAAGGTATCATACAAAATTGAAGACTAGCTCCACCGCCTAAAAATACAACTGAATATCCGTCAGGTATACTTAATACCTCTTTCATTAATTCAACTGACTCATCCATTACCGCTTGAAAATCTTTACTTCTGTGTGAAATTTCAATTAATGATTGACCTAAACCATTAAATTCAACAATTGCTTCAGATGTATTCTTCAATAATGAATCGGACAACTTACATGGACCTGCATTAAAAATATGTTTCCTCATAACTAATAGTTTTATGATTATTAAGTAATTATATTAAATAAATTAAACATTCTATTTGCAAACAAATTTCAATTAAATAGATCAATATATTTATGATCTATAACATATTTAATAAAAAAAATGGCAGTATAAATTTATGAACTAATGACAAGGAAAGCAATTCGTCATAAGCTATTTTTTAAGTTTACTATATAATTTTTCCTGAGAACCGGTAATACTTCATTCAAATCGACCTTAAAGCAATGACTAGCAATACTTTCAAAACCCAAATCTGTTAATCGATTGTATTGATATATTCTTTTAATATATTGATGGATATCAGCTTTTGCAACATTCCATAAATCAACTGATGAAGTAACAGAGTCACAATTTGTTGTGAATTTCTTATAATTTAGTAAGCTATCCGCTAATGCTCCTGCAAATAAAGAGTCTTCAATACAGTAATTTCCTTTCCATCCTGAACATAATATTAATATATCCATTTGTTGATTTTTTAAATAATTTGTTACGCTTGTTAAATTTAAGAATGAAGCAATTAAAACAGATTCAGATTTTGAAGCAATATTTATTGTATTTGTTCCATTAGTAGTACTGTAAACCAAAGTTTTGCCAAGAATGTTTTCCGATGTAAACTCGAATGGAGAATTTCCAAAATCAGCGAAATCAACTTTTTTACCATTTCTTTCTGCAGCAACTAAATAGCCATTATTTTTATACTTTCTAGCTTCCTCTAAACTATTTACCGGTATCAGCTTCTTTAGTCCATTTTGAAACATTGTAGTAATAATACTTGTTGCTCTTAGAATATCAACAATTACAACAATTTTATTTTCTAAATTATATTTACTGAATAACTCAGGAGTTAAACAAACCTCTATATTTTTCATTTGTAGAGTTTAAAAAAGCTAAGTTAATAAAAAACCCCACTATAAAATAGCAGGGTTTATAAGTAGTCTTTGCAAGAAAACGCCAAATACTGCGTTACTCTTGTGTTGAAAGCAGTCACTTACAAAAGTAAACTCCTTGGTTTTCAACACTTCGAAAGCCTTGTCTTTGACGTTTTCTTATCAAAGACTTGAAAAAGGCTATTTTCTTGCAGACATTAAGTATGATAATTAGTAATTATTTACTTACATGAAAAGGTGCACGCGCAACTTTAGCTTTTATTTTTTTGTTTCTGATTTCAATAAAAATTTCTGTTCCAACTTTTCTAAAACCCTTATTTAAGTACGCCATTCCAACTCCTTGCTTTATAATTGGAGACATTGTACCAGAGGTTACTTCACCAATTTCGTTTCCTTCAGCATCAACTACTTTATAATGTTGACGAGGAATTCCACGTTCTTCCATTATAAATCCTTTCAATTGTCGAGCAACACCCTCTTCTTTTTGTTTTTCCCAAATATTACGATCAATAAAATCGTTTCCTTCAACGAATTTTGTAATCCAACCTAAACCAGCTTCGATTGCAGAAATATCATCATTCATATCATTACCATATAAACAAAAACCTGATTCTAATCTAAGTGTATCACGAGCACCTAAGCCTATTGGTTTAATTCCAAATTCTTCGCCGGCTTCAAAAACAGCTTTCCAAAGTTTTGCTGCATCTGCATTATCAACATAAATTTCACAACCACCTGAACCAGTATATCCTGTTGTAGAGAAAATAACATCTTTAATTCCTGCAATATCACATTTTTGGAAAGTATAATATTCCATATCAACTACATTTGCAGAAGTTAATTTTTGCATCGCTTTTAAAGCTAATGGTCCTTGAACTGCCAACTGAGCAATTTCATCAGAAGCATTGTATACTTCTTTACCCAATTCCATTCCCATTTCCTGAGCATGTTTAGAAACCCAAGCCCAATCCTTATCAATATTAGATGCATTAACAACTAATAAATAAGTTTCGTCGTCGAATTTATAAACTAATAAATCATCAACTATACCACCTTTTCCATTCGGGAAACATGAATACTGAACTTTACCATTATATAATTCTGCAACATCGTTTGATGTTAACTTTTGAACTAATTCAAAAGCTTTTGGGCCTTTTACCCAAAATTCTCCCATGTGTGAAACATCAAATACTCCAATTTTTTCGCGAACAGTCATATGTTCATCATTAATTCCAGAATATTCAATTGGCATGTTATAACCAGCAAATGGAAGCATTTTTGCTCCAAGTTCAATATGAAAATTTGTAAATGCTGTATTTTTCATTATACATTATGTTTTATAAGTAAATTATTCTTGATGCACAAAATTATGAAATTTAAATTAAAAAAATATGATTTTCACCGATTGCCTGTTACAAAAATGGATGATTTAATTAAACCATCCATTTATGTTAAGCAAGAATTATAATATTTTTACTTACTCAATACTTTAAATTCTACCCGGCGATTTTTACTTCTACCTTCTGCTGTACCATTATCAGCAATTGGTTGATTAAAAGAATACCCTTTATATTCAAGTCGACTTGAACCAACACCTTTACTAACCATATAATCTACCACACTTTTCGCTCGTGATTCTGAAAGTTTTTGATTTGCTCGATACGATCCCACATTATCTGTATGACCTGAAATTTCAAGTCTTATTGTAGGATTCTCAATAAGAAGAGTTGCAAGACGTTCAAGTTCTGTAGTTGACTCTGGTTTTATTGTAGCCTTATTCGTTTCAAAGAAAATATTATCTAATACCATTTTAGCTCCAACATCAATCTTATCTAATTGGAAATTCGCGGTTATTTTGCTTTCAATAACCTGTTTTTGCGATAAATTAGTTATTTCAACAAAGAACAAATAATCTTTTGCAGTAAGCTCAACTCCATAATCCTTTTTCTTAGGAATTTTTATTTGATAAGTTCCTGTAGTATCAGTTAATCCTGTTGCAATAACCTGACTTAATTCAAGATCAATTACTTCAATTTTAGCAAGTATTATTAGTTCTCCTGTTTTAGAATCAGTAATCATACCAGTCATAAATAATGCTGTATCAACCTTTAATTCAGTAGGTGCATAATAAAATAAATCATCAATTGGTTTATGATTCCATGCTAGGAAAATATCATCCATTTTTAATTTTAGCTCCTTTTCTTCACCTAGTATAATTATTTTGTATAAGTCTTTTCCTCCATAACCGTTATCACGAACAGATGAATAATAAGCTTGCTTATTGGTTTCATCCATTTTAAAGAAAATATCGTCACTTGGTGTATTAATTGGATACCCTAAATTCAAAGGACTCGACCACATTCCATTTTCATCTCTTTCAATTACAAATACATCGTAACCTCCCATTGAATTATGCCCTTGCGAACTAAAATATAATTTATCTTCTTTGGGATGCCAACTAACAGCTTCTTCATCATAAATAGTATTTATTGCAGCACCCATATTTATTGGATCAATCCATTTTTCTTTTGCATTCAATTTACTATAAAAGATATCCATTCCTCCAATACTTCCATCTTGATTCGATACAAAAAACATTTCTTTTCCATCAGGACTAAATGTAATTGTAGTTTCTTTATCTTTTGATAAGATCCTTCCTGATATACCTTTAGGTGATTTCCAACTATCTTTTTTCAATTCACTTACCAAAATATCACCACCATTTTCTTCACCATTGTATAAATATATTTTACTCCCATCTGACGATAATGTTAATAGTGATTCATTATTTTTTGAATCCAATTTTTTTTCAATGACCTTTGGTCTTCTCCATAGATCACCTGCTTGTTCAGAAATAAATATATTTTCCATATACTTATTATCTGCGTCTAATCTTTTATCTTTTTTATCAATACTTCGTCGCGAAGTAAAATACAATAAATCAAGTGTAGGATGCAATACCGGATTATAATCGTCGAATTCGGAATTAACTCTTTCTCCCAAATTATTAATTATTACCCGTGCAGGATTATTTACAAGTTCTTGCCCATATTTACATTCTTTTATGTATTTATCGACACTAATATTATATTTTTCCAATTCTTTAACAGAAAAAGAACTGTAATAAGCCTTATAATTTTCAATGGCATTATTAAAATCAAGATTTAAATGATATGCTCTTGCCAACATTAAATGAACATCATCAGCAATATTATTATCTTTTAAATAAGCCTTCTCCAAATATTCAGTTGCATTATAAAACTTATCTGTTGCTAAATAACAAACGCCAATTTTATAATTTAACTTTGCACATTCAGAATTATATTTAGTTGCCTTTAAATAATAAACGAGCGCTTCAGGAAAAGTACCTAAACCTGCTGTAAATAATTCTTCTCCTTCCTTTACATTTTTCCAAGCATTTTTAAAACCTACTTCTTTTATTTCGATTCTAAAGTCGCTTTTTTTAATTTTTAGATTTTCCTGAGCCTTTATTAATAGACCATTTGTTATAAGGATAAAAAGCGATAATATAGTTATTTTAATTATTCTCATTTCAATTAGAATTTAGATTATTCACATTCTGTCATATATTTCTCAGCCTCTTCTATTCCCAGTTCCTTTGCCATTTTCCAGTCTTCACAAGCAGCAGGAAACTTACCTAAAAATTCTTTAGCATATCCCCTACTTATATATGCTTCACCATATTCAGGATCCAATTCAATAGCTTTATCTAAATCTTTTTCGGCACCCAAATAGTTTGCCATTTGGATCTTTGTAACTCCTAAGTTATTATAAGCTGGAGCATATTCTTTATTTATTTCTGTAACTTTAGTAAAATCTTTTAGAGCCAATTCATAATTGCTCATTTGATAATAAGCACTTCCCCTGTTATTAAGTGCCAAGTAGTACTCAGGGTCTTTTTGAAAAGCTCTTGTAAAATCTTCTATTGCACCTTGAAAATCACCAGTTTTAATTTTACAACTACCTCTATTATCATAAGCTACAATAATAGTAGAGTCATATGCCAACGCTTGTTTATAATCGTGAATAGCTCCGTGAAAATCTCCAAGCATCCTTTTAGAGCTAGCTCGTTCGTTATAAGCATATGCAAAGTCATATTTTTTATCTATTGCTAATGTATAATCAATAAGTGCACTGTTATAATCAGCTAGTTCAAAATTCATTAATCCTCTGTAATAATATGCTTCTGATTCAGTAAAACCTTTTTGTATTGCATGTGTAAAATCTGTTAATGCATTTTGATGATCCTTCATCAATAATTTCATATATGCCCTAATATAATATGCCTCGCCTAAATCACCATTAAGTTCTATAGCTTTAGCAACATCTTTTATTGCTAGGTCAAACTCTTGTCGAATAATTTTTATTTTAGCCCTTTCCAAATAAGGTAAGGCAAAATCATTATATAGAAATAACGACTCATCAAATTTCTTATGAGCTTCTGTATATTTCGCTTCTTTAGCAAACCTTACACCTTCGTTATATAAAAGACTTGCTTTTTTTCTAATCTCATTTATTTCTTCTTCAATCGAATTAGCACTTTGAGAAAAAGCCCCAAATGCTATAAAAATTACAAAAAGTGTGATCGAAAGTCGTTTCATTATTTTATAAATTGATTTAGTGCTTAATTAATCCTTGTACTTAAAACCAAGTAAAAATGTTTTATTATATGAAATGTATTGTAAAAATAAAAATTTAAATCTCTTTATACTATATTCTTTAAAATTAATTTTTTGTATTTTGGGAAAATTATAAGATTATTACGATAAATGAAACTTCTCGTAGCAAGCTGACGAGGTATCTCAATGGAATATTTTATTTCCCATACGCACCAAGGCGCAGGGAATATAACCCCAGAGATCCCTCGACTAACGCTCGGGATCAGTTCGGCTAGATGATTTTGATTACAAAATCATAGTCTCACTGATTTAAAGAACTGAACAATGAATAATAAGCATAATGTAATTGACCTTTCCTATTTAAACGAAATAAGTGGTGAAAGTACAGACTTAATAAATGATTTGATTGAAATGTTTTTTGAGCAAATTCCCGAATATCAAGAATCAATGAATAATTACTTTTCAAAAAAAGAATGGATTAATTTAGGCAAAACAGCACACAAAGCAAAATCTGCAATTCTAATGGTAGGGATGAAAGAATTAGCCGATGATCTTAAAAAATTAGAGGAAAATGCAAAAGAGGGAAAAAATATTAACGAATATAACGAAATTATTGCTAAATTTGTAGGTGAAAGTAATGCAGCTATTAAAGAATTGCATGAAATTAAGAAAAATCAAAAATTCTAACCTTAAAACCGGAATCTATGTTAAAACATGAATCGAACAACGGAATTGAGATATTAACATTTGATAATATAAGCAAATTAAATATCTTAATTGCTCAGTCTTTAAAAGAAGAGGTTGCTCAATATTTAACAAAGGCAAATACTAAACTTATTCTAGACCTTGAAGGTGTTGAATATGTTGACAGTTCTGGTTTTGGAGCTTTGCTTTCAATATTAAGAAATGCAAAGAATAACAATAGTCAATTTAAAATTTGCAATATTTCTCCTGAAGTAATGGAATTGGTAAAACTACTACAATTACATAATGTCTTCGATATTTGTGATAGTATTGACAAATGTATTGAATCATTTGAATAAAATATTTAAACCGGCATTGACTGGTTTTTTTATAATAATTAACTAATTCCTATTTGATTCATTAAAAACTGAAAATCTATTTTCTGCAATCTCTTCTCTTTAATACACACTAAAATTGTTTTTAATAAATTTTAATTAGCTTTTTTAATTAAAATTTATTAAAGTTTACAATCCAGATTTTATATTAACTTCCAATTATAAATATCATGAAAAAAGTAAATAAAAAACCTGCAGCACTTATATATCCTGTTCCTGCAGCTATGGTAAGCTGTGGATCGAAACCAGAAGAGCATAATATTATTACAATAGCGTGGACAGGAACTATTAATTCAATTCCACCAATGTGTTATGTATCTATTCGAAAAGAACGATACTCTTATGATATTATTAAAAGAAATATGGAGTTTGTGATAAACTACTCAACAAAAGACTTAGTAAAAGCAGCCGATTTCTGTGGAAGAAAATCTGGAAGAGATTGTGATAAGTTTAAAGAAATGAACCTCACTTCTCGTAAAGGAGAAAAAGTAGATTCAACAATTATTGTTGAATCTCCGATAAACATTGAGTGCAAAGTAACAGAGATTAAAGAATTGGGTTCACACGACATGTTTCTTGCCGAAGTTGTAAATATTCAAGTTTCAGAAAACTATATTGACCAATCTACTGGTGCTATTAACATGCAACATCAAGAACTAATGGCATATTCTCATGGAAAATACATTCAATTAGGAGATATTATTGAACAAGCCGGATTCTCAATAAAAAGTAATAAATAATTCATGTATATTTGCTTTTCTTCTAATAAAATGAAATATATTAATGAAACATAAGTACATATTACTAGTTTTTTTGCTGTTGTTTATAAATAAGTTTGGCTCTTCTCAAGAAAATTTAAAACAAACATTAAGAGGTATTGTAGTTGATCGAGAAACTCAAATTCCTTTACCGGGTGTAAATATAATTTTACCGGAAACCAATCCTCAACAAGGTACAATTAGCGATGATAAAGGTTATTTTAGATTTGAAAAAGTAATTATAGGACGACAAACCATTCAAGCAAGCTATATTGGATATAAAACTCAAATAATTGATAATATTATCATTAGTTCAGCAAAAGAAAAAATTATTAGAATTGAATTAGATGAATCGGTAACAGCTATCGACGAAGTAGTTATTAAAGCAACTATCAAAAAAGATAGGCCAATAAATAAAATGGCTACTATAAGTGCACGTTCTTTTACTGTAGATGAAACCAAAAGATACCCGGGAAGTTATGGTGATCCTGCGAGAATGGCCGCCAATTATGCCGGAGTAATGTCTGTACGTGATAATAGAAATGATATTATTATTAGAGGGAATTCCTCTACAGGATTATTATGGAGACTCGACGGTATTGAAATTCCCAATCCAAATCATTTTGCAGCATCAGGAACAACCGGAGGTCCAATTACTATATTAAATAATAACTTGCTTACTAATTCTGATTTTTTAACAGGAGCTTTTCCTGCTGAATATGGGAATGCCCTGGCTGGAGTATTTGATTTAAAAATGCGTGTTGGAAATAATGAAAAAAGAGAATATTGGGCTGAATTTGGTTATAATGGTTTAGAATTTGGAACAGAGGGGCCTTTTTCTAAGAAATCTAATGCGTCTTATTTAATATCTTATAGATATTCTCTTGTGGATATCATTGATTTATTAGGAGCTGAGGTTGAAACCACACAATATCAAGATTTAACTTTTAAACTAAATTTCCCAATGAAAAAGGGGAGATTTACTTTTGTTGGAATGGGTGGTAAAAGCTATATTGAGATGTTTGATTCCAATGACAAGCAAGAGGATTGGGCTTTTGAAAGTTGGGGCGAAGATTTAAGTAATGGATCGGATATTGGAACATTGGCTCTTTCTTACATACATTTTTTTGGAAAGAAAACGAGATTACAAACAGCAGTATCTCTTTATGGATCAAAAGTTACAACTAGAATTGATACAGTAAGTGTTTGGGATCCTAGTCCAAATATTTGGGCCGGTGAAGAATCATCCGAAGTTAAAGCTAGTTTAACAACTCATGTTAATACAAAAATCAATAGTAGAAATACATTTAGTTATGGTTTAATTGCCGACAGATACTTTGTAAATTTCGCTGATAGTACAAGGACTGCAGGACAATTTGAGGTATTCACTGATCTGAGTGAGGAATTCAATTTATATCAATTGTATACACAATACAAACATAAATTCACTAATAATATTGAACTGTATTTAGGACTACATTCCCAATATCTTGATATGAATAGCTCTTTTTCATTAGAGCCACGTATGGGATTTAACTGGAATTTGAACGAAAAAAACTCTTTTAAGGTTGGTTACGGATTACACAGTCAAACTCAACTTAGAGTAATATATTATACACAAACAAAGCTTAATAATGGCGATATAACGCTTTCAAATAAGAATTTGGATTTTACAAAAAGTAATCAACTCATTTTGGGATACGATCATTTATTTAGTGATATACTTAGATTAAAAATTGAAACTTATTACCAATACTTATATGATGTACCGGTTAAGGCTGGTCAACCTGAATATTCTGTTCTTAATTTTGGTGCTGAATATTTTATTGAACGTACTGATAGTTTAGTAAATGAAGGTACTGGTGAGAACTATGGAATTGAATTTACACTTGAAAGATTTCTGTCGAATAATTTCTATTATTTAATTACTGCATCCTTATACGAATCACTCTATGCAGGATATGACGGCATAAAAAGGAATACTGCTTTTAATGGCAATTTTGCAATTAATGTATTAGGAGGTTATGAAATTCCTTTTCGAAAAAACAATGCTTTTTCTGTAGGATTAAGAACGACATATGCCGGAGGAAGACCATATGTTCCTTACGATGTTGCAGAAACGTTAAACCAAGGAATTGAGGTTCTTGATTGGAATAATGCTTATGAAATCCAGCAAAAAAATTACTTCCGAATTAATTTAAGATTAGGGATTAAAAGGAATAAGCCCAAGTATAATGTCGAAATTGCCATGGATTTACAATACAGGACAGGGTACACAAGTGTTTATGAATATAGAATAGATCCTTTAACCGGGAAAGAATATTATAATCGCAAAATGGAATTATATCCAATGGCAAGTTATAGAATTCAGTTCTAAAATTTGTAGATTTTAATTACAAATTATAAGTTGTGACATTATGACAAGTTACTATGTACTGACAATACTAATTACCCTTCATGTAATTCTCTCAATAGTATCCACAAGAATGATACTAAAATCTTATTTATTGGATAATGACAAAAAGAAGATAAATATTATCTTAACTTGGACTATTCCAATTTTATGGTTTCTGATAGTAAAGATGATAACAAAAGGTTCTACAGGAACAATGACAAAAGAGAAAAGAAAGATTGATAAAAGTAACTTCTATGAATGTGGGCTTGGAAAACATGTTTAATCCTCAAGCTTATAACTTTTGTTAAACAAATTACTAAGGATTTTTAATATTCGTTAATTTACTATCTTCAACTTTTATTATGGAAAGGATTCAGGGCAAGAATCTGGTTAACAATTAACCAAGTACTTCATAAATAAATGAATAAATCTCTTCACATACTAGCGGTTTTCCTTTTAATTAAATTAGAATCTTTTGTTATCTTCGCAATCAGCATTTTGTTAAACTACTCACATGAAAATACTTTTAATAAATACACCTCGGTCACCTCATAATATGATTTTGGCATCTGCACCAACTGAAGCTAAAAAATATATTCATAAAAAATTAATTGGGCCTCCATTAGGCTTACTAACTGTTGCGGAAGCCGTAAAAGACCACGATGTTATTTTTTTTGATACTAAAGGTGAATATGATCTTCATCCTGAGACCACTCCTCCTTTAAAGGAATTGGTGACAAATTTATTAAAAGAACATAAACCTGATGTTGTAGGAACAACAACAATAGCATCGGAATTTTACTATGCAATTGAAATATTACAAACATCAAAAGAGTTTAATCCTGATATATTAACAGTTGTAGGTGGATTACATGCAACGTTATCAACAAATGATTTTACTGATCCTTCTGTTGATATAATTCTTCCTGGACAATCGGCACATACATTTAAGGAAGTTATAAAAGCCAAAGAACTCAATACCCCAATTGAAAATATACCGGGAGTTGTTATTAATAAAAATGGGATACTTGAAAAATCAAAAGCCAAATCAATAATTTATAACTCGGCACAAGAGGATTTTTTATTTCCAAATAGAAGTCATATAGAAAGATGGAAAGAAACTTATAAAGTTGGTAACGCTCCGTATCCATCAACATATCTTTTCACGTCGCTTGGATGCCCTTATAAATGTACTTTTTGTTCTATATGGTGTCAGTATGATGGACAATACTTAAAACGCAGTGTCGAAAGCATTATTCAAGAATTAAAGCAAACTGATGATTATCCGATTGTTCGTTTTGCTGATGCAAATACGATTGTTGACGTTTCAATTATTGATAAGCTTTTTGATAGAATAATCGAGGAAGGAATTAAAAAAACATATGTTATGGATATTAGAACAGATACTGCTGTTAAATATCCAAAACTAATTGAAAAACTTGCAAAAGCGGGTTTGAAAGTTGTTATATGTGGATTTGAATCATTCCGCGAAGAAGAATTAAAGAGATACAACAAAAGTGCTGATGCAAAATTAATACATGAAGCTATAAATATATTCCATCAAAATGGGATTATGCTTCGTGGTAATTATGTTATTCCGAACGATTATGATGAATCTGATTTTAAAGCTTTATCGGATTATACAAATTCGCACAAAGTAACATATGCTGGTTACACCATACTTACTCCAATGCCGGGCACTCCGTTTTATGAAGAAATTAAAGATCAAATTATTGATTTCGACCTTTCGAAATATAATTTTTTTAACAGTGTTTTAAAAACTAAACTTCCTCTTGAAAAATTTTACGAAAACGTTGGGAAATTATGGCTAATAAAAAAAGGAACTGATGTTATATAGTCTTTGCAAGAAAACGCCAAATTACTCACAAGTTTAATTATAACTAAATTTGTGTTCGTGAGCTTCGCAAGGTTCTTCGTTACTCTCGTTTTGAAAACAGTTACTTCGACAGGCTCAGCACATAGCATTCACAAAAGTGAACTCCTTGGTTTTCAAAACTTCGAATTCCGATAGCTATCGGAACGTCTTTGACGATTTCTTATCAAAGACTTGAAAAAAAAGTAGTTTTCTTGCAGACACTATTTTAGTTTTCATTGTTCATCATGCTGATTAATATTTTAAATATTGTTTTTTTTAATTAAATTAGCTAATATTTTAAAATTAACATTTACAAACACGGTTCAAAAATAACAATAAGGCGATCGTAAATATTGAAAAGTTTCTGGATTACTGGAGATTATATTACTATTTACAGTCTGATATATTTAATTCATACTCTAATAATTAATAAAAAACTAACGAAAATTAAAACTATGAAAATTGTAAAAACTGTTTTAGTTGCACTTGTTGTACTAAGTATAACTGCTGTACAAGCACAAAAAATTAAAGTAACGGAAGGTGATTTAAGTTTCTTAAAGGGACAAACTGAAGTACTATTAGAATATGACTATAGTGAAATGGCAGTTGGAAAGTTTGATAAAGAAGAAGATTATGTAAATAAAAAAGTTGCTGAATATAATGAAGCTGAAGCAGGGAAAGGTGATAAATGGAAAGATAATTGGGAAGCAGATAGAGAAGGTAGATTTCACCCAAAATTTGAAGAATTAATGAATAATTACACTGCAAAAGCTGACTGTAATTTCGATCAAACAAATATTAAAGCTAAATACACATTAATTGTAAAATTAACTTTTACAGAACCTGGATTTAACATTGGAATTATGAAAAAAGATGCCATGATTAATCTTGAAGTAAAATTTGTTGAAACTGAGAATAAAGAGAATATTTTAGCTGTTATTACAATGACAAACGTTCCTGGCCGTGGTATGGGAAATGATTATGATGCTGGATACAGAATTCAAGAAGCATATGCAAAAGGAGGTAAATCTCTTGGTGCATATTTAGTAAAAAAGGCCTTCAAATAAAAACCTGATAATTCAAATATAAAAAAGGAGTCTATATAGACTCCTTTTTTTATATTTTATAAATTGAATTCATTTTGTAATCGCCTTTAATGAATCTTGAAATTTTCTTTAAATCTTTTCCTGCTCCACATTCATAAATATTACTTACATCTTTAGTAAGCAATTTTTGCATTGTTTTATACCAATTAATTTTAGAGGTTAGATTAAATAGTAATTCAGATTTTATTTCTGATACTTTTACTATTTCTCTTTGATCATAAGTAGAAATTATTGGTATCTCAGCATCACAAATTTGAATGGTAGAAATGTATTTTTGAAAGGATTCAGAATATTTTAAAAGGTATTTGGAATGATAAGGTGTATTTACGGTGAGTTCAATCGACGACATTGCTCCTTCTTCTTTTGCTCTTTCCAGAACTAAGTTAATATCTTTCTTTTTCCCTGCTATTACGATTGAATGTTCATTATTTACATTAATAATCTCAGTATCGGGAGCATTTTCTTCAATTAAATATTTAATATCTTTTATTGGCAATCCAATGATTGCGCCCATACCGAATTTTTTTGTTTCTGTCAGCTTACTAACAATAGTATAAGCTGTATAAATAAATTTTGCCCCTTCTTCTAAAGAAATTGATTTTGAAGCATATAATGAAGCGTAAATCCCCATACTATATCCAGCCACAAATTGAGGTTCAATACCTTTTTTTTCTAATATATCGTAAAAAGCACAACTAAATAAATATGCTAAAAGCTGTGATTTTAATTCATTGTTATAATTATTTGAAACATATGAAAACTCAGGCAAATCTATTTCTAAGGCCACAGAAACTCTTTGCAAATAGTTATTAAAATCAATATTATTCTCACTAAGAAAATCTAATTCCTTTTTTGTAAACTCACTTATAAATGCCGGAAAAACAAAAGCTGTTTTTTGACTCATTGCTTATTCTTTTTTTAACACAACCTTAAAAACAACGTACTTTTCATTCAATTGAAAATTAGCTAAAATATCAATGATTTTTTCTTTTTTAAATATCTCTTTAATTCTTTTTGAAGTGAAAATTACAAAATCATCTTCGTTTGTAAAAATGATTTCTACGTCTTTAAAATCAATATCTGTATTATTAAGTGCCTTGTAAAATGATTCCTTAAAAGAAAAGCCTTTTAAAAAGGCTTCTTTTCCAAAAACTGAAAAGTTTTCAATTTCTTTAGATGTAAATAGATTATAAACTAAATCTGACAATACACCTTTATCAAAATAATGTTTATTAAATCGCTCTGTTTCTTCTATATCAATACCACACCCATAAATCATGTGATTGTTTTACATATCAAGAATATTGTTTTCGTGCTCAATAATAAGCAATTGCATATCAATTAATTCACCAATAGTTTGAACAGGATTCTTTACAGCGTATTTGCCAATGGTTTTTAATTCAATATTTAAATTAAATTTCTTTTTGAAGATTTCTATCAGCTCCAAAAACATTAAAGAGTCACCATCTAAATCACCTATAATTTTTGAATCTTCGGATATTTCGTTTAGCTCTATTTCACATTCCTCTGCAAAAAAATCTAACACAACTTCTTTTACTTCACCCCTAGTTTTTTCAGTAATCTGAGCCATTCTTTTATATTTATTCTGTTAATAATTTATCTATTTCTTCTATAGTTAATTCTTGCCATTTAGGATTCTCAAATTTATCATCAGTAATTTCAAAGTTTACCTTAAAAAATGATTCTTGATTAAATGATAATTTTGTTTTCTTATATGGAGTATGCTCAATATAAATTAACTTTTTATAATCAATTTCATATTTATCACATAGCTCTTTTGCAAGTTTCGTATTCCATTCTGTGATTGATGTTCCAGGATTTTCATCATATAAATCTGTTGCAATAACAATTGCCTCATTTTCTTTCTTTAAAATCTTCAATCCACAAATTGAAGGAACATCCCACAATCCAATAAAATTATAAACTTGATCTTGATAATTATCTACCCTAGCCATCATCTTATAAATAATTATTAAGAAATTTTATGTATAACATTTTTACCAAAACTTTTTCTTGATAAATCTTTTATTGGTTTTCTGAAAGTGCCATCCTCTATCTCTCGAGAAACTACTTTTTTCAAAAGTTTAAACATTTTTTCCTCTTGAGTTTCGTCTTTATAAAATGTATCCCATGCATATTGATACATTTCCTGCAATCTTTCAGGACTCATATGCTTTGGCTGATAAACTACCTGACCAGCATTATAATCATCCCAATTTTTATTAAAAATACGATCTTGTTTTATTAAATCGTTATAAGCCTTTGTATGCGGAAATGGAGCTAATACTGTAAATTCAGCCAGATCAAGATCTATTTCTAACAAGAAATCAACTAACCTTTTGATATCATCTTCTGTTTGGTCATCCAGCCCTAAAAGAATAGTTCCTTCAACACCAATACCATAATCATGATATCGTTTAACTCGCTCTTTTATATAATCAGAAGTATCAAATACAGCCTGATAAACATACCAAGCACCAGCCTGAGCTGCTAAATCTAATATTTCAGGTTTATCTTCAATAGTATGACTGCACCACTTCTTCTTAAAAGGAATCATTGCCTTGAATAAATCTTTTTCCCATTGAGTATCTTGTGCCAATGAATTATCTACAATAAACAATCTATTATTCTCAATAGTATCTAGTTCTTCAACAACTTTATCAATTGGTCTTGGACGGAAATTCCGACCTCCTAAATATGAAACGGCACAAGGATAACAACTATATCTACAACCTCGTGATGCATGGAATAAATCAACCATTTGAACTCCTTTGTGATAATAAAGTTCACGGTTATATAAATCACGACGTGCAGGCCCAACGATTTCAATTGCAGGCATATCATTCATATGATTATATACCTTTTTTAATTCGCCATTTCTAAAATCCTTAAAAACCTGACCCATGTGACCTTCAGCTTCTCCAAGAAAAACAGAATCTGCATGTAGCATTGTTTCTTCAGCGTGCAACATTGTTGAAATCCCACCAAAAATAACTTTTTTACCACGTTTTCGATACTCATCTGCAATAGCCCAACCACTTTTAATTTGAGTGGTTAAAAGCATCGAAATTCCTACAAAATCAACATCATCATCATATCGAACTTCTTCAAGGTTTTGATCAATAAATTCAACCTCAATATCAGCTGGAATAGTTGCTGCAAATACAATTGCACCATGAGGTGGCAAGTTAAATGTTGTCTGCCCCTCAAGCTTTCTCCATTTCGGAAATATTAATTGAAATTTCATATATATTTTATCTTTTCTCTATTTTCAATGTGATAAAATTATTAAAAAAATAATCTAATCCAAACTATAATTTTTCTCTCTCATCCATGATTTCAGGATGTTGTTGATTTCCAGTCTATCGCCTTCAGGCATTATGTATTTATTTTTTTGGTATTCCTTTACCGAAATTAAAAA
>WTBR01000191.1 GCA_013138975.1 Bacteroidales bacterium
TTAATAATATACATGATGAACTTTATGATACTGACCATAATAATGAACTCGGTAGAATAGAAGATGAACTTAGCTCGAAGGAAATTACACTTGAAATAAAATTGAAGCCTAGTATATTAAGGATTGGCAAATGGGTTGCTGCTGCATCAATTATTTTATTAATGGGTTTAAGTGGTGGGAATATATATTTGAACAATCGGGGTTCAATTGAAAACAGATTGTATGCGAGCTATTATGAACCCTATGCTCAAATGTCAGCACACCTTTTTAACAGTTCAAAATTATCGGAAGCAAAAAGATTGTATGGTAAAGGAGAGTATGCAACATCTTTATTATTACTTGATAATTTACCGGAAGTATTATTAGTTCAAAATGAGAAATACATTTATTCTGGAATGGCTTTAATTGAACTAAACAGACATAAGGAAGCTATTGGAATGTTTACAAAATTGCATTCATCTGCCGGAAATGAAACCGATGTGCTTATTGGGTACTGGTATACCGGACTTTGCTACTTGAAAATAGGGGATACAAAAAATGCTATTAAATATTTTAAAACCATTATTACCAATAATGGTTATAACTACGAACAAGCAAAAGATATATTAGAAAAATTAAGTCAGTGAGACTATGATTTCAGGAACGATAGTGAACTGAAATCATATAGTCGAACTGATCCCGAACTGACTTCACTGAGCTTGTCTAAGTGTAGTCGAGGGATCTATTGGGTCATAACTTGCCTGACGACAGTTAGGTTCTCCGCCCCTCTGAGGGAAATTAAAAAAAATTATTTATACCTCGTACGCTTGCGGCGAGGTATTTTATTTAGACTCCTTTATAAGTTAATTAGTGTCAGCAAGAAAACTACTCTTTTTTACTGTCTTTGTCAAGAAGACTTCAAATACATTCCGATAGCTCCTAAAATCCGCAAGACCTAACAGGTTTTAATTGAGTAACAGGCAATTATATCGAATCAACATTCACTTATTAATCGAAACCTGTTAGGTCTGATTATTTGATAACCAACTTAATGTGAAAACACCTGCGGATATCAGGAGCTATCGGAATTCGAAGTATTGAAAATCAAGGAGTTCATATTTGTGAATGCTGTGTGCTGAGCCAGTCGAAGTAACTGTTTTCAAAACAAGAATAACGCAGAACCTAGCGAAGCTCACGAACACAAATTTATAAATATTAAACTTGTGAGTAATTTGGAGTTTTCTTGCAAAGACTAATTATTCCGTTTTTTAATAGCTAAGATAGAAAGCGCAACAAGAATTGAAATAACAGCTATTGCTATTACGCAAAGCTTTAAAATATACCCTTTGAACAATGCTTGTTGGTTTCCAATTACGACGATGCTTGCCCAGAATTTTGGGTGCGTGAAAGTTGGATTGTCGGTTTCTTCAAGGTATTTCAATTTTGCCAACCTTAACGCTTCGTCTTTTCTTTTACCCAAGATTAAATGTTTATAGAAGATGTTCATTTCAAATAATAAAGGTTGCACATAAGCAGCCCATAGCGAAGTTATAATAGAAGGATTGCCGGAAGCCATAAAACTACGACCCATGCTTAAAGTTCCTTCACCTTTGCTAATTGCTCCAGAACCTGAAAAACAGGATGCCAGCACAATTAAATCAGTGTTGATATTTAGCCTGTCAATCTCATAAGCATATAAATACCCATCATCTACGGTATCATTTTTATACGAGAAAAACATTTTAGAATTTAATGGATTTATCGTATCTCCATATCCATAGGTGTATAAATGCAGTATCCCATAGTTTCCGATATGTTTTTTTAAGGCTTGTTCCGTTGCTTTCTCTTTTACAAATATTTTGCTCCTGAATAGTCGTGATATTGTTCTTAGGTTCTTTGAAAGTTCCGGCAAATAGTTCAACGAATCCCGATAGTCTTTATAATCCGGCGCAAATCCAAGAAAATTCGGGTTGTATTCTTTGTTTCGTTTTATCGAATTTACAAAAAGTGTTGCAGAATGCGCATAAGCAATTGGGTATCTTTTTATAAGGTAAGGAACGGTGCTGTAATCGGGATAAACTTTCCCTTGATAGGGTTCTGTTACCAATGCTTCAAAAGCGATTTGTGATAATTCGCTGTTCGGGGCAATCAACAGATTTCTACCCTTCAGATACGAACTTATCGGCTCAATTAAAACCTTGTAAAGTTTATAGGCCGATTCCCTATACGTTTTGTAAGACAATAAGTATTCGCTGTGTAAAAATTCAGTGTAATACTTCAGGCTTTGGTGGAACAGGCTGTCGATGGGTACATACCTAAGTTCAAATTGATTGTTGGTAACGATAAATGCGAACAATTTTCTTTCTGTAAATTCATAACTTATAAAGATCTCTTCTTCAGAAAGAGCAGATTGGAGTTCGCCAATCTCAACAACTTTATTTTCGTACTTGCGTTTATAATATTTCGGATAATTTTGTTCAAGCTCCTTAATCGTTTTTTCTTGTGATTGTGTTAACTGGAAAAGTTTTTCTTTTAATTCATTTTGTTTTAAACCATCAGAATTAACAAGCTTGTTTTCGTTTTCTATCTGTAATCTGGTAAATCCAATTTGTTCTTTTATTCCTTGTATATGATTTTGTACACTATCGGGAATGGATGCAATATTTCTAGCTGATTCTTCATTAATAGATTCCCTTAAAATGGCATATTTACTACGTTCAGAATATTTAAAAGCAACATGAATATAATCGCTATTCTCGGTAATATTTAATAGTTCGTAAGCAATTTTGATAATCGACATATAGGTTTCATATTCCTTTTCTGCCAATACCAGTTTCGAATCTTCGTATAAATACCCCATCCTGAGCTGTTCTATAAAACTAACCGTAAGTTCAAGAGTAGAAAGGGCTGCTTTAAGGTTTGTTTCCTTGTTTTCCTGATCTGCAAGTTTCAACAATGCGTGAGCTTTGCGTTTTAATATTTCCAATAGTTCAATATCGGGTACAGCATCTAAAGAGGGGTTCTTATATAAGGAACGATCATTGAACTCAGGGATTTTAGAAACAATTGATTGCTGACAACACTCAAGTGCCTGTTTGTAATTTCCTATAGAAAAATACATATCGCTTATAAATTTGTGATAATCGGCTGTATAGGGGTGCTTTTCTCCAACGGTAGCTAATAATTTGTTGTAAACCTTACTGAAAATTGGAGCTGCTTTTGTCAATTCTCCAATTTTGGCGTAAAAATTTGCTAGATATAAGTACGATAATGTGGTTTTGGTATGCTTTTTACCGTAAATTTTTAAATTTATATCTACTGCTTTGGTTAAATAATATTCCGCCAATTCGAGGCTGTCTAATCTTTTATACGCAAATCCACAGTTGTAATAGGTAATAGCAATGTCATTTAAGTTATTTTGTTCTGCAATTTGTATGCCTTTTAAAAATTTATCCTTGGCAGCTTGGTAATTATGTAGTTTATTATATGCATATCCTTGATTGTTGTAGTTTTCTACAATCTTAGAATCTTTGTTTTCCTTTTTACTTTTCTGTAAAACCGCAAGTGAATTTTCATAAAAATCTATTGCTTTTAAATAATCCCCCTGTGAGGAATAAACATTAGCAATATTATCATAAATGAGAGAACTGTAATACTTGTCAGATGTGTTTTGGAGTGCTTTTGTATAATATTCAATGGCTTGCTGTAAGTTGTCTTGTATCATATATGCATTACCCAGCCTATTGTAAACTTTGACATATTCAGGATGGATATCCGTATTTGTAGATTCTTTAAGTGTAATAATTTGTTTTAAAGCCTCAATTGCAAGAGAATATTTACCTGTATTATTAAAATACTTTGCATTATCATATAAGTCTTTTATTCCGGAATTATCATCATTGTTTTGTGCGTAGCTTTTCGTAAATCCACTTAAAAGGATTAAAGCAATAATTCTGATAAACAATAACTTATAAGGCATATTATAATAATCTTATATTTGGGTTTTATTAATTTTTAACTAAAACTCTAAAGTATGAAAACAAAAAAAGAATTTCAAGAAAACAAAAGTATTAAAAATTTACAATCTAAAAGTTTTAAAAATGTAATTGGTTTTAAAATTCTACAGAATGGAGAATTGATGCAAATAAAGGGAGGTTATGAAGTTCCTGGTGAACTAATACCACATGATTTAGATTAAAAATATTATCCTTTTACAGGATATTAAAAAGGGTAATTTTATTAATATTAAGTTTAAACTAAACTGAAAATTTGTGAAAACAAAAGTTCTAACGTTTTAAAGAAAGATGAACTTATTCAAATTTAAGGTGATATTGATGATGGTGATTTCGATTAAGAAAAACGCTTAAATTTATTAAGTAAACACCTGTTAAATACTCTAATGTATTTACCCTCTTTTTTATCAATAACATCTGATAAAAAATACTCCTGATAGTTTAATATTATCAGGAGTTTTTTAATATATATCAGACCTTAAGGTTTTAAAAACCTTAAGGTCTGGATTTCTACACTTTCCTGCATCTATTAAAAATGCAGTTTTTGAAAACAGAAATTCTAAGGTTTTAAAGAAAGATGAACTTATTCAAATGTCGCCCGACCGCTTAAAGAGGCTAGGCGAATAAGAAAATAAAAAACCTCTTCAAATTAACTTGTTGTAGCTATTAATAATGAATAATTTTCGTTTTGCCCTAACCCTGAAGGGAATCGAAAATTATTTGTGTAAAAATTAAAGGTGGTTTTGATTAAGAAAAACACTTAAATACCTGTTTAAACACTCTAATGTATTTACCCTCTTTTTTATCAATAACATCTGATAAAAAGCACTCTTGATAGTTTAATATTATCGGGAGTTTTTTTTTATTGTTAACCCTTGTTAATTACCAGACCTTAAGGTTTATAAAACCTTAAGGTCTGGATTTCTATACTTTCCTGCATCTATTAAAAATGCAGTTTTTGAAAACGAAAATTCTAAGGTTTTAAAGAAAGATGAACTTATTCAAATGTCGCCTGACCGCTTGAAGCGGCTAGGCGAATAAGAAACCTCTTCAAATTAAAGGCATTAATAATGAATAATTTTCGTTTTGCCCTGTCCAAAAGGGAATCGAAAATTATTTGTAAGGCATTCCCCCAACCGCTTCAAGCGGCTTGTATTAAGTTAAGCTTTAAATATCGGTTCGACCTGTCAGAGTCTGGTGCTTATACAAGTTATATGAAATTACTGTGTGTTTTTTAACATAAAACTTTAAACAGGCGCTTCAATTGTAAGAATAAATTCTTTTTATCTTTAAAAATTCTAAAAATGAAAATTTAATAATAATGGTTTTAAGTGCAAGTGTTTGTGTTCTATCTATTAAACTCACTCTAAGAAATATATTTAAAAAATTTGATTTATTCTTGATTAATAGTATTTCAATTACAATCGGATTTGCTTTTATCATTAGTATTCTTAGTTATATAAACGAAGAGCTTTCGACGGATACGCAGCACTTAAACTATAATTCAATATATAGGTTAGATGATTTGGAATATTCATCTTCGCCCGGTCTTTTTAAAAATCTAATTGATTCCAGATTCCAAAATCATATTCCGGTAGCAAGATTGTGCTTAGGACATTCTTCTCCGGTAATAAAATACAAAAATGAAGCGATTCGATTAAATAATTTGGCCTTTGCTGACAAAGAAATTTTTGACATTTTTTCCTTTGACCTAATTAAAGGGGACAAAAGCAGTATTTTTAATGACCAATTTTCAATTGTATTAACGGAGAGTTTTGCTAAAAAACTTTTTGGCAATATAGAACCTGTTGGTGAAATCATAAAAATAAATAATAATTATGATTTTGTTGTTACAGGAATAATAGAGGATATGCCGGATAATTCTTCGTTTAATTTTAGTGCTCTTGCAAATCTGGAATGTGTAAAAAAGATGTGGAATGGATTTGATTTAGAAAATGATTATTCTAGTTGGGAATTCTTAACCTATTTAAAGATTGCAGATAATGAGAAGATTGATTTTTATCAAAAAGAAGTAAACAATGCTATTAATGACTTTTTAGATTCTAAAGAAGAAGAACATGTCGATTTTAAATTATACCCTCTAAAAAAGATTTATTTTAATACTCAGCTTAAATTTGATTTTAGTAGACATCAGGATAAGTCAAAATTACTTATTTTATTTATATCTGTATTGTTAATATTCTTAATTGTGATATTCAATTATAGAAATTATGTAAGTACACAAATAAATAGTAATTTAAAGAATATTTCAATTATAGAGATATTTACTTCAAATAGATTTTTTGTGTACTCTATTTATTTATTTCAATCTGTCATTTTTCTAATATTTGCAATAATATTTTCGGTCCCGTTTATTAAATATCTGAAATCTTTCTTTTTTGATGGTTTTAGTGTAATTGAAACAGATTTCTTAATTTATTTCTTAACTATTTTATTAATATTCTTATTTATTAATATTCTTACTATACATATTGTTTCAAGGGAAAGGTTATCATATAGATTTAAAAAAATCCTGAATAACTCTAAATATAAAAGATTAAATATTCCTTTAATATTCCAATTAGTTGTTACAATTACAATGATTACATCAGCCATGTTTATTAAACTGCAAACAAATTTTCTTGCTGAAAAGGATCTTGGTTTTGCACCTGAAAATACCATTTCAATAAATATGAATAGTAATATATATAGTCATTATAATGCATTTATGGATGATTTGGAAAAAATTCCCGGATTAGAAAAAATTTCAACTGTACAATCACTTCCGGGAGAATCAATGATGATAATAAATGAGGAATTGGAGGGGAATTCACAACATTTTTATGTTAATAAAGCGAATGAAAATTATATTGATTTATTTGAAATAGAAATAAAAGAAGGAAGGTTCTTTGATAAAAACTTAAAGAATGAAAAAGAGAATTGTGTTATTAATGAAGCAGCTGCAAAGCAGATAAACTTCAATTTGTCAGAAGATATAAAAATAAGAGATTGTAATGTAATTGGCATAATGAAAAATTTCCATTTTAGATCCCTTCATCATGAGATTGAACCTTTGGTTATATTTTATAAAGAAATAAACCCAAAAATCTTAATAAAATTTAATAATATTTCTAGTGGTACAATTCAAGATGTTGAGTCTGTATGGGAAAGGTATAATCCCAACATGCCATTTGAGTACGAGTCAATAGAAAATGTAATAAATCACCAGTATAGATCTGAGAAAAGATTGGATAAAATAATTACTGCGTTTGGATTATTTGTATTGATCTTTTCGGTATTGGGTTTAATTAATTTGCTTAATAATATTATAAGTGCAAGAAAGAAAGAATTTGTTATTAAAAGGATTTTGGGATTACAAAGCCAACAATTATTTTATCAATTTAGCATTGAGTATATAAAGTATGTGACTATATCATTCGTAATATCCTCATTTATTACATATTTTTTAATGGATAGTTGGCTAAGAGAGTTTACTTATAAGATTGATTTGAGTATTTCAATTTTTATTATCTCATTTATTATCTCAATTCTTAGTGTTCTTTTAGCTTGTATTTATGCATTTTTGAAATTTGATAAAAAGAAAGCATTCAGTAATTTATTAAATATTAACAATTAAAATTTGTTTAATTGGTATAATTTAAATTAATGATTACGAATTAAAATGGATTTTAGTGTCACTATTCTAACAATTGTCCTAGGGGGTATTCTAAAGTAGGATGTGAGGGGGAATAAGTTCCGTTTAAATAAATTCACCACAAACTAAACTAATATAATTATGAGAAATGTAAAGTATCTATTTTTTACAATCTATTTTTTATTAATAGTCAATCAGATGAAAGCGCAGGAATATATTTGTGGTAAAACACAAGCAGATCAGATTATTATTAAAGATCTTATAGGAGGTATACGTATCGAAGGTAGTGAGGAATCGGAGTTAATCATTAAGGTTGTTAATTTTGACGAATCTACGAGTATAAAAGCATTAGATTATAAAAGAAAAAAAAACAATACAAATATAGGATTACAAGTAGTAATTAAAAATGATATTATCGAAATAGTTGGGGCTAGTGAAGAGAGTGAAAATACTTGGTATTTGTTTAAAGTGCCGAATAATATGAAGCTTAAAATTAATTATGATCATCCATTTACAAGGGATAAAATAGAAGTAAAAGATTTTAATAAAAAAATAGAAATATCATCTTTAAATCATGAATTAGTATTAAGTAATGTTTCAGGTCCCTTATTGTTAACTGCGGTAAATGGAGGAATAAAAGTTGATTTTAAAAATTTAAATCAAAATACAGAAAGTAAAATTGTAGCTGTAAATAACAATTTGGAAATTCATTTGCCAGATGATACTCCTGCAAATTTAATAATGGAAAGTAAAAATGGAAGAATATACACGAATTTTGATATCGATTTTAATGAAAAAGGAAAAGACGATCTAAGATTTATTGGAGGAGCAGAACATATTTATAAAGAATTAAATAATGGTGGGTCAAAATTAAGATTAGAAGCGGTAAATGGGAATATATATTTACGAAGTAAATAATATTTTTAATGTTACTATTAATTAAATATAGAGAGCAGTTTAATTAATGTTATTAACAAAAAAAAGAAAAATTATCTTAGATGAAGGAATGGTATTAAAAATTGGATTCTCAATAGAGAGTGAATATGAGCCTAATATGGTAAAAGTAACTAACGATCTTCAATGTACATGTTCTAATAATTGTTATGGTGGAAACTGTTCTGACACTTGTGGATAATAAAATTGACCTTAATTTTAGAAAAGGAGAGTTATATTAACAATTCAATTTTAAATTAAAAGGGTGTTTTTTAACAAAATCACCCCTGTTCGCCTGAGGTTGCAAAGGAAGATAAATAAACATACAAAGCAGTTCGGCTTAGGCTTTTGCCTAAGTCGGTTTGTTTTTTGGTAGCTTTTATCTACCATTTTATCCGGAAACTAAAAGAAACAAGAGTGTTTGGACACATGAAAACCCTACAGAACCTATATTTAGTGTTTGTCCATAAAGTCCGACTTCTTCGTTACGCTCGTTTAAAAAATCAGTTACTTCGACAGGCTCAGCACATCGCATTTACAAAAGTAAACTCCCAATTCTAGGACTTCACAAGCCTTGAATTCGAACTTTCTGAACCAAACACCCAACTTTATGGACAGACTTTATTTAGTCAGAAATTTATATAGCAAAAGTTTTATTATATTCATAATAATTCTGTTAAAGCAAGTATAGTTGCTAAACCGCAAGATTATTTTTATTCAAGTGCAAGGAATTATGGAGAAATGGATAGAGTAATAGAAATAATTAAAGCAAATTGTAGATGGAAAAAGGTTTGATTAAGGTACGACCTGTAAGGATATAAACGACTCAGGCATAGCCTAAGCCGAACTGGGATTTTGATTAAGAAAAACACTTAAATACCTGATTAAATACTCTAATGTATTTTCCCTCTTTTTTTATCAATAACATCTGATAAAAAACACTCCTGATAATTAAATTTTATCAGGAGTGTTTAGCTAGAACAGTGGTTTCCATAAATACTAATATGTTCTCCCAATTGAGGGTTTTGTATTGTATTTATAACGAATTCATTCTATCAACCGATGTTCTTTAGTTAGAGGAGCAAAAATAAACCTTCTTGTTTAATTAAAAATCAAAAAGTATGAAAATTTTAAAAAAAGTAAAGCGAAGAATGCAAAAAAGGTATCGAAACTCTTAACCTAAATAAAATGTTGCAAATCAGGGGAGGAGATGGAGAACCAATGGATATTGAAATTATTTAGTACTTCTTTTCATTAATGCTAAATTTAATCTAAACCTAATATTTATGAAAACAAAAGTTCTAAGGTTTTAAGGAAAGATGAACTTGCTCAAATTAAAGGTATTAATAGTTCTGGGAATTCTTGAGCTGATTGTGAAAAAATAGAATAAGATAAACTCATTCATAACAATAGTAGTTGAAAATTCTTCATAATTTTCTTTATTAGTTATGTGAACGTACATTCTTTTAATTAAATTATCAAACAAGCAAAATATTAATTTACCCTTTCAAAACAAATTTATTTTAGTATTTCGTGGTTTGTTTTTTACTAAACTGACAAGAGTTATAATTAATGCGCACAATTTGTAACATCGAGTCAAACTAAAATTGGCTTTTTGGTGTTTCGCAATCTTTGTGCTATCTTCAACTTTTTATTAATGGCGGATAGTGAAACAGGGCGAAAGTCTCAGTCTCAGCTTACTTGAGGACTGTTGTGTGCCATATTAAAGATTCATCATATTTTTAGATAATTAAAAAGTAATTAATGAAAGTCTATCAAGAAAATATAAAAAAGTATAATGCCGAAACATTAAGGTTAAAGAAGGTATTAAATAGAATATCATTACTTAGGTTATTTATTTTTGTTATTTCAAGTATCATTCTTATAAGCTTGTATATTAACAGTTTAACTATTCTATTTTTTATTGCTTTTCCTATTTTAATAAAATGTTTTGAATTGGTTCTCAAGCATCATAACAAAATAGCTTACTTGAGAAAACATACATCATTCCTGAAAAGTATAAATGAATCCGAAATTCTAAGAGAAGAATGTAATCTGGAAGAATTTGATACCGGACATAAGTTTATTAATCAAAATCACCCATACACATCTGATTTAGATATTTTCGGACAACATTCCATTTTTCAATTAGTCAATAGAACAACTACAGAGTCAGGTATGATACGCTTATCAGAATGGCTATCGGAACCTGCATCTAATTATGAAATACATGACAGACAAAAAGCCATAAAAGAATTATCTCAAAAATTGGATTGGAGGCAAGATTTTCAGGCGTCAGGCATGCACTTTCAAAATAAAAAAAGTGATTATTATAAATTGTTAGATTGGGTAAAAGCACCTGTCGTTTTATTAAAATATCGACGAATATATATAGCAGTTGCAATAATCTTTTCGGTTCTATCATTGCTTGGCTTATATTCTGTTATTATTAATTGGGTTTCATCATACAATTATATTTATTTTCTTTCCTTTATTTCTATTTTACTTATTAATAAAATAATTTTAAGAAAAGTAAAAACCATAGCTGATGATATCGTTAAAACCTCACAAGAGAATATTAACATTTTAAGTGCTTATCGGACACTTATCAATAAAATTGAAAGTGAAAGTTTCAAGTCAAAAAAATTATGCCAATTACAATCAATACTAATAAAAAGCAAATATTCAGCATTCAAAGAAATTAAAAAGCTGTGCAAATTACTTGACTTCTCTCAACAAAGAGGTATAAATAATCGTCCAATAGGTGGAAATCAACTTTATCCTCTATTAAACAATTTCTTACTATTAGATATTTATTTAATTATTGGAATAGAAAAATGGAAGTTGAGAAATAGATCGTTACTAGAATCTTGGTCTGCTGCGGTTAGTGAATTTGAGGTAATTAATAGTTTCGCAGGATTTTGCTATTCAAACCCATCATATACATTTCCAGAGATAACAGAAAAGAATAACTACGTACATTTTGAGTTGTTAGGACATCCCTTAATAAATTCTAATAAACGTGTTTGTAATAATTTTCACTCTGAAAGACAAGGTGATGTTGTTATGATAACCGGTTCTAATATGGGAGGGAAAAGTACCTTTTTAAGGACTGTAGGTGTTAACATCGTTTTATCATTAGCTGGAGCACCTTGTTGTGCAAAAAATGGTCAGGTATCGAACCTAAAGCTATATTCAAGTATGCGAACAGAAGATAATTTAAAGGAAGGAATTTCTTCTTTTTATGCAGAATTAAATAGAATAGAAAAAATGCTGAAACTGATAGAAAGTAGTCACAATGTATTTTTTCTTTTGGATGAGATGTTTAAGGGAACAAATTCAGAAGATAGACATAAAGGTGGTTTTTCATTGATTAATCAAATAAGCAAGCTTGAAACGTCAGGAATTATTGCAACACACGATATTGAACTTGCAAAACTATCAAAAAATAAAATGTTAGTTACAAATTATAGTTTTAATAGTCAGATTAAAGATAAATCAATGATTTTCAGCTATGAACTTCATCCAGGTATTTGTAATGATTTTAATGCAAGTGAACTTATGGAAAAAAGTGGGATTAAAATTTTATCTAATTTTTCAAACAAGTGAAATCAAGTATAAATACGGCATATAAATAACAATTAAGCATCGGTTTCGGCATTGTCGAATATCCCGAAAAGCGTTACAGGTAGTGCTTTATATTGAACTGACCCGATTTAAACCGGTACACCTTATATATTGTGGAATTGATTTTTTGAGTTTTTGGCTTATTGGTATTAAAAACCTTATTCCTCTTTTTGTTCTTGCTTATTTATATAAAAGTACAATAAGATGTAAACTTAGGTTGGTATTAGAGCCTCTTCCGGTTTTTTACGTTTTTTAATTAGTTCATTATCTTCTTTCAATACTTTGTTAATCTTTGGCAATGTTGAATTTTACAAACAGTCAAACTGCTGATAATTAGTCGTATGATTAAATTAAGCTAGCTTTGCCAAGGCTTTTAATTTTAAACTAATATAAAAGTGTAATGAACTATTATTCTTTTGAAGTTTCAGTTATCCATTGATAAGTTTAATAATACCGGTGTACTAAATCAGAAATCAATACTATACTTGTATTTAATCGCAAATAATACCTTCTTATTTCTACTGGGTAGCTATCAGGTAGATTAATATAATTTGGCGGTATTTGTAGTTCAAAAACTATTTCAATCCCCTTTTCAAAGAAGATTTCACTTCCTGTAAAGCTATTATATGTTTTTACTTTAAAAGAATCACCACCAAAATAGTTGACTTTGTAGAAACATTTATTGAGGGGATAGGGTAGTTGTTTAAATACACTTACAATTAATACTACATAAAAATTGTGTGAAATGGTTTTATTTCCTAACTTGATACCTAAAAACCAATAAATTATAATCATGAAAAAAATTATATTACTTGTTTTTACTGTTTTAGTATTTAATTATTCTAAAGCACAAATTCATTGTGGTGGATTTAATAAATGTACTGATGCTCAAGCTGAAGAGGCAAATGAAGCATTATTGTTATCTAATCAAAGAATTAAAGAATTAAAAGACTTGCATTTTTTTAATGGTAAGCCTAGAAATAGTTCTAATAAGGATATAATAATTCTTACGCAAGAGGGATTTATTGTTGGTTATGATACGATATTAAATTTGCCATTATGGACTTCCTATTTTTTAACGAAAGAATGGGCTGAGATTGAAAGGGATCGTATTGATTGTTTTAGGGATGATCCACGCTTAAATAAAACGAAGACTCAAATAAATTGCGATTATTATAAAGGTTCAGGTTTTAATAGAGGGCATCTCTCTCCAAGAAATGATTTTAATCGATCTGAAATAGTGCAATTAAATACTTTCTTGTTCTCTAATATGATTCCTCAATATCCTAAACATAATCAAAGAATGTGGAGATTTCTGGAAGAATATGTTAATAATTTAGCAGAATCGATTGATAGTATATATATTATAACCGGCATTGCTTTTGATTATGATGGTAATGGAAGGCCTGATTCCAAAGATGATTTACCCTTATTAGAGCAAAATACAAGACCCTTAGCTATTCCTTCTCATATATACAAAATTGTTATTAAAAAAAGGAACGATGATACTATTGAAGCCATATCTTTTTTGACTGTTCATGATAATATTGGAAGAAATAAAGAAGAGTCGTTAAGTTATCTTAAAGATAGTTGTTTAGTTAGTATTGATGTTATAGAAAAACTTACCGGGAGCAATTTCTTTTGGTCACTGGATAATAAGACAGAAAGGAAATTAGAAAAAAATATACAAAAGGAATTATGGTAGTATAATTCAATACATGTTAAAGCTCAGAACGACATAACATACAATAAATGCACCTTATTTGTATCTGGAAATTATAAGCGATTGAAAATAAGCACTAAATATATTCCGTATTGGGCAAATAAGCACAAGTAGCTGATAGATAGAATTATAAAAAGCAATTAGATTTAATTTAGATATTTTATTGAATATCATCTGGGAATAAAATTGAGTCTTAATTTCAAACTAACTTAGATTTTTGGAAGCAAAAAAGGATTCTGATATTCTGATTTACTTGATAGTTTATTTGTTCTAATATGTTTTTAATGAACTAATTAATACGATAAAGGAGGGTCACCTTTTCGATATTTGAGGAATTAATAGGAAAGGGGAGGTGATTAATTCCTTCTTTTTATTATACAAATAGTCATTTATTGGAAGATAAATTTATTATTATATACCTAATACGCAGAAATTTAGCAGATAAAAAGCAGAATTGAATATTATAAATTACAATTTTATAGGTATTTGTACCTTATTCAAGTTTATTCTTTTACTGTAGTCATCACATAAATGAGCATTTTTTTTGCCTTTTTTTTTATAAATTAAATAAAATATTTTGTTTTTATATGAATTTCAATATCAATATGTTTAGAATTTGTACCAGATTTTAGCTATTATTTTTTCTAGCTTTATATGAATTAATAATGACTTTGATTAGACTTTATCTAATGGGGAAATAAAATACCTTAATAGAATCATTTGATAACTAATTAATGATGAAGAAAATTTTGAAGATTTTTGAAAGTTTGTCAAATAAAGAAATTGATTTAATAAGAAAATATTTTCAAAAGAACATAAAGTGTCAACAAAGTAAACTTTTGTTTGAGAAAATCTATAAAACTAATATAGGTGATGACAATCTAATTTCAAAAGAATTATACAATTCAAGCCCAAATTCATCTTACTCTCATTTAAAAAGAAGGTTAAAAGAAAAAATTGTTGACATAATTTATAATTCTAAATTAACAGAACATACAAATAATTCAGCACAATCTGCAAAGGCTCAGTGTGTAAGGTTTTTAACAAAATCATCTTTACTTATAGAAAAAGGATTAAAAAACGAAGCTGATCATTACCTGGATTTAGCTAATGAAATTATAATTGAAAGACAATTTATATTTGAAAAATTAAAGTTTTATTTTCTAAAACTTGAAGTTAATGATTGCCCCAAGGCAATTGAAAGTATTACCATTCGATTAAATGAAGCCATCAAAGAATTAAGTGATACAAGCATTTCAAAAATAAAATTTCATAAAAAAAGAACACGAAGATCTAATACAACTGATGTTTCTTACAAACAAGATAATGTCAAGTCAAATAGCACGGCTCTAGGTAGTTATTATGATCTTATGGGTCGAATATATAGTTGTTTAGAGCTTTTACAGATTGATAGAGCCTTATTATATTCTAATAGTTTAGTAGAACTAATTCAGAAAAGCTCAAAATGCTTTAGTCAGAGTGAGATAATTAAAGCACAATTAACACATTTACGTGGATTAATTTTTAGTAAAAACTTGAAATCAGCAATCTTATTCTGTACTCAAATTGACATATTAAAAACGACTAATCAAGATCTAAAGTTAGAATTTTTAATTCTGAAATTCTTAATTGCTTATTATTTGAAAGATTTCACGAAAGCACGCTATTATTTAGAAAAGTTAAAATTTTCATCTAATACTTGGGATGCAAAGAAACCATTATTCTTTTATCTAAATATGTGTTTATTATTCCAGCAAAGAAAATTTCAAGAAATTATGAATTTCTTTTATAATAATAATTGTCTACAAGGTGTTAAGGACAATTTCTCCCTTGCAGTAAAAGCCTTAGAAATATATTGTTTGTTGGAATTAGATAAGAATGAGCTTGCATATTCAAAACTCTTAGCTTTTAAACAATATTTAAAGCGTAACGATTCATTTAGTAAAACCAGGTATCAATTTATAATAAAGGTGTTGCTTAATTTAATTAAAAATGATTTTCAATACGATTTAACTCAGAAATTTTACACAAAACAATCAATAAAATCATTTAAAGATGATATTCGATTTAAACCAGACTTTCAACATTATGAACTTATAACATTAGAAGAATGGTTATTTATGAAAGGTGTTGAAGTGAATAATTTACAACTTAAAGCTGTTATTTCATGATTTATAGTGCACTAAATACAGTAGTCTTTAGAATTAATGATTATTTAAAATTAAAATATTCTAATCAAGATAATCGTTTGGAATTATGTAATTTGTTAGAACAGGATGGTAGTTTGGCCTTATCTGAAACAAATAAAGTGATTGCAACACTTGTAAATATTGAACGAGAAACTGCTGCAGGAATTAATCGTAAAGTTGAGTTAAGCGCTAAGGGTAAACATATATTATCCAATCCACCGATATTCATTAATTTGTATTTGCTCTTTACTTCGGTTTATACTGGAAAAAACTATGCAGAAGGATTGAAATTCCTTTCATCGATCATTGAATTTTTGCAAAGTAATATTGTTATTGACCATTCTAATACACCACAATTAAACAAGCAAATCGATAAATTAGTATTTGAGATTTATAATATGGATATCCAAAATTTGAGTCAACTATGGGGAGCAATCGGAGGAAAATATATGCCATCAGTTCTCTTTAAAGTAAGGATGCTAACAATTGATCAAGAAAATATAAAAGCTGAGTTAGATAGTATAAGTCAACCAAATTCAAAAGCGGAGATGTAGCATGGCTAGTTATAAAACACTTTTTAATGTTAATCTGCAACATTCATTCTTCAATGAAAGTGAATGCAGAGTATTGAGTTTTATACCTACAAATTTCACAACACGTTTTTTACATAATGCAGATTTAGTAATTAAAACTGTAAAGCAAGGAATATCTGTTTCATATAATACGGATTTTACAAAATCATTGGAAGCTTATTTTGATGATGATATTGTATTATCATTTATTATTAAATCAAGGGATCCGTATTTTTATAATTATACCGATTTCGATCATGTTAAAGGTAAATCCCTATATTTCAATTCAGCCCAAACACTTGAAAAAGATGATGAGCTAATACTCTCAAATGAAAATTTTGTAACTGCAATTGATGAAAAAGCAATAGATGACAATGTATTCGATGATATTCTAAGCAAGCAAGACAGAATATCAAATCCGGTAGGAATTGTAATTATTAGATTGTCGGATTTGATTACTGAAGATATAATTCCATCCTCATATATAGCAAAAAAGTACAGAATTAAATTTAACGCTAAATCGACCTTTTGGAGATATAATCTTATAAAAAGAAATGATATTGATTATGATAAATTATTCATTCAGGATATCGAGCAGAAAATTAAGTTTGATCAAAAGGGGCAAGTTAGTTTGTCGAATGGAGTAATTGCGAATCAAATTGAGAGCGATCAGGCTATAATGCTTAAAGAATTTTCAGATTGTCAGTTAAATCTTATAGGAATTAAAGATAAGAAGGAAAAGATTTTAATAAAAAGATTGAATGTACCTGATACAAAACAATATAAAATAGAAAAAGAAAAAAAGATCTCAGATCTATATGTTTATTACTAATTTAATATTTTCAATATGGGACAAATGAAAACACCAGGTGTGTATATCGTTGAAAAAAGTGCTTTTCCGAATTCGGTTGTGCAAGTGCCAACTGCGGTACCGGTTTTTATCGGTCATACAGAAAAGGCTGTAAACGGTGGGAAAACGTTATTAAAAAAGCCATGGAAAATAACATCAATGGCTGAGTATATTAATTTTTTTGGAGGAGCTCCAGATCCTTTATTTACGATTACGGAGAATAAAGCTGAAGCTGCGCCAGCAAAAGAAGGTGAAGAAGCTAAACCAGCTGCAGAAGCAGCAAAGAAATTTTCAATGGAGGATTATGCTATTGTTCAATCAAATAACAAGTATAATCTATATTTTAATATGTTATTGTTTTATCAAAATGGAGGTGGCCCTTGTTATGTCACATCTGTTGGTGATTACAAAACAGATTACGAACCAGCAAAATTCCTTAAAGGAATTGATCTTTTAGTGAAGGAACAAGAGCCAACAATGGTTGTTATTCCTGAGTTGATACATCTTAAATTCGACGATTGTATTAAAGTACAACAACACTCTTTAATGCATTGTGCTCAAGTTATGCAAAGTAGAATTTCTATTCTAGATGTTTATAATGGCGATAAAGATAGACAAGATCCTGACGCAGGAGATGTAGTAAATAACTTTAGAGAAGCTATTGGTATTAACAATCTTGATTTTGCAGCTGCTTATTATCCTTGGGTAAATACTTCGATAGTAGATGATAGCTCATTAAGCTTTTTAAATATTGATCCTTCCAGTTTAGAAACTTTAAAAGCTATTTTAATTGCAGAGATGGTAACACCTATTGATAACCAAATAGCTGGTTTAGATAAGGATAAGGATAAAGATAATATAACTAAGCTGGAAATTTTAAAAAAGCAGTATACAGATCTTTTAGATACTATTAAGGTTGACTACGATTTAAGTGATGCTGAAAGTCTTAGCATATTTAAAAATGCTAATAAATCAATCATCAAAGTAAGTCCAATTTTTAATATGATATTAAAAGAAATTAAGACTCTAATTAACCTGATGGCACCTGCAGTGGCAATGGCAGGTATTTATACACTGGTTGATAATAGCCGCGGCGTATGGAAAGCTCCAGCAAATGTAAGTTTGAATTCTGTTGTATCGCCAGCTATAAATATCACTCATTACGACCAAGAAGATTTAAATGTACCATTGAGTGGTAAATCAATAAATGCAATTCGATCATTTATTGGAGAAGGAGTACTTGTATGGGGTGCACGAACTTTGGATGGTAATAGTCTTGATTGGAGATATATGAGTGTGCGACGCACTATGATTATGTTGGAACAATCAATAAAAATTGCATCTAAAGCTTATGTTTTCGAACCAAATGTTGCAAATACATGGATTACGATTAAAAGTATGATTAGAAATTTCCTTACAGGAATTTGGAAACAAGGAGGTTTGGCAGGAGCAGTGCCAGATGATGCTTTTAGTGTGCATATTGGCTTGGGTGAAACAATGACTGCTGAAGATATTCTTGAAGGTATAATGAGAATTACCATTCTTGTTGCTATTTCAAGACCTGCAGAATTTATTGAGATCACATTCCAACAGCAAATGCAAAAATCATAAAGAGAAAATAGTTATAAATTTAAAAACATATTATTATGGCAGACGATGGATCAGCTCAATCAACCAATGTATGGCCCATGCCGAAATTTTATTTCGAGGTAAAATGGGACGCTGAAGTAATGGCATTTCAGGAAGTTTCAGGTCTTGATACAGAAGCACAACCAATAGAATATAGACATGGCGATAGCCCTGAATTTTCAACTACAAAAATGCCGGGAATTAAAAAGTCAGGTAATGTTACTATGAAAAAAGGAGTCTTTAAATCCGATAACAAGTTTTGGGATTGGTATTCGCAAATAAAAATGAATACTATAAAAAGAATTCCTATTACAATTAGTATGCTTGATGAAGCCGGTGCACCAACTATGGTGTGGGTATTGACAAATGCCTGGCCAACAAAAATTACGGGTACAGATTTAAAATCTGATGGTAATGAGGTGGCTATTGAGTCAATTGAGATTGCTCATGAAGGTATAACAATTTCTAATGGATAATTTAAAGCTGAAATTATGGATTTAAGTATCCCCTCATGGCTGAGTTCTAGTGGATATCAGCCATCAGCTTTTTATTTTAAAGTAGTTTTCTCGGCCACTATGGGTCTTACTGATTCTAGTTTTAAAGAAGTGTCAGGTATTAGTAAAGAGATTATTACAGAAGATATAACAGAAGGGGGGGAGAATGGATTCGTTCATAAACTCCCCAAAGCTGTTAAACATCCACGACTTGTAATGAAAAGAGGTATTGCAAAAATGAATTCACCTCTTGTTCTGTGGTGTAAGTCGATTATGGATGGAGAGCTAAATCTCCCAATTTGTACTATGCCAATAATGGTGTATTTAATGAATGAATATAAACTGCCTATCAGAGGATGGATGTTTACCAAAGTCTTTCCTGTAAAGTGGGATGTGGAGAGTTTTGGATCAATGAAAAATGAAGTCGCTATTGAATCTATTGAATTTGAGTATCAATCTTCAAGTAGAATAATCTAATATTAAATATTATGGCTATAGAAATAAAGGAGATGGTAGTTAAAACTTCGGTTGATAATAGTGAAAAGTCAAGTGGTGAAAAAGCTCTATGCGATGATTTGAAAAAAATTAAAGATGACATTTTAAAGGAAAGTATGGAGAATGTTGTAGAATATCTTGATAGGCAAAAAGAAAGATAAAATGGGTTTAATTTCAGGTGAAAAGGACTATTTAACATTAAACTCTTGCGAAGTTGACCAAAATACAGGAAAGGTTTCTTCGGATGGGAAACAGCAATTTGTTGTAATGATAAATCCTGCAAATTTTGATCATTCAGGATCTATTTGTTATAACGAAGATAAGACTTTTGGACAAGCAGGAAATTCACCAAAATTTGGGGCTGTGGGGCCCAAAAAAGTTAGTTTCGAAATTATACTTGATGGAACTGGAGTTTTAAATACCTGCATTTTGGGTGTTACTCCTAAAAGTGTAAAAGATCAGGTTGATGAATTGAAAGATCTTGTAGCTGATTTTGAAGGATCAAAGCATACTCCGAATGTAGTACAGATTGTATGGGGGACATTTCTTTTTTATGGTGCTTTAGACTCAATGACAGTTACAAATACACTATTTAAATCGTCAGGAGATCCATTAAGAGCTAAAGTAAAACTTTCATTTACTG
Source organism: Bacteroidales bacterium (assembly GCA_013138975.1). GTDB lineage: Bacteria > Bacteroidota > Bacteroidia > Bacteroidales > UBA12077 > UBA12077. Next base: position 20,803 of record WTBR01000191.1, read on the forward strand.
AATATAAAACACCACAGGAAGTAAGTAAAGAGGCCAATATGACTTCTCCCGATTTAACTCACATTATTGAAGTTATTGATGGAGATACTTTACCAATACTTTGCAATAAAGTATATAAGAATAGCTCATATTATATGCAAGTAGCAAAAATAAATGGTTTAGTAAGCTTTAGGTTTTTAACACCAGGATTGAAATTAAAATTTCCACCTTTAAGATAATTTAATATGGCAGATACACCAATAATTGAAGGAGAAAGCACTGTAAAGATTACTGTTTATAGCGAGGGAACTGCTTTAGATAATAAATACCGAATAATATCTGTGCTTATATCCAAAAAACTTAATAAAATTCCATATGCGAAAATTAGTTTTGCAGATGGTGATATGCCAAACGGTGACTTCCCTTTGAGCAATGAGGATGACTTTAAACCTGGAAATACAATAATAATAAAGGCTGGTTATGGACAAGAAGAAGAAAAAATTTTCGAAGGAATTGTTATAAAGCATGGAATAAAGATTAGTGGACAGAATTCTTCTCAATTAGTAGTTGAACTTAAAGATAAAGCTGTTAAAATGACTGTTGGTAGAAAAAATGTAAATTCAATTGACACCAAGGACAGTGATGCAATAAGCACAATAATTGGGAATTATGGATTGACAGCAGATGTCGATTCAACTAAAACTACTTACAAACAATTGGTTCAGTATTATGCTACCGATTGGGATTTTATGATGACCAGAGCAGAAGCCAATGGCTTAATAGTTATCGTTGATGATGGGAAAGTGTCTGTAAAAGCTCCCGATACATCCGGTTCTGCTGTTTTAAAAGTATCCTACGGATTGGATTTAATGTATTTTAAAGCAGATGTTGAAGCTGAAGGGCAGTTATCCGCTGCTAAAAGTATTGGCTGGAGTATTTCAGATCAGAAAATTACAGAACAAGATGGTGAAGCACCAAGTCTTAATAAACAAGGCGATTTAACAGATAGTGATTTGTCAGATGTAATTGGAATTAGCGATTTTCAATTGCAAAGCGCTACTCCTGATGAAGAGACCAGTTTTAAATCGTGGGCAGATGGGCAATTGTTGAAATCGGGATTGTCAAAAATTATTGGAACAATGAAATTTCAGGGTAATGCAAAAGCAAAACCCGGAGTAATTATCGAACTAGAGCGCTTAGGGAACAGATTTAACGGGAATGTTTTTCTAAGCTCAGTTCAACATGTTTTTTCCGACGGGAATTGGGTAACCGAAGCCGATTTTGGATTAAAAGATGAGTTATTTTCAGAAACTAAAAATATTGTTGCACCTGCTGCTTCTGGAGCCTTGCCCGGTATCGAAGGATTACATATGGCTGTTGTGGAAAAACTCGATGGTGACCCCGATGGAGAAGGAAGAATTCAAGTAAAATGTCCCCTTCTGGGTGACGATGCAGATGCTTTATGGGCTAGGTTATCAAATGTTTATGGATTAAGTGAATATGGGATGTTTTTTATTCCTGAAATTGGAACAGAAGTTATCATCGGGTTTTTCAATAACGACCCCAGATTCCCAGTTGTATTGGGAAGTATGCACAGTAGTAAAAACAAATCGCCTTACGAACTTACAGCCGATAATTTTACAAAAGCAATTGTTACAAAAAGCAAATTGAAAATAGAATTTGATGATGATAAGAAAATTACAAATATTGAAACTCCCGGAGGAAATAAAATTGTAATAAGTGACGATGAGAAATCAATTTTACTAAGTGATCAAAATAAGAATAAAGTACAGTTAAATTCAGATGGAATAGTTCTGGATAGCCCTAAAGATATAAAAATTACATCGAAAGCGAATGTTACGATTGAAGGAACCGGAGGAGTTGAAATAAAATCTTCAGCCGACGTTAAGGTTACCGGAATGAATATAAGTCAAACAGCAAATGCAAGTTTTACAGCAAAAGGTACAGCCAGTGCAGAGTTTTCAGCATCTGGAAATACAACTGTTAAGGGAGCAATGGTAATGATAAACTAAAAATTAAATAATTATGGGACAACCAGCAGCAAGACTAACCGATATGCATACTTGCCCTATGCAAACCCCAGCTTTTCCGTCGCCAATTCCTCATGTTGGAGGACCAGTAACGGGACCCGGAAAAGCAACCGTTTTAATTGGAGGAATGCCTGCATCGGTTGTAGGCGATTCTTGTGTTTGCGTGGGACCACCCGATTCAATTGTTAAAGGTTCAGCAAGCGTATTAATAGGAGGAATGCCTGCCGCCCGAATGGGAGATTCTACGGCTCATGGTGGATCAGTAGTTTTGGGATGCATGACAGTACTTGTTGGAGGATAATAATTTAAAGAGATGGAAGAAGATAAATCATTTTTAGGTGAAGGATGGGCTTTCCCACCGGAATTTAATAAGGCAACAAAAGAAAGCAAGCTTGTTGCTGAGGATGACGATATTAAAGAAAGCCTTTATATTCTTTTATCAACATCTCCCGGAGAGAGAGTGATGCATCCATCTTATGGTTGTGGAATAAAGTCTCTGGTTTTTGATACTGTAACCGAGAGTATGGTAACAATCCTTAAAGATATAGTTGCCAAAGCAATTTTATTTTTCGAGCCACGGATTAATCTCAATTCCATTGATATCAATACCGATAAAATTTACGACGGAATATTAATGATAAATATCTTTTATACTATTCGAACCACAAATAATCGAAGTAACATGGTTTATCCTTATTACTTCATTGAAGGAACAAATCTAAAAAAATAAATATTCTGCAATATGAATATCAGGGATGGAACAAGTCAAAATAATAGAAGCTCTTATCTTAATGATGATAATTTTTTTCATATCGATGAATTAACTTTCCCTGAACTGATAAGTTATGCCAAGGATTTAGCAAAAAAGATAAAATATTACAATTTAAATGATCAGGCCAGCGAGTGTTGGGATGAGTTGCTTGTTGCAGATGAGATAGTTGTAATGTCTGAGATAATTGTATTAGATATTAAGGAGATTGAAAAAGAATTTCTTGATAATACGAAGAATAACTTTGAAGATCCGGATGAATACCTGAATAGGCAAATTGATTTAGTCCTTAAATTAGCCGAATATGTTAATTCATGGTATGTTCAATTGAATACAATCGATGCATATTATTCTAATGGATTAATAAAAGAAATTGCTGAACTAATACGGGAAAAATTATCGGATAAGTTTCAGATTTGTAGAGAATTGCAATTAAGACTCGATACTCAGGATAGTAATTCTGAAGGGATAAAGAAATTTAGCCATTTTAATGCGATTTGGTTAAATGAAAATAATAAACTGAAGGTCGAAAATAGCTTTAAAAGTATCAAAAAGATTAAAACTTTATTAGATAAAACCTTCTACGCTTTTTATAATTCCATTAACTTTTTAAAGCAAGCCGTAATTTCAGATCTTGACGAATCTCTAAAAAATCAAGTGCATTCCCCTTATTTAAGTTTGTTTTTTACATTCATCAAGCTATTTATCAAGGTTAAAGAGCGTTTGAATTCATTTCCAGCCAACTATTTTCAATTTTATTACAATGATATTTTAAAAATTAAACCTAAAGATTATACGCCTGATAGTACCTATCTTATTTTCAGCTTAAAGGAAGGAGTTAATGATTTTTTTATTCCCAAAGGAACACGATTTATTGGTGGAAACGACGAATCGAAAAAAATACTGTATTATTCAACAGATAATGATATCGTTATTAATAAAGCTAAAATCGCTCAGCTTCATACACTTTACCTGGAACAAAATGAGTTAATATGGCCAATATGTGATTGCACAAATTTACTTATTGATGATATATCTATTCAGTATCCTGAAGAATATAAACCTGGGAGTAATGCTAAATGGCCTCTATTAGGTGGACCAATAAGTAAGCATGGTAAAATGGCAGAATTAGGTTTTGCAATTAGCGACAATAACTTTTTGGTAAATGAAGGGCATCGAGAAATTGAACTTGAGTTATCCTTTACCGAAAAATCATTTAAAGCTTTTAGCCGGCAATTGGAACGTATAAAAGGGGATTATCTTGTTAGTGAAGTATTTATAAAACTTTTTTCAAATATTTTTTGTGTTCATCTAACCATCGACGATGGATGGTTCGTGGTTGATAACTACATTATTGACTGTTCTTTAATAAATGATTCAATACGAGATAATTCAATCAAAATACAATTTTCTCTTTCGGTAGATGATCCGTCAGTAGCAGTTTATAACAAAGATATTCACGGATATAATTTAGGTGCAGATTATCCAGTGGCTAAATTCATAATTAATAATGAGTCATATCTTTTTCCATATTCATTAATTGATGATCTTGAATTAGAGAGAATTACCAGTATTGTTAATGTTCATAATCTAAAAAATATACTAATTTATAACGAATTAGGAAGAATAGATACAACTAAGCCATTCAATCCATTTGGAGTAATCCCGAAAGTGAATTCATCTTTTGTTCTTGGAAATTATGAAATGTCCAAAAAGAAGATTACAAATCTGGATCTTCATATAAAATGGAATGATTTACCTGAAAATGAAAACGGTTTACAGGAATATTTTAATGAGTATGAAGAAAATCTAAGTAAATCGGATTATAAATGCAAAATTTCTTTTTTAAATAATGGCAGTTGGTTGCCAGAAGATAAAAACTCACAAGAAGTAGTTAATCTGTTTCAAGCAAATGATTTATTACAGCAAGGGGCAAAAGAAAAACTAAGAGATTTCACATCATTTAAAAATATTGAAACCAGGTATTTTCAGAAAGATGCAAGAAAGATAGATGCATTAAACTATAATTATGATAACAATACCCTGGGAGGTTTTATAAAAATCAGTCTGAGTAACCCTCCATTTGCTTTTGGGCATAAAAAATATCCTGTTTTCCTTACTAAAATAACCATGGAAAATGCAAAAGGGAAAGAGCAAAAGCAATTGCCCAATCCACCCTTTTCTCCTTTAATAGAGAGCATTACCTTGGGGTATACTTCTATATCGATAATTGAATTTTCGGGGCGGCAAAAAAATAAAGAATATTCTAAAAAGCCTTTTTATCATTTACACCCTTGGGGATTTGAAGATATGTTGGGAGATACACAGCATAAAAATAGGAATCTAATCCCTTCTTATGCTGATCAGGGGAATTTGTTTATCGGACTGAAAGATGCAAACCCCGGAATGACAATTTCTATTTTCTTTAATCTTTTAGATGATTCAATTCTCGAAGTAGAAACGGATCCTCCTCTTATAAACTGGGAGTATTTAACATCAAATAGATGGAGAAAGATTCCAAAATCGAATTTAATTTCGGATTCTACAAATCACTTTCTGGAATCGGGGATAGTTACGCTAAAAATTCCGAAAGATATCGACATGCAAAATACAATCCTAAGTGATGATTATCATTGGATTAAAGTGTCGGCTAAAGATGGATTGGAAGCATTGTGCAGCCTTATTAGTATTTCAACTCAAGCAGTTAAAGTTACTTGGGAAAATCAAGGGAATACATTAAGTCATCTTGAATTGCCTTTACCTGCAATGACAATTATAAAACCGGAATCAAGATTAGCGGGTATAAAAACGGTATTGCAGGAAGTTAAATCATTTAATGGCAAGCCACCAGAAATGATACAACAAACGAAAATAAGGGTAGGTGAAAGGCTAAAACACAAAATGCGTGCAGTAACACCTTGGGATTATGAGACGCTTATTTTGGAGAAGTTTCCTAAAATCTATAAAGTGAAATGCATGCCGCACATGAGTTCTGAAAAGATGGAAGCTCCCGGTCATGTGTTAATTACTGTCATAGAAAAAGTAGATAAAGAAAATTTTAGGATTGATTATGGACCCATGGTCGATAACACCACATTGCATAAAATTAAATCTTTTGTTAAAAAAATAGCATCTGGCTTTATAAATATTGATGTTAGAAACCCTGTATTTGAGCGTGTTCAAGTTAGATGTGCAGTTAAGTTTGATGCCGGATTGGATTCTGGATATTTTATCGATTTATTAAATAAAGAGATAATTAATTTTTTAACTCCCTGGCAAACATCAGGAAACAATGAGCCTGGTTTTGGGAAAGTAATTAAATGCACCGATGTTTTATCATTTATTCAGAGCTTGGATTTCGTCGATTATGCAACGGATTTTTCCATGTTGCAGATTTCACACGACACTGAAATATATTATAGTTTGTTCGATACAGCAAATAAAAGTCAGAATGATTTGATTGAAGATACAGAAGAAGATGAAAGCTCCAGCGTGCAACAAAAAATTCTAAAACCAACATATCCATGGGGAATTCTGATATCAGCAGAGAAACATGTTATTGAAATTGTAGATGAAGTGAAAGAAATAAAAGCACTTAAAACGGGTATCGACGAGTTAGAAGTTGGGGATACATTTATTATAAAATGATAAAGCAAGGTAAAAAGGTCTAAAGATATGGCACGAAGAAATAGAAAAACCCTAAAGAATTTTTTCCAAAAAGGACAATTGCCCACTCAGGAAAATTTTTCGGATTTGATTGATTCAATGGTGAATGTTGTTGATGAAGGTTTTTCAAAATCGATCAATGATGGATTAGAAATTTCTCCAATTGGAGACTCTCAGAAACTCATAAGCTTTTTTAGAAATATTGAAGATAAAAGCCCCATCTGGTCGTGCGAGACTGATAAGCTTAACAATAATCTTTCATTTAATAATAGAAATGGAGATAAGGTGTTAGTTCTTAACGAAGAAAAACGTGTAGGTATTAATACCGAAAATCCGGGAACAACATTAGATGTTAATGGAATTTTATCATACAAAGGGAGATTAGGAACTTATAAATATGGATTAGTTCCTGCAAATGGCAAATGGCAAAGTATCATTACCGGGCTTGATGCTTGCAATGCCTTTGAAATTATGGCTGGCGTTGGGAAGAAAAAGTCAGGTAAATACTCTCTTTTACATGCATTTGCCTTAAGTACTTTTAATTCTGAGAATAAGATATCCTATCATCAATCGTTTTTTAAAACCATGTGTAATAGCATAAAACTCAAATGGAGTGGTAGTATGCACGATTATTCTTTAGAGATAAAGTCGAGATCAGATTTTGGTGAGGATATCTATATCCAATATTCGATTTCGAAATTGTGGTTTGATCCATTCATGGATAATTGTGTTATTGATAAAAATGAAGAGAACAACGATGAATGATATAACTCTGAATATAACTGTTTCCGAAGGGAAATTGATTTTTAAGGCATTAGTAGAACTACCTTTTAAATTGGTTTTTGAACTAATAGGAAATATTAATCAACAAACAAATGCTCAGCAGAGAAATAATGAATCAGATGAAATTGTACTGAAACTTAATAAAAGGGAAATAGAAATTATTAAAGAAGCTCTTGTTGAACAGCCTTTTAAGATGGTATTCTCAATTTTTGAGAAGATCAGTAAAGTAGAATCTATATAGTGTCAGCAAGAAAATAGCCTTTTTTTCAAGTCTTTGATAAGAAAACGTCAAAGACAAGGCTTTCGAAGTGTTGGAAACCAAGGAGTTTACTTTTGTAAGTGACTGTTTTCAACACGAGAGTAACGCAGTAATTTGGCGTTTTCTTGCAAAGACTATTTAAAAGAACTAGTTAGAATATGATTCAGGAAAGTAAATATATAGAACGAGTAAAGCCAGGTGAAAGCGAATTTGATTTTGAATCCTTGCGTAAGGAAGGAATAAGTTTGTTACAGGAGCTTTCAGGGAAGATATGGACTGATTATAATTTACACGATCCCGGAGTAACTATTCTTGAACAATTAATTTATGCATTAACCGAATTAATTTATTTAACCGATTTTGATGTGAAAGATATAATAACATCAAAAAATGGTGAGATTGATTATAAGAAAATGGCTTTGTATAAGCCATTGGAGATTTTCCCGAGTGAAACCATAACACACAATGACTATTGTAAATCAATAGTTGATAAAATTGATGGAATTAGAAACGTTTGGGTGAATGAGAAGCCAAATGGCAAAGAAAAAGGGCTATATAGCTTTCTTATTGATGTAGAGAAAAAGTTCATGGGGAGTGAGCTCCAAATTATTGAAAAAATAAGGAAATATTATAATGCAAATAGGAATCTCTGCGAAGATATTGATACTATTGAAGTTTTGGAAAGAGAACCTGTTGAGATTTGTGCAATCATAGAAATTAATAACAATAAAACGCCAAACGATATTTTGGCAGAAATCTTTTTTAAATGCTTCGAGGTTATTTGTCCACGAATGGTATTCCATTCTTATAAAGAGCTAACAGAGTTAGGATTATCGCTTGATGAGATATTATCAGGCCCTGAAATAAATAATGGCTATATAAAGGATGATGAGCTGCTTCCTCCAAAAACAAAGATACTTGTTTCAGAATTAATGAAGGAAGTTTTTCAAATAGATGGAGTTGAAAGTATCATTGAGTTTTATGTTGAGAAAGATGGAAAGAAGTATAGAACCGAATTAGATTTTTCGAATGATAAGATAAGTGCTTATATTAAATTACCATTAGAGAAAAGGGATTTAAAGATTCGATTGCTCAGAAACGATAGAGCTTCTACAATTGTAATTTCGGACGTGCTTCGTATATTTTATCAGTTAAATCATGATTATAAGACTGTTTACAATACAGCACAGGATATTAGTGATCTCTGTCAATTACCCAAAGGCGATTATGTAAAATTTGATGCTTACTATTCATTACAAAATCATTTCCCGGCTATTTATGGAATAAATCAATATGGTGTTCCCGGGAGTGCATCACCAGAAAGAAAAGCTAAAGCAAAGCAATTGAAAGGATATTTGTTACTATTTGAACAAATAATGGCAAATTTCCTAACTCAACTAGAAAATACAAAAGAACTATTTTCGATTGATCAGGATTTAAATGCGACTTATTTTACCAAAGCATTAACCGATATCCCCGGAATCAGAGATCTTTTGGCTGATGATTGGAAAGATAATAAAGAATTACATGACAAACAGTTAAAAGAGATTATTGCCAGATACGATAATTTTTATGAGCGCAGAAATCGGGTGTTAGATTTTATTTTGGCTATGTATGGTGAAAAGTTTACACAAAAAACTTTTCGGGAATTTAACTACTATTACACGCCCAAAGAAATACCTAAAGTAATAAGCGATAATAAAATATTCCTTTTAAAATATCTTGTTCGAATCAATAGGTATAAAGCGCATTCATTTGATTATCTAAACGAATCGTGGAATACATTCAATATTCCGATGATAAAGCTGAAAGTTTCATTATTACTGGGGTTACGAGATCTATCTCAGGTTGCTTATTCTGATGTTTTAGCAAATTATAATTTTGAATTAATAGATAAGCATGTAACCGGCAAATGTTCCGATTGTATTTATAAACGAAAAGAGTGGAATGTTGACTTAGATAACGACTATATCAAGGAGAACTTTAGCAATATCCCTTTATCTAAAGAAACAGAAGATATTGAACAAACGCTTATCACTGACATTGCAAAAACAATCGACTATTTAAAAGACGGAGCAATATGCGAAACGTTTTTTCGCTATGGTATCAATCTGGAATATTATAGAATAGGGCGATTGAAGCGAAGAAAAGATTATACGGTTGTTTTTAAGCACCCAAAATATAATGATTACATTTATATAGGTGATTTTAAACAACGTGAACGTGCTGTATTTGCAATCAATTGTTTACAGCAGTTCTTGGTAAAATTAAATCAGCAAAGCGAAGGAATACATATTGTCGAGCATATTCTCCTTCGTCAGGAAAACCCCGATTACGTATTAGGTTGCCATATAGTTAATGATGAAGATGAAAAAGTTTTCTCAACAACGAAAGATTATTATAAAATAGAAATAGAACATCTTATTGAAGAACTTAGAACAGTTCTTCATAATCATGATTATTATACAATTGAAGAACTTGAAGACCACCTTTTTAATATAAATCTTTGGAAAGATGGTAAAAGAATATTAAAAGGTCATAAGCAGTTCGAATCAGTCGAAGATGCTGAGGCTTCGATTGATAGGTGTACTGACTATTTCAAGAACTTACATGAATTGAATACTATTCATGAAAAAATAAAGCCCATTAAGTTTTTTAATGTCCCGGCTGATTTTTATCCCTTTCAAATAAGTATCGTATTGCCGGCATGGAGTGCCAGGTTCAATAATCTCCGATTTAGAGATTATGTCGAAGAAACTTTTCGATTAAATCTTCCTGCTCATATCTACCCAAACTTTTATTGGTTAGACATATATGCCCTAAATCGATTTGAAAAAATGCATCACGACTGGATGGAATTTAAGGCTGCTAATGATTCTGAAAGAACGGACGAATATTCAGGACGGATAATTCGGTTTTTATTGGAAAATCAACAAATAAAAAAGAAATAAAATGCCTGATGATATACATAAAATAGAAAGGTTTGTGTATGATGTGAGTTTTGATTCTGAAACTCATGCCTATGATTTTCAGGCAAATGTATCTTCATTTATTCAGAATGAAATGCTTGGTGTTATTGATGAAGTGTGTAATGAATTGGATAAGCAAGGCGAAGTAATTTGTATCGAGAAACTTGAGCTTGATTTGGGTGCAGTTAAACATGAAAATGAAATTAGAGCCAGGTTTAAAGATGAATTATATAAAAGCTTGCGAGAAAAAATTGTTGAAGTAGAACAGAATCCTTCAGAAAATGAAAAAATAATAAGCAGAGATCAATCCGAATTTTATCAGTTTATTCATTTTTTACAAACCGGGAATTTTCCATGGAACAGAAGAAATGGGAACAATAATTCAATAGAGCAGATTTTATTAAATCTTTTAAAAGATAATTCGGAAGAGCTTATAGCTTGGTTGAAAAGGTTTACAAAGAACGATTATGTAAGAAAACGCATTATAAATCAATTTCAGGATAAACAAATACTAGCAATCGTAAATAAAGTACTTCCTGCACATTCGCAATTTATTTCTGATTACGTTTCTGATCTTAGGCAAACTCATGAAAAAGAACCCGCTGTAAATGTTACTAATACAGAATTTAGAGAGCTTACCTGGGATGTTATTTTAGCATATGTGTTAAACGATCGGGGAAGTCGCTTCAATAAGAAAAGTTTTATTGGCTATACTCTGCAGAAAATCGCAGTATCTCAGAATATATCCTATGAAATGCTTTTAAAAGATTTTTCTTCATCCATAGAAAAACTATCAAAGAAGTTTTCCTTTAAAACTGAATTCACAGATATTATTACCGAATTATCCGTTGAACAAGGTGATTCTTCAGAAGATAAATCTGAAATTGATACAGAAAAATATTCCCATAAAGAAAAAGACTTAATTCAATTACAAGCAGCATTAGATGGCACTCAAAAGGATTTAAGTGAGTTGAACATTCAAATCCTTATGGAAAAACATCCTGAAAATATTCTCGATTTATTAGAGAAATATGTTAAAAACAATACCTTAAAGAAAAGATTTACAGACGTTTTTACAGAAGATCAGATAAAACTGATAATTAAAACAATTCGACCTGAGCAAAATAGTTTCATTGTTCAGTTATCAAATGAGCTGGATAAAAATTATGACAGTCACAAGCTTGATCAGTCGAAAACTCACTTTAAAAAAGTAAAATGGCAAGTTATTATAGTGGCTTTGTTTGAAGATCGAGGAAGTATTTTCAATAGAAAGGAATTTGTTAAAAGCGTAATACGACAATTAGCAGCTCATTATAATATTAGTATAAAAGAATTAACCCTGATATTTTCAAATATTTTGGAAGTTAGTCAGTTAACTTCGGAAATGGGAGTATTGAAGGAAGTTGTTATTGAACTTAAAGATGATTTACATATTGAAGATCAGAAAAGGGAAATCCCGGATAGTGAAATACAGCAGTATATAATTGCGTGCGAACTGTACGATGAACTAATCTATTATCTATATCATGGATATTTTAAAGGAGATATTAAGAAAATATACAATCTCGATAAGGCAAGTTCATTGTTAAGTCAACTGGAAAAAAAGTCTCAGAGTTTGGCTTTCAAATTTTATAGAGATATTCAAAAACCCGAATACATCAAGCTTTTAGTAGAAAATACAACAGAAGAATTTATACAGTCTGTCATAGAACTGATAATGAAAAAATCATATTCATCGGATGCTGATAAAATAAAAACCTTTGTAAAAACTACGAAGTGGAATGCAGCTACGGTTCTTGATAAATCAGAATTTTATGCAAGGTTTTTACATCTTTTGATATCCAAACAAGAGATTAATTTCAAGCAATTAATACGAGAAATAAACGAGTTGTGTTTTAAAATAATTGAAAAAGACAACTTACATCCATTTGGATATTTTACAGTAAAATCACACTTTTTATCGATATTAAATGAAGAGAAAAGTCTCAGTGCATATAATAAAACCTATGAAGAAACCTGCTTATATTTGATTGAACATTATAAAAGCAGGATCAATGAAATTCTTCAGACGATTATTAGTGATGAGTGGGTTTTTAAATCGTTTTTAAATAAAACCACAGATTATTTACTCATGCTGATTGTGGAAAATACCACACATACATTATTTGCTTACGGTTTTATTCAATATTTATCGGGAGTACTTGGTTTCAATAAACAGCAACAGCTAAGCAGTTTAAGGATTAATTTTTGGACAATAGTATTTCGTGCATTACAAAGTCAAAATTATAAAAACGGAAAAGATATAGAAATCAGAATACTTGAAATAATATTGTTGAACTTGAAAGATACTCAAGAAAAGAAAAAAGTTATTTCAAAATTAAAAAATAAGGTAGATTCTTTTAATTCTATTGAAAAGAAACAAATTCTAAATATTATAAAGAAAACAGAAGAGAGATTACAAATATCGAAAACAGATATTAGTAAAGGAATTTCAAAAGAAGAGCAGTTTGAACAACAAGCAATTTCTTTACTCAAGGGGAATTCAGTGGAAGGTATTCAATATTCGATACTTTTTGAAACCATTTTAAAGCTTATTAAGGAAAAGCCGAATATTATGTTTGATTTGCTGCAAAAATATTTGTATCAAAAGAATGTTAGGCATTTTTGGATTAAACAGTTTCCCGATACAATATTAAGACGAATGCTATTTTTGTTAAGTCCACAGGGATTTATGCATATTTATGCTGTATCGGAAATATTGTGGAATACCTGCACTTTATTGTGTCAGAATCAGAAATATTCGATTAAAACATTTGGGAAGTGGCACTATATATTTGAAACTCTTGTAAATCGAAAGCAAAGTATTGATCCGGGTAAATTTACATCGGCATTTATTATGCAATTTTTATTGGATATCGATAAATATCGTGAGAAGGAATTTTTAAGTGATCTCTGCGAAAAAATTGAATCAGATGCTAAATCAGTGCACGATAAAATAAGCCTTGAAGTAGTTCATACACTGAAGAAAATAGGGCAGAATTTAAATGCAGGAGAACAAAAGGACGACAAAAGGCAAACCGAATCAGAATCTACTACTTTAGATACTAGTGAAAATAATATAAAGGAATCTATTTATATAAAAAATGCAGGCCTTGTGATTGCCGCTCCTTATTATACTGAGTTGTTTAAGCGCCTTGATTTAATCGAAGCAAATCGGTTTAAGGATAGGCATGCAGCCGAGAGAGCAGTTCATTTATTGCAATATATGCTTGATGAAAGCACATCTTCTCCCGAATTTATGTTATTACTCAATAAAATTTTATGCGGTATAAAAACAGGGGTTCCCATTCAGCGCGAAATTGATATCACAGAAAAAGAACGTGAAACTATCCTTCAACTTATAGAAGGGATGATACAAAACTGGAAAGTTATAAAGAATAGTTCGGTTGAGGGTTTTAGGGAATCATTCCTGCAACGGGATGGAGTCTTGCACCTGAAAGATGACTGTTGGCAGTTGCTTGTTGAATCAAAAGCTTACGATATGCTTATCGATCAAATACCATGGTCGTTTACAACCATTAAATATCCCTGGATGGATAAAGTGCTTTATGTTAAATGGAGATGATGAAGAAGGAGTTAGAATGTAGAATGTAGAATGTAGAATGTAGAATGCAGAATGTAGAATTTAGAATGCAGAATGTAGAATGTAGAATGTAGAATGCAGAATTCAGGAGAGAGAATTAAGATAACAAAATATGGATTAAGAGATAGCAGAGAATAGAAGGAAGCAAAAGATGGATTTGAAGTTGGGAGAATGACTACAGAGCGAAGGATGCAGAATAAAGATCAAAAAAATCAAAGCCATCATTTGGTGGAAATTTGATGAGAAATAAAAGATAAAAAACAGACTCCTGACTGATCCCTATATGGGACTCAGGAACCGGAGGCGTGAAAAAACCGAAGTAATTCAAAACTTATAACTAGTGTCAGCAAGAAAATTGCCTTTTTTCAAGTTTTTGATAAGAAATCGTCAAAGACGTTCCGATAGCCCCTAATATTCGCAGGTGTTTTCTTAATGATTTGATTATAAAATCATCAGACCTAACAGGTTTCATATTAATAAGTGAATGTCGATTTGATATAATTATCTGGTAATCAATTAAAACCTGTTAGGTCTTGCGGTTATTAGGAGCCATCGGAATCGAAGTATTTGGCGTTTTCTTGCAATGACTAACTAATTAACTATAAAATATGAGAACCAAAGTAAATCAACACAAAGACAAGCAGGCAGCGAGAGTTAATGTAACAGATGATTCATGTAAATCATGTGGTACATTACATTCAGCCATGCCTGAAAACCTGTCTCAGCAAAAACAGGTCGATGCTATTGAAAGTAGTTCTCTCTTAACACTTCAGCAGAAAAAACTGGATGCCATGTTTGGAACTGTCCAAAGGGAAGAAAAGCTTAATGACAATGAAATGATGCAGCAGAAATCGGTTGTTCAACGCGATGAAACCGAAGATACAGCCAATGAATCGGGCGAGGGTGAATCTGAAGATAAAAATATTTCAGGAAGTTTTCAGGCAAAAATTTCAAGTGACGATGTCGAAGAATTGACTCAGCAAAAAGCCATTCAAAGATTACCTGAGGAAGACGAAGAATTAACAGGACAGGGAAAATTCATTGGGCAGCCAACAGTACAAATGGTAAAAGAAGACGAAGAAGAACCACCCCAGTTTAAGGCTGATCCGGTACAAAAGCAAAAAAATAACACAGGAATGCCCGATGAGGTGAAATCGAAGATGGAAAGCAGTTTTAATACTGATTTCTCAAGTGTAAAGGTTCATTCTAATTCATCCAAAGCACCAGAAGTAGGCGCATTAGCTTATACACAGGGGCACGATGTACATTTTGCTCCCGGGCAGTTTACACCAGAATCCAACTCAGGGCAACAACTTCTGGGGCACGAACTGGCCCATGTGGTGCAACAGCGCGAAGGAAGGGTACAACCAACAACTGAAGTAGCTGGAATGCCTGTAAACGATAATCCAGCATTGGAAAGTGAAGCCGATTCGCTGGGTGCAAAGGCAAGTAGGTCATAATTTTAAATTTTAACAAATGAAAAAAATAAGTATTATAATTTTGCTTGTATGTGCGTTATTTAGCACGAATAATTTAAAAGCTCAAGAAGATAAACTATTAAAGTTTCAGATAAAACTCAATAATGATCAAATTGAGAATTTTGAATCAATAAAACTAGCTTATTCAGATGATATATGTCTTGGCTGTCCTGCCGATAGTTGTGTATACTGCCCTATTTTTTCTATTAGCAGCGAAGAGTTAGATAATAGAATTTTTGTTAACGCTTTAGTGAAGAGTGGTGAATTTGAATATAAGCTTTTGGTAACTGATAAGGAAGGACTAGAATATAATCTTAAAAAGGGAATATTAGAAGCTGATAAGAATAAGGAGGTAATTAATCTTAAAAAAATAGAATTAAATGAAATTAAATAATGATTGGTTAAAGCATCCATTAACAATTATGGCTATGGGCTTTGGGTTGACAACCATAGTTGGAAATGCATATATAAATAAAATGGACACTAAGAAGTTTGCGACAGAACAAAAGATTCTGTATCAAGAAAAGTTATTGGATAAGCAAATAGCACTTTCCGAAAGTATGATAGTTTCCCTGAAAGGATATATAGGGGTGGTTCATAGTATTTATAATGCCTATAATTCAGGATCAAAAGAAGTATCTATTGATGATTTGAAGCAAGAATTAAAGGATTGTAACTGGAATAAAAATAAGGATATAATTGGTAAT
Organism: Bacteroidales bacterium; assembly: GCA_013138975.1. Classification (GTDB taxonomy): domain Bacteria; phylum Bacteroidota; class Bacteroidia; order Bacteroidales; family UBA12077; genus UBA12077. The sequence continues at coordinate 37,107 of WTBR01000191.1, forward strand.
AAAAGTAAGATTTACTTTAGAAGTGATTCAATCGAAATTTATCTAAATCAGATTGATGTAGTAATGTTTAAAGGAGCAAAATCTAATAAATTTCAATTTTATAGGTTGTTTTTAAAAACGCCTTTTGATTTTTCAAAGGAAAAGAAAGAGAGAGATTCAATTCTAATTCAAATAGCGAAAAACAGAATGAAAATTGAGAAAGAACTAGATAAGATTTTGAATGTTATGCGAGCTGAGATTCAGAATTTTAAAAAGAATGAGTTCCTAAATGATTAGATATTAGTTTATTGATAGAATTGACCAAAACCCGCTCGCACGGACATGTTGTTTAGGCCAATAACAAATAAATTAACACTTGAATTAGGTTACGACTTGTTTAAATGAATGAACCCGAAACGAAACAAGAATAAAGATAAGCAAAGTTTAACTGAAATACGTTAATGAGATAGTAGTTCGGCATTTCGATAGTTATCGGACATCAACTACCTCGTAGAATGCAAAGTAGCTTTCAGCTACAAAATTGGAATATTAATAATAAAAATTAACGGTAGAAATTGTATAAAATATTAAACATAGGATATTTATTAGCAAGCTTTAGTTTAAAGCTGTACAGAAAAATACGACGTAGCAAGTGCTACGTCGAACGGGGATACAGGATAATGAAAAATACCACAAAAGTCGCATGGGCAACGTGGATGAACCACCAAAGCAAATTACTCCGGCTTTTTGAGCAAAATGTCATGCACAATGATATTGGAGAATATGTAAAAAGGTGGCTCAAATGGGTGCAAAGCGGTGTGGATATTGTATTATCCGAAGCCATTAAAGGCATGCCAATTATGGCCTGCCCTGCGGTGAACTTTTATGAATTAGGGCATAGCAGTTCTAAAACTACAGAGATTTATACACATATTACGACTAAAGGTTTTGATAACATAAGTTCACCTTTAGATGATATGAATATTTAGATAGTGGCTCAATAACACCCAATTTGGGTGTTATTGAGCCACTAAAAGATAAAGATATAGTAAAAATAAAAGCCACTACAGTTGTAGTGGCATGTTGGCGTTCATTGTAAGCGAGACACGTAACATTCAAACTGATATGAGAATTAATTTTAACTAAATCTAATTAACATGAAAAAATTTACTCTCCTTTTATTGACAATTCTTCTTTTTGCATTCAATTCATGCAAAAAAGACGATGAGATTGAACCAATTAATGATAATGGATTAGCAGAGAACACTGTTCAAATTACAGACTCTGATTGGCAGAATACAATCATTAATATTGATACTACAACATATACATTTAAGTTCAAAAAGAACGTATTAGACAATTATTCTATTAATAAAGGGGATATTATTCTTGGAACTGAAGATGGCGGATATCTGAGAAAAGTAAAAAACATGACGTCTGTTGGTGATGAGATTACAGTTGAAACAGAATTTGCAGCAATTACTGAAGCATTTAAAGATTTACATGAACAGACAAGTGTAACAATAATGCCAAATATTGAAAGTCAAGAGTTTTGGCTTGATGATGGTGTTGAAATGAGTTCATTAAAAAGCACCTCGGCAAATCTGATGAATTTTTCTATAAATACAGTGCTGTATGATTTGGATGGAGACTTATCTCCAAGTTCATCAACAGACCAAATAAGAATATCAGGAAGTTATAAACTTGACGCTGACTTTAATATTGATTTAGATATAGAGAATTTCGAAGTATCTAAGTTAATGTTACAATATGATATAAACCAAACTAAAGTAATAGATGGATATTTGGGATTACCAGGCTTAGAATATTCATTAAAAAAACGAATAGCAAAAATTCCTTGTGGTACAATAGCAGCTGGACCTGTAATTATTGAACCTGTAATTGAAATATATGCAGGTTTTAATGTGGATATGTCAATGCCTCTTCAAATGAAAATAGAGCAAGAATATAATAGTTTAACTACTATTACTTATGAAAATGGTAATTGGGATACAGAAAAAACTGTAACAGAAAATGAAAGTTTTGAAAAACCTACTATATCTGGTGTACTAGATGCAAAATTATATTTAAAACCAGTTTTGAAATTTAAAGTCTATCGCACAGTATCTCCATACATTGATGTAGAACTATATGGAGCTGCTAATGTAGAATTGGAATTTGATTTATTAAAATGGAAGACTTCAGTAGGTTTTGATATGAATGCTGGTGTCAGCATGATGATTTGGAATCATTCACTGTTTAATTTCAACACGAACTTATTTCATTGGGAACATATTATCGCACAAGGAGAAGAATCTGGGCAATCACAATCAAATTTTGACAATTTTGAAAGTTATAATGCAGGTAGTTTCCCAAGTAGTTGGGTTGCAGATGCAAATGCTAATAATATTTCCAATAATTACATTGATAATACTATTAAATATGAAGGCGATAAATCATTAAAAATATATGGAAGTGTTGGTGGTTGTTGGGGCGCATTAGCATATAAACCTATGGATTTCAACTCTTCTTTTACAATAGAATTAGCAATTAGGAATGGCGATGAAAACTTATCTGGCTGTCATCCCGACCGCGGACAAATTGGATTACGTAAAGGAACAAGTTGGTCAAATCCTGCAAGAAGATTACTCCTATTTGGTGGTGATGGCAAAATATATGGCGGAAGTAGCACTTCATTAGGTACGTACAATACTAACACGTGGTATTTAGTTAAGATTAAATATGAAAAAACAGCAGATTCTCAAATAAAACTAAGTTATTGGATAAACAACGACTATTTGGGTGAAGAAACGTTTGATTCTATTGCTGATGAAAACCTACTTGATAACTTTGAGATAGTTGCACAAGAGGGGTCTGCATGGTTTGATGCGATTAGTTTTTATCCTGATTCAAACTAAGTAATATAAAAACAACGAAACGCCAACACGTGGTATATTTAATTGCCGAGCCAGTATTAAATTCAAACGAAGTAACTCGTATCAAGTTCATCGTAACTTGATACGGCTCTGCTTCGAAATCGGCAACTAAAACATACCACCACCGTTATAGGTAACTGAAAAAGCCATAACAAGCACTAAATAAATTAAAAAGGTTTGAAATATGTATGCACAGGTAAAGAAACCAAAAGAGAATAGCTTTCCGACGAATAGACATGAAAGCCAGGCGGTTGCTAATTCTGTTGTTCATAAAAAAGGTGATGTGAAGCAAGGTTTTATGTTTATTGACAATCGACCTGAAGCTTTAGCCCAACGAAAGTTAAAATCTATAATTAATACATCTCACTCCAATTTCAATATAGCAACAGTTGCTCAATTGTCAGATGTTGTAGAAAAAGGTGTAAATGATGACGATAGTTTAACCCAAGATAAAAAAGTAAAAACCAGGAATAATGGTGAAGCCTGGTTTAGGTTTCCTATAGATTCTACTAAAATAGATACTTTTAGTGACAACAAGACAAAAACAACACCGAAAGGAGGTAGTCATGTAAGTAAAACCATCGAAATTTCAGATGATCAAAATGCTAATCAATATGATATTGAAACCTTAACCAGAGCAAGACACTTTGGAGCTGGTGATAGGCTAATTGATATAAAAAAAAGTGATAGAAAAGGTAAATGGACATGGCACCATAAACAGAATAAATACAAAATGGAGTTAGTTGATATGGCAGTGCATAGATCATTTGGTCATCATGGTGGTTTCTCTGCTTGGCAGGAAGACCTTGATGATACTAGTGATGATTAAATGACAAAAGAAAAGAAGCCTATCTACTTGGAAATATTAATGCTTTACAAAGCTTCAATACCAACTACATACTACTAATTAAAAGGTTTGAAATATGTATGCACAAGTAAAGAAACCAAAAGAGAATAGCTTTCCGACGAAAAGGCATGAAAGCCGGGCGGTAGCTAATTCTGTTAGTCAAAATAAGAGTGATACGAATCAAGGCTTTGGGTTTGTTGATAACCGACCTGAAGCAATTGCACAAAGAAAACTGAAAAAAATGGCAAATAATCGGCCTATGACAAATCAGAAAGCAATGCAGAAAAGTGGGGCGGATAAGAGTATCGAATTTGGAGTAGGCAGGATTATACAGAGGCTTATAACCAATCCCAATTACAATGCGCCAAACGCTACATCCGTTGATGTTCAAGCCCCCCTTGCGAATGGGCAGTCGCCGGCAGCTGTCAGTCCACCGGGTTGGTGTCTTGCCGCAGACGCGGTTAATAATCCAAATAATTTTGGACAAACGAAGCCTCATCATCATGAAAGAGGACATTTAATAGGTAGACAGTTTGGCGGTATTGGAGGTGCTACTAATTTAGTTACACTCACTGCCAAAACAAATGGCTTCGATATGCTTGCTGAGGAAAACGCTATTGCGGTAATTATTAATGCTAATCCCGCTAATGTGTATACTTATACTGTAACTCCAGTGTATAATGCAGGATTCTCATACAGCCATCTGGGCAATGTTGATCCTGCTATGCAAAACCATGTGTATTGTCGTAATCCAGCTCCAGAATTTATTGATATGGATTTGAGTCCGGCGGCAGGTGGTGCATCCGTTCACAACGTAAGGGTAGATAATGCAGAAATGTATGCCCAACATCTATACTAAGATGAACAAACCAAGCCTATAACAAGTACTAAAGATTACTTTAAAAAGATTTGAGATATGTATGCACAAAAAGAGAAGCCGAAAGGGAATGAAAGTAGGACGGTTGCGAAGGGAGTTTTTCAAAAGCATAAGGGTGGTGAATCTATATTGCAATTTGTTGACAATCGGCAAAATGTTTTCCAGCAAAGCATACAAGCAAAAGCTGATCATTTCTTTGGTGAAAATGCCATACGCATTAAGCAAATGAAACAAGTAAAGCCCAGTGGTTTGGAGAGCGGTGATACAGCCGCTAATGTTTGGATCAAAAGAGATACCACGGCGAGCGGTAAGGAGTACACAAAGAATATAGATGCCCCATCGGATGACTCCCTGAAGGCAATGGTGAAAATTTCTCAGTCAATTCCTGGTATCGTCAACCAAACTGATGTCCCAGCCATGATGAGCGATAAGTGGGTTGATGAATCGACAGATCTCAATAAATCAGGTAAAGACGAGGTTGATCCTTTCAGGGTAAAGTTTAACCATTCCTATACTCCAACAGAGCTAAGTACCGATACCACTCCAATGATTGCTTCCGTCCATTTTGGGCGATATAAACCAGGCTACATCATCGAGCAAACAGATGGTGCCGATATTGGTCGAATGACAGGCGCAGGAGGCTCTGGCAGCCCCACCTCTTACGCTGAGGATCATGACTATTCAGATTCCGGTTCAACCGTCGATACTCTTGGCAATGACAAAGGAATGGGAAGTAAGCTGACTGGTTTGGCATGGGACAATCGAAGTAAAATTATGGGAGAAGGTTGGCGTTTTGCACCAGTGCTGGATCTTGCTTCGCAGAAGAAATTGAAGGACGAAAGCCGATTCTACACTAAGGCCAATAAATTGGAAGATAAGAATCAGATCCAATCTACTGGAGATGTTATCTTGTACGCCTTGTTTAAAAAACTTGCACAAGGTTGGTTTAAAGTCTACGGCGGAGGTGCTGCCATCAGTAATACACTTATGAAATCATCAATGGTGACCGAGGCAAAAACCTTGTCTCATGCTCAAATGACCGGAACCGGGAATAAGACTGTCAAAGAAGTGGCGGTTGTCACAGATTTTGCAAGCACTGCCAATGATTACGACTTGGACACTTAATTATTTTACATCCAAATACCCTGCTAGCTTTGAAGAGGTTTACAAGTTTAAATGTAATAAGCCCATAATAAAACCTAAAAGCCATTCCCTTCGACAGGCTCAGGATGACAACTTTTAGCCCCATTGTTGTAAGCAATCCTTCGGCAGGCTCAGGACAAGTTCCGAAAGCCTATAACAATCAATGAAAAAAAAAGCTTTGAGATATGTATGAACAAGTAGATAAGCTGAAAGAGAATAAAAGCAGGGCTGTTGCTAACTCTGTTGAACAAAGGAAAGGCAAAATCAATCGAGGTATTCCCTTTATTGACAATCGACCTAAAGCCATTGTTCAAAAAAAACTGATTAAATCAATGAGGCAAGATAATCAGACCGCACAATTACAAACATTAAAAAACAATAATTCTCACGATCAAAAGCAACCCGTAATTCAGTGCTATTACAATAGCAATAATTTTCAAATGAGTAATACTGCAGAGTTCACGGACCAAGGAATTACTAAAACAGATTTCACGACTACTTTCGAACAGCCAGACACGAAAATACATACCGATTATGTAAACTTGCCCAACATTGATATTTCTGGTAATCGTAGAATGGCCATTGAAGCTAATGCCTCTCAAGCCAAAGTGTTCTATGCAGACAACCAAACTCTTGCCGATAGTAACCAAAAACTCGCAGCTACTGGTGTTGATGTACGTTTAGCGCATGCTGCAGGTCAAATATTAACAATACCCAGCAGAGATAATATTGAACCTGCTAAAGATATTACCAAAGTTACACCAACCAAGCCCGATCCTTTAGTAATAGGAAATAGAGTTGCTTTAACTAGTTTCGACGACAACTCCTGTGATGCGGTTGTAAAGAATATAATTGGAGCTTCCAGTCGGGTAACTGTAATTGCGGACAACGTAGAAAAGATAGGAGATGCAAAAGCTGCTCATCAGATAGGAGGATATGTAGGCAAGCAAAAAGAAAATCAAGAAGTGTCTACTAGCCAAGGAGCAAAAACTTATGACCCAGATAATCTGAGCGACACCGAACTGGCAGACAAATATGCTACAGTCGCTCCCAATACAATGGGAACGGAGAATCAAAATTTAAAAATTAACGAAAGCGCAAATCCTGATGTGGGAGAAGGCTTCCTTATTCAATCACTTTCAAACTCAGGCACTGATGATATACAAGGTTCTACGTTTCAAAACAAACAAGCTCAACTAGCCGCAATCCAGAATCTAGGTAATGCTCAGGCTGGAATTGACATCATGCGTCAAAATTTAGCAGACAATACAAAAGCCATGATGATTAGATGGAACGAGCATTTTGCAGGAGTTGTGGCAAAAGATGGTAACGATGTAGTAACTCTGGAAAACTACAACAGAAATGTAGAAATTGGTTCTGAACTCCAACGAATTTTCAATAATCTATTTACGCAATTCCAAGATTTCAGAGATTTCACTTGGGATACTGTAGATCAAGCACCTCCTACACCCTACATGACAACAAATCAAAGTGCTGCCTTTGTAATTAATGCTAGAGCAGCTATTCAGCAAGTAGGCGATGAGGAGCAAGCAATAAATCAAGCTTATTCGGACGCTCTCGACGAAGCAAAACAAACAATAGATAATGTGTTGAATCTTAATACGGTAGGCGCAAACAACTTGATTTATTTCAAAATGTATGGTGCCGCAGCTCAATCTTTCCATGCTAAATGGAAAGGTACTGCGGACAATCCCATCACCACTCGAATTCGATCTTCGGAAACAGAAGAAACCAAGGCTGCCAGTGCATATCTCGCTAATTGCATTGACGATATGAGAACGATTTTAGGGGGAGCCTCAGTTTCTCCACCTTGGTCTACAATTTATGGAATCTTTGCGGCCCGAGGAAACACGTGGAATGGTCTGAAAAATATCCAAATTGGAAACATCAACAATTTTGCTATGGCAAAAAAATGCAATTCTGATATTGCTGTCGAATTCAACCATTGGAAATCCGATCTTAGACAAGCCATTGCCGATAAAGTAAAACAAATTGTTAATGACCTAACGTTAGCAGACCCAAATAGCCGTCAAGAATTGGTAACCATGATAGAACTAGAAATTGCGAATAACAATTATAGTTCTTTTGATTTTTCAAATGAAGGTTACCAAAAAGCAGCACGATATAAAAAACTTCAAACACTTCTACCGACAGCAAATCGCCTTTAAACATAATATAAACCCGCTTGTTAACGCAAGCCCATAACAAAACCTAAAAACCATTCTCTTCGACAGGCTCAGGATGACAACTTTTAGCCCAATTGTTATAGAAATTAAAACAAAAGGAAAACTTAAATACAAGCAATTACTAACTAAAAACAAATAATTATGCCTTTAAACGATGGATACGGTGTAGTATTAGGAACAGTAGATTCTTACTACCGCGACGATCCCGATAATTTTGGGAAATATTACCACGAACACATTATTGTTCAGACCAATAATGGAAATTACCAATGTGCAATTGATGTTGATTCAAAAAATTCAGCAGTAGGTGTGGAATGGCGCACAGTAACGCTAAAAACGAGTGAACTAAATAATATAATTTCACTTGGAGGAGGTTTTCATAATCTTGCTAGCAATTCTGCTTCAGGGGCAATTGACTATATTCGAAGCGAAATGTTTAAAACTCGTATGGGTTGTGCTTATTTAATTTACAAGCTTTTGGGAAAAAGTAAAAAACCTGCTGATTTCTGGAAAAAAGGAGTTGGAATCGATGCTATAAGCGACTTGGAACCCATTATCCAGGAAACAAAAGACAAAGGATTACCGGTGTTGATTTTTGGTGAACCGTTTACCAGTGGATTGGGGATTCACAATATTCATCAAAATCAAGGCGATCCTGCTGGTACTCATTGGTGGAACGAAAACGGTATTTGGCAGGATGGATGCACAATCCTTCAGCAATCTGCCGATACATGGATAGCTTTCTTAAATAAGTTCTCTACTCAGTCATACCTTACAGATGATAATGGACATCCATTGTAGAGCAGTTTAGTATTATTATAAGGGCATGATAGGAAGTCTTGTCCTTATGAATTAATAAATATTTGCATAAGCTAAATGATAGATTATGAAAATGCAAACAGATAAATCGAAAAGAAATAATTTGGTAACAACCAGGCAGGAAAGCCGGGCGGTTACTAATTCGGTTGCTCAAAATAAAAGTACTGTAAAGCAAGGTATTGCGTTTATGGATAATCGGCCAGAAGCTATTACACAGCGAAAAATGTTAGATAAGGTAAGCAATAGACCTCAAGTAAACCAGCTAAAGCTTAAGCAAGGGTTAGATGGTGATATTACTGATGGTGGCGTTTCGCACACTGAAGTGAACTCCGTACTGCCAGCTACGTTCACTCGTGATGAGGTAAAACAGGTCGAGGGGAAATCGATGGAAGCAAAGACACTTGGTCCAGGAGCAACAGGGGGTGGTAGTGCCACAAACAATCACACACGTCCGATGGCACGTGAGTTATCTCATCGAATGGGGAGGCGATACGTTGCGGGGCACTTGTTAAATCATCATTTAGGAGGGTCGGGAGTCGATAGAACAAACATTACGGCGTTCAGCAGTAAATCGAATAGTCAACACCTACATTATACCGAAAAACACATCAAGAATGCTGTTAAAGCAGGTAACTGGGTATATTATAAGTTAGATACCACGCGCAATAACGCTACGAATATAGCAGAAACAATAACAACTACTTGGGGGCTTTTGGATGAGGATTTGGCTGTTGAAGGTGGCTTGCATAAGGCAACATTCGATCTTGATCCCGGCAACCCAACAGCAGAGCATACGGAAGGAGCGATGAATCTTTTTTCTTCGGTAAATAGTCAGGTTTGGGGAAAAAAGTATAGTGAACACGTTATAAAACGACTGGGTTTGACCGGCAAAAAGGTGTTTGATGCTTACGCTATTATGCAGACAGGAGATTACGACGATGACGGAAACTTGCTGAACGAAGACGATATCAGGGAACAGCTGGAAGATCGTGATATAGGAGATTATTCTGTCAATGGAATTATTAGTCTGCTCAAACCTGAATTGATAGCCTAGAAATATAAGCTTACATATTTTCTAATAAGCCTATAACAAAACCTAAAAATCATTACCCTTCGACATTTGTGCTGAGCGAAGTCGAAGTAAGCTCAGGGCATGTGAAAAAAGCCTATAACAAGAACTAAAGAAAACATAAAAGGCTTGAGATATGTATGTGCAATTAGAGAAGCCAAATGAGAATTAACAAATGTTTTAATACATAGATTTGCTTTGAAAAAAGTAGATAAACACTTGCAAACAAAAAAAGAAGGTATAAACTATGAATCTAATTTTAATAGAATTTCTTAAGGATATGAATGGTATCACAGAAATTGTTTGGATAGTAGACCTGGTATTAATTATTAGTCTATTAATTATTTCTTTACTAACTTTTAAAAACTGCTATGTCAGGTCATTGGTAAACAAATTCATTTATTTTTTCTATGCAATTGGATTTGTTTTATTTGTTCTAAGCTATTTTTTGATTCGAAATGCAAAGAATATAAAAGATGATGGAACAATTGCTATTGCAATGTTTATTGTAATCGTATGTTTGATCTTAGTGAAAAGAATGAAAGATAGCAATGCCAGAAAGGAATATCCATAGGATGTTTTTTAATAGTAAAAGGTCGAAAGAAATAAAATAAGTATGGAAAAGAATGCACAACAGTTGGAGCTTGAAATTGAATGGTTCAATAAAGTTTTAGAAACACGTATTGAGATTTATTTTAATCAAGGGAGTGAATATAAATCTATAAAGGAGATTCAGCCACCCGAATTATCTGACAGTTATTATTCGCAAATTGTTAGAGAATTTAAAATGGGGTTCGAAGAACGAGTCATTTTGATTTTATCATTGATTCCTCACATCCGACCACAAATGTTAGATACATTTTTTATACAAAACAAAAATTTCTCAAGACCATTTACTGAGTTTGGTGGGTGGAAGGGGAATACCCATGGAGGGTTTTTGCCAACCGGAGAAACGGCTGCTTTTATATTAGCGGGTAACGATTTAAACATAAGGTTTAAGGTAAATAAAATGTTTGAATCAGATCATTATTTTCATAAAGCAAACCTTCTAAAGCTTGAGAATAACGGAGACAACGAACCATTTCTTAGTGGTAAATTATCTCTTTCAACCGAGTTCCTTTATAAGTGTACAACAGGTGAAAACCATAAACCTGATTACAATATCCATTTTCCTGCAAAATTGATTGAAACAAAACTTAATTGGGATGATTTAATTCTTGCCCCGGAAATCATTGATGAGATTAGTCAAATACCAGCATGGCTAAATCATGAAATGACAATTATGAAGGATTGGAATTTGGATAAATATATTAAACCAGGTTACAGATGCTTATTTCATGGTCCTCCCGGAACAGGAAAAACTTTAACTGCCAGCCTAATAGGTAAAGCATCGGGTCTGGATGTTTACCGGATAGATCTTTCTATGCTCGTTTCCAAATACATTGGCGAAACAGAGAAAAATTTAAGTAATATATTTGATCAGGCAGAAAACAAAAAGTGGATATTGTTTTTTGATGAAGCAGAATCTCTTTTTGGAAAACGAACCCAGACTTCCAGTTCGAACGATCGGTATGCAAATCAGGAAACATCTTTTCTGCTTCAGCGTATCGAAGATTTTCCAGGAGTAGTAGTTCTGGCAACGAATCTGAAAACGAATATGGATGAAGCGTTCTCAAGGCGGTTTCAATCGGTTATACACTTTCCAATGCCTGTATTTGAACAAAGATTAAAATTATGGTACAATATATTGCCAGACAAAATGATACTGAATAAATCTATTGAACTTAAAAGTATAGCTGAAAAATATGAATTAGCAGGTGGTGCAATTATTAATATTGTCAGATCTTGTGCATTAAATGTTTTAAAAGGAGAAATGAAAGAAGTGAGCTTGTATCTATTATTAGAAAGTATAAAAAAGGAAATTGAAAAGGAAGGTAAAGTTTTTAGTAGTTTTTATGAATAATACCAATTAAATTTCAAAATGACCTATAAATAATTTGAATTAATATAGGTCATTTTGGTGTTTTAGCAAGCCGTTATTTTATGCTATGTAGCAAGTTGTCGTGTTACGGATTTTTAAATTAAGCAAATCGGGTAATGGCTGTTATTTAGTAACAAAAAGGTTCTGCTCTTTCTGAAGAGAATCCGTGGAACAACTATTTGCTTATTCTAATTAAGAACTTTGGCAAAGCTAACTTAATTTAATCATACGACTAATTATCAGTAGCTTGACAGTTTGTAAAATTCAACTTTGCCAAAGCTTAACAAAGTAGTGCCACGACTATTTAAAAACACTTCGACTCTTCGACAAGCTCAGGGTGACACTGTTCAGTGTGACAAACTGATTAACAGAGAATTATCGGGATGTCGAAGCATAGACAATTTTCTGACTTTCTGACACCTTCTTTTTTAATATTTTGTAATTTGCAATAGAAAAAGGTCATTATGATAGAGGGCAAACATACCAGAACGCTTATCATTGAACAAATAATGTTATAATTTCTGATAATCTTGCATTAATTCATAGCCACACCAATTTTCACCATTTTAGAATTAGTACGCCCTTTATCGTCAACAACTCCGATTTGAAAAGTTCCGGGTTGCAAGGACCAAAATTGAGTTTCCTGAGGATCGGAACGTCCAATAAATTGTTCATCAACAAACCAGTATATTTCATTTACATCGGCATCTACTATTGCTTTTAGCGGAAGGTTATTAAACATAGTTTCACCTGGAGATATTAAATATTCTGTTTTAGACATAGGTGAAATAATTTTTGGAGCAAAACCTTCATTTACCTTTGAAAGCTGACTAAAATTTTCTCTATTTTCATTTGGATCATAAATAGGAGGTGTTTTTCTGGGAACACCTGCTTTACGAAATATTTTTAATATATCGGTAGGCCAAAATTCGAAAACCTCGGTATGAACATCAATACCTTTTTCATATGATCTGTAACCCGTTTTAGAGTTAACATAAATTTCACGACATATATCACATTTTTGTATCGACGATTTACCGGGCATGAAGTATGTTGGTAATTTCCTTTTACAATGAGGGTGAGCCAATTGTCCGGAAGCCGCACATACTTCTATCTCACTTATACCCGGAGGCATCCAGAACATTTCTTCTGACATTTCATAATCCGGCAATTTTTCATTTTCACTCATTACATTGGTGGCAATCTCAAATAACAATGGTGTTGCTAATTTGCGACCGTTGAATATAGGGTTCCCATATCCGTTAAAATTCCCTAACCAAACAGCCAATATATACTTATCAAAAATAGCAATAGACCAACAATCTTTAAATCCTATTGATGTTCCTGTTTTATACCCTATAGCGTGTATATCCTTTTCAGTGATATAATTGTTACCAAACGCCAGCATATTGTGACTATTGGGTTTGGGATTTTTCATTAAAATTTGTTTTACAAGCCAACTTGCTTCGTGGCTTAAATAATGTTCATCTGAAGCTTGATTTTCATAATCGCCGGAAATATAAATATCATTCGTTTTTTGAAAAACCCCATTGTTTGCTAAAACCCCATACAAAGAAACCAATTCTCTCATGCTAAATTCTGCACTTCCCAGTACGATAGACAATCCATAATGATCTTTATGTTTTAAATCAGCCAGATCCAGACTTTTTATGAGATCGTATAAATCCGGATCTTTAATTTTTGAACCCAACCATACCGCTGGTACGTTTCTGCTATTAATTAGCGCTTCCCATGCCTTAACCGGACCCTTAAAATCAAGTTCGTAATTATCGGGAGCATAACTAGAGAAACTTGTTGGAGCATCTTTTAACATGGTCATTGGATGTATAATTCCCTGATCCATAGCTAATGCATAAACTAAAGGTTTAAGTGTTGAACCGGGCGATCGACGAGCCCTGGTACCATCTACCTGTCCTTGTATTTTGTGATTAAAGAAATCTACTGAACCAAGGCTTGCAAGTACCTCCATATTATTCTCGTAATCTACCAAAAGAACAGCTGCATTTTCAACACCAAGTGGATTTTTCCGCTGCACATATCGCTTGGTTAATCTTGTAACCAGATTTTGAAGCTTCCAATCTAAAGTGGTATAAATCCGATTCTCTTCTTTATAATTGTTTAATAAAGAAGTAGTAAAATGTGGTGCACGATAAGGTGTAAAATATTGAATATTTAGGGGCATTTTTGAATGCGTTATTTCTTCAGGTGTAGGTTTTACATCCTTTACATCCTGCCATATTTTGTAAAGGCGCATTCTAGCTTTGGTAAGCTCGATTGGAATTTCCCTGTTTTTAGGTTTATATATGGATGGATTTTGTGGCAAAACACTTAGAAACAAGGCTTCCTGCAAGCTTATATCCCATAATTCTTTTTCAAAATAAATTAACGATGCAGCGGCAAAGCCTTCAATATTACCGCCACAGGGAGCTAAATTAATATATGCTTCAAGGATATCATCTTTTGAATAATACAACTCTAAGTACAAAGCATAGAACATTTGATTTAGCTTACCCAAAATAGTTTTTGTTTTAAGCCCATAATGCAAACGTGCAAGCTGCATGGTAATGGTTGATCCCCCAATTCTAACATTACCTCGTATATAAGTTTCACTAATTGCCCTAAGGATAGAAACAGGGTTTATGCCCGGATGATAATAAAAGTAACGATCCTCTTTTAGCAATACAGCCTCTTTAATTAATGAGCCCGTAGAATTTATATGGCAAAATAACCTGTATTTATCATCCTTTGACAAGGTAATACGAAGTACATTTTTATCACGAGTATAAGCCACTTGCGAGAAATCCTGATTCGATAGAATATCACCCGATGGCTTAAATATCAGATAAGATAAAAGCAATACCAGGACAAATGAAAATACCTGGTAAAGCTTTCTTTTGTTATGTGTAAAAAAATTATTCAACAATAAAAATCTCATTAGGTGAATATCCAAAAATCGTTTGGTCGTACATTGATTCGCCATACAAAGGTGGTACAATAAAAGTTCCCTTGTTTATAGCCCTTACCTTATATACAATTTCTTGAATTTCAGGTTTTATAGTACCATAAAATACGACTCTATCTTCTCTTACATCAGTATAATCCGGAGTCCATGAACTACCATTATTATTTCTTACTGTAGCAGCACTTACCTCTAATCCTGCCGGCAGTAAATCAACAAAAGCAATATCATATAAGGTTTTATCGTTGAGGCTTCTGAATTTTACGTGTACCTCAATTTCCTCACCCAATTCCGCTTTTGTAATGCTATTACCGTTTGAGTTTTTGTATGTACGCGAAACTTCAATAGAGTTTTTGACACTCTTATCGGGTAATTCAAGTTCGTATCCTGCCTGAACCACCTGAAAGTATGCTGTTCTATCTTCTTTTCCATCAAAAAGTAACTTATCTGCGTTCTCAGAAAACTCTATAACCGGGTATTTACCAGAAGGAATAGACAGTGGTTTCACCTGTTCATCACCAAAAATCTGGCTAACACTTATTTTACCAACAGATGGTTCGTTGGTAGCCTTAGAAAATGCGTTAAGTGCCATTATACTATACGATGAATTTAAGGTATTGTAATTACCATTTTCGAGGTGTCTTACCATGTTTAGAATGATATTGTCTGAAACATCTTCTAATAAATCAGGTGTGTGTGTCGATAAAATATACAATAATTGCGCATTGTGCATTAAACCATCGTAGAAATTCCACGAAATTTTCCGCTTTATGAAATTTGTTCTTGTAACACCATTTAATAATTTTCGGCCTTGATCCTCCTGTTTCATTATTAAATAAGCTCCAGCAATATAACCAGCAGTTAAATCCTGTTTCCAGTCCTTAAATTTAACATCCAATCTTTTTCTGAGCGACGAAATGTAGTTCGTTGTGATAATTTCGTTCTGGGTAAGTATATATATGGCATATGCCTGAACACGAAATTCACGCTCATTATTAATATCATTACGCTTGGCAATATTTTTTAATGCTTCTAAAGTTCTATCATATAAATTATCGGAAACGTAGTATCCTGAAAGTCGGCATTGAGTAATAAAATGAGCTCCATAAACGGTTATAAAATCTGAAGTATGAGAATTAGCTGCCCAAATCCCGAATTTACCTTCTCCATTTTGACGTGCTTGCAAAACTTTTAAAGTATAACTTATTTTATTTTCCAGTTTGCTCTTTTCTATTTTATAATCAGTAACATCTTTCAGTAATAAATATGGAAATCCCTGACTTACAATTTGCTCTGTACATCCGTAAGGGAATTTGTCGAGATATTGCACTAAGCCTTTCGATAAGCCCTGAGGTAAGAAAGAAACCGAAGTATTTAAAATCCGATAATCTTTATACATTCTTCTCGGGGTTTCAACTTCAACTTTCTCATTTCTAAGCATACCTGTTTTTAAGGTAGTTCGATAAGGGATGGCAGGTCTTATGCTTAAATAAGAAGCCAGTTTGGTTTTTCCTTTTTTGGAAGAAGCTTTAAAAGTTAATGAAGCAGCACCAAGCATCTTGTTAACACTCACTTGAAAACGAATGGTTGTGTCACGATCTTCACTAATTGTAAGTTTTTGGCCTGAAGGATATACCTTTAGGTGTGGAGATGCTACAACGTCCAGACTTATAGGTAAATTCTTACCTGATCCTGACATTGTATTTGTAATAGTTACTGATACCTGAAAAGAATCGGTCGGTGCGGCATACATAGGAACATTCGGACTGATTACAAAAGGATTTTTAACAATAGCCTTTTCTTCTGCTGTTCCAATGGCATCGGCAGATACTGCCACAGCCATTACACGTATAGTACCGTTAAAGTAATCGGGAACAGTATATTCCAATTTTCTTTCCTGCTGATCGCCAGACACTATACCAGACCAATATACTACAGGCTTGTGCTGTTTCCTTTTAAAAGGATTCAGGTTTTTACCTATCTCATCAAATCCAACACCACCGCCCATTGCCGACAGTTGCTGCGAAAGTGAAAATTCAGGAAGTATAAGATCAAGAAGTTGTGAAGTTTTTACTTCCAATGCACTTTTCTTGAAGAAATGTGCTAAAGGATCCGGCGTTTTATAATTAGCCACTTGTAAGATTCCTTCATCAACAGCAAAAACGATAATTTTACAAGGTTTATCCGTTTTATATTTTATTGGAAATACCTCTCCTGATTTTGCTTTAGATGGGATATCTAAAGTAATATTATTCATTCTATTTTTCTTGCTAATGGCAAACGAAGCAACACCATAACTTAACGGAGTCATGTAAATATTCTTCGAATCGGCGGCACGTACAAAAGCCACGTTTATATAACCATTGCCCTCAAGGTTTGCCGGGATTTTAATCTTTTTAATAAACGAATTGGTTTCGCTTACAAACCATTGAGAAGAATATACTTTATCTTTTTCAATGGTAATAATTCCGGCTCCTTTATAGGGTGCTTTAATATATATTTCTATTTCTTCGCCAGGATTAAAGTCTGTTTTGTTAAGTTTGATATCAAGTTCAGCTGTTTTATCCAGAGAACGCGTAATATTACCCATACCTACCACTGAAAAACTAATATGCGAGAATTGAACACCATCTGAATTTTTAATTATTAGTTCATATTCTCCCGGTTCATCGGTTGGCAAATTAAAATCGAGACCTGTAGCAGGAAGATTCTTTTGAACATTTGATATGGATATTTTTTTAGGAACCGATTTATATGCATAAATACCATTTGGCATTTTTGTAAGTACCGATATTTGATCAAGCCTGTTCACAGTAAATTGTAAATTGGGAACAGATGTCTTTTTTAAATCAGAATTAATTGCAATTATTTTTATAGCACGTTCAGAGTTTTTGTATATATACGATAAGCCTCCATTTGCTTTAGTACCAATAAGATATTTCAAAGGAGAAACCAAAATGCTTGATACAGAAGTAACGTTTCTACCACTTTCTTTCTCAAAACCATCAGCAATAAATGTTAAATTATAAGTTGCTGCATCAAATCGTTCTAAATTAAGATCAAATAAGGCTTTACCATGTTCGTCGGTATTTTGATCGGGAAGGTTTTCAGAATAAGAAATTCGCGATGTTAGCGGATCATGGAATCTATAATCTCGATAAGCAGGGAACCACATTCTGCCCGGTGAAAATATTATGCTTGCTGATATTTTATTTCCACTTGCCGGTGAACCAAAAAGATTTTTCAGGCTTACTTGCCCTTTAATATCTTTCGGCGACACCCAAGCCTTATCACCTATACCCGGGAATAAACTTGAAATACTTAATCGATCCGGTAAAAACTCTTCTACAGAAATGGTAGTAGAACCTATACTATGATATCTTCGCTTATACTTAATGGTATACAGATTAATTTGGTAAATTCCTGTGGGTGATGAGTTTTCCGTAATGTATTTTAATTCTTCAAACCCACTGCTATTCAATGTAAAACGCTTTTTATATATCTCCAGTCCCCTTGGATCAATAATGCTGGCTTCAAGAGGTGTTCCCTCTAAAGTTCTTTTCCAATCGCCTGATTTTACAATCATTGCAATATTAAATTCGTCGCCGGGGCGGTATATGCCACGTTCCGAAAATAAATATCCATTTATTTTTGTAGGATCCGAAGCACCATGTACTCCACCCACGTCGAACTTTGAATAATTTAACCATCGCCCGGATGCTTTAACAGGCAAAAACGACAAATCGTCTCCTTTGGTAACAACAAAGGCCGTTGGATGCTTTTCATTCTTAAAATTATTTAAAGAAGGAAAACTCGCATGACCATTAATATCTGTATACGATGATAATATTGGAATTCCATTTTTACCCAATACTTGCACTTTTGCATTTGCTACCGGCAAACCGGTTTTTATCGATTGCACAAACAAATCGCGATGTTCGTTGGCACTCTCCTTTACCAGCACACCTAAATCACTAACAATAATTAGGCGCTTATCGGCAGCGGATCCACTTCTGCCTGTATAGGTTTCTTCAGATGTTACTTTAAAAAAGAATATTCCATTTTTAGCTTTGCCCGGAGTGCCTTTGCTTAAATAATTTGTGAAATCAAATGAGAAAAAATTAGATTCTCCGGGTTCTGTTTTTTCAAGGTTTCGATACTTGTAATGGTTTTCAACTATATTATCCTCAGAAAAATTATAGTTCTTGAAACGTAAATTGGTAAGATCGCCATTGGATTGCGTTATCAGATGATTAATTTGATCGGGAAGTACTCGCCCAATTTGGAAACGTACCTTTTTAATTCCCTGTGACATGATGGAAATCGTTTTTTCTCCGGTAGATGAAAGTATGATACCATCGTGCATAATCTCAAGTTGTTCCTTGAAAGGTTTTATCTTTATTATTTTTTCATAATCTTTTGACAAATAATATTTACCGTAAAATGGAGTTCCTTTCTTTATTTTTATATAGAGGTATCGTAGGGCAGGCGCTTTCATTTTAAAACTATTGATGTTTTCAAACTCATGTTCCGTTGCCATTAAATTCAATTGAACCGATTTGCTTAATTTTATTATCTCAGGGCCAATTTCTTGTACATTAGACCAATAGTGATTCTTATCCTCTTTTGTTCCTGGTAATTCCGGTCTGTCTATCGGCAAAACAAGAATTTCCATATTTTTAAGCAACTCCGATGCTTTTATTTTACCCTTCGTGTCGACTACTAAAAGCTGTTCCGACTCATATTTCTCATTTGTTACTATGGTTTGTTCTACCGATTGAATGCGTACAAAAGTAAGCATGCCCGGCACAGTAACTTTTCTTGATAATTCATTTGACTGACTATTGCCTTTCCAAGAGCTTTTTATACCCTTTTCAATTGTTATTTGCATTTGTACATCATCTTCCGGAATTGGCAATGACTCGGACACAATATATGCTCTGCTAAAAAAATCATCATAAGTAATGCTGAATTTATACTCCTGATTTTTAAATGTATGTATATCTTTATTAAGCCTATAAGGCTTTAATGACACGTGGCTTTCAAATTCTTCAGGATCAACTGGGTGGGAAAATTTTATTGTAGCTATTACTTGCTTTACATCTTCATTAACAGGATCGATGTGGAAATTACTGGAAGAAAAAGATGCAAAGAACGCCACTGTTTTAAACGATGCCTCATACTTATTCAATTTAATATGATCAGGAAATAATTCCGTATCCATATTAATCGTGTATTCGGTTCCGGTAGTCCATTGCACATAAGGATGAAAACTAATTTTATTATCAGCTGACCATTTCCATATACCCTCTATTTCAGGATCGATTGAAATACCTGATGTAATTTCGCTTTGCACATCTTCAATTTTGGATACCGATCCCCTAAAATTAATATGAATTGGAGGAACAATTTCTTGTTTTTTCAAATTGGGCGAGGCTGGGGCCGAAACCGTGAAACTTATCTTTTTTTCTTTTGATGCCAGGGATTTGATTAATAGGTTTATACTGAAGATTATTATTAATATCCCCAAAGCAAGTCCAAATATCTTTGATGTTTTTGATTTCAATATTTTTCCTAACTTTTCTTTTGTAATTGCATCAAACTTTTTCATTGTTTTATTTTTTAATCATTGTTATTACTTAATAATAAAGTATTCCAAATAAGTTTTGACTTGTATTGTGCTAAAAGATGAAATGATGAAATAAATTGACTCTTAACAATTTTGTAAAGAGGCAGCTCATTAATTGTTGTAGGTTTAAATACCTCTAATGAAGAAAAAGAATTGTCTAAATTAATGATGGAATCATATGCTTCGGGTAAATTTATTCCAGCATTATAAACTTCATGTGGTTTATTTTCGCATGAAATTATAAAAATGGATATAAAATACAGGAAAAGTATTCTGACTATATTCATTGATAAACAAGCTTAATTTTTCTCAATGAATCAAAGGTAGTTTTTTTCTTTTAAATACCGCTAATTTTAAAAACCCTCGTAATCGCCTTCACTAATTTTATCTATATTTAAATTCATTTAAACCTGCATTGATTGAAGCAAAGGATAAAGATAGATTAAGTTATTATTCGAGATATTATTATTTAAAATAAAATGTCACGTATTTACCCGTAAAAAAGTGACATTTTGTATATTTGCAAAAATGAATGCATGTTATGAAAACATCTGAATATGTAAGGATTAAAATAAATAAACTTGAAAAAGGATACATCTTCACCTATAGTGATTTTGACATGGAGGTGAGCGAAGCAGACGCTCTCAAGAAAACACTTAATAGGCTTGTTGAATCTGGCAAAATTGAAAGACTATCTAAAGGTCGCTTTTACAAGCCTAAACAGGGAATTTTTGGCAATCTAAAGCCTGATGAATACGAAATTGTTAAAGACCTTTTAAAAGAAGGCAATAAAATAACAGGGTATATTACGGGATACACTATATTCAATAGTTTTAAACTTACAACACAAGTACCAAATGTTATTCAGATAGCTGTATCCTTTGATAAAAAAGGAATAAAAAGGAATATATATACCATCAAATTTGTCCGTCAATGGAATAAATTAACAAAAACCAATATTCCATTATTACAATTACTGGATTGCATCCGATTTATGAAAACCATACCTGATACTACAATTAGTATTTCATTAAAACGAATTATGGTATTAATGGACGAACTTTTAGATAGCGAGAAAAAACATCTCACTGATTTAGCGGTAAACTACCCCCCTTCAACCAGAGCATTAACAGGAGCAATATTGGAACAGTTAAAGTGCAATGTACTTTCAGATAAACTATTAAAAACACTGAAGTTAACAAGTTGGTATAAATATAATTTAGAACAAGACCTTTTACCTAACAAACAAAAATGGAGAATAAAATGACTCTACATACTAATAAAGAACTATTTGAAAAAGCGATAAAGGAAACAGCTGATAATCTTGGCATAAAAGATTATTTTATTGAAAAAGATTACTGGATAAGCCTCATCTTAAAACGCTTATCGGAAAGTAAATATGTTTATTTCGTGGTGTTCAAAGGAGGTACATCACTATCAAAAGGACATAAACTGATTAAGCGTTTTTCAGAAGATGTGAATATGGCAGTAATTATTAATCATGGAACAAGCGGCAATCAAATAAAGACAATGATTAGAACCCTTGAAAAAGAGATTACATGCGATTTGAATGAAATAGAAGTAAAAGGTCTTACCAGCAAAGGGTCTCGTTTTCGTAAAGCAATTTATCAATATCCCAAAACACTAAAACAAAAACAGAATATTGCAGTGTCAAATTCTATAATTGTAGAAATCAACTCTTTCGCAAACCCTTTTCCCTATTCAAAAATGGGCATTCAAAGTATGATAGGAGAATATCTACAAAGCAACAAACAAACTGAATTGATTCAGAAATATGGACTGGAAGCATTTGACGTAAATGTTCTGCATAAAGAGCAGACTTTAATTGAGAAACTGGTTTCACTTGTACGCTTTTCATTTTCTTCCAACCCGGTTGAAAGTATTTCCGGTAAAATTAGGCACTTCTACGATCTTTATTATTTATTGAATGATAAAGACTGTCTTGATTATGTGAATTCGGAAGACTTCAAAATACAGTTTAAAGAAATATTGACTCATGAAAAACAACAATTTGATGAGCCTGCAGCTTGGAATGAAAAAACAATACAGGAATCGCCACTAATTAAAGATTTTGATGTTTTATGGAATAAATTGAAAATAACTTATACTAAAGAGCTTTCAATGTTAGCCTATTCTGAAATACCTAAAGAAGATGAGGTAGCTGAATCATTTAAAAAACTGATAGCTATTTTGGCAAGCATTAAAGAGTAAAAAGCAACAACAATATCGCATATTATGATACCAAATATTTGCTTATTTTCACCCTCAAATTGCACAATTTCGATATGTTTTGTTGCCCAATTACCGCAAGTGGATGATATATAGATATAATTCACATTCTGTCGCCTAGCCGCTTCAAGCTGCTAAGCGAATAAATAATGAATAATTTTCGTTTTGCCCTGACCCTAAAGGGAATCGAAAATTATTTGTGCAAAAATTAAAAGTGATAGGGCTTCTTCCGGTTTTTCACGTTTTTTAATTAGATCATTAACTTCTTTCAATACTTTGTTAATTTTTGGCAAAGTTGAATTTCACAAACCTCTGAATAAAGCTTTATAGAATGAATGGGTAGATACCACCAAACTATGCTAATTTTTAAAGAGAAAGTGAATACAAACCAGATTTTATTAAAAAGTCTCATGCTAAAATGATTAATCCATTTAAGCATGAGACAGTATATGTTATTTTAATTTTAAGTAGTTTTGGAAAACTACAAACCAATAGTTTAAAGTAAAGTATAATTATTTAACCACAATAAGGTTTTTGAATTGAATGATTTTTCCTACTTGAATTTTAATCATATAACTTCCAGAGCTTATATCTGGGAAATAGAATTCAAATTCATTATTAGTTATGTCAATATTGGTAAAGGTTTGAGTCTTTAAAATTGCCCCGGTTTTTGAATATAGTGTAGTTTCTACATTTTGTTCTTCAAAAAGGTCGGAATGCAATGTTACAAAATTCTTTGCAGGATTTGGATAAACAATTAACTCAGTTTCTTCTGCAGAAACATCAGGAATATCAACGCTATTATTAACAATATAAATCTCCATATTAATCAAATCAACTTCAAAATCAAGGTTTGAATATTCAATATCATCTGAAATGGTTAATTGATAGGTAGATTCTTGTGAAATGCCTGTTATATCAACATAAAGTGAATAATCACCTTCAGGAATCTCTATTATTTCATAATACCCTTCTGTTTCATTTGATGAAGCGTAAGCTAATGGAAGTTCTGTAGAGTTGTCGATTAGAATAACATCAGCATCTTCAATGGCTGAAAAGTTGGTTTTTGATCCACTAGTTGTTTTGAGAATAACCTTACCTGATATTTCTCCATTACCTTTAGTTGCTGATGGATTCTCAAACATTTCCATTTCTATATACTTTTCATCGTCACATGAAAGATCGATTTTTTCAGCATCTTTCCATTTATGGGTATTATTATAATAGCTAGGAATTACACCTTTGTATTTTTGGTTGTCGCCACCATGGTTATCGAGTCTAACTTTAATAATATAAATCCCATCAGGTATATCAGTAAACTCAAAAAATCCATTCTCTTGAATTCTTACTGTTGCAACTTCTATGTGTACAGATTCTGTAGCATCCATTAAGAAGACAGTAGCATCTTCAGAATCAATAAATCCTTGACTATAACTTACTGTTCCTGATAATGTTGCTTTTGATTCTGATTGAACAATAACTTCCCACATTTTACTACAAGCCTTATCATCAGTAACTATAACACTATATGTTCCTGTTGTTAAATCCACTTGATTTTGTTCTGTCGAGCCATTCGACCAATTGTAAGAATAAGGTACTGTTCCACCATTCACCATTAGATCAATACTTCCTGTTGCCTCTCCAAGGCAATTAGCATTGGTCGTAGTTCCTGTTATAGAAATTGCAGCATCAGGTTCAGCGATTGAAAACTCTTTGATTAATTCACAAGCATTAGAATCACTAATAGTCACTGAATAAGTTTCAGCAACGAGATTTGCTATATTTTGAGTTGTTGAACTATTCGACCAATTGTAAGAATAAGGAGCAGTTCCACCGTTTACTGCTAGCTCAATATTTCCTGTTGCATTACCAAAGCAATTAATATTAGTTGTAGTTCCAGTTGCAGAAATTGCAGCAGCAGGTTCAGCGATTGTAAACTCTTTGATTAATTCACAAGCATTAGAATCAATAATCATCACTGAATAAGTTCCAGCAACGAGATTTGCTATATTTTGTGTTGTTGAACCATTCGACCAATTGTAAGAATAAGGAGCAGTCCCACCAATAACAGTCAGATTAACACTACCTGTTGAATCACCGAAGCAATTAATATCAGTCGTAGTTCCTGTTGCAGAAATTGCAGCATCAGGTTCAGTGATTGTAAACTCTTTGATTAATTCACAAGCATTGGAATCACTGATAGTCACTGAATAAGTTCCAACAGTTAGATTTGCTATATTTTGTGTTGTTGAACCATTCGACCAATTGTAAGTATAAGGAGCAGTCCCACCAATAACAGTCAGATTAACACTACCTGTTGAATCACCGAAGCAATTAATATCAGTTGTAGTTCCAGTTGCAGAAATTGCAGCAGCAGGTTCAGCAATTGTAAACTCTTTGATTAATTCACAAGCATTAGAATCACTAATTGTCACTGAATAAGTTCCAACAGTTAGATTTGCTATATTTTGTGTTGTTGAACCATTCGACCAATTGTAAGAATAAGGAGCAGTTCCACCAGTAACAGTCAGATCAACGCTACCTGTAGTATCCCCGAAGCAATTAATATCAGTTGTAATTCCTGTTGCAGAAATTGCAGCATCAGGTTCAGTGATTGTAAACTCTTTGATTAATTCACAAGCATTAGCATCACTAATTGTCACTGAATAAGTTCCAGCAACGAGATTTGCTATGTTTTGTGTTGCTGAACCATTCGACCAATTGTAAGTATAAGGAGCAGTTCCACCGTTTACTGTTAGATTAATACTTCCTGTTGCATTACCAAAGCAATTAATATTAGTTGTGGTTCCAGTTGCAGAAATTGAAGTAGCAGGTTCAGTTAAAGAAAAGTTTTTAACTGCATTGCATCCATTAGCATCATGAACAGTAACAATATAATTTCCTGCAATAACATCAGTTAAATCCCTTGTAGTCTGGCCGCTGTTCCACTGGTAAGTATATTCAGGTGTTCCTCCAGTTACTGTTAAAGAAATACTTCCATTTGCTTCTCCTTTGCAGCTTGCATCAATAGTGACTCCGTTTATCAAAATTGGCTCAGGAGCTTTAACCGTATCGGTTAGATTAAGTTCACATCCCTGGCCATCAGTAATTGTTACATTGTAAATATCAGGACATAGATTAGTACGGAATGAACCATTTTGACCATCACTCCATTGATAAGTAAAGGAACCATCTCCTCCGGTACCCATAGCAATTGCGTAACCATTACACATGCCTGTACAAGTTACATCTGAAATGTTAATTGTACCTGTAATAGCTGTTCCCCAATTTAATTCTTGAGATACAACTTTTGAGCATCCGTTTGCATCGGTGACGGTTAGTTCGTAGCTATCTTCACATAAATCTGAAAGATTGGCTGTAGACATACCATTACTCCATGAATAGGAGTAAGGTGCTATTCCTCCTGTTACTTCTGTTGTGATTGAACCATTACATATTCCCACACAAGTTGGATTTGCAGCTGTTAATATAACAGCTAGTGGTTCTGGATTAATTAATTCTGTTGAATCAGTTATTTCGCATCCATTAATGTCTGTAACTGTTAATTCGTAATTTCCAGTTAACAGATTATCATTAGATGAAGTTGTTGCTCCATTTGACCAATTAAATAAATATGGAGCGGTTCCTCCTGAAACTACTGCCAAGGCAGAACCACTTGTTTCATCGGCACAAGCAGGATCTATAGAAGAAATCACCATAGATAAGATTTCAGGTTCGGTTAATTCAAAACTCAAAGAATCAGAACAACCTGTTGCATCTGTTATTTTGAAATCAAAAATTCCTGCAACTAGGTTTGAAATATCCTCAGAACTTGCACCATTGTTCCATTCAAAATTATAAGGGTAAGCCCCACCAGATACTGTAACATCTATTACGCCATCATTGTTACTTGCACAAGTTGGTTCAAATAATGCAGAACTTATTACTATTTCATCTGGCTCATCAATTAGTGCAATATCAAACTCCATACATCCGTTTGCATCCGTTGCTGTAAGATTATAGATATCTCCTACTAATCCTGAAATGTTTTGAGTATCATCACCATTGTCCCAAGAGAAAGTATAAGGTGATGTTCCACCAGAAATACTTGTTGTAATAGCACCATCTGCTGCTCCTCCACAACTTACATCTTGAGGAGTAAGAGTCAAGGTGATAGGGCCAGGTTCATTAATTGTAAAAATAGAGTCAGAAGTACAACCGGAAGCATCTGTGACAGTCACTGTATAATTTTCTGGACAAAGATTAAACTGGAAAAGACCAGTTGCTCCATTGCTCCAACTATATGTGTAAGGAGCCTGACCACCAGAGGCAGTAACTGTAGCAACTCCATTGCAATTACCATTGCAACTCACGTCGTATGTTGTAACTGCTATATCTAATGTTGAAGATGATTGAATGATAAAGGTGTCGGTTGCAACACAGCTATTTATATCGGTAATTTCTACGGAGTATTCTCCTTCGGTAAGGTTACTGATTGAAGAATTTGCATCTCCATTTGACCATAGATAATTATAAGGGGCAGTTCCTCCACTTAGGCTTAGCGCAATATTACCATCATTACTACCATCGCAGGTGACAGCCTGAATGATTGAGTTTACAGTAATAAGGTCAGGTTCTGTAAGTGTAACAGATGCGGTTTCACTTATACTGCTGTCATCGGTTACAGTAACCGAATAATCACCGGCAGGCAGGTTGTCAATATCTTCACTTAAAGCTCCATTAGACCATAGGATAGTAAATGGTGCAACACCTCCATTAATATTTAAATCGATGGTGCCATCACCACTATTATTGCAGCTGATATTTGTTGGATTAAGAGTGATTGATAGTGTATTAACACCATCAATATATACACTGTCTTCTTTTGCATTTAAATAAGCATCGCGTACTGTAATGAAATGCATGCCTGGTAATAAATTAACCGTACTATCAGTAGTAGAACCATTTGACCATTGATAATAAAAAGGTGCAACACCTTGTGTTATTAATATTGAAGCTGAACCATCCGGACAAGTTCCGCAAGATGCGGCTACACCAGTTATTGTAAACTGGAGTTCAGGGATGATTACCTCTATACTATCGGCAATAGAACAACTGTTTGCATCAGTTATGGTTACAGAATGCCATCCGCTTTCCAGACCGTTTACAATTGTATCCGTTTTTCCATTTTCCCAGCTAATGCTATAAGGTTCTATACCACCTGTTATATTTAGCCAAGCTGTATCTACTGAAGTAGATAAGTTAGCAAATAATTGGCTGAACATTTCTACTGAGTCACTTGCTGTGACGGAGCATCCTGAAGAAGCAGTAACTTCCAGTTCAACCAAATATTTTCCTGCATCGATATATTGATGAGTTGGTGACTCTATAGTTGAGTTATCACCATCACCAAGAATCCAATTGTAAGTAAGTGACCCTGTTTCAATGGATGAGTTATTAATAAAACTTACTTCTTCTCCAAAACAGGCATCGTCTGCTGAAAACGCAAGCTGTGGAGTTGCCAACAGATCAACATTTTTTGTTGTATCTCCATAACAACCAATATCTGTATAGGCTCTTAAAGTTACTTTGTAGATGCCTGAAGTATCATATGCATGAACAGGGTTTCGCACTGCAGCTGTATCGCTATCACCGAATAACCATTCATAATTTGTAATACTACCACTACCTACAGAAGCATCTCCTGTAAATGGAATGTCACTTCCGGCACAATTGGATATAAAATCAAAATTAACCAGAGGTACATCACTACTATAACGAGTAATGTTTAGCGTATCGTTATTAATGTTATCATCATATGATCCAATTAACCACATTTTAAAATTGTAAGTGCCATGAGCCGATAAATCCTGATTGCTATTAAATGTATATTCTATATCATTGCTTAACTGACCAGGAACCGTATCAATATCTATTGGACCACCATTTACTTGATAAGCTACTCTTAAATCAATAAAAGGTACATCACCAAATTGCCTAATTACTACGGTAATAGAATCACTGCTGGTTAAACCGCAATTTAAGGTTGGACTTAATAGTTGTGTAATCCCAAAATCAACCAGATACTCATCTGCACCCACATCAGGGGCAGATTGATTTCTTAGCTCTCCATCGATATCTAAGGTAATTCCGGATGAAGATATTCCGGCACCATTTAAGGAACGCTGTGAAGGCCTTAATTCTATCTCACTTAAATAGAATGAATTAAGCACATTAGAGTTAGCATCGGCATTAATGGCTGAACCCCATGAGAAAAGATCTGAATATAAAGTGCCTAAATAAAAACCAAACTCATCACCCGAACTACAGAAATCGTTGTAATCCCAATCACTGCCGGTAATGCTAACATCTAATTTAGCTGCAAGTCCCTCGCCATTATTAGCAAAGATGTTATTCTTAACTGTGTAGTTATTTCCTCCCAGAACTTCCAACCCGATACCGTTTGCCACATCTGTACCAGTGATGTTGATGCTGTTAAAGACAATCTGTGATCCGGATCCATTTTCTTGCAGGCTGATTCCTTTGGCAATGCCTATACCTTCGGCTTGTATAAAATTATTAGCGACTAGATTATTAGCTCCATTTACAATAATTCCGGTACCTGCTAATATATTTAAAAACCTATTTTCACTAATTGTTGCTCCACTTGCAACTATATTAATACCACTTCCTGCGGTTACTCCTTGTACTGTATTATTGCTTAAAATACCATTGCTTCCAGCCAAATAAATACCGAAATATTTTATATTTTCAATATAGTTATTGCTGATTTTACAATTACTACTTGGCACTTGAATATACAAACCATTGGTTTGATAGTTTCTAACTATATTAGAATCTATTTCAACTACATTTATAGGAT
>WTBR01000154.1 GCA_013138975.1 Bacteroidales bacterium
TTTTAATGCAAAAATAAAAGCTTTAAGAGCGTCATCAAGAGGAGTAAGAGATATTGAGTTTTTTTTGTTTAGGTTGGCTAATATTTATGCATGAAAAATATAAATCCCCAAATATTCTGCTTGATCCTAGGTTGGCTAATATTTATGCATGAAAAATATAAATTCCAAAATATTCTGCTTGATCCCGAACTATTCTAATACTAAAAGCTGTAAATGAAAAAAGAGAAACTTATGAAGTTTCTCTTTTTTTGTGACCCAACTGGGGCTCGAACCCAGGACCCCATCCTTAAAAGGGATGTGCTCTACCAACTGAGCTATTGAGTCAAAACGTTTTTGCGACTGCAAATGTAATATCTTATATTTAAAAACCAAACTATTTTTCAAAAAATATTGAAATTAATTTAATTTAATTTCTTGTTTATAAGAGCTGATATAACATCTTGTATATGTACAACTTATAAAAATAAAAAAAGAGAAGCAATTAAATCTTCTCTTTTTTTGTGACCCAACTGGGGCTCGAACCCAGGACCCCATCCTTAAAAGGGATGTGCTCTACCAGCTGAGCTATTGAGTCAATCGGATTGCAAAAATAAAACCTTTTTTTATAAATTAAAAGATTTCAAAATAAAATATGCAAATAAAATTCAAATGCATTGATTAGTAGATACTTTAATTTGCATTTTTTTTTTAAATATACTTATATAATGGTAGATTTAAGCTAAAAAGGAGAGAAAACGTATCGTTGAAAAAGAAATTCTAAGTATTATTGCAGGAATTTATTCAATGATTGAATAACGAAATGTATTATTTAGTCTTTGCAAGAAAACGTCAAATTACTCACAATCACTTTAAATTTTCAAAGGTGTTCGTGAGCTTCGCTAAGTTCTGCGTTATTCTTGTGTTGAAAACAGTCACCTACAAAAGTAAACACCTTGGTTTTCAACACTTCGAATTCCGATAGCTATCGGAATGTTTTTGACGCTTTCTTATCAAAGTCTTGAAAAAATGACAGTTTTCTTGCTGACATTTATGAACGTAGAGCTAAGTTTACCCTTAAAATAGATATAATGTATACTGCAGAAACAAAAATAAGAGTTCGTTACGGAGAAACAGATAAAATGGGATATGTATATTATGGTGTCTATCCTCTATATTACGAAGTAGGACGTACTGAATTAATGCGCCAATTTGATTTTTCTTATAAAAAGATTGAAGAAATGGGAATCATTTTACCGGTAAAATCACTTGATATAAAATACCATAAGGCCGCTATTTACGATGATCTTTTAACAATTAGAACTACAGTTAAGGAATTGCCGGGTGTTAGAATAACATTCTTTTATGAAGTTTTAAATGAACAGAACGAATTACTCAATGAAGGTACAACAATGCTAATATTTGTTGATGAAAAGACCAGAAGACCCAGAAAAGCACCAGAAGAGCTTATGTCGCAATTAGAACCTTATTTTAAATCAGTGAGACTATGATTTTGTAATCAAAATCATCTAGCCGAACTGATCCCGAGCCGGCTCCACTGAGCATGTCGAAGTGCAGTCGAGGGATCTTTAGGCTTATATTCCCCGAACCTTGGATTTTATGGAAAATAAGATATTTCATTTAGATAACTCATAAGCTTACTGCAAGGAGTCTCACTAAAATATATCAAATTACAGAATATGCTGTCCAAAATGCAACAAAAATTATAAAAACTCTTCGACAGGCTCAGTGTGACAAACTGATTAATAGAGAATTGTCATGCTGAGCTTGTCGAAGTATAGTCAACTTTCTGACTTTTTGAACACCCTTTTTTTATTTCAATTTCGCTAATTTAACTCTAATCTCATCTTTTTTATAAAATCTTGTAATGATTTAAAAAACGGTTCGTCTTGTTATTGAATTGAGCTCATAATAATGAATAAATCAAATTAACAATTAAAAAAAAGAATTATGAAAAAGATAATAGCAATAGTAGTTTTAGCAGCATTTCCTGTAATTTTAAGTGCACAAGATTTTGTAGATAATTTAATTGATAAATATCAAGGTAAAAGTGGTTTTACAACAGTTGTAATTAACAGTGCACTATTTGATATTGTTGCAGCAATTGATGATGATGATGATCTTCAAAAAATGAAAGGTATGATTGATAATATTAGAATCATAGCAATGGAAGACGACTTCGGCAGTTCTGATATTAACTTTTTTGATGAAATGAAATCACAAGTTGATAAAAAATCTTATGTTGAATTATTGACTGTAAAGGAACATGATAACGACGTTGTGTTTTATGTAAAATATGCAGATAAAGATATTGAAGAGCTATTACTGGTTGTAGGGGGGCACGATGATAATGCTGTTATAAGTATTAAAGGAAAGATTAATCTTAAACAATTAGCTTCATTGTCAAATTCTGTGGATATTTCAGGCTTTGAATATTTAGATGAATTAGAAAATCATTAAGAAAGGGGGAAAATAACTCCCTTTCTCAAAATTAATTTGTAATTTTCATGGTCTTGAATTCTGATTAAATGACTGCTGAAGCTTTTAAAGAAAATATTTTACCAATGAATCGTAAACTGCTTGGATTTGCAAACAGATTTATGCAGGATATAGACGATTCAAAGGATATTGTGCAAGAGATATATGTAAAATTATGGAATATG
The DNA here is from genome assembly GCA_013138975.1 of Bacteroidales bacterium. Classification (GTDB taxonomy): domain Bacteria; phylum Bacteroidota; class Bacteroidia; order Bacteroidales; family UBA12077; genus UBA12077. Next base: position 2,661 of record WTBR01000154.1, read on the forward strand.
CGCAATGATCTTGGTAAATATAATAGCATTGAAGCTTTAGCAATGAGAATGACCAGAAACCTTTGTTTAGATAAAATTAAACTTAAAAGGACAGTTCCGTTAACGGGTATTGTTAAAGAAGAGTTGTCAGATGAAGCTATAGCAAATGAGCAGCAAGCAGAAATTAAAATTGCTGCAATTAGAGCAAAAAATGCCATTGAAAAATTGGATGAGCCTCAGAAAACTATAATGCAATTGCGCGATATCGAAGGATATGATTACGATGAAATAGCGCAAATACTTAATATGAATGTAAATACTATTCGTGTTAGTTTATCAAGAGCAAGGAAAAAGGTCAGAGAATTTTTGTTAAATAAATATTATAATCATGGATCTGAAAAAAATAAGAGCTCTGTTAGAGAAATTTTATAACGGAGAATCAACATTAGACGAGGAAAAGATCCTTCGTGAGTATTTTAGTAATGAGCTTATTGACAGTGAGTTTGTTGCTGATAAAGATATTTTTTTGTATCAAACTCACGAAAATGAAAACCTTAAAGATATTCCTGATATTTCAAATGAAATATGGAACTCTTTAAGTAATACTAATGATTATAAAAATAAGACTAACAATAACTTAACTTACTTTTATTTAAGGATTGCAGCAAGTATACTTATTTTGATTGGATCTTTTTTCTTACTTAAGAATGAGGTATTTAATAAACAACAGGATATTCAATTTGCTGATACTTATGATAAGCCTGAAGAAGCTTACCAGGAAGCTAAAGAAGCTCTATTATATATTTCACAAGTATTAAATACAGGAACTGAGCACTTAGAGCCAATTGCAAAAATGGACAAGGGAACGCAAGAGTTAAATAAATTGTCGTTTATAAATGAGGGTTTAAAAGAATTAGATCCTATAAACAAATATAATATAGCTAATAAATATTTTAAGCAATAAAACCATGAAACAGCTTAGTACTTTGAATAAATTTATTGTATTTTCGGGGTCGAGCACAAATTTAAAACATATGAGAAAAGTAATTTTAATTATATTCGTATTTCTTTTTCCTGTAATGCTAATAGCTCAAAAATCACCGGTTGATGAGCTTTTCGATAAATACAGCGGACAAGAAGGCTTTACATCGGTTTATATAACAAGCTATATGTTTAGTATGTTTTCCAATTTAGAAACAGATGATCCCGAATTTGATGCATTAATTAAAAACTTAAAAGGGATTAAAATTCTGGCTACAGATGAAAGTTACAGTGGTAATGCCAACTTTTATAATGAAATCATTGCGAATCTTCCAATGGAACAATATAAGGAGTTAATGGTTATTAAAGAGAAAGATCAAGATGTGAAATTTCTTGTGAATGAAAAAGATGGTAAGATAATTGAACTTCTGCTTATTGCCGGGGGAAAAAACGATAATGCACTGATTAGTATTCAAGGAGATATTGATTTAAAGAATATCTCAAAACTATCAAAATCAATGAATATTAGCGGTTTGGAACATCTTGAAGAAATAGATAAATAAATCACCATATGAAAAAAATAATTTTATTTGCCTTATTTGTACTGTTAACAATACAATTTTCATGTATTACAGATCAAAATAAATACAAAGAAACCGATATTTTTGAAGAATTCGAAGCAGAAAATGGTTTTACAATTTTGCATTTGCCTCCGGTATTATTTAAAATAGCTTTATCAGCGGCTGATGATGATTCGGGAGTCGATACAAAAGAACTTATAGATAAGATTGATGTTGTAAAAGTGATGTTTTTCGAAGAAAAGGAAAATACACTAAAGAACAGCGATTTGAGCAGTACGATGAAACAGAAAATTACTGATTCAGAATATGTTTTATTAACGCGGATAGCTCAAGAAGATAATGATATTTCTATATATGTTGTTGAAAAAGAAAAAGTTGTTTATGAGGTTTTAATTACTGTGGTTTCTGAAACAGAATATATAAGTTTAAATGTTGTTGGAAACTTAACTCAGGAAGAAATAATGGAAGTTTATAAAGCTGTAGACATGAATAATATTAAAAATATTGGTTTCTAATTATCCTTTAAATCATTGATATAGTTGAGAAGTGAAGTGTAATGTACTTCACTTTTTTATTTGGCATAATAATTGAATTAGGTGTTGAAACTAAAATGTAAATTACGGCGTATAAATATTTAGTTAAAAAAAACAATTTAGACGAAACCATTTTAAGGTTTTTTACATCTTAAATAAAAGCAAAAGTACTAACCAAAATAAAAAACTATGCAAAATTTGAAAAAATTAATAGCTATGATGCTAATGCTTGCATCGGTTTTCTTCATTTCTTGTAATGATGATGATGATAAAGATGATGAAGGAACAAATCCATTAACTGTTGCCGAAGCTCAACAAGAATTTACTCAGCTTGGTGCAGAAATGTCAGGAATGATTACTGATATGGAAGAAGTTCAAGGTGTTGATGTTTTGATGATGATTTCAGAATTGCCAGATCCTTTTAGTGCACTGAACAAATCTACGGCAAACACCAATGTAATTAACAACATTAAGAAATACGTATTGCCTAATACTATTTTTAGTAAAGAAAAGGGTAATCTTGAAGAAGTTGGTTTCGATTTTGAATATTATAAAGGCATTTACACTTATTATCACACTCCAATACCACGCTGGGAGTGGGTTGATGATGCTGATAAAATTGAGATTAATTTTCCATCTGATGAAACAAACATGACAAATAACGATGCTAAGATGACTATTTCTAGTTATTCTGAAGTTATGATTACTGAATATGATGATTATGGCGAATACTATGATTATGTACCTAATGATATTGAAGCTAGTCTTGAATTAAATTCAATTGAAATATTATCTTTAGATATGTCAGCAACATGGATAACTAGTGGTGATGCTGCCAGTGAACCTACAGCTTTAGATGTAGATGTATTTTTATTACCATTTGATTTTCATGTAGACTTTACTCATGCTAGCACTACTGTAGATGTTAATGCTTGGATTAAGTATGATGCAGCTACGATCTTCTCAGTAGGTTTAGATGCTGTTTTTGCTTCAACCGACATGGATAATCCTCCATTAACAATTGGTGGCTATATTCAATTATTTGATGTAAGATTTGATGCTGATGTTAACTTAGCTGCTTTTATGTTGATTATAGAAGGAATGGATTCAGAAAACCCTGTTTATACAAGTCCCGAATTACTTGAAACTGCAATTAACGGAACTTTTGATGCGTCCGTTTCTGTAAATGGAGCTGAAGCAGCGGATATAATTATCGATATTATAACATTTACTCCTGCTGAAGGTGAATTTCCAATTGATGTATTATTTGTTTATAATGATGGAACTTCAGAATCTGCAATACCTTACTTTGAGGGTTTTGTAGCTCAAGTAATAGAATTTTTTGGAGGAATGGAAGATTTTTATTTGTAATATATTTATAAAGAATATATAATAAAAAAGGAGCTGTAATGCTCCTTTTTTTTATGCCTTAAATAATTCAAGAACCGTAATCTCCGGTGGCATTCCAACACGACCGGGAAAACCAATATATCCAAATCCACGGTTTACATATAAATATTGATCCTTTTCTTTGTACAATCCTGCCCATCGTGGATATTTATATTTTACAGGGCTCCATTTTATATTGCCAATTTCAATACCAAATTGCATTCCATGTGTATGCCCGGAAAAGGTTAGATCAATATCAGTTTTTTCAATAACTTCAGCATCCCAATGCGAAGGATCATGTGACATAAGTATTTTAAAAGGCTTTTCGGCTGATCCATTCATAGCCTCTTTAATATTTCCATATTGTGGAAAAGGAGGTAAGCCCCAGTTCTCAACACCAATTAACGCAATTTCAGAATTATTAAGTTTAATTTTTTCATTTTCGTTTAAAAGTAATCTAAATCCAATGTCTTTGTGTGCTTGCTTAAGATCATCAAGGTTTTTAGCTTTTTCCGCATCATTCTCCCACTCAAAGTAATCTCCATAATCATGATTCCCTAAAATGGAGTACATACCGTATTTAGCCTTTAAATTGCTTAATAATGGTATCCAACCATTTAATTCTTCAGTAAAATTGTTTACAAGATCTCCGGTAAATAAAATTAGATCAGGATTTTGTTCATTTACAAGCTCAATTGCTTTTTTAACTTTATTTTCATGTCCATGAAAACTGCCTATATGCATATCTGATATCTGAACAACTTTTAAACCATTAAAAGCCACGGGTAAATTAGTAAACCGAAGTTTCTCATGTACAATTCTGAAGTTAAACCGCCCTCTGGTCATACCATACAAAATGGAAGCAAATGGTATAGCAGCCAAAACCAATCCTAGTTGTGATAAAAATTTTGCCCTGGAAATACCTTGAACACCTTCGGCTATATTAATTTCTGGCGTTTTTGAGATTTTACTAATAGCCCATTTACCTAGGTGAATGATATCTTCAGTTAAATGAAATACAATGAATATTAACTTAGGAACATAGAATAAAATAAAGATTCCTCCGGTTAAAAAAATATATTTAAAAATTTGCGGTTCTCGTGCAAAAGGTTGTAAAGATTTAATATAGAGCAGAGAAGAAATTACTAGAATGGGTACAATCCAATAAGCAATATAAATGCAATATTTAATTACATTTGAATCAAAACCTGAAATAAGTAGTTTAATCCCTTTAAAAGAATATATATCAACTAGTAATATAAAAACACTAACAAATATTAGGAACATCATAAATCTTTCTTTCATTTTATTATATTTAATTCACAGCAAAAATGTTTAAAAATAGTAGCTTTAAACAATCCTTGGGGAGTGAATAGAGCAAATATAGGAATGAATATGATAATACCATATGTAGTGCCTCCAAGAAAACAAAGTCTTAGATAAGAAAACTCCAAGAATGAGGCTTTCGTAGTTTTGAAATCAGGAGTTTACTATTGTAATCGACTGATTTCAAAACAAGAGTAACGAAAATATTGGAGTTTTCTTGCTGAGACTTTTTAAGCATTTTTACTTTTAAATGATTAAAACATAGATTATCAAGAATTGTTTAAATTTACTTTATTAATTAAATCAGTGAAACTATAATTTCAGGAACGATAGTGAACTGATAGTATCTAGTTGAACTGATCCCGAGCGGACTCAGCTGAGCTTGTCGAAGTTAAGTCGAGGGATCTCATTTGTGTTCAATTTTGTAAATATTAATATTTTATATTGATTTATGTTGTAGTAAATCAACATATTAAAAGTATTATATTAAACTGTTAATTAATTAAATGATAGATAAAGAATTAATATTAAAAGAATTAAGCTTCAAAGCATCCAGAAGTAGTGGGAGTGGAGGGCAAAATGTAAATAAAGTTTCTACTAAAGTTGAACTGCGTTTTAATATTGCAGATTCTTTGCTATTATCTGATAATAACAAAGATAGAGTAAGGTTGAAGTTAAAAAATCGAATCTCATCTGAAGATATTTTAATTATAACATCAGATTCTGAAAGAACACAATTAGGTAATAAAAGAATGGTAATCGAGATATTCTTTGATTTACTGGAAAAAGCATTAAAAAGACCCAAAAAACGAATTAAAACTAGACCTACCAGAGCATCCAAAGAAAGACGCCTTAAGGAAAAGAAGATTAATTCAGACAGAAAACAATCTCGAAGATTTTAATTGTAAAAATTATTGAACCATATTAAAAACGAAGTGTACAGTGGGTTAAAAAAAGAACAAAAAAGTAAAAAAAAGTATGATACTTAAATTCGCAATAAGAAATTTACTAAAAAGACCTTTTCTTAATCTCATCAAAATCATAGGCTTAAGTCTGGCATTAAGTGGTATTTTATTAATTGTAATATTCCTGAAAAACGAATTGAATTACGATAACTTTCATAAAAATTCGAAAAAGATATATAGGTTTACTACAATCAATAAGCAGTTTTTTGGAGAAAAACATTTTGCAAGGGTTTATAATACTTCATATATACCCGAAATGGCTGAGTTTTTTCCTGAAATTGATACTTATGTTAGATTAGCACCTTTTAGAGGAGGCTTTATAAATTATAAGGAGAAATTCATCAAGGTTAATCAGGCCTTTGAATGCGATAGTACATTTTTCGATATTTTTAATTCTGAATTAGTGGTAGGAAATCCTGAAAATGTTCTTAACGATCCTGCCTCGATGGTTATTTCTGAAAGTTTTGCAAAAAAAACATTCGGAAATACTAATCCTATTGGACAAATATTAACATTACCAAAAGGACAGTACTATAGTGAAAATATCGATTTTACTATTAAAGGCATAATGAAAGATTTTCCGCAAAATAGCCATATTCACCCCGATTTTATTACTACTCCGGAAAATAAGAACATTTTTAATGCTTGGGCCTGGACATATTTAGTATTATTTGATAATGCCAACCCCGATAAAATAAAATCCGGTTTTAAGGCTTTTTATACTTCACTTATTGGGGATGAAGAAAATGAGATAGAAATTGAGGCTTATCTTCAAAATATCACTGACATTCATTTATATTCTCATAAATTAAGAGAAATAGAAGCAAATAGCAATATTTCAGTTATTTACACTCTTTCAATTGCAGCCTTGATTCTATTATTTATTGCACTTACAAACTATGCCAACCTCAATATCGGAATGGCGTCTAATAGCGATAAATATCTATTTATTAGCAAGGTATCAGGTTCATCTGCTTGGATAAATCTAAAATACTTCTTTTTTGAAGGGATTATTATTGCACTTATATCCATTGTAATTAGTGGAATTATCGTTGGAATTGCAAATACTATTATTCTTAAGTATTTCGCAATAAATATTTTCGATGGTAATATCCCTTTAATATTATTTATAGTATTGTTATTTAGTTTGTTAGGTATGCTATTCAGTATTCTGCCATTATTAAAACAAGTAATAAGTAATGTAAAATCAAGCATAGATTATAGAAATGGTAACAGTTTTAGCAAAAAAGGGATTAATAAAAGCCTTATTGTATTTCAATATACAATCTCAATTGTACTTATTGTTGCTGTAATCGTAATTCAACGTCAAACCAATTTAGCCCTTAAAAGCAGCATGGGTGTTGATGTTAATAATCTGATTTGCATTGAGAATGTACATTCCAATGTTCAAACTAAATTTGAAGTATTTAAAGAAGAGTTGTTAAAATATAAATCCATTGAATCAGTAACTGCTATGCTTGAACCTCCTGGAGGCGAAGCAAACGACCGTTTTCAGTTTTCTATGGAAGATTATGTAGCCGACGAAACAAAAGAAGGAGACAATTTAATTGGCATTTTCCCATGCGAATATTCTTTTGCCAGCATTTTTAACTTAAAATTTCTAGCAGGAAATAATTTTTCTAAAAAATATGAGGATAATGAAGGATCTGGAGAATATATTATCAATAAATCGGCAATGCATAGATTACATTACCAAAATCCTGATGATATCGTTGGAAAAGAATTCGCACTTATGTTTCATACTGATGTAATTAAGATTCCAAAAGGCACGATAATAGGAGTGGTTGATGATTTTCATTTATCGAGCATAAAGAAAAAGGTAGAGCCTTTAGTTATGTTTAAACGAAAAGATATGTGGTTAATTAATTTTGTAATTTCAATTCAGCCCGGAATGCAAACACAGGGCTTTGCTGATATTGAAAATGTTTGGACGAATATTTACCCTGAATATCCATTCCAATATAGCCACGTTAGCTCTATGTACAAAAACGTATATAAAACTGAACTTTTACAAACCAGGCTACTTTCTATATTTACAATTATAGCTTTATTTATCTGTTCTATGGGGCTTTTAGGCTTATCATTATTGATAACACAAGGGCGTACCAAAGAAATTGGAATACGCAAAGTAAATGGCGCCAAAATAAACGAAATAATGAGAATGCTCAACTGGGATATTATAAAATGGATCTTAATTTCTTTTGCAATAGCTATTCCGCTTGCCTTTTATTCAATGAACAAATGGTTAGAGAATTTTGCATATAAAACGCCTCTAAGTTGGTGGATTTTTGCTTTGGCAGGATTAGTAGCTTTATTAATATCCCTATTAACTATTTCTTTAAATTCGTGGAGAGCAGCAAGCCGCAATCCAGTAGAGGCTTTGAGGTATGAATAAGAATAGCATAAAACCTGTTTTTTTATGATGCATTGTTGTCAGTAGTATAAAATACTATTACCTAATTTTTTCATACAACTCACTTACAGCAATTTTTGCGTTAGGATTGTATTTATTAACCAAACTTTCTACTATAATTTTATCAGCTTTTGTGTGCTTTGGCCCAAGTAATATTTCCATATCTTTAAACCTAGATTCATCAATATCAACTAAATAATTATTAAAAGGAATTTTGTTTCCTTCTTTAATTGAAAATATAATGTTAGAAACTAAATCTAATTCATTTTTATCTTTATTAATAGGACTCAAACTTGAATTTGGTAAAATTTTTAGAACAAAACGCCATTCTGATTGAAAATTCCAATGTCTAGATTTATAAATTCCTACCTTTTTCAAGTTTAATCTAGTCTTATCATTAATTTTAGATTCAATATATGGATTCAACAATTTGGAGTCATTTGTATATTTTACTTGAAATAAATGATTTTTAAGAGATGGAAGTATTTAATATTTTTCTTTAAATGTTTCTTCTTGTGAAACTATCGAAAAATATTCTTTATCACTGAAGCCTTTAATTGTATTTGTATTTATCAAATTACACTGAAAAAGGTTTGAAGGCATTTTAATTCTAACACCCTTCATAGAAGGTGTATACATATTCCAAAAAGGTAAACTCTCCTCTGCAAACGATGTCCAACAGCTTATAAAGAAATATCCTCCAATATGTTTATAATCTATGCTTTTACCTTCATTTAAATCGTCAACATTATTAAGAGAATTGAACTTAATTTTTTTAGATGACAGTATCATTGCAAGAGTCTCAATAGAAGTATAATGATATAGAAATGATGGTTGTTCCATAGCTTAAGGTTTTATTACTACCAATTAACAATAAGGTTTACTTTATTTCTTCAACTTATCAATATCATTTTTCATTCCTAGAATCATATTGTGTAGTTTACTTATGTTAAGATCGTCGGGTTCCGGTAAGCTAAAACTTATAAAGCCTAATGCTTTCCATACTTCGAATACTTCTTCTGCTTTTAATGTATATGGATCATATTCCGGATTATCCGATTTAAGGATGATTTCGCCTGTTTCATTAATTTTATTATACAAACGCTTATAAACTATCCCATCGTTCTTTGAAATTAAAATATAAGACTTACCGTCGTATATTTCTTCCCAATTGGCCAAATACTCGCAAATAATGTAAGTACCTGATTTTACGGGCTCCATACTATCTCCATTAATTTGAAATACCCGGTAAGTTCGTTCCTTGCTTAGTTCAACGAGTGGGAGAGAAAAATGAGGTAATTCTTCAATAAACGAAGGATCAGAGTATCCAATAGTGTATCCTGCTGAAGCTTGTATTGGAACATTTGTAATTAGTTCTTTATCGTCTTTATCAACCACTGTGCTTATAATACGCAGTTTATCTCCACTAATAAAATCACTAAGTATTCCATTATTAGATTCTTGCCAAAGTTTCTGCTTTACCAATGCATCAATGCTTATATCAAAGAAATAGGATATATCCTGAAGCACAGATAATTTAGGTGCTGCTCTGTTTTCTTCGTATGAACCAATCATTGCACGATTAACCCCGATATTCTTGGCTAATTCTCCTTGAGTTAATCCTTTTGACTTTCTTAAATACTTGATGTTTTGTCCGATATATTCCATAATTTATGCTTTTAGCTATTAGCCTTTATTTATTTTATTTATTAAGCCGTTAATCATCTATTGCTCATTGTTTGTAAATAGGCGCTTAGCGGATATACTTTCAAACACCTATACAAAATATTCATTATTATTATCTCTTATTAACACAACCGCTTAGCGCCTTTAATTTTGGCATAAACTTTTTATAAATAGGCGCTTAGCTATATACTTACAAACACTTGTTTAAAATATTCATTACTATTATCTCTAATTAACATAACCGCTTAGCGTCTTTTGCCTAATAGTTAATAGCAAAAAGCTAACAGCTAATTTACCACAAAAATAATAAAATTACTAAATAATTTAGTTTAAATGCAAAAAGAATTAGTATATTTGCTAATAATATTTGCAATATAGACTCAAATGAAGGCAGAAACCACAGATAAACTAAAAATATTAGCAAGTGCGGCAAAATATGACGTATCCTGTGCATCAAGTGGTAGTAACAGGCCAAATAAGGGTAAAGGCCTTGGAAATGCTGCCCCGTGGGGCATTTGTCATAGTTTTACCGAAGATGGTAGATGTGTTTCGTTAATGAAATTGATGCTTACGAATCATTGTATTTACGATTGTGCTTATTGTGCAAACAGAAAAAGCAATGATATACAACGATCAACTTTTACAGTTAATGAGGTTGTCGATCTTACAATTGAATTTTATCGTAGAAACTATATTGAAGGCCTTTTTTTAAGTTCAGGAATTATTAAAAACCCTGATTATACCATGGAGAGAATGGTTCGAATTGCAAAAGAGCTTCGAACAACTCAAAACTACAATGGTTATATTCATTTAAAATCCATTCCCGGTGCAAGTGATGAATTGCAGCAACAAGCAGGTTTATATGCCGATCGATTAAGTGTAAACATTGAGATTGCGACCGAGAACAATCTAAAGATGCTTGCACCGGATAAAAACTTCAAGGATATTTTGCTTCCTATGAACACAATAAGAAACAAAATCATTGAAAATAAAGAAGAACGAAGAAAATTTAAGCATGCACCTCGATTTACGCCGGCAGGGCAAAGTACTCAGTTAATCATTGGGGCATCACCAGATAGTGATAAACACATTTTGAACCTTGCAGGGAATTTATATAATTCAAAAAAATTAAAAAGGGTATATTATTCCGGGTATATTCCTGTAAATAGCTACGATAAAAGATTACCTGCACTAATTGAACCTCCTTTAAAACGAGAAAACAGGCTATATCAGGCAGATTGGTTATTTCGATTTTATAATTATTCCATTAACGAAATTGTAAACGACGATCATCCAGATCTTGATTTAGAGATTGACCCTAAATTAAGCTATGCATTACGTAACCCTTGGATGTTTCCTATTGATATTAACAAAGCAAGCTATGAAACTATTCTTAGAGTACCGGGAATAGGTGTTTTATCAGCAAAGAAAATAATATTGGGAAGACGATATAGCAAACTAAACCTGAGTAATTTAAAGAAAATTGGAGTAGTGCTAAAAAGAGCAAAATACTTTATTCGATGCAATGAACTTAAAGCTCTAACTATAAATGAACTTTTACCAGAGAATGTAAGAAGCATCATTTTAAACGAAAATAAACCATTAAAGCAATTAAATGGAACAATGCATAAGCAATTAAGCTTATTTCCTGTAAACTAAACTATTACATTATGAATTTATTTATATACGATCAAACATTCGAAGGCTTACTAACTGTAATTCATGACTCCATGGAGATGAATGTTGAGCCCGAAAAAATAATGAGCACAAAGTCATTTCAGGATGATTTATTTGCTATTAAGTATGATATAGCAACAGATCCCGATAAATTTGATAAAATTTGGAATCAGGTTAAAGAAAAATCAAATGAAGAAAATTGCCAAAGAATATTCAAGGCTTTTTTATCTGAATTGCCTGATATAGAATTAACTATATATAATTATATAAAGTTAATTATTGAAACACCTTATAATGTGGAAGTTAATTTTAGTGAGGACTGTGTTGTTAAACTAAATAATGCTCAAAAGAAGGTAGGGCGGGAATCACAAAGAGTTATGATGTTTGTTCGTTTTCAGAAAACGGTAGATGATATCTACTATTCCTCGTTCGACCCAAAATACAATGTTATTCCGCTTACAGTAAGTCATTTCAAGAATCGCTTTGCAGATCAAAAGTGGGTAGTTTTCGACACAAGACGTAAGTTTGGTTACTATTACGATCTTGAAAATGTACGGGAAATTACCATAGGGCAACAAAAAGTTAGCTTAGAATCAGGTAAAGTAGATAATGATATTTTACATATGAGTGAGAAATTATTTCAGAAGCTTTGGAAGAGTTATTACGAAAATATAAACATCATAGAAAGAAAGAATTTGAAAGTACATATGCAATTCTTGCCAAAACGATTTTGGAAATTTCTACCTGAAAAAGACTTTAAGAGTGAATTAATATTAAATTGATATTAAGATATTTATAAGTTTTATGAATTCTACTGTCTTGATCATATTTTTGCTTCGGAAGTGAGAAGTTTAACAAGCTAACTATAATAATTTATTAAAGTACTTATTGTTACAAGTCCAGTTACGTCCAAAAATCCGCAGGTATTTTCTCAGTAAGTTGATTATCAAATAATCAGACCTGTCAGGTTTCGCATTAATAAATGAATGTAGATTCGATATAATTGCCTGTTAATCAATTAATACCTTGTAGGTCTTGTGGATATAAGAACGTATCGAGATGTTGAATTGGCTACTATATCTTCAAATTATTGGGCAGTCTTTTTGTATTAAAAGCTAAAAAACATATTTATATATCCTAACATATTTCCTGTTTTTGTTAGATTTGCTTCTTATATTTACTTTAGATGATAAATTTTACAATAATTACCAACCAAATAATAGTTCTTGCTTTATTAGCAATAGTTGGCGTTATCGCTACAAAGCTTAAAGTAATTACCGAAGAAGTTAAAAATAGTATTGCTACAATAGTATTTAATATTACCCTTCCTGCTCTTATTTTAACTTCTGTTTCTAATGTTGAACTTAACCGGGAAATCCTGCATAACAGTCTTTTAGTATTTATTTTTTCACATATAGGGATTTTATTATTATTCTTTAGTGGAAAAATATCCCGATCTATTTTAAAAATTAAAGACAAAAAAAGGAATATTCATTTAATTCATACCATGTTAGGGAATGTAGCCTTTTTAGGTTATCCCTTGTTTTCTGCACTTTTCCCGGGTGGAGAAGGATTACTATATGCGGTTATTTTTCATCTTACACAGGATATATATATTTGGACAGTCGGAGTATTTGAATTTAACAATAGCAAGAGTATTACATTTAAGGAGAGTTTAAAGCATTTAATAAACCCAAATACAGTTGCGTTTGCAGTTGGAATAGTTATGTTAATAATTGGCTTTAAATTACCTGAATTTATCAATACTCCGGTAGCAGGTTTGGGCAAAACAACTATTTACTTAGCAATGCTTTATATTGGAGCTGTTTTGGCACAAAATACAATAATTACAGCTTTTAAAAAACGGGAGATCTATGCTCTCATTTTTAATAAGATGTTATTTGTTCCCTTCATTTTATTACTCATAATTAATTTTGCATCCTACGCATTTGGTATTCAAATTGGGAATGTTGCTAAAACAGTGGTAGTAATGCAAACGGCAATGCCATGTATGGCTATGGTTGTAGTTTTAGCTAAAAAATTTGGGAGCGATGATATTCATGCTACTGAAAACCTATTTTTATCAACAATTTTTTCTTTAGCTACTTTACCATTGATTTATTTAATTATTCAGATATTATAAATAGTATAGAGTTACAAATAATACACCCAAAATAAATTCAATAAACTTCTACTTATATTGACATGTTTGTAATTAACGAATTTTTATCATCATTCTGAAAATTCAAGTAAATTTTATTTATAATTAAATGGCGTGAATTTTTCGTTATGCATGACAGAAAAACATTTTCTCTTCCGTATTGCATTTTTAGGTTTGCATTTGTTTTTAATCTAATAACCTGAGTTCGACGTAATACTTTTGCTTAAATTTCTATTTGCCAGATGCTTGCTAATTACTTATTAAAAAGTATCAAGAAAAAGAATATTTTGTCTTGAATCTTGATACTTTGATGCCTAAAATAATAAACTGTCTTAATATCATCTATTTAGTCTTAGTCTTATATCGAACTCAGGTTAATACCTATTTTATAGTTAATCTTTTCTGATGTAATTTCCCTTTTTTATCCTTTATAGTTACTAGGTAGATATCTTTTTTAAAATCTGCATTTCTAAATGTGTAGCTATCAGAACTAAAAGTTTCCTGAAGCACTAAATTGCCGGACAAATCATATAAACTTAATTCATGGTCTATATCTATTGCCATATAGGGATAAATTTCGTCATCGCAAGGATCATCAGGATATTCAATCTTTAAGATTGTGAATTCTTCTTTTTTACCCGGATTTGGATACAAAGTAAGCGTTGCATCGCAGGGATCATCATCGCCGTATGGGTCGTATACATTAATTACCTTATCTTGGTAATAACTCGAACCACAACTATTAAATGCCTTACAACGAAGAAAGTACTTCCCTTCACATGTACCATGTTTTACAGATACGCTTGTTCTTGTATAAGAACTGATAAAATAAGGTAACTTATCTGAACTGCAAGTCATAGAATAAGGAACTATAGACCACAAATAACTTGGGAATCCTGATGCAGCTGTTATATAAAAGTTATCAGTACTATTAAAAGGAACATTATTGTAACCACCTCTTATTTGAGAATCAGATATAATTGGCCTACTTTTCACATAAAAACTTTTTTTAACAGGAACTACTTCAGAACCTCCTGTTGAAATTGCTGCTTCTACCCATTCAGTTCCATTTACAGCATAATGAATCGGCTTTACAGTAAAATTATTTGTTCCTTGCCCGCTTACTATTTCTAAATTATCACTTGTAGTCCAATTAACTGTTGTTCCGGCTTGACGATCATTTAATAAAAAAGTTACATTGTTTGGTGCACAAACCGTACTTGAACCTGTAATTGTTGCCATTACCATTTTTAAAGCTTTATAAGCATTTACTTTTCCATAACCCATTTCAATGTTCCAAGTTCCATTATTACGACCACTTGTAGAAGTATATGAGTAATCTTCAATATTAACTTTGTCACAGGAAGATTCAATGACATATCTTACCTGATCTTGGGTTAAATCTGGTTTAACTGATAATATTAATGCCGCTATACCGGCAACATGTGGGCAAGCAGCTGAAGTACCTGTAAAAGCAAGTGTATAATCATCATCACTAAAATCAGACGATATTAGAGTACCTTCAAATCGTGTATGTAAAAAATCATAAGGATTATATCCTTTAGTTGCTTGTCTATCAGTTGTTGGAATTAAAACTCCTGGAGCTACTACATCAAGATCTGTACCATAGTTGCTGCCCCAATTTTCTCCATCACATGAAAAAGGATTTTTTCGTTCAGCACACATGCTCATTGCACCTACAGCAATAATATCAGGATTACTATTTGCAGGATATCTTACATAACTACTATTAGTATTTCCTGCAGCAACAACTATCACACAACCAAGTCCATTTCTTCCAAATAAAAGTGCACTATCAATAGCATCATCCATGTATGGATTTGACTCTGCGTGCCAGGAACAGCTTATCACATCAGCTCCATTTCTCCATGCAAAATTTATACCATCTGCTCTTTTTTGATAAGAACTTGTTGTTGCTTCTGCTATTATACTAATTGACATTAACTGGCAATTAGGAGCAATTCCTGCTATACCTTTATCATTGACAGCAGCTCCAATGATCCCTGCACATGCTATTCCGTGTCCAAGGTCACCATAAATTTTACTTGGAGATGTTCCTTCCTCGGTATCATAGCTTAAATGGTACATATTTGGTAAATCTGGATGGTTAAATTCAATTCCATTATCTATTACTGCAACTACTGTATTATCACCCATTGTAATTCCCCACGCATTATTTACATCAATATCAATCCCAGAAGCACCACCATATTGTCCATTATTGCTCATGTTCCATTGGCTCGTATAATATGGATCATTTACACTCAGAGACATTTCTGTAGGCATTAGATCAGGTTGAGCAGCACTAAATATACCTGTCTCATAGAAAAAGTTTGAAATAGTCATTGCATTTCCTGTACTATGTTTTGTACAGGATAAGGTGTACCACAATGGCATAAATTTATTGTTGCCAATTATTTCAACACTATGACTAACAGCTAATTCTTCTAATTTTGGCAAATCTTCTTTCTTTTTTAATTTTATATAAAAAAGATGAGAAAGTCCTAAATCTTCATTCTGTGAATTCTTAAAAAAAGGAGCGTCATAAATAATTTCATTAGATTTATTTATTTTTTCATTAGATTTATTCTTTTTATGTAATATCGTCCAGTTTAAATTCGTCTGAATAGTGTTATTGTAGTATCCATTTAATGTTTGTACAGTTTTATCTTCCCTTATTCTCTCTATGAACCATGAATTACCAATTAATCTGGATAGAGTATCCCTATTGTTAATATTTTCTAATAACACAAATCGCTTAGATTTATTTTCGGTTAAATAAACCTTTTCTTCTTTATACCAATAGTAAAATTCAGTTTGGCTATAAACAAATATAACACACATAATTAAAATCAAAGTGACTGTAGCTTTTTTCATTTGATTTAAGTTTTTAGTTGATAATTATGGCAAAGTAAGAATTTCAATTCGGACGTTTTTTTCTTCTATAGGTCTTTCTAGAAAAGCATGATAATCTACTCCCTTAGGAGCAAGGTAATCATATACATTGATTGTTACTGTAAATACTATTTCAGCATCGCTTTCTTCTGCTTTTTCTTCCTTTATTTCGGCTGCAGTTAAAAATCTTTTAAGGCCTATAATTAAAAAATACTTTTCAAAATTAATTGTTGGTGGATTTTCTCCTGTTACATATTCTATATAATCATTATATTCATTTTCTGTATAGATCACGTAACAAGTATCATCAATATAATTTTGTTTTAAAGTAATATAACAATCTTCACATCCAAAGTCAGTTATTTTTTTAATTTCTATTGGCACATAGTCTGCTGGATCATCTTTTTCTTCTTCACAACTAAAAGCTGTAAAAAGGATTATTCCAGATAGGAATAGAATTTTATTTAAGTTTCTCATAATTTATTTTTTTAGGTTTTATTCTATTGTATATAATTAGAAAGTGAATAGAGAGGGCGTTTAAACTTATTCTGGTATTTCTTATCCATATTAAATAAAATTAATTAATGAATATCTTAAATTCTCCCAAATATTAATATGTTCTTCAGAAATATTCGGAAACGTTTAGGCAAGTTAATAATTAATATAACAAATTGAAAATTTATTTTATTTATTTGTAATTGTAATATGTTGAAATTGAAATAGTAAGACTTCTTTTATGTACTTGTAACTACTTTGCAATTACAAGAAGGGTTTTAAATTTTTGGATCAATTTTTATATACTATTTCTACACGCACTGTTTTTTCAACTTCTGGTTTTTCAAAAAAAGCATGATATTTCACTGCTGTTGGACTATCAGTATCAAGTCTTAGGATTGATACAAAATATACAATTTCAATATTGTTTTCTTCGGCTTTCTCTTCTCTAAGTTCAGCTCCATGTGTAAAATATTTATCACCAATAATTAAAAAGTACTTTTCAAAATCAATTGATGGAGGATTCGTACCTGTATAATATTCTACGTACTTATTAAAGTCATTTTCTGAATATATCACGTAACTTGTATCATCAATAAATTCGTGTTTTAATGTAATACGGCAATCATCGCATCCAAAGTCAGTTATTTTTTTAATTTCTATTGGTACATAGTCTGCTGGATCATCTTTTTCTTCTTCACAACTAAAAGCTGTAAAAAGGATTATTCCGGATAGGAATAAAATTCTATTTAGGTTTCTCATAATTTATTTTTTAGGTTTTATTCTATTGTATATAATTAGAAAGCAAATAGAGAGGTCGTTTATACTTATTCTGGTATTTCTTAACCATATTAAATAAAATTAATTAATGAATATCTTATATTCTCCAAAATGTTAAATATGTTCTTCAGTAGTATTTGAAATTGTTTAGGCAAGTTAATAAATAATATAACAATTTGAAAATTTATTTTATTTTTTTGTGATTGTAATATGCTGAAATTTAAATAGCAAGACCCCTTTTATGTACTTGAAACTATTTTGTATTTACAGGAATGGTTTAAAATTTTTTGACCTTAGTTGGAATAAAAATTTACTCTTAAAAAAAATGTTTTTAGTTTTAATTCAACTAACGGAAAAGCATGGTAATACTATACGCAATTTGTAACATTGGGTGCTCGAAAAAAAATGTGAGGGTTTGACGATTCGCACTCATTTTACTATCTTTAACTTTAACAATAGGGCATTATAAAAATGCAGCAAAATCTCACATATTTTTATATACTAAACATGTTAGCATTATTGAATGAAATAGCGTAAATATCAAATAACACTTCTATCATAATTCATTTTCTAAAAAAATATTCATTTTTCGAATAGGGTATATTGACATTTTATTATCTAAGTATTAGAAATTGTAAAGAGTTAATGTAAAATATAGTTTGTGATTGAGGGTTAGTAGTTAAATTGAGTGGTTTAGATGAAACTTATGCTTGGTATTTGGGTTTATCAAGCATAAGTTTAAAAAACATAATTTTGCAAAAAGAATAATAATTCTTTACTTTAATACAATAATTTGATAGCATAATATATATGAATCAGTTAGATAAAGATGTATTAAACAGAATAACAGAAGGTGATATTAAGCAATTTGAGCTTATTTTTAAGGAATATTATGAAAGATTGTGTCATTTTGCAGTTAAGTATTTAAAAAATATTGATCATTCAGAAGGAATAGTGCAAGATACTTTTTACAATATCTGGAAAAATCATAAGACTTTAAAAATAACAAGCTCATTAAAATCATATTTGTATACAGCGGTTAGAAATAACTGTTTACAAGAAATACGAACACGTAATTTGGATATTAAATATGAGAATTACTATAAATCTCATTACACAAATGAAAGTATTAGTCCGGCTGACGAATTAAATGCAAAGGAACTATCGGGTGTAATTAATAAAGCATTAAACTCATTACCGGAAAGATGTCGGGAGATATTTAAAATGAGTAGATATGAAGGCCTAAAATATCATGAAATTGCAGAAAAACTTTCAATTTCGGTTAAAACAGTTGAAGCAAACATGGGTAAAGCACTAAAGCAATTTAGATTATATTTGAAAGATTTTGCAGAAGCTGTTTAAAAAATAGGGGGAAGTTATGGAAACGAATAAAAAAATAGAATACTGGGATTTAATTGCAAAATATTATTCTGATGAATGCAATCAGCAAGAAGTTAATGACTTATTAGAATGGAAAAATGAAAATATTGATAACCAAATATTATTTAATCAAGTAAAAGAAGATTTAGAAATTATTAATTTAAATGAATCAATGAGTAAAATAAATGTAGATTCGGCTTGGGAGAAACTGAGAGATAGAATTCAGGAGGAGGAGCAAATTGTGCCGATAATTGAGGAGGAGAAAAATAGAATTGTAGCCTTTCCAGCAATATTAAAATATGCTGCTGTTATAATACTATTAATAAGTATAGGATTCTTTTCAACAAAAGTTTATCAGAATATTTCTGATAAAATGGTAGAATATGTTTCGTTAAGCGATTTAAGTAAGGATATAGTATTACCGGATGGAAGTACAGTATTATTAAATGCAAATAGTAAAATATCATACCCAAATGCTTTTGCATCTAACGAACGAAGAATTAAACTCGAAGGAGAAGCTTTCTTTGATGTAACCAAAAATACTGATAGACCTTTTATTATTGAAGTAAATGATGCTGAAGTTAAGGTTCTTGGAACATCTTTTAATGTAAATGCAAATAATCTGGAGCATAAAATAGAAGTTTTTGTTGAAACCGGTTTAGTTCAACTTTCCAGAAAAAGAAATAATGAGGAGAAAATTCTTATTAAACCCGGTAATGTGGGTATAATGAGTAAGGATAAGTTAATTAAAGAAAAAAATTATAATAGAAATATTGTAGCATGGAAAACGAAGGAAATTATTTTTTATGAAGATAACTTGAAAAATGTTATTGAAATTTTAAATAAGACATATAACTCTGATATAACATGCGAAAATCAAGATATATTGAAATTAAGATATACTTCAACTTTTAGAGATCAAGAAATTGATTCTATTCTAAATGTGATTTGCTTAACGTTTGATTTAAAGATTGAAAATGTAGATAATCGAATTATTCTTATAAAACATGGTAGTTAACACTAAAAATTACTGTAAATTAAATTTTTAAATAAACAGTAATTTATGATTAGCGAAAATAAAAATATGATATATACCATGATTCTTTCAATTGGACTCATGGTATTTATTTTTAATCCATTACATCTTTTTTCACAATCAAATACAATATTAGATAGTGTAATTACATATAATGCTCGTAATGTTT
>WTBR01000067.1 GCA_013138975.1 Bacteroidales bacterium
GCACTTTCAGCGCATTTAAATATACAATTGGTATAACTTGCAGATATAAGGTAATCTGTGAATCTGAGACTTTTTTATAAAGTTCATTTTATAAATATTACCACTGATTTGTTACTAAGTAAATAATACATTGAATATGCCTTAGCAATGCATAAAAAAAAGAAGTTAAGATTTTATCTCTCAACTTCTTTTTTAGCCATGTATAATAATTATTTACTTCTGGATGTGCTTTTCTATTTTTTTAATTTTTTCAATAACTCTTTTGCTTCCTTATAAAAACCACCGTTAACATCATCAATTTTTACCAACTGTTCAATAACTTTTTCATTTTCACCTGTCTTCAAATAACAAAGGCTCAAATACCAATTGTTTATAGGTTTAATAAATTCAAAGTCATTAATATTTTGAAGATGCTTAAATTTCTCAATAGCTTCATCATACCTTTTTAATTCCATTAATATAAATCCTTGATAAAGTATTTTTTCGGATTCTGAAGTTATAGATTTTGAGGGTTCATCCAATATCAATAATGCTAATTCATACTCTTTATTTTCAAATTGTTTTTTTGCTTCTATAAATGTGGAACTGCTATATTTTTGTATTTTATTGATAGGTTCATAGTATTGTGCATACAGCCTGTTTTCCAATGAACCTGTATTATTCAAATATATATTTCTGCCACCAAAACCAATCATAAAAATAATAGATGCAGCAGCAACCCATTTAAATAAATTAAGTTTAAATGCTATTACCGGTGCAGTATCCTTCAAGCTAATTTCATCTTCTATTCTTCCAGATGGATTAGTATTATAAAGTTCATCATGTATATTATTAATTTTATCCTTAAAAGTTTTTTGTAGAACATGATTAATTTCTTTATTCAAATCGAAATGAGACTGTAACCTTGGGTTTCTTTCTAATAGTTCTTCCATTTCGCAACGTTCTCCAATATCCATTTCATTCTCAAGATACCTTTCTACATCGTGTTTTCTCTTTCCAAATAAATATCTCTCTTTAAATATTGGGTGTGTATTAATTTCCTCGCTTATCTTTTTATGTTCTGCTTCACTAACATTGTTTAAAACGAAATTAACAAGCTGTTCTTCTGTAATGTTCCTTTGCTTAAGCATTGGTGAATTATCATTATCTTCTTCAAAAACACCATTATTCAACTCAAAATAGTCAAATAATCTTGAATCTATTTTTATTAGTTCTTCCATTTCGCAAGATTCCCCAATAGTCATTTCATCATCAAGATACCTTTCTATATCGTGTTTTCTCTTTTCAAATAAATACCTCTCTTTAATTAATGATTTTGTATTAATTGCTTCGCTTATCATTTCACGTTCTTCGTCATTAATATCGTTTAAAACGAAATTAACAAGCATTTCTTTTGTAATGGCGATTTGCTTACCATTTATTGATATATTTTGTTCTTTGTCATTAAGATCTTTAATCGACTCACAATATTCATATAAGCTTAAATTTATTTTTAAAAGTTCTTCAATCTCACAACGTTCCTCAAATTTCATTTTATTATCAAGATACTTTTCTACATCGTGTTTTCTCTTTTCGAATAAATAGATCTCTTTAGTTAAAGGGCTTGTATTAATTGCTTCGCTTATCTTTTCATATTCTTTTATATATTCTTCGTCGTAAACATCGTTTAAAACAAATTTAATAAGCTGCTTTTTGGTAATGGAATTATGCATAACGCTTATCGACGCATCTTTTTCTTTTTCATTAGCTTCGGTATTCAACACAAAATGATCATATAATCTTGAATCCATTTTTATTAGTTCTTCAATTTCGCAAGATTCCCCAATCGTCATTTTATCATCAATATACCTTTCTACATCGTGTTTTCTCTTTTCGAATAAATAAATCTCTTTAATTTCAGAGTTTGTATCAATTGCTTCGATTATCTTTTCACGTTCTTCGTCATTAACATCGTTTAAAA
This sequence comes from Bacteroidales bacterium, assembly GCA_013138975.1. Classification (GTDB taxonomy): domain Bacteria; phylum Bacteroidota; class Bacteroidia; order Bacteroidales; family UBA12077; genus UBA12077. The sequence goes on from WTBR01000067.1 coordinate 1,961, forward strand.
CGAAATTAACAAGCTGTTCTTTTGTAATAGATGTATACATAGAGTTTATTAAAAAAATGGTTTAAGTTCAAAGCAATAAAAATAAATAAAATAATTTTAGTATCATGATTATTATTTTTAGTTAAACAAAAGCTAAATTCTTAAAGTAAAACTAAACTCTTAATTTCTCTAATCTTTTTTAAATCAGGGTTTAAATACGCCACATTATAAAATAATTTATAAATAAAACCTAATTTACCCTAAAAGTGTTCTTGGTTTTCTTCAATTTGGCTTATCACTAACGGTTATTAAAACATTTGGTTTGGTCTTAGAATTCAATTGCATCAAACTGCTTACTTTTCAATTAATACTACTGCTTACTTTTTAGTTAATATATACAGGTATCATGTGCTTTTGTGATAAACTCAGCGTTTCCGCGACTCCAATTTGGCTTTAGACCACAATTATAAACGAGTATTTGTGAGGCTCTGAAAATAAAGCAATACGGTACAACTCCTACATTCCATAAACGATGATGAATTTCAGCATCTTTGTTTTAACCTGAATTTAATTCGGGAAGGTTGTAAATGTAAACTTGTGGTCTGGGTGAGCGAGTATTGTCACTAAAAAATCTGAAATAAATTGCTTTTGCACCAAATATGTCAGCTTGCTCAAGTGCCAAACGTATATATCCATTCTTTTTCAGAAAGCCATTCTAAGCCTTGGAAAATCTCATTTATCCCCAATGTTTCTATGGCTTCTACTTAAGATATGTTGTTGTTAGTGCTCATTAATCATTCTTAGTCGGAACTAATAACTCCCTGATATCTACGTCTAAAATTTCAGCTATTTCCACCAACATTTCGAGAGAAGGTTGCATAACATTAGTACACCACCTTGATATTACTGCTCTGTTCTTATCTACTTTTTCAGATAACCATTTATTAGTTTTTTCCTTTTCGTCAAGAACAAGTCTGATTCTGTTAATTTGCTTTTTAGATGTCATTTGAATCGTTTTATACTACATGAATAACAATTAGGGCAAATTTAATTAATTGAATTATTTTATTATTGTTCAATTAAAACTATAACAGTCTCGTATTGTGTTACTAAAGTATTTAAATACGATTCATTATACCCTTTTTAAGAACTAAAAAATAATTTTAAAAATTTATTCTATGAGCAGAAAATATACCAAAGCCGATTTAGAACAAATCGTTTCCGTTCAACTGGAAAACTGCGTTTACTTAATTCTTTAAAATTACTTTGAAGCCTCGTAATCAAGCCTTTCAAAATTCACTTATAATATTGTTAATCATAATAGCTTGTTTTCGTTAACAAATATAAAAGAATCATTTTAAATATCTAATTTATCTATAGGGCTTTCAATATTTTCATGCTTTTTCATAACTACATCAGAATATATTTCTGTAGTTTTTATTGAATTGTTCTAAATCCCTTATTTGCAAGGATGACTTCCTGAAGTATTAGCAAGTCGCAAGGTGGTTTATTGTGAGGTATGCACTGAAGATTATTTTGCGATTGATTTTTAACGAGTATAGTATAATAATGAATGCAGTTAAATTTAAATTAGTAAGGTGTGTTTTGCTGTAGTAAAATGGGGTACTCCATTTGTTAAAATGCGTCAGGCTGGATAAAGTCTATTAGGGCAATATGATCCAAAGGGAGTTGTTTGGCTTCTTTTTACAGGTTCGATACCTGTAAAAAGGAAAAGTGTACTTAAAAAAAGACTTTCATTCGTTGTTCGGCAATTATAAAGTTAGAAAATATCTCTTTAAATATTTGGTCAGGTCTTAGAATTCGATTATGCAAAGTAGTTCTATTAAAATTCCATATTTAATAATATTATCATTGAAAATCATAAATATCAATATTAAAAATTCTTGCACAAATTAATAGAAAGATAATCCCTACTGCTCCACCAACAAATGAGCTAATGATTCCATATAATATTAATTTCCAATACGATAGATCCCAAAAATATTTTAAAAATTTAAATGTGAATATTGCAATCGGTATTATCAAAAGATAATATAATACTAATCCAAAAACTGGCGAAACAATCATAAAGAATGTTGCTATTCCAACTAAAAGAATATTAGTGCCAATATAAAGAGATGATAAAACTAAAAACTCATGTAAAGATCTGTCATTAGGAGATTTATTAACCGCCAATTTATAAAAAATTGGAATGCTTATTGTCAGCGTAATGACAAATTGCAATAGATAGATTGTACTTGAAATAAAATCCTTTTCTTCAATAATCCATATTTTTGATAAGCCAATTAAAAACCATATAGATGCACTAATACCTAAATATTCAAAACATTTTTTTGAGTCTCCTTCTTCATAAAGTTTAATTAGGTTATTCTTTGGTGAGATTAAAATACTATAAAGCATAATAAAGTATCTTTTAAACTTACTAATTTGAAGCAGCGAGTCAATAAAATTAAGAAATGCACTTTTTTTCGAATCTAACTCTGAACCACATTTACTGCAATAATTTTCAGAATCAATAAAACCACAATTGGGACACTTTTTTTCCATATCTTTTAGTTTCTATATAGAAAGATTATATATCATAACGATTTTGCATTGCTGTTTCATGCTATTTTGCATAACAAAATTATATGCGCCACAGTGGCATATATATCTACTATAAATTAATATTCTATCTCCCTTATTATTAGTCTTTTCATATATACACGTAAAAATATAACGCCATATACATTACATCTATTTGTGAATCTAAAGGTAGTTAATATTAAACAATATCCAAATCAATACTTATAAAAAAAAGGTGTCCAATAAAGACACCCTCTTTCTTACATTAGTTATATCTATTGATTTGCAACTGTTTTCTTATTCCTTGTATAAATCTTTATAAATAATGTCTAATCCCAGTTCTTATAGGGTTTTGGTTTCGTACCTACCTATGTGAAAGGAGAAAAAGGAAAATATCAATTGGTGGTAGCTGAAAAGAGTTGGAAGAAACTGAAACAAAAGCTCAAAACAACCACTCGTAAGACCACACCCATGAGTTTTGATGAACGTATTCAAAAGTTAAATGAAATTCAAAGAGGTTGGGTAAATAACTACCGTATGGCAAGTATTTAGAACAAACTCAATGAAATTGACGGTTGGATACGTAACAGGCTCAGGTATTGCATTTGGCATCATTGGAAAAAGCTTGAGCGGAAAAGGAAAAACCTGATCCGTTTAGGAGTCGAACAAGGTCAAGCTTATGCATGGAGTAGGTCAAGAATGGGTGGATGGGCTATTGCTCAAAGCCCAATTCTTGGAACTACTATCACTTTGGAAAGGCTGAGTAAGCGAGGGTATATTTCTCTACTCGACATTTATAAACAAATTTCCCCACAACTTAACGAACCGCTGTATACGAGAACCGTACGTACAGTATTCTAAGATAGAAACAAGTTTTCCAAAGAATTATTTTGTGTCTTTAAGGTTGCCGAAAAATGACCGATGGTGATTTTTATACCGAAGGTTTTTCACATTGAGGTATGCTTCTTTCAAGGCATATCTTTTCCTTTTAAACAGGTATCGAACCTGTATAAAAGGAGCCGAACAACTCCCTCAAGATCATCTTGCCCGAAGATGTTTATCCTGCTTGTCTCATTTTTACATATGGAGTACCTCTTTTTACTGTAGCAAAAACTCTTGTGATTAGTTTGAATTTAATAGCATTCATTACCGTTCCATGCTCTTTACCTTCATCAGTTTTCCTTTTGTAATAGAGCTTCATTTCCGGATCGTTAATTACTGCCGACCTGGCTCCATTAGTCAAATTGACCTTGATTCTACTATTGGCGAGTTTAGATACTCTTGTTTTTCCTTTTATACTGGTGCCGGAAGAATGCTCAAAAGGCGCTATGCCAGAATAACACGCATATTTTCTAGCATTACTAATTGAAGTGAAGTTATTGGTGAATAAAACAAACATTACAGCATTTACTAGACCAATACCGGTAACGCTTTTTGCAAGCTTGTAATTTCTATCAATTTCTAAATCATTCTTAATAAGCTCCTTTATTTCTTTCTCAATTATGGTAATGTCTTGAGACAATAAGTTTATTCTCACTTTTGCTCTACAGATGCAAGTGTTGTTTTCCGTACAGCTCAATTCTTTGACTACTATTTTGTCTATTGTCCTTACCTTGACTAAACGCTCTCGCTCATTGAATAAGCCTTTCAGGGTAAGCATGGTCTTAGAAGGAATCTTCTTAGGGATAAGTTCTTCTCTGTGTAGATAGCAGAAACGAGCAATTTGAAAGGCATCAATCTTGTCGTTTTTACCTCTAGTTAAACCTAATGAGCGTTTGATGTGCAGTGGAGATTCAAAGCAATAATTAGCTCTATTACTTATGAATTTAGCTAATTCGATACCATATATTCCAGTGTGCTCCATACAGAATAAGGTGTGTTTTAGTTTTACACCTTGCTCTTTTAGCCAATTAATGAGAGTTTTGAATCCTTTTACATCATTGGAGATTTGACAATGAGGAGATCTTTTCTGTAGTTCCTTTTTGTAAAGAACCACATCTAATGTTTTCTTAGAAATATCAATTCCTATAAACCATTTGTAATCCATATTTTACATTATTAGTGAGTAAAAAATGGTTAACCGAGTTGTTGAATATACTCAAACCTTTAATAAGCCTAGAAACTTAAAATTCTAATTGGTTCAATTCAACAAGAAGAGTAAAGGACTGATACTGTAACATTAGCCCATAGCTAAGTGGTGTGACTAGTTCACCTTTACTCTTTCGGATAACTTAAATTATTATCAAATTTAACAATGTAAATATAAAGGTGGTGTGAGAGGCGTACTGGCGGTCTATTGACCGTCAGCCGTCTACTTGATTAGGCAAAGTTGTTTATCATCTATCTGAATTAATCTACTCATCAAGTGCGGACTTAACTGTTTGGTAATCCCAGTAGTAACTCCCATTTTCGTAATAGCACATCGCTTTATGTGTACCAACGCTCTTAATAACTTCTGGACATTTCGCTTTATTAACAGAAGCAGCATTGTATAATACAACTATTTTCAAGCCATCACGAATAGCTTTTTCGCACTCATATTCAATATAACTTCGATAGTCGATATTCATTCTACGTGCACAACTTCTTGTATAGCTATTATTACTTCCACAGTATTGGCAACTTCCGTTTCTTGCAGATTTTGTATTTGAACCAACAATAAGTACAAAGGTCTTAGAAGAATCAAGTCTTGTTGCAAGAGAAGATTTAATACTACAACTTAAACTACTATCTCTCGCTTGTGTCAAATCGTGAGCATCCGTGAATGTTAAACTCCAATATTTACTTTTCTTCCATTTATGAAGTTGTTCAATTGCATCATTATCTCCGTCCCATTCAGCTGCTAAATAAGTTTTTGTCCTGTATGCCATATATTAGTCCTTTTTTAGTTTATAAAAATTGATTTTATCTTTCTTTGATTCATGCACAATAATTGAAACCTTTGAGGGATAAGTAAATTTCGTTCTACTCACTTTAAATGACCAAATTAGCAAATCAAGTAGCTCTTGTTCCGATATAGTATCATAACCTTTGAATCTAGTAATCCCTGAACCTAAAAGTGGAATTGCAATCGACCTTCCCGCATAAATAATATCAATCTCATTCCAGAAGTTCAAAAGAAAATTAATGTAATCATCCATATTTAGAAAAGCTCGATTATCATCATCAAACCTCGTAAATGCTGTTAACAAATAATCATCGTTCTCATATATGGTTCCGAGCTTGTATCTTTTCTTTTTACCAACAGTTCTATTATTGTTAACTTCTAGAACTTTGTTATTTAAAACTGTATTAGAGTCAACTTTTTCATCAAATTCACCAACATTATCTATTTTCGATTTAATATATGCACCATTTAGTGTATTCTCTGCAATAATTCTATTATCAACTAACGAATCAAAATACTCATTAAAAGCAATTACTTTTAATCCATCTTCACCAAAAATATCACCTGTTTTAATAATCATAGTAGAATTATTGATATTTAAAGTAGTCTTGGTTTGAACATTTGCCTTAATCCACATGAATAGATAAACAATTAAAAGAACAGATGCGAGTACTATACCAATCGTGAACCTTGTACAATTATCATCTGGAATCTTTATAGCTATTAAAGCAAATGAGCAGAATAACCCAATCACAGATAATACTACTAGGTATTGTTTTGATAGCTTTTTATCGAATAATTTTACTTTCATATGCCTAATGTTTTATTCTTCTATTCAATTTTGCGATGCGGTTTTCAATTTTGCCTAACTTAGTTATAGAGACCATAACCACTTCTTTATCTTGGTTATGGTTTCTATTTCGCATATGTAATACGTTTACTTAATTCTTTAAAATTACTTAGAAGCCTCGTAATCAATCATTTCAAAATTCGCTTATAAATATTGTTTACCATAATAGCTTTTTACATTAACAAATATAAAGGAATCATTTTATATATCTAAATTATCTATAGGCTTTTAATATCTTCAAGCTTTTTCATAAGTACATGAGAATATATTTCTGTAGTTTTTATTGAATTGTTATAAGTCTCTTATGCGCATGAGAAACTCCCTGAAGTATTAGCAAGTCGCAAGACTTCGACAAGAGCTCAGTCGAACGGTGGTTTATTGTGAGGTATGCACTGAAGATTATTTTGCGAGAGCAAAATACCAAGGGCAAAATCCGGTACTGATACTTCGACACCTTTATGGAATTTTTTATGAATGCTGGCATACTTTATCAATTCGAATATTACTGCTCATCTTCGCCTGTATAAATACCTTAATGTATCAGTTTATGTCTTAAAGTATCAGTATGTATCTATATGTATCATAATTTCGCCACTTCAAAGTTTTTTGTTGCCCGGGCAACAAAAAGTATGTTTTGGGCAAAAAAATGGCAACAATAACACGCAAAAAAGTGCAATCACACAACAAATACTTTGTGATAATTTATATGTAAAGTACAGTAAATGAAAGTAAAAGAAAAGAAATGACAAGAAAGCTATTTTCCGATACAGAAATTCTTAAAGATATTTCCAAGCACCTCATCTGTAGTGATTTCACCCGTAATCTCACCTAAATAATGAAGCGTTTCGCGGATATCTTGTGCAAGAAAATCGTTGGTTATTCCAGATTCTACACCATCGATGGCACGTTGCAGGGCTACTGATGCTTTTTCTAAGGCCTCAAAATGGCGCACATTTGTTACAATCACATCGTTCTGATTCAATGAGTCTATATTTACAACCGAAAGCAATTCGTTAACCAATTGATCTATGTTTTCACCTGTTTTAGCTGATATTTTAAGTACAAAGTCTTTATTGTTTAACAAGTTTTCCAAATCAAATTCTGTATCGACTTTATCAATTTTATTTATAACTACAATAAGTTTTTTGTCTCCACTGCCTATTTTATCCTTAACTGTTTTAACGGCTTTTACTATTTCATCAAAACCCTCAGTTGCATCAACCAACAAAAGAATAATAGACGCTTTTGATATTCGATCATATGTTCGTTCTATTCCTATTGTTTCAACTACATCGGCAGTTTCACGAATTCCAGCTGTATCAATAAATCGGAATGCAACACCCTCGATATTTATTACATCTTCGATAACATCGCGTGTTGTTCCTGCAATTTCAGAAACAATTGCTTTCTCTTCATTTAATATTCGATTTAACAAGGTCGATTTACCAACATTTGTATGTCCTACAATTGCTACCGGAACTCCATTTTTAATTACATTACCCAAATCAAATGATTTAAGCAACTTCAATATTAAATTTTGAATGTTATTAAGCAAGTTATTTAATTGATCTCTATCAGCAAATTCAACATCTTCTTCGCTAAAATCCAACTCCAGTTCAATTAGCGAAATAAAATGCAATAGCCTATCACGCAAATTGACTATCTCACTTGAAAATCCCCCACGCATTTGTTGCACAGCCACTTTATGCGATGCCGCAGACGATGAAGCTATTAAATCGGCAACAGCTTCTGCTTGCGACAAATCCATTTTACCATTTATGAATGAACGTAAAGTAAATTCGCCGGGATTAGCTAAACGTGCGCCTTTTTTTATGAATAATTGTAAAATTTGCTGTTGAATATACTCTGATCCGTGACATGATATTTCCACAATATCTTCACCTGTATATGATTTGGGGCTCTTAAATATTGATACTACTACTTCATCAATTATATCATCATTTTCAATAATAGTTCCAAAGTGCAATGTATTTGCAGGTTGATCAATTAGTTTCTTACCATGACCGGCTCTAAAAACAGAATCGCATAAAACTATACTCTCATTTCCACTTAAACGAATTACAGCTATTGCTCCATTTCCTTGAGGAGTTGATATTGCACAAATTATATCATTATTTATCATTCCCTACTTCTTTATATCTAAAACAACTAATTAAATGATCGTTAACTATTCCTGCCGCCTGCATAAAAGCATAACATATAGTTGATCCAACAAAGGTAAAACCTCGTTTTTTCAAATCTTTGCTCATAGCATCCGATTCAACAGATGTGGCAGGTGTTTCATTTAATTCTTTCCAATTATTAACGATTGTTTTTCCTCCGGTAAAAGACCAAATATATTTATCAAAACTTCCGAATTCTTGCTGCACTTTTATAAATGCTTTTGCATTTTTTACTGTGCCGTTTATTTTAAGTTTATTTCTTACAATGCTTTTATCCTGTATAAGTTCATCAATTTTTTCTTGCTTGTAATTCGAAATTTTTATACTGTCGAAATTATCAAATGCTTTTCTGAAATTTTCTCTTTTATTTAAAATTGTACTCCAACTTAATCCTGCTTGAAACGCATCTAAAACTAAATACTCAAACAGTTTTGTATCGTCGTGAACAGGAACACCCCATTCTTTATCATGATACTCAATATCCAAGGGCTTTTTTGCCCAACCACATTTAATTAATTCCATATATTAATTCCAATTATAACCACGTTCGTTTATCGTATTTAAAAAGTTACTTATTGATCTATTATAAGTTTTCTGCATCATTTGGAAAATAATAGGCCGGTAACTGACCTAAATTTCGATAATAAGCTACACAATCACAACAAACACCTTATTTTATCGCATGAGTAAATGCAATTGCAATTCTCTTTATTATGATCTTTTTTACATTCAATAACTTCAATCTATTATAAAAAACAAAAATAATAGATTAAAATCGGACTACAAATAAAATATCTATCCAAAAATATTTGTGATTGCTCCTCCGGCAATACTAATGGTTTGACCGGTAACAAATTTTGATTGTGGTGATAATAGCCACACCGCAATACTTGCTAAATCATTAGGATCTCCTAAGAATCCAACTTTAGTATTTTTCTCGAACTCACTTTTTGCATTTTCAAAAGAGGTAGACTCTAATTCAGATTTTTTATGTATTAACCGACCCAAAGCTGATGTATTATGAAATCCCGGGGCTAACACGTTTACAGTTATTCCTTGATTTGCCAATTCTTCAGAAATTGTTTTAGCCATTCCTACCACAGCCAATCGTAAAGAAGTAGATAATACCAAATTTTCGATAGCTTGTTTTACCGAAGAGCTTTCAAGAAACAAGATTCTACCATAATTTTGATCAATTAAACCTGGGATTAGCTGCTTAACCAAATCAACTTTCCATCTGAGTAAGCTATCATATGCTTTGTCCCAATCGGCAATTTCGGTTTCTAAAAATGATTTTGCGGGAGGGCCACCTGCATTTACGAATACCCCTGAGATTTTAGTGTCTCCTATTTTTTCAATCAAATAATTAACTGAATCTTCATGAGTAATATCCCTTGCAAGGAAATCAAACTGATCTCCGTAACTATTTTTCATCTCATTTAATAATTCTTCTCTACGAGCAACACCAATAACATTTGCGCCTTCGTTTATTAACAATTCAGCTACTGACCGCCCAAAACCACTTGTAACACCTGTTACAATAAAATTTTGCTTGTCGATTTTTAAATCCATATTATAATATTTTTAATTATAACAATAGAAATGAAAAATGGTTAAAAAAAACCGCCATTGAAGAATCAATGGCGGCTCTTTACTAAATTATTATTACTATAATCCTAACTTCTTAGCAATACTCTTTGGCACAACATCTTTATGAATCATCATATCAGTCATTTTGTATTTAATATAGGTCTCAGACATAAATAGAAATCCATTATAGATATTTGTTGTATCCCAGCTATTTTTAACTTTATAATATTTATTTCCATTTTGATCTTTAGCAATTCCAACAATATGCATTGCATGATCATCAGTAATATTATAATTATCAAATTCTTTTTGTCGTAGTTCAGGAGTAATCTCTAATTCTTTTAAAGGCTTTTCGAATGAATAAATAATTTCATCTTTTTCTTCTTCTGTTAATCCTGTTAATCTTTCTTTATCGGTTCCACTTGTTTCTTCATATATTACATCAGGAATAATTGCAACTCCGTGATTCCAGGAAAATCCTTCATCGCTAACATCACCTCCCCAAGCAACAGTATATCCCATCTCAATTGAATTATCAATTATATCAATTATATCATTTAATTGAACATTATATACAGCATCTAAAGCCCAATTATCGGGAATTTCCAGAATAAATTCAGAATAATAAGGATGATGAGAAAAAGACGTTACTTCAATATAATCGTCAGGATTTAATCCTAAGAAATCAGTTGCGAAGATTTTTGGTGTAAAATCCTTTCCTTCATACTTGAAACTCTCAATATTTTCGCCTAAATACGCATCTAAAATACCATTGAATCCATAATGCCATGCAGTAGACAATTCTTTATTTTTATTTTTAATTACTTGCTCCATATAACCCAAAAGAACTGCATCTAATTCGCTATGAACAAACTTATCTGTACCATAATTTAAACCAGCATAAACTTCTTCAGTTACTAAACCATATTTTTTAATTGCATTTGTAATATCATTAAAGCCACCGCCTCCACCAAAATTTAAATTACCTTGCCATCTTACGTAATCAATAGCTTTATCAGAATACGAATGTCTTATAATCCATGCTTCAGACAAATCTAATTCAGGCTTTCCCATTCTAATTAACTCTGATTCAAGAAATGAATTTCCTGCAAAACTCCAACAGGTACCTGAACGAAATTGATTTTTTACAGATGTTGATTTTAATTCTTTTATTATTTCAAATTCATACCCGTTTGTATATTCATCTGTTTGTGAATATGCATTAATGAAAACAGTTGTAAATAATACAACAATCAATGTTAATACTGTTTTTATCATAATTGCTAGTTTTAATTTAAACTTAGATATAAAAAATCAAAAATCGTTTAACACAAAAAAAAAAAATGTTGTTATCACCTTTTTATATGTTGGTAATTGTTGTTTGTCGAAAACAAACAACAATTACTTAATTTTTCATTTTTTTTATACATCTATATATTTTATATAGTTAAACGAAAATTATTTCTAACCAAAACCATTTTAAACTATGAAACAATTTTTTACTTTTCTTTTTCTTTTCGTATTCATTGGTGCAACAACATTTGCACAGGAATTCGGAAAACAAAATGTAGATAGAAACGGAAATCCTACTTTTGTAAAATTTGACGCAAAAGCTCAGTCTGTTTCAAAGTCAGAAACTAAAGCTGTATTGTCAAACTTATTAAATATGACAAATAACGATAAGTATAAAACAATGAAGTCTGAAAAAGACCAAATAGGTTATACTCACGAGAAATTCCAACAGTATTTTAAAGGAATCAAAGTTATAAACGGTATTTATATTGTACATAGCCGAAACGAAGTAATAGAGTCTGTGAATGGTGATTATAAATTGATAAATGATATAAATGTAACACCATCTGTTTCTTCTACACAAGCAATTGAAAATGCAAAAGCATTTATTAATGCAAAGGTATATATGAAGGAAGATAAAGCTACCGATTCTAAACCTGAATTGGTTATTGTAGAGCATAATTTCGGAAAACATCCTAAAGATGTTCATGCAATGGTATTAGCTTATAGAGTAGATATTTATGCAACACAACCACTTAGTCGTGATTATGTTTATGTAAGTGCACATACTGGTGAAATAGTACATGTTAATGCTATTTTAGTAACTGCTGTTGAAACAGGTTCTGCTGACACAAGATATAGTGGAACAAAATCAATTACTACTGATAGTTATAATGGTTCTTACAGATTAAGAGATTATAGCAGAGGTAATGGTATCATTACTTATAACTGTAACGAATCAACTAGTTATACTAGTGCTGTTGATTTTACTGATGCTAACAATACTTGGACTGCAGCAGAATATGATAATGCTGATAAAGATAATGGTGCATTAGATGCTCATTGGGCTGGTATGGTAACTTATGATTATTTTAAAAATATTCATAGTCGTAATAGTTTTGATGGTAACAATGCTCTTATCAAAACTTATGTGCATTTTGACGATAGTTATGATAATGCTTATTGGAATGGTTCTGTTTTTACTTTTGGTGATGGAACAGATTTTGACATCTTAACATCATTAGATGTATTTGGTCATGAATTTGGACATGCAGTTTGTTCATATACTGCTGATTTAAATTATGAGAACGAATCTGGCGCTTTAAATGAAGCTTTTAGTGATATCTGGGGATGTGTAATTGAGTATTACAATGCTCCTACAAAAGACACTTGGTTGATGGGTGAAGACTTAGGTTCTGCATTACGTTCTTTAGAAGATCCAAAATCAAAAGGATTACCTGATACTTATATGGGAACAAACTGGTATCCATTGGCAGCTAGCCCTGACAGGTATAACGATTATGGTGGAGTACATTATAATAACGGGCCTTTTTGTCATTGGTTTTATTTAATTTCAGAAGGTGGTTCAGGAACAAACGATAATAACGATTCATACAGTGTAACTGCTATTGGAATTGAGAAAGCTGAAAAAATTGCTTATCGTGTAGAAAGTGTTTATATGACATCTACTTCTAATTATGCTAGCGCTAGAACATATTCAATTCAAGCAGCTCAAGATCTTTATGGCGTTGATTCTCAGGAAGAAATTTCTGTTACAAATGCAATGTACGCTGTTGGTGTAGGTGAAGCATATGGTGGTACAACTCCTCCAGTTTCTTCAACATATTGCGAATCAGAAGGAACTAATTTTAGTTACGAATGGATTGCTCAAGTTCAATTAGGTTCTTTCACAAAATCTTCAGCTGGTGCAGCTTATTCAGATTTTACAAGCTCAACAATTAATGTTAATGCTGGTGGAACTTATGCAGTAACTTTAACTCCTGGTTATGCAAGTACTACATATGATGAGTATTGGAAAATATGGATTGATTATAACAATGACACTATTTTTGATGCTAATGAATTAGTTTATGATGCTGGTGCATTAAGTAAAGTAGCTGTTTCTGGAAACATTACTATTCAATCAGGAATTTCAGGTGTACGTCGTATGAGAGTTTCTATGAAATATAATGCTGCACAAACTGCTTGTGAAACATTTGCTTATGGTGAAGTTGAAGATTATAATATTACTATTGGTGGAGGAACTCCAGATACTCAAGCTCCAACAGCTCCAACAAATCTTTCTTCATCTAATATAACTGAAACATCATTAAGCCTTTCTTGGACAGCTTCAACTGATAATGTTGGTGTTACCGCTTATGATGTATATCAAAACGGAAGCTTATTAGGCTCTGTTACAGGAACATCTGGAGATATTACCGGATTAACCGCTGCTACAACTTACGCATATTATGTAAAAGCAAAAGATGCTGCCGCTAATGTTTCTTCTGCAAGTTCTACATTGAACGTTACAACGAGCTCAACTGCAGCAACTACTGATTTAACATTAACTATTACATTTGATAACTATCCGGAAGAAACAAGCTGGACATTGAAGAATAGTGGTGGAACATCTGTTGCTTCAGGTGGTACATATGCTTCTCAAGCTGATGGATCAACTCTAGTTATTCCAATTAATGGTTTAGAAAATGATTGTTATGTTTTCACTATGTTAGATGCATATAGTGATGGTATTTGTTGTACATACGGAAGTGGTTCATATACATTAGAAGTTACCGGAGGAGCAACTATAAAATCAGGAGCTTCATTTGGAGCATCAGAAGTAACAAATTTCTGTATTCCTTATACATCATTTAATTTTGCCGCTACAACTAGCAGTTTTGATAAGGTAATTACAAAACCTGCTGTTAATATATATCCTAATCCAGCTAACTCGTACATAAATGTACAGGTTACAAATGCTAAAGCAAATGGTATGATTAGCATTTATAGTGTGACTGGTGCATTGGTTAAGCTTGTTGAAATGGACGAAAGCGAAAGAGAAATTAATATCTCTGAACTTCCATCAGGTTTATACCTTATCACAGTTGATACTAAGAAAGAAGCAATTACAAAACATTTTATTAAAAAGTAATATTTATAAAAAGAGAGCTTTCGGGCTCTCTTTTTTTATAATCTATACAATATAATTCATTTAACGTACTAGTTTAATTTATTAAGAACGTGAATAGAAAAAGAGGATGTCCAAAAAATCTCTTAGCGTCACTTTCCTGCCAGCAGACAGGAGTTAGAGATGACAGATAATGATTTTTTAGACATCCTTTTTACTCTTTTTAATAATATAAAACTATATCATTCCATGATCTTCTGCAGCTAGTAATATTAAGCCTACAATATTTTCTATTTTAAGTTTCTAACTATTAGAATAACTAAATCTATTGTTTGAATCAAAGAAGTATAAAAAATTTTGTTTTCAAGAATGAGCCCTTTGGCAGCTTTGCTTATAAAAAAAAGCAAAATATCATAAACAAAGAGAGAGCACATTTATTGATTTTGTTTCAAGTTAAGGTAATCTTAATTTAAATTCATTTATCGAAACTTAAATTTGAATAAATTATGAAACAAATACTTATAATAATATTAAGCTTGGCTGTATTAAGATTACAAGAATAGAATTACACCTCTATTGTATCAAATATTAACGGTAATGATAATGTAATAATAGTATCAGAAAATGTATAATACCAACTAAACACCAAAATGAGCTATATAATTCGTTTCTTTTTCACTTATATTTCTTCAAAAAATAAAACCGTAACTACTGCTATGCTTGTATTTTTTGAATCATCTAAGCAAAAAATAATTCA
>WTBR01000104.1 GCA_013138975.1 Bacteroidales bacterium
AGTACATATTTCGCCTAAAATCATAAATGTAGCAGTACCTCTATTCCAGCAATCGCCAATATTAGGGCAATTACCACTAGTACAGATTGTATTTAAATTATGTTTTTTAACGGTATTTTTAACCTTCGAATATGATTCACCTTTCGGCATTTGCATTTTCATCCATCGAGGTAATCGTCGATTATTTTTATTTTCAGAATTCATATCTTCCCCTCATTGAAAATCAATTATTACAGCAAAATTAAATTATTATAAATAAAAATAACTCCATTTTACAACATTTAAATACCTGCAACGACTTGCGGTTTGATTATTAGGCTGATATAACTTTGAGACAAATTCATCTGATGAACAATTAATTTTGCTTATTAAACAATTCTTTAATCCCAAACGAAAATAAAAATTATGTACCTTTGATTTCATCATTAATAATACTAATTATTAATCCTATTAATTAAAACTTAAAACTGTCTATCCAATGAAAAAAAATATCAAAGGAATTTTTATTCTTTTTATTAGCATTACCATTCTTATTCTGTCTGCTTGCAAGGAAAACAAAAATATTGATACTAAATCTCCATCAATAGCCAAGTTTGTAAATTTTACCGATTTGCATTTCAATCCGTTTTACGATTCCCTTTTAGTAAATACACTCAATGAATCAGAAGTTGAAATATGGGACAGTATTTTTAATACGAACCCTGATAAAATTGTTAGCCATTACCACGAAGAAACCAATTATTATTTATTGGAAACGGCTTTGGAATCCATGCAAAAAGAGCTAGCAAATCCTGATTTTATAATTATGACCGGAGATTATATCTGTCATGATTTTGGAGAAAACTATTCAAAATATGCTCAGAATAATAATCAGGATGATATGCATAAGTTCCTTTTAAAGACCATTACATATATAACACAACAAATGCAAAAGACATTCCCAAACACCCTGATTATTCCAACGTTCGGAAATAACGACTCATATTGTGGTGATTATCACCTTCAAAACGAGGGCGCTTTTTTATATGATTTTAGCAAGTTGTACCAAGATATATTAGGAAGTCAGTTGTCGGACGATGAAGCCTTGAATCTAGAAAAACACGGGTATTATTCTATAAAAAATCCTTCGAATGGCTCGCATAAAATAATAGCCTTAAATTCTATTTACTTCTCCTTTAAATACCAAACTAATGATGCCCCATGGAATTGTGATTGTAATCCCAGCCTTACAATTCAAGATAGTTTAGCACAACAACAATTTCAGTGGCTCGAAAATCATTTAGCCGAAAGTAAGGCTAATAATGAGAAAGTATGGATAATTACTCATATTCCTCCAGGAGTTAATGTGTATAAAACAATGAAAAATAAAGAAGAAAAGAAAGCCTCTTTATTCTGGAAGGAATCATACAATAAAAAGTATTTAAGTCTGCTTGAAGAGTATTCGTCTGAGGTTTTTACTACTATGACAGGTCACACTCACATGGATGATTTTAAATTACATATTTCGGATTCATCAAAATCATACATTCATATTAGCCCTTCAATAAGCCCAATCTTTGGAAACAATCCAGCATTTCAATTAATTGAATATGACATAGAAAGTGCCGATTTTATTAATTTCACTAAATATAATATCAACATTGCCGAAACACAAAAAGCGAGTTGGGAAAAAGAATATAATTTTAAGGATATTTACCACATAAGTACGTTAGATGCTGAAGGTTACAACAATTTGTTTGATGCTTTAAACACTGATAGCACTTACAAATCAGCTTATTCTCTCTTTTATGAATCGGGCAGTAAAAATGGAAAGGAAATAATAGATAATTGGAATTGGTATAGTTGTGGAATATCGTCTACTTTACCTGAGGTCTATGAAAATTGTATAGATAAAGAATAATGACTAGTATTTATTCTATGTTAGTCTTTTTATGCTATACTAAATTTGATACGTAAATACATTTATGCTTTTAGTTGTTAGCCATTGCGCATATAATTTCTAAAAGAATAACTCTGATTATAGAAGAACAAAACCGAGAAATGGAAATTAACAATCCCATTTCTCGGTTTTCTATTTTTATAATACAATTCTTAATCAATTAAAACTAATAAACTATCGATACGATCTTGTATGCGAGGAAGTTCAAATTCTTTATCAATTTTATCAAGAGCTGTATCCGACATATACCAGTTAACAGGTATCTCACTGGTTGATGCTTCTAATTGGAACTTATAAATCGCTTTATCAGGATCACGCTCATGATTGATAATAAAATTTTTAAGCAATGTGTAACTGTGTGTTGAACGTGTGCCCCTTGTATTAAATATAGCATTTAAAGGATCGGTTAAGTTGTTTAATGCCATATTCGGCTTAAAATAATATGTATCTTTAAACGACCTGATCACAATAAAGAAAACCTCGAATTTATCTTTGTATTCTTCGAGATCTGTAATTTGATTGTATATATCTATTGCAGTATAAACACCCGAATTTTCGAAATAACCACCATCAACCAAATGTCCATAGGTACTATCGGCATAACGAACTCTGGCGCCCGGGGATAAGTATGGAAAAGCCGCCGAACTGGATGCCGCATTGGATAGTTTAAATTCTGGATTCAAACCTTTTATGTGCAAAATATCATCCAAATCGCACATAGAAGTATCAAACTCTACACCTGAGAGAACTCCTCTTCTACCTGACTCAACGTGTGTAGTATTTAAAACAAGTAAGGGTCGCTCGTATTTATCTTCATCCAAGGCATACTGTCTATAACCTGCATCCACTTTAGCATTTGTAAATTTATCCCAAGCTTTTTCCCATGATCGTTCCAGAAAGTGTGCTCGACTAAAAGCCTGAATCCTAAATGGCAAAAACTGTTGAAATAAATCAGGAAAAAGCATCCCTGCTAATATTGGCGACAGGAAGTCCTTCACCAAAATTTTATTGTTAACTTCTCTAAAGGATAATGTATCAAAATCATCTGTACCTGTATTCTGGCTATAATTTAACATTGCAAATGTAGAAGTCCCCAGAGAGCCACCTGATACACTAGTTAATGCCAAAATATGAGATGAAAATTCCGGGTTTTGTGTTTGCAATTCCGCTAAAACATTTCCTGTCCAGCAACTAGCCCTGCTTGCTCCTCCTTCTGCAGTTACAATAAATAATGGATATTTTTCTGTTGATGATGTATCAATTCTCTTATCCATCCATTTCTTAAAATAATCCTGAACAGAAACATCCTCTGTCGTAATTTCAGAACTTGTTGAAGGTACAATACAATTGTAATTCCACTTACTAAATATTAAACCCATAACAATTATCATTACCATTATTGGAAGCAACGTTATGTTATCGAAAATTTTAATTATTAATCCAACTGCCGACCACGAAATGAAAGCAAGAATTATAACTCCAATAGGTGTTAACCACATTGGAAACGATATTGGAATAATCATTATCAGTATAAAACTAAGTATAAAGACTAAAAAAGAAATACTCAGAATCCCCCATTTTGTATACACATCTTTAAATGCAAAAACACGTGCTTCGGGACTTATTTCCATTTCTGGAAATAACTTGAATTTTCTATTTCCTTTAAATATAAAGAAGATCAGAATTAAAGCTAAGATGACAAGATTATAAGCTATATAAAGAATTGCTCCTGTCCCTTCTGCAACAATTAATCCAATAATAAATGACAAGTATGCAAGTACTCCAAATATAATTGGTAAAATGCGTTGAATGTCATCACTTCGTTTTTTGTCGTAATATTCAATTCTACTATAGGCCAATACTTCGACCGTACCATACCATTTGGTAAGTGCCCACCAGGCAACGGCCCAAGGAATAAAAAACATTTGTAATATACTACTACTAAATATAGTTTTCATTAAATCGATGCCGGCATCCAATACACAGAAAGCCAAAAAAGCAATTGATATCATAATAAATGAAAACACAACATGCTTAAATACAAAATAAAAATCTGCAATTGGTAATAGCCATTTAATTTTACCTGTTGGATCAAGCTGACCTTGATTCTTATTTTTCGAAGGACTCATATTAATTAAGTTTAAGGTTAGATTCAAATATACAAACAATTTCATTTAAACCAACTCAGCTAATTTCAATACCTACAAAAGTTCATATTCTTTCGAAAAGGATTTTAATTTACAGATCCAAGATAAAGCCTTGCAAATTATGCTATTGCACTTTTTTCAAATGCTTATTCAAATGCGTTCTTTGTTTATTTTACAATAAATATGGAAAAAGACTAAGCCTTTTGAGACTTAATTTACAACTAATAAATTATTTACATGCATTTAATATCTCTTACCAGATAATTTAGTATTTAATCTTATCTTTGCACTGTTTTTTTTTGAAAAAGTTAAATTATTAAATGGTATGGTGAATTTAGAATTAAGCGAACAGGAAATCATTCGCAGACAGTCGTTAGAAGAGTTAAAAAAGTTGGGGATCAATCCATACCCAGCTGCAAAATATGAAGTAAATACTTCATCAAAAGAGATTCTTTCTAAATTCGATTCTGAAAAGAATAATTTCCAGGAAGTTTGTATTGCCGGTAGAATTATGGGTAGACGAATAATGGGAAGTGCTTCGTTTGTGGAGTTACAAGATGATGGTGGCAAAATTCAAATTTACTTTAAACGTGACAATATTTGTCCTGAGGAAGATAAAACATTATACAATACAGTATTTAAAAAGCTGCTTGATATTGGTGATATTATTGGTGTTAAAGGAAATGTTTTTATTACCAAGGTTGGAGAAATATCTGTTAACGTTACTGAGTTTACTATTCTTAGTAAATCTATTAGACCATTGCCTGTTGTAAAAGAAAAAGATGGAAAAACATACGATGCTTTTTCTGATCCGGAACAAAGATATCGTCAGCGTCATTTAGATTTAATTGTAAATCCTGAGATAAAAGATGCTTTTGTTAAAAGAACAAAGCTTACAAATTCAATGCGAGAATATTTAAATGGTAAAGGATATCTGGAAGTTGAAACTCCAATTTTACAACCTTTATATGGTGGTGCTGCTGCGCGTCCGTTTAAAACATTTCATAATACCTTAGATCAAACTTTATATTTAAGAATTGCCAACGAACTTTATTTAAAAAGATTAATTGTTGGTGGTTTTGATGGAGTTTATGAATTTGCGAAAGATTTCCGTAACGAAGGGATGAGTCGTTTTCACAACCCTGAGTTTACTCAAATGGAACTTTATGTGGCTTATAAAGATTATAACTGGATGATGGATACCGTTGAGGAAATGGTTGAAAAAATCGCACTTGATATACATGGAAAAACAGAAGTCCAAGTTGGAGATAATGTTATTAATTTCCAACGTCCATGGAAACGATTAACGATGTTTGAGGCTATTCAGGAATTTACTGGAATAGATATCTCAAAAATGGATGAAAAAGAACTTCTTGCAACTGCAAAAAAACTTGAAGTTCCTGTTGACGAAACAATGGGTAAAGGAAAATTAATTGATGAGATTTTTGGAGAAATGTGTGAATCTAAATTGATTCAACCAACTTTTATTACCGATTATCCTATTGAAATGTCGCCTTTAGCAAAAAAGCATCGTAGTGTTGATGGTTTAGTAGAGCGATTCGAAGCAATATGTAATGGTAAAGAAATTTGCAATGCATATTCTGAGTTAAATGATCCTATTGATCAGCGTGAAAGATTCGAAGAGCAATTAGTACTTGGTAAACGTGGTGATGAAGAAGCTATGGTTCTTGACGAAGATTTCTTACGTGCAATTGAATATGGTATGCCACCAACATCAGGATTAGGTATTGGTATTGATCGTTTAGCAATGATTATGACAAATTCGAACTCCATTCAAGATGTTCTTTTCTTTCCACAAATGCGACCTGAAAAGAAAGTTCAAAAAGACGACAGTTCAAGCTATACAGAAATAGGAATACCTGAAGAATGGATTCCAATAATTCAAAAGGCAGGATATATTACTGTTTCAAGCATGAAAGAAACGAGTCCGGGCGGTTTACATCAAAAGTTGTGTGGAACAAATAAAAAACATAAATTGGGATTACAAAACCCAAGTCAAGAAGATGTAAAAACTTGGATTGATAACATAAAATAATCTGAATGAATCAAAAACCAAAAATAGCAATTTTAGGTGGAGGTAGCTGGGCAACAGCAATAATGAAAATATGTCTCGAAAATGTTGATGACATTAACTGGTACATGAGAAGTACTAAGAAAATTAAATTTATTAAACAGCATAAACACAACGATTTTTATTTAAGTTCTGTTTCTCTCGACACCAATAAAATTGCTCTTTTTAATGATATAAGCAAAGCCGTTGAGAATGCTGATATATTAATTTTTGCAATACCATCGGCCTTTTTAAAAGATGCTCTTCAAGAATTTTCTGTTGATATTAGCAATAAAATTATTGTATCAGCTATAAAAGGTCTGGTTCCAAAGGAAAATTTAATTATTGGTGAGTTTTTTAACCAACACTACAATGTTCCCTTGAAATCAATTGCTGTAATTTCAGGGCCTTGTCATGCCGAAGAAGTTGCTCTTGAAAGATTATCATATTTAACTATTGCATCACAGAATTTAAAAAATGCCCGTTTAGTTGCCGATTTACTTAGTACATCTTATATAAAAACAAGTATATCTGACGATATTTTTGGTACTGAATATTCATCTGTATTAAAAAATGTATTTGCTATTGCAGCAGGTATTTGCCACGGTTTAGGGTACGGCGATAATTTTAATGCGGTTCTTATTTCAAATGCCATACAAGAAATACAACGTTTTGTTGATGTAGTCCATCCAATTACTCGCGATATAAAAAGCTCAGCTTATCTCGGTGATTTAATGGTTACAGCTTATTCTCAATTTAGTAGAAACAGAACTTTTGGCAATATGATTGGCAAGGGATATTCTGTAAAGTCAGCTCAATTAGAAATGAATATGGTTGCTGAGGGATATTATGCTGTAAAATCAATTTATGAGATAAATAAAAAATATAAAGTTAATATGCCAATTACTGAGGCTGTATATAATATTTTATATGAGAAAATCTCTCCTGCTATTGAAATAAAACTATTAACCGAAAATCTTCGATAAACTATAATAAATTGTTTGTTATGAAAAACATTCAAATTGATTTAAAAAATGCATTATCATTTATTAATCAGAATGATTTTAAAAATTATGATAAACAAGTTAATAATCAGGTTAAAAAATTAGAGAATAAAACAGGAAAAGGAAGTGACTTTTTAGGTTGGTTGAACCTACCAGAAAATATTTCAAAAGATCAAATTGCGGACATTAATGAAACTGCGAAAAGGCTGAGAAGCATATCGGAGATAATAGTAGTTATTGGAATTGGAGGTTCTTATCTTGGGGCGAAATCTGTTATTGATGGATTATCAGGTCAATTTAATCACTTAAAACATGACAAAAACAATCCACAAACCCTTTTTGCAGGTCAAAATTTATCAGAAGATTATCATTACGAGCTTTTGGATTTTTTAAAAGATAAAAATTATTCAATTATCGTTATATCAAAATCAGGAACAACAACTGAGCCTGCAATAGCTTTCCGTTTATTTAGGAAGGATCTTGAAAAAAGATTTGGAAATAAAGAAGCGTCAAATAGAATTGTAGCAATTACAGATGCCACGAAGGGAGCTTTAAGAGAAATGGTCGATCAGGAAAATTATAAATCATTTCTAATTGACGATGATATTGGTGGACGTTATTCAGTACTAACACCTGTTGGATTGTTACCTATTGCATGTGCAGGTTTTAACATTGAAGAACTCATTGAAGGAGCAATCTCAATGCTTAATTTATCACAAAACAACTCTTTTGATGAAAATCCTGTACACCAATATGCAGCCATTAGACATGCGCTATATTCAAAAAACAAAACAATTGAAATACTAGCAAATTACAATCCCAAATTAAATTCCATAGCAGAATGGTGGAAACAGTTATTTGGAGAAAGCGAAGGGAAAGAAAATAAAGGTATTTTTCCTGCCAGCGTAAATTTCACAACAGACCTTCATTCAATGGGTCAATATGTACAGGAAGGATTACGAAATATATTTGAAACAGTAATATCCGTTGAAAAAACAAAATTCAGTTTAAATATTCCAAGCGATAATGACAATTACGACGGCTTGAATTTCCTTGCAGGAAAACCAATTGATTTTGTAAATAAAATGGCTGAACTAGGAACAACTCTTGCTCATATTGATGGCAATGTTCCTAACATTAAGATTACCATCCCTGAACTAAATGAATATTATTTAGGGCAACTTCTTTATTTTTTCGAAAAATCTTGTGCCATAAGTGGATATTTACTTGGCATCAATCCTTTTGATCAACCCGGAGTAGAAGCTTATAAGGAAAATATGTTTGCACTTTTAGAAAAACCCGGATTCGAGGAAGAGAGTAATTCAATAAAGAAAAAACTTAATTCGTAAAATAATCACTTTTAATTTAAAGTAATTAACTCTCGATCTTTACATTTAATTTCGACAATTTATCATTTATTAAAACCATCTTATTCATATTTTTAAATGAGAAGAAATCTTGATCCTTATTTAAAAAATAATATAGTTTCAAAGTGTTTTTTAAAACCTTTTGGCTTTCAAGTAAATTATTTTGTTCAAGAAGTATATTCCCTTTTTCACTTAAAATCTCAGCTAAAGAAGCCATCTGCTCAGAAGATATTCCTTTCTCTTCTTTTAAGGCATCAACTAAGAAATCCTCTGATACGGAATATAAAAAATTCGTATCAAGTTTAAAATAATTTAATAAAGTTTCATCAATCTTTTCTAAAGCTTCTCTAAATCTTCCTTTTTTTCTTAATTCAATTAATAAGGATAAGACTTCAGAAACTTCATCTATCAATTTTAATACTTTTTCGTTTTCCACTATTTAATTATGGTTTTGATTATTAAATAGTAAGATGGTTTCCACATTACGTGTATAGGTTAATGTAAATATATGAATCTTTGCTCAAAAATTCTATTATGAAAATTGTTTTTTCACCAAATAAGTAAAAATTATTGTCAAAATAATTCTTGAACTTGGAAAACAATCATGACAATACAGTGAATATTGAAACTTCATACTTTTTTATTAAAATCAAATGATTATTTTTACCCGAATCAAACTTGAAAATGATGTATGGAGATTCATTAGAGTTACTAGACAGTATATACTTAAATTTTAATCAGGAAAGTCTGCTTTTATTAAATATAACGTTGGCTTTTGTGATGTTTGGAGTTGCACTTGAGCTTAAAACTGCAAATTTTAAACGCATTTTTTTGAATCCAAAACCTGCATTAGTTGGTATTATAGCCCAATTTCTTCTTTTACCGATTCTAACCTTGAGTTTAGTTCTAATTTTAAATCCAACACCTGGAATTGCCCTTGGAATGATATTAGTAGCTGCTTGTCCGGGAGGAAATATTTCCAATTTCATGACATCTTTGGCGAAAGGAAATACCGAATTATCTGTAAGTTTAACTGCCGTAGCCGATGTGTCTGCTCTTTTTATGACACCATTTAATTTCGCATTCTGGGGAGGCATTTATGCTGCCATATATTCAAAAGGATCAGGTTTAATAATCCCTATCGAAATTGATCCGTTTGAAATGTTTAAAACCATGTTTGTTTTACTTGGCATTCCATTAACTATTGGCATGTTGTTTTCTTATAAGTTCCCTAAAATAACTTCAAAAATTGTTAAACCCATTAAAATAGCTTCAATAGTAATTTTTGCAAGTTACGTAGTTGGTGCAATTGCTTTAAATTGGGTGTATTTTTATAAATACGTACATCTTGTATTCTTTATCGTATTAATTCATAATGCAATCGCTCTTACTACAGGTTTCTCAATTGCTAAGCTTTTTAAATTAAGTAGGAATAACGTAAGAACAATTACCATTGAAACAGGAATTCAAAATTCAGGACTTGCACTTGTATTAATATTTAATCCAAAATTATTCAATGGAATGGGTGGAATGGCATTTATTGCTGCCCTTTGGGGGATCTGGCATATTGTTTCAGGATTAGGAATAGCTGCATATTGGTCTCGAAAACCTATTTAAAAACCTATAATGTTTAAACTATGGCTATTAGCAGAGAAACTATTGAAAAAAAATCTCTAGGTTATACTTTATTAAAACCTTACGTTAACAGAGTAACTAAAATATTTTTTAGAACAACAAGTTATAATTACGAAAACGTACCAACCGACGAAATCTTAATTTACGCTATTAATCATCAGAATGCATTAATGGATGCCTTGGCAATAATATCTACTGCTAAGACCCAACCTGTATTTTTAGCCAGAGCAGATATTTTTAAAAAGAAAGCAATTGCGAAAATTTTAACTTTTTTTAAAATCCTGCCTATTTACAGAATTCGTGACGGTAAAGAAAGTTTAGGAAATAATAGCGCAATATTTCATAAAACTATT
This sequence comes from Bacteroidales bacterium, assembly GCA_013138975.1. Lineage (GTDB taxonomy): Bacteria > Bacteroidota > Bacteroidia > Bacteroidales > UBA12077 > UBA12077. The sequence goes on from WTBR01000104.1 coordinate 10,517, forward strand.
GATGTATTAAAAAACAAAAATGGTTTAGTAATATTACCTGAAGGAACCCATGGTGGTTTACGAATGCTAAAAACATTAAAAAAAGGAATCTCAAGAATTGCTTTTGAAGCAGAAGAATCAAATGACTTTAAATTAAATATCAAAATTATTCCTGTTGGACTTGACTGGAGTAATTATCAAAATTTTCGCAGTAAATTATTTGTTTATTATGGTGAACCTATAAACGTTTCCGATTACTACGAAGAATACAAAAAGAATCCTCCTCGTGCAATGAATTTGCTTCGTGAAAGATTATCTGTGGAATTAAAAAAATACATGATTAACATTGAAAATGAGGAGTATTATGATATGTTTAATCATATCAGATATATATATCTTCCTGAGATGATTAAAAAGTTGGGGTTTAAAGACAAAAAACAACCTAACCAGCTTTTTGCCGAACAAAATATTATTAAAAATTTAAATGATTATGTAACTGAAAATCCTGTAGAAGCAGAAGAATTAAATAAAAATACAATTCGCTATTCTGAACTTCTAAACAAACTAAATTTAAGAAACTGGGTTTTACAAAAGGGGAAGTTTAATGTATTAAGTTTAATTGGTCAAACTTTACTTTTAGTTCTATTTTTTCCTCTTTACTTTGTTGGAGGTCTCGTAAATTATTTGCCATATAAAACTCCGGTTTGGGCTTCAAAAAAAATACAAGATCCTCAATTTGTCAGTTCAGTTAAAGTTGTAATTTCATTGCTTATTTTTCCAATATATTATATAATAATTACCGTTGCCAGTACATTTTTTATTGAATCATTTTGGGTTCATCTTGCTATTCCTGTTTTAATGCCTTTTGCCGGTTTATTTGCGTTTCATTATTATATTGAAGCAAAAAAAATGTTTGCCCGAATAAGGTTTAAATTAAAAACTTTACTACAGAATAAAGATTTAATCGAACTAAAAGATTTATATAAAACTATTGTTCAAAAAATGGAAAGTATATCATAAAAAGGAAGAAATCAATTCTTTCTTTTTATTTACTAGTTGTGCATAATTACCCACATTGTAATCTTAATTAATTTCTTTAATTAACGAAAAAGTGGAAATAAGAAATAAAAATATTACTATTCTAGTGAAATTGTAACAAACAGATAATCAACGACAAACTTTACGTTTTTCAGAATTTAAAAAAGCAACAGATATGCATTATCATTTAAGATTAATTTTAGGAGATGGTAAAAAAATTTATAAAGTTAATGGTGGACTCAGTTGGTATAAAAAAAATATTTTAGTTCCATTGCTTAATAATCAGACAGTATTATTGAATTATCAAAATATTGATTTTATTATTAACATGAGTAGCATTTCGAGGCTTTACTTGTATAAAACTAAAAATAGATTAACTGAAAGATCTGAGAAGATCGTTGATGAAATGTTTGATTCAGATGGTTTTATAAAATATAATTGCACCAAAGAAATTCTTGAAATATTAAAAATTGAGAATAGTACAAAATACAGTAAATCATTACTTGAAAAATCTTTTAGTTCTTTAGAAGATCAAGTTTTTGTTATTATGAAATTTGGTAATGAAGAACTGGACTCAGCCTATGAGGGCGTAATAGAGCCTTGTATAAACAAATTTGATTTACTTTCTGTAAGAGTGGATAAAATTCAAGATTCAGGCAAAATAAACGATCAGATCCTAGAGAATATAGCGAAAAGTAAATTTATTATAGCGGATTTATCTGGTGAAAGACCAAACTGTTATTATGAAACAGGATTTGCACATGCATTGGGAAAGGAATTAATACTGACTATTAAGGAAAATGAGAAAATTCATTTCGACCTAAATGGATACAGATTTATAACATGGAAAACTGAAGCAGATTTAAGGAGAAAACTAATTGAAAGAATAAAATCAATTATTGAAAAATAACTATGCACAACAATGCATCCTAAAACACAAGGGTTTTGGAGCTTTTTTAAAAGTTTGTGCAAGAAATTAGTTCCGCCAAATCTGCGATTTGACGGGTAAAATAAAAATACTAAATTTGTGTCTAATCGCAAATGTGGCTCAGGGCAATTTTGACAAGTAAACTTTTCAAAATCCCTTACAGTTTTATATGCTCACCGTTATTGCACAAAAAGAATTACATGCAGAATGAATAAATTAAAGTATTTACTCCTTGGATTTTTACTTTAATTGATAGGATGTGAAGAAGATTCTGTTACAACCTTTATTAACGGAACAGTAAAAGAATATTATTCTGAAAATACTATTAGTAATATTAGTTTGAGAATTTATGATAATACTATAGATCCAAAAAATCCTCAATTAAGGCAAATTAAACCCTATGATACTCCATCATTTGTGTCACAAATTGCGGTTGATAAACTTGGTGATTCTGATTTTAAAACTGAGTTATTGGAGTCAGGAAGAGAGTATTTATTGGTTTATAACGATTACGAAAAATTTTCTATTTATTCAAATGAACTATTCGTTGGGAAAAATAACAGTGTCGATTTGAAACTTAAATATTACAATACTCTTAAATTTAAACTTGAGAATCTAAATGAATATATAGATAGCGTAAAATTATTTATTTCTGTGGACAACTCTCATTTTGATCAGACAGAAGAAATTATAGATTTGCTTTTAGATGAACGATTTACAATTAAAAACAATCTTAACACAACCGTTTTTTCAAAATCTATTCCTGATTGTTTACATAGTATAACTTGTGGTTATTTTTATAAAGGAGAATAGAGACCACATTTCATTTGAGTTATATATTTATAACGTTAATACTTCAGAAATCATTATAACATTGTAATCCTACTAATGCAAAACGTATTCAAAATAAATACGGAATTTTGTGATTTGCTACTAAATATTATCAACGTAATGTCATTAATGAAAGGCAAAGCAGCAAGGCGAAAAACTTGTATTCAACCTAAGCAAAGATCATTTGTTTTACCGATAAGAATAAGCTATCCCTAATAATGTTAGCGATGGAATTTCACCAAAAGCAGCGTTTGATCTTTTTCCTGTAATTAAAACAATGTCTGCATTAACCAAGGCCGCTTTTTTTCGCAGAACAATTGTTGCTGATCTTTTTAGTGTTTTAGGCGTTGAGTAACCTCTTTCATTTCCTTCGACCTTAGCTTCAATTTTAGCTACCTCAACTAATCCTTCAACATCATCCAGATCTTCTGTTACTTTAACGTTTCTATAATCTCCTACTTTGCGAACATCAGATGCTTTTTCATTTAAGATCTCAACCCTGCCGGTTTTGTAAACAATTTTATGAAACAATCGTTGATCAATTTTATTTACTTTTTTTTCACCGGGTAAGGTATAATACAAATCATTTAAATATATTCTTTTTACATTTACAAAGGCTTGTTTGCCATCGTGTTGATATAAGATATCCATTTTTTGATTTAGCTCTGCATCTTTGTTTTTTACCTCTTTTAATTCCTCTTCTTTATTTATCTCTGAAGTATCAACAATCTCAGGGTAAATAACTTGTGCGTCAAGATTGTTATTTACAAGTAAAAAAGCAAGTAAAACTAAAATAATTTTTTTCATAAACTTTGCTGTTAAAATTCAATTATACAAATTTAAGAGATAAATAAAACTATTCAAGTTTAGAGAATTAAATCTTAAAATAAAAAGAGCTGCCCTCCCGATAATAATCGGGATGAGACAGCTTTTTATTTTAGAAATATAATATATTATTTTAAATTCATCTTTTTAATAAAATCATTAACAGCTTGTGCTAAATCTGGCTTACCAATTTCTTGTAAATCGTAACCTACTTTAACTGTTGGCTTATTAATTTTAACAATTCTACTAAGATCAATTGGAGTACCAATTACAACTACATCACAAGGAGTGTTATTAATTGTATTCTCCAAATCTTTAATTTGCTGATCACCATATCCCATTGCTGGAAGTAATGTTCCAATATTAGGATAAATTTTGAATGTTTCGGCTAATTTACCTACAGCATATTCTCTAGGGTCAACTAATTCACCAGCACCACATTTCATTGCTGCAACTGTTCCTGCACCAATTTTCATTTCACCATGAGTTAAAGTTGGTCCGTCCTCAACAACAAGAACTTTTTTACCTCTAACTAATTCTGGTTTATCAATTGTTAGTGGAGATGCTGCATCAACAACTACTGCATTTGGACAAACTTTAGCTACATTATCACGAACAATCTGAATGGCAGCTGCATCAGCAGAATCCATTTTATTAATTACAACATAATCAGCTATACGTAAAGTAACTTCACCCGGGTAATATGATAACTCGTGTCCTGGTCTGTGTGGATCAACAACAGTTATGGTTAAATCAGGCTTATAGAAAGGGAAATCATTATTTCCACCATCCCATAGAATAACATCACATCCATCAGGATCATTTTCTGCTGCTCTAACAATTGCCTCATAATCAACACCTGCATATATTACATTGCCACGAATTACATGAGGTTCGTACTCTTCCATTTCCTCAATAGTACATTTATGCTTTGCTAAATCTTCAACAGTTGCAAAACGTTGAACTTTTTGAGCAACTAAATCACCATAAGGCATTGGATGACGAATAGCAATAACTTTAAGCCCTTGCTCCATTAGTAATTCAATAACACGACGTGAAGTTTGTGATTTACCACAACCTGTACGAACAGCACCAACAGCAATAACTGGTTTAGTACTTTTAACCATCGTTTTTTCAGGTCCCATTAAAACAAAATTTGCTCCAGTTGCATTAACTTCGGCACTTAAATTCATTACAACCTGATAAGGTACATCGCTATATGAAAATATACAGTCTTCAACTGCTAATTCTTTAATTAACTTTACTAATTCATCCTGAGCATAAATAGGAATTCCTTCAGGATATAATTCGCCTGCTAATTCAGCAGGATATTTTCTACCATCGATATCTGGAATTTGAGCAGCAGTAAATGCAACCACATTATAATCCGCATTTCCTCTATAATACGTATTAAAGTTATGGAAATCTCTTCCAGCAGCTCCGATAATAAGAACATTTTTTTTAGCCATTATTCCTCCTCTTTAATTAAAATTAGTTTATAATAAATTCAATAACAAAGTTAAATTTTATAGCAAGAATTCATAATTTAAAACTTTAAAGTTTAGATTATGTTATACTTAGTATTCCTAAATCAGCCTTAATTCAGTGATAATTACTGAAATCCAAAATACATGTTAAGGAACATATTTTTTCTCGGATTAGGTTTTAATGGTTTAACATTTCCTAAAATATTATTTAATTAGGCTGCTAACCTGTTTTTTATTATATTGCAATTAATGAATTTTTTAGCCCACATATATCTTTCTGGAAATATTAACGAAATCAAGATAGGTAACTTCATCGGAGATTACGTAAAAGGAAGTAAATTACATATTTATCCTGAAAATATAAAAAATGGTATTTTATTACACCGTTTTATAGATTCATTTACCGATAAAAACACTTACACATTTGATTCAAAATCGCTTTTTGCTCCAAAATATAGAAAATATGCAGGTGTTGTTATTGACATTATTTACGATCACTTTCTTGCTAGTAATTGGAGTAGATATTCTTTCATTTCTTTAAAAGATTTCATTGACAATTTTCATAACTTATTAATTGAAAATAATGAAATGCTTCCAAAAGAAGTGCAGGAGATTGTTCCAAAACTAATCAAAAATGAAAGACTTTATTCATATAAAGACATTGAAGGAATTAGATCAGTATTAAGTACAATGGCTATATATACATCACTTCCTGACCACTCAGATTTTGCTATTGAGGTTTTAGAAAAGAATTATGAGTTTCTTAAACAGAATTTCTTCTTATTTTTTAACGATATAATATATTACATTAAAACGGTACATAATATCGATATTTAAGGATTGCGAAATTTTTAAGCCTAAAAGAGTTTTGATTTCTATTCATTTTTAAATAATTTTGCATTTCCTTAAGAAGTCTCTTATTTTTCACATAAAAGACTTTCTAATAGCACTCTAGATGCTTACGTATTAATTTTTGAATTACTAAAATTGATTAAAGAGATGGCAGATTATACAGCAGAAGAAAAAGTTCAAATTAGTAATAAGTCTCAAGTTAAACTAAATCAGACACTTGAAGAAAACCCTAAATTAAAAGAAATATTACTAAACTCAGAAGATGAAATTGAAGTAAATAAATCTTTGAAACGGTGGGCTGTATGGGAACTTAAAAAAAATGAACTCGCATACAAATACTATAGAAAAGAAGTATTAGGTCGAAAAGCTTTTGAAAAAATAAAATGGCAAGAAATTGCAGCAATACGAATTTTAGATTACATAGACCATACAAATCATGAATACGCAGATCTAAATGTTCGTGGACAGAAACGAATTAATACTCCTTTTAAAATATTGTGGTTAGCAGCAAAGTATGGAATAGGTGGAGGGAAATACTTCTTTTTTGCTGATATGTTTGAGCTCTTTAGTCAGTTTTCTGGTCGAAAAAAGCATAAAAACCCATCAAAAGAACAAATTGAACAATGGATGAACAATCATCCATCCGGATTAGATCCTGATATTATAAAAAGAAGACAAGTAAATAAGGATAGAATTATTAACATTATTATCGAATTAATTGACACAGAGAAGGTGAAAAGTAGCAGATATTCTTTTGAAGAAGGAATGTCAACAGAAGATAAAATAATCAAAGTAAATGAATGGTGGAATAACAAACATTTTCACTTTAAATTTGCGATAAGAAATCCTGATCTACTTAATAAAATGTTAAATGAATCTCTGGATTCTGAAACAATGTCAATATTAAAGGAGGCAGAATCAAAAGGAATCCCATTCTTTGTTAATCCGTATTATATTTCTTTATTAGATACAGATAAAAGAAAAAGAAATCATGCAGATGCTGCGATTCGAGATTATATTCTGTATAGCAAAGGATTAGTTCATGAATTTGGTCATATTGTTGCTTGGGAAAAAGAAGATGTTGTAGACCCAAGTAAACCCAATGCTGCTGGCTGGATGCTTCCAAATGCTCATAGTATTCATAGAAGATATCCTGAAGTTGCAATTCTTATACCTGATTCTTTGGGAAGAGCCTGTGGTGGCTTGTGTGCATCATGCCAACGAATGTATGATTTCCAAAGTGGGAATTTAAATTTCGACTTAAAAGCACTAGAACCCAATCAGAAATGGCCTGCGAAATTAGAAAGTTTGCTTAGTTATTATGAGAATGATACTCAGTTAAGAGACATTTTAATAACGGGGGGTGATGCTTTAATGAGCTCTGACAAATCATTACAACATATATTAGATGCTGTATATGAAATGGCTTACAGAAAAAAAGAAAAGAATAAATCTCTTGAAGATGGCAAGAAATATGCTGAAATGCTACGTGTAAGACTTGGAACCAGGCTCCCTGTTTATCTTCCACAAAGAATAACCAACGAACTTATAAAAATCCTTACTGATTTTAAAGAAAAAGCTTCGAAACTTGGAATTCATCAATTTGTTATTCAAACTCATTTTGAATCTGCAATGGAAATTACACCTGAAGTAAAGACTGGAATTGATAAAATAGTTAAAGCCGGTTGGACAATTACAAATCAACATGTTTTTACTGCAGCATCATCACGAAGAGGACATACTAACAAATTACGAAAAGTATTAAATGATATTGGAGTAATCACATATTATACTTTTTCGGTAAAAGGTTATATGGAAAATTATAATAATTTTGCCACCAATGCTCGTGCAGTGCAAGAACAACTCGAAGAAAAAAGAATTGGAAAAATCCCTCCAAAATATATAGAGTTATTGAAGACCTACCAGCTTAATGCAAGTAATATTGTGGAGAATATTAATTACTTACGAGAACGAGAAGGCCTTCCATTTTTAGCAACAGATAGAAATGTTATAAATCTCCCGGGAGTAGGAAAAAGTCTTACTTTTAGAACTATAGGTATAACACGTCGCGGACGAAGAATATTAAAATTCGATCATGATTCAACACGAAGCCATAGTCCAATAATAAACGAAATGGATGATGTAATAATTGTAGAATCGAAACCAATAGGCGAATATTTACGTCAATTAAAACAATTTGGGGAAAAATCTGAAGATTATAATACAATTTGGGGCTATTCAATCGGTGAAACAGAACGAAGATTCCCTATATTCGAATATCCTAATTACACATTTAATACAACAAGTGAATTTTCAAATTTAAAACTATAAATTTATTTTAGCATTTCTAACCTACTTGCATCTAATCTTAAAAAGATAAAAAGCAAAATAGTAAATGCCCATAATGATGATCCTCCATAACTAATAAATGGCAAAGGAATCCCAATTACAGGAATCAGGCCTATTGTCATTCCTATATTAATAGTTATGTGGAAAAATAAAACAGAAATTACACCATAACCATACATCCTACTAAAGGAAGATCTTTGCCTTTCTGCTATTTTTACTAACCTATACAAAAAGAATGTAAATAATGAAACAATTAAGAACGTTCCAATAAAACCCCATTCCTCTCCTATAGTACAAAATATAAAATCAGTACTTTGCTCTGGTACAAAATCAAATTTGGTTTGAGTTCCTTTTAAAAATCCCTTACCATAAATCCCTCCTGATCCAATTGCAATTTTTGATTGATTTACATTATATTCAACACCGTATGGATCTGATTCTAAGCCCAGTACAACGTTTATTCTTTTTTGTTGATGAGGCTCAAGAAAATTATTAAAAACAAAATCGACAGAGTATGTAAATAAAACTGATCCTGTTAAAAACAAAAGAAGTAAAACAACTCTTTTTATTTTATACTTAATTGCCAGAATAATATATGCAATTGCTGAAACTCCAAGGGATACTATTATTATTAAGTAATTAGAAAGTGCAATTTTAAAAAGTTCATTTATTCCATAAATTACAAATAAACTCAAAATAAATATTCCAAATCCTATTCCAATATTTTTAAATTTTCTATTTAAAAACCAAAAAATAATAAACACGATAGCAATTGACAATAAAATTATTATCAGCTTTTCAAGAACTAAAGCGAGTATGAATAATACAATTACAAAAAAACCAAACAGTAAGATACTTTCTGATATCCCTTCTCGGTACAGTACAATTACAAACATAAAATAAACTAATGCAGAACCAGTATCGTTTTGCAATAATATTAAAAATGCAGGCAACAATATTATTGCTGCAACCCTAACATATGATTTTAATGTATTTATTTGAACGTTATAAGAACTTAAATATCTCGCAAGAGCTAATGCAGTAGCAATTTTAGCAAACTCAGCCGGTTGTAATCGAAAGTTTCCGATTTGAAACCAAGATGTTGCACCATGAACTTTAGTTCCAAAAACTAAAACTAATATTAAAATAAAAATCATTATCCCATAAACAAGGTATGCGAAAAAAGGATAAAAATTAATGTCAATGACAAAAATTACAAAAGCAATTATAATTGCAGCAGCAATCCAAACTAACTGTTTCCCATATCGTTGTGAAAAATCAAATATGCTTTGGTTATCCTCATTATAAACCGCTGCATAAATATTAATCCATCCCAAAGTAACAAGAACCAAATAAATAGTAACAGTTAACCAATCGATATTACTCCATACGTTTATTCGTCTCTGCATTATAGTTTATTTCAGCATTTAATATATGTTGTTCCCACCAAGGAGTTGATATTGAGTCATTAAGATACTTTTCAATCATTAATTTTGCAGTTGGAGCTGCCCAGGTACCTCCAAAGCCTCCGTTTTCGATATATACAGCAATTGCTATTTGAGGATTTTCCTTTGGAGCAAAAGCAATAAAAATTGAATGATCCTCACCATGAGGGTTTTGTGCAGTTCCTGTTTTACCACAAACAGTAATATTAGGTATTTTAGCCGATCGTGCTGTACTCCCACTCCCGGGTTCTCCATTAACCGCTAAATCCATACCTTCTATTGCAATCTCAAAATAATTTGAATCTATCTTAGTGTAATTAGCTTGATAAAACCGTTCATCTAATTCAAAATTTCCTTCAATTTCTTTTACAATATGAGGTGTAAAGTAATAACCTCTATTTGCAATTGCTGCTGTCATATTTGCCATTTGCAATGGAGTTGTTCCTAATTCCCCTTGCCCAATCGCCATTGAAACAAGTGTTAAAGACTTCCATCCCTTTTCACCATATATGCGATTATATCTTTCTTTTACAGGTACTAATCCTTTCAATTCATTGCTAAGATCACTATTCAAATATTTTCCGAAACCAAACGACATAACATATTCACGCCATTTATCAAAAGACTCTTTAATAGAAGGATACTTTTTATTGTCTAAGATATTTCTAAATACATTACAATAATATGCGTTACATGATATCTGAACAGACTCAATAAAATCTAAGGGGGATTTATGAAAATGACATCCCAGATGAAATCTCCCAGAATTATACCCTCCTGCACATTCATATTCCGTACCTGGCCAAACCACTTTCTCCTGAAGACCAATCAACCCATTTATTATCTTAAAAGTTGATCCGGGAGGATACTGAGCCATAAGTGCCCTGTTAAAAAGAGGTTTAAGTGTATCTGTCATTAAAGTAACGTAATTCTTTGTCCGAGATCTTCCAACCAAAAGTTCCGGATTATATGTTGGTGCAGAAACTAATGCTAATATTTCACCTGTAGATGGTTCAATGGCTACAATACTTCCAATTTTATTCATCATTAATTTTTCACCAAATGCTTGCAAGTCACTATCAATTGTTGAAATAATATTTGCACCTACGTTAGCTTTTCTATCTAATCTTCCATTTGCATATGATCCTTTAATTCTGTTGTGCACATCAACCAAATATACATTTACTCCTTTTTTTCCTCGTATATTTTCTTCGTAAGTTTTTTCAATGCCACTAATTCCGATATAATCACCTAACTTATAATATTTATCATTTTCTATTATTTTTTCATTAACCTCTCCAACATAACCTAAAAGATGTGCAGCATTTTCATTTGTATATTTCCGTAATGTTCTTGCCTGTACATAGAAACCAGGGTACTTATAAAGTTTTTCCTGTAATGTAGCATAGGTTTTTGAAGAAACTTGTTTTAAAAATATAGATGAATTATAATATGAAAAGTTCTTTGCATCTTTTATAGCCTCATCAATATATCCCTTTGAAATATTTAATATCTGACAAAATTCGCTTGTGTCGAAAGGTTCTAATTGTCTGGGTATAAGCATTAAATCATATGCTGCTTCATTATATACCAGCATTTTACCTTTTCTATCGAATATTAATCCTCTGGCAGGAAACTGAGTAACGTACCTTAATACATTATTACTTGCAGTTAATTTGTAAGTGGTATCAATAACCTGAAGTACAAATAATTTTATTACAAATATCAGTCCTACAAGGATTATAATAAATCGAATTATATGTCTTCTATTTGCAAAAGAATCCATTACAAAATTTATATCACCAGTTTTTACCGTCTAATTTCTTTACCGTAAAAATACTGACTTATTAATACTAATATAATTGTAAATATTGAACTTAAAACGACTCTTGTAAATGTGGTAAAAAAGTTTGATAACCTAAATACTTCTACATAAAATAAAACAAAATGATGTGCAAAAATTAGAATTGCAGAATATTTTATAAACCAACTTGCACCATAATATTTTAGTCGAGGCAAGGTTTCGGATTCGTAACCATCTCTGGGTGATATGACTTTTAAAACATATGGTCTTATAAATGCCATAAATACGGTTGCAGAACAATGCATTCCAATCGTACTTGAAAAAAGATCAACTGTTAAACCTAATATAAATGCGAGAATCAACAATGCCCAATTAGGAGTTTCAAAAGGTAAAGCTAATATAAAAAGTACATAAATATATGGATTAATATACCCACTAAGTTGGATATTATTCAAGATAAAAACTTGTAAGAAAACAAGAAAGGTAAAGCTTATCAAATATCTTGGAAATAGCTTAATCATTTTAATTTATTTGTTTTTCTAACTCTAATTTTTCGGTTTGAAGCAAATTACCAATAATACTAACATTATCAAGGCTCTTAAAATCAGTTGATAATTTTACTTTTATTTCATAAAAACTTCCCCCTTTTTCTTCAATTTCACTTATAAAACCAATAAAAATTCCTTCAGGAAAAATAGAAGAAAATCCACTTGTTATTATAGTATCTCCAATTTGAATATCAGCATGCAAAGGTATTTCGCTTAAAGTAGCTGACTGATAATCTTTCCCATCCCAGGATAAAGATCCAAAATATCCATTTTTCTTTATCTTAGAACTTATTCTTAAATCTAAATTTAGAACAGAGATAACAGTAGAATAATTACTTGAGACCCCTTTTACAACACCAACAATATTCCCATCTGAAATAGCTGCCATCTCAGGAAAAATACCTTGTTGACTACCTTTGTTTAAAGTAAGGAAGTTATGCTTTTTATTTATTGAGTTATTAATTATTCTAGCGGATGTGTATCGATATCGCTGGTTTAAAATTGTATCGTTTACAGATCGAAAAAATATCTCATCAGACTTATATGTTGATTCAATAATATTTAACAATCGGTTATTTTCTTCGGCTAATCGCTGATTTTCTTTAGTTAATGAAAAATATTGTTTCAGGTTTGCCGATTTAGTATGAAAATTTCCGGCAAACTGCCTTGAAAAGTTTACAAGCTTTGCTTTATGAAAATTATTATTATTAACTAATAGAGAAAATGATAAAATCTCAATAAGTATGAATAGAAGTAAAAAATGCATTCGTAATAAAAAATTCAGTAAACTTCTCATATTCTATTCAACACTTAAAGATTTAGTTATCTCATTAAGAATGTAAATTTATCTGCGTTTTTCAGAGATATTCCTGTACCTCGAGCCACTGCATGCAATGGATCTTCTGCTACATGAAATTGAATACCAATTTTATCTGTTAATCGCTTATCTAATCCACGCATTAATGCTCCTCCTCCAGCTAAAAATATTCCATCGTTTACTACATCAGCGTACAGTTCTGGTGGAGTTTGTTCTAAAACACCTAAGATTGCAGTTTCAACTTTTGATATTGATTTATCAAGGCAATGTGCTATCTCCTGATACGATACAGGTATCTCTACCGGCATTGCAGTCATTAAATTCGGGCCTCTAACAACAAAATCTTCCGGAGGATTTTCTAATTCGGCTAAACAAGATCCTACTTTGATTTTAATTTCCTCAGCAGTTCTTTCACCTATTTTAATATTATGCTGATGTCGCATATATGCTTGTATATCTGAGGTAAAAGCATCGCCAGCAATACGTATTGATTTATTACTAACGATTCCGCCAAGAGCTATAACTGCAACTTCAGTTGTTCCTCCTCCAATATCAACAACCATACTTCCTTTTGGTTCTTCAACATCAATTCCCATTCCAATAGCAGCAGCCATTGGTTCATATATCATATAAACATCTCTTCCTCCTGCATGTTCAGATGAATCACGCACAGCTCTCATCTCTACTTCTGTACTTCCTGAAGGAATACAAACTACCATTTTTAATGACGGAGCAAATAATTGATGCTTCTGATTAATCATTTTAATCATTCCACGAATCATTAATTCTGCTGCATTAAAGTCGGCAATTACACCATCTTTTAATGGACGAATAGTCCGAATGTTTACGTGTGTCTTACCATGCATCTGACGAGCTTTTTTACCAATGGCAATAAGTTTACCGGTAGCTTGCTCCACAGCAACAATTGATGGTTCATCAACAACAATCTTATCGTTATGAATAATAATAGTATTAGCTGTTCCTAAGTCAATTGCTAATTCCTGTGTGAAAAATGAAAAAAATCCCATTATACGATATATTAAGTTATTCTCTTGTTTATTAATGTTTAAAATGTCGCGTTCCTGTTAGCACCATTTTCATTCCATGCTCATTACAATAATCAATCGAATCCTGATCTTTTATTGAACCTCCCGGCTGAATAACCGATGATATTCCTGCTTCATCTGCTATTTGAACACAATCCGCAAAAGGGAAAAAAGCATCTGATGCTATAACTGCGCCTTTTAATTCAAATTTAAAATTATTCGCCTTTACAATTGCTTGCTTTAGTGCATCAACTCTTGATGTTTGACCAATACCACTAGCACAAAGCTGTTTGTTTTTTGCTAAAACTATTGTATTTGATTTTGAATGTTTAACCAATTTGTTAGCAAATAATAAATCCTCTATTTCTTCTTTGGATGGAGTTTTATTTGTTGCTGTTTTTAAATCAACCTCTACTTCCATTTTTGAATCTCGATCTTGTACCAAAACCCCGTTCAACATTGATCGATATTGTTTCCCGGGAAATTCAAACATTTTTTGAATTAATATAATTCTGTTTTTCTTTTTCTTTAACACTTCTAATGCATCATTAGTATATGATGGTGCAATAATTACTTCGAAAAATATTTTATCAATTTCGATTGCTGATTCTACATCAACTTCTTTATTTGTAATTAAAATACCACCAAATGCAGAAATAGGATCCCCAGCCAAAGCATCATTCCATGCCTCAACTAATTTATCACGAGAAGCAATTCCGCATGCATTATTATGCTTTAAAACTGCAAAAGTAGTTTCATCAAAATCAGAAATTAACTGAACCGCTGCCTCAATATCCAATAAGTTATTATATGATATTTTTTTACCGTGCAACTGATCAAAAACATCTTCTATCTTCCCAAAGAACAATCCTTTTTGATGTGGATTTTCTCCGTAACGTAATTCTGTTCCTGATATTTCACTTTGTTTAAAAACCGGTTTTTGTTTTTCGCTATTGAAGTAATTAAATATAGCTGTATCATAATGCGAAGAAACATTAAATGCTTCCAGAGCAAAATCCTTACGATCTTCAATCGATGTTTTTCCTTCTTTTGACTCCAATATCTCAAGTAAATCAGAGTATTGATTTTTTGAAGGGACAATCAAAGTATCTTTAAAATTTTTAGCTGTAGCACGAATTAACGAAATCCCACCAATATCAATTTTTTCAATAATATCTTGTTCTCCCGCTCCTGAAGCAACAGTGTCTTCAAATGGATACAAATCGACAATTACTAAATCAATTTCGGGAATTTGGTATTGCCCAAGTTGTTCTATATCCGAACTATTATCTCTTCGTGCCAAAATTCCGCCAAATACTTTTGGATGCAAGGTTTTTACCCTACCTCCAAGAATTGAAGGATAATTAGTAAGATCTTCTACTGCAATAACTTTAACTCCTAGTTTTTCTATAAACTGCTTTGTTCCACCAGTAGAATAAATTTGTACTCCTAATTTATTTAATTTTTCTATAATCGGTTCTAAATTAGATTTATCAAAAACCGAAATTAGTGCTGAATTGATTCGCTTTAAATCGCTCATTTACATACTCTTGTTTAAGTTCGACAAAAATAGTCAAAAAAATCAGTAATATTAGGATTAGACAAGTGAAAATATCTACAAAATCCTTTGAAAAGTATTAATCTAATAATTGTTCGAAAATATAAATAATACATCAATAAAAAAATCACATATCTCATATTTATAAAAAAAAATTATAAAAAAAGGCTTAACCATTATAAACTATCAATATGGCTGACTATAAACAGTTTTATATTTGAAATAAACATACTGAAAATGAACAGAGTATGACTTTTTTACTTTACTTAAAATTATTATTCTTTATTAATTAGATTCTTAAAGATCTTATTATCTTTACTGTTCAAAAATCAATTATTAACATAAAATCTAAATCTTATGATTAAAAAAGTACTGGGGATTCTTATTATTACAACAATCCTTTTTTCATGTGGGAAAAAGACGGAGAAAAAAGAAGCTGTAAGTGAAAAAGAAGTTGCTATAATTACTGTTGATTATTTAAATCCTAACATACAAAGTTACATTGATAAAAATATTGTTGTTGCAGGAATTGTAAATCATGTATGTTCGCATGGTGGAAAAAGAATGTTTATAATGGGTGAAGATCCTGATATGGTAATCAAAATTACTCCTAATGATAATATTGGAGTGTTTGAAAAAGAACTTGAAGGAAGCCTCGTTTTTGTTACAGGTACAGTTAAGGAATTGCAAATTAACGAAGATTATGTTGCAAATCTTGAGAAAGAGGTTGAAAGTGGTTCAGACAATGAAGCTATCCATGATCATTCAGCCGGGACTCACGATGAAGAAGCAGAAAATGAAAAAAAAGCTCAGATTGAAGCAATGAGAACTCAGATTTCTGAATCTGAAAATGGTTATTATTCTCAGTATTGGATCGAAGCTGATAAATTTGAAGTGCAAGAACACGACCACTCTGATTGCGAGGGGCATGACCATGAGAATACCGAAGCTGAAGGCCATGATCAAACTGAAGGAGAAGATCACTCACACTAAAATTACAATCTTAAAAGTATAATTATTTGTCCGAGATTTTAAACTACTCTCGGACATCTTTTCTAAAACAAAAAATGAAACTTCAAAAGCTAAACAGAAATGTCCATCGCGACTTAGGTTATATTTTCTTTTTTTTATCTATCGTTTACGGCTTATCAGGAATTGCATTAAACCATATTGATGATTGGAATCCAAGTTATAACATAAAATATTCTGAAATAAACGTTAAGCCTTCTTCGCTTATAAAAAAGAATTTAAATCGTGCCAAAATAATTTCTTTGTTAGAAACTTATGTCCCAAACGAAAAATATAAAAATTATTATTTCCCTGATGACAGCACCTTAAAGGTTTTTGTAAAAGATGGGAATTTAGTTTTGAATTTAGAAACAGGACAAGGATATCTTGAAACTTCAAAACGACGACCAATCTTACATATGAGTAATTACTTACACTATAATCCTAAGAAATGGTGGACGGCAATTTCCGATATTTACGCAATATCTCTTATTTTACTTGCAAGTACCGGCTTGTTTATTGTAAAAGGCAAAAAAGGCATTAAAGGCCGTGGTGCATGGTTAACCGGATTAGGCATAATAGTTCCTATTGTGTACTTGTTATTTTATTACTGGAAGGTATTTTGAATGAAATTCTAACACCTATAATTTTAGGGCTAATTGGGGGTGTAACTCCAGGTCCTATTATACTATTAGCTTTTTCTGAAGTTTTAAAAGGTTCTAAAAAAGGTTTAGCAAATGGAGGAATATACCTTATCTATGCAGGTCTTACCGAATTCTTCATCGGACTATTTCTAATTATCACATCAAAAAGTTTTCAGGTTCCAGCAATAGTCTTCCACTTACTTTCAATTATCGGAATAGTATTACTCATTTATATTGCAATTAAAATATTTAATATTAGATCTATTAAATACAACGACAAGACAACAAGCATAAGACCAATTCATATTATCGGATTAATGATTCTTAACGGACCTCTTTGGGTGTTTTGGGTATCGGTTTGTTTACCTTCTGCTTTTAAATTAGGGCAATTGGTAAATCATGGAGAGTATATTTTTTTACTCGTCTTTGAATTTTCAATGATGACAGGTTTAGGAATAATGCTATTTGGATTTAATACTTTTCGTGATTATTTATCAAATTATAAAATTGTACGTATTACATTCCGAATCTTAACTATAATCTTAGGTTTATTAATAATTAAAATGATTTACACTGAATCTCTTTTCTTTTGCTCCCTTATAAAATAATACTTTGTTAACCTTTGGCAAAGTTGAATTTCACAAACAATCAAACTACTGATAATTAGTCGTATGATTAAATTAAGCTAACTTTGTCAAAGTTCTTAATTTCAAACTAATACAAAAATGTAACGAACTATTAATAAAAGATTCCTTTTAAAATAAAGCAAAAAAAGCACGGGCAATCATAAGATAAATAAACAAGCCCATAATATCATTTACTGTTGTTATAAATGGACCAGTGGCTAATGCAGGATCTATTTTAAATTTATCCAACATCATAGGCACAAAAGTTCCAAACAAAGAAGCAAATATTATAACTGAGAATAAGGCTGCGCTAACAGTCATTGTTAAAGCAAAAGATTCTGTAAAGAAATAATTATAGGCAAATATAGCTGATGACAGCACAACTCCATTTATGGAAGCAACTCCTAGTTCCTTGAGTAGCTTTCTACCAATCCCTTCAAACCCCATCGAATTACTTGCCAATGCTTGCACTATTATTGAAGATGATTGTACTCCTACATTTCCGCCCATCGCAGCAATTAATGGAATAAAAAATGCCATTTTAGGATTTATTCCCAGATCAACTTCGTAAACTCCCATCACTAATGCCGCAATAACACCCCCAAACAAACCTATAAACAACCACGGGATTCGTGCTCGTGTTAGAGCCCATACACTATCTGATGATTCAACGTCCTGCGTAATACCTGAAACTAATTGATAATCACGTTCTGCCTCTTCACGAATAACATCCACAACATCATCAATAGTAATTCGACCAACCAACCTGTATAAAGTATCAACTACCGGTAAGGCTACAAGGTCGTATTTATCCATAATGTTAGCTACATCTTCAGAAGGAGTATCTGTTTTTACAGAAATAATATCTGTGTTAATAATATTGGCTATTTTTCTATTTGTTGCAGTAAGTAATAATTTTTTTAATGACAAAGTTCCTTTTAATACTTCATTATCATCAATAACATATACATAATAAACTTCATCAAGATCCTCTGCTTGTCTGCGCATTTCCTTAAGGCAAGTCATTATATTCCAGTTTTCATTTACTGTAATTAACTCCTTGGCCATTAATCCACCAGCAGTATCCTCATCATAATTCAAAAGATCAACAATGTCACCGGCTTGTTCTAAATCTTCAATATGCGATAACACCTCTTCCTGTTTATCTTCAGGAAACTCTCCAATAACATCGGCAGCATCATCAGAGTCTAGTTTATTAATGAATTTTGCAATAACTTCATTGGGTAAAACTTTAAGAAACCTCTCTCTATCATCTTCTTCCAACTCAACTAAAACATCTGCAGCATCTTCAGGATCAAGCATTACATGAATAAAGCGTGCTTCTTCGACATTTAATTCATCGTAAATTTCAGCTATATCGGCCGGGTGAAGATCTTTCACCATCTTAAAAGCCTCAACCTCATTACTTTTTTCTATGTGATCATGAAGTTGATCAATATATTCTTTGGTTAACTCGAATTGCATAAGACAATATTTTTGAATTACAATATTACTTTACATCTGGATCAATAAGATTTGTAAGATAAATAAATTCTTCAACACTTAACTGTTCGGGTCGCTGCCCAAAAATTTCATTATCTGTCGGTAAATTTATTAAAATACTTTTTAAAGAATTTCGTAAAGTCTTTCTACGTTGGTTAAATCCCTGTTTTACAATCTTAAAAAACAGCTCTTCATTGCAGCCCAGGTTTTTTCTATTATTCCTTTTTAAATGTATAACTGCTGAATTTACTTTTGGCGGAGGATTAAATACTTTAGGCCCTACGGTAAACAAATAATCAATATCATAAAAGGCCTGTAAAAACACACTAAGTATTCCGTAAGTTTTATTTCCATGAGAAGCTTTAATTCTATCAGCAACTTCTTTCTGAATCATACAAATAACATCTAAAACCAAATCTCGATTTGCTAGTACTTTAAAAAATATTTGACTGGAAATATTATAAGGGAAATTTCCAATAATAGTCATTGATTCACTGAAAAGTTCTTTTAAATCAAATTTCAAAATATTTTTTAAAATAAGTTTGTCACCTAATTCAGGGTAAGCCTGTTGTAAATACTCATATGCCTCAGTATCTATCTCAATAGCGTATAGATTAATGTCTTCTTTTTTTGATAAAAAAGATGTTAAAACACCTGTACCAGGGCCAATCTCCAAAACCGTTTTTTGAGATAATCCATCGATAGTATCTACAATTTTTTGTGCGATATTTAAATCAGTTAAAAAATGCTGACCTAAACTTTTTTTGGGGCGAACATAACTCATATTAAAAAATTAAAAATGAAGAATTACAAATTATTAATTAGTTTTAAATCTGGAACTCAAAACTATAATCTCTAAACAATAAACTTTAAACTGAATTGCTGCAAAGATCGAAAAACTTACATCAATTTCAAACTATTGAGATTCTTCTTATATCTTTGGATTTATAGAATAATAAATTTAATGAAAAGTAAATCAACAAAAATCATTCTAAGCATTCTGCTAATATTACTATCATACGGATTTGTAACATATAAAATATTGAACTTTAATGAGTTAAATGAACTGAGCTTTATTCCTCAATATTATTCATTTTCTGATTTTCTTTTATTACTACTTGTTTTTTTGTTAATGATTTTTAATTGGAGCATAGAAACTATCAAATGGAAAATTCTAATTGATAAAATCCAGAATCTCAAATTCTATACAGCTTTTAAAGCAGTTCTTTCAGGGATAACAATAGGTATTTTTACTCCAAACAGAATTGGTGATATTGGTGGAAGAGTGCTTTTTATTAATAAAGGGAATCGGACTTTTGGTGTATTAGCAACCGGCATTGGAAGTTTTGCCCAATTCTTAACTACTTTAAGTGCAGGAATTTTAGGTTTTATTCTATTCCTTATTTTATTCCCCAATAAAATAATTATTAACCCTATATTTAATATAACAACAGTTATTTGTCTTACCCTTATTTTATTGATTTTAATTTGGGTGTATTTTAAAATAAAATTAATCAAACCAATTCTTTTAAAATTTCCTTTTTTCAAAACTCGTGAAAATCAGCTTGAATACTTCTCAGAAACAAAATCTAAATTATTGCTAAAAGTGCTATTATTAAGCTTTACTCGTTATATTATTTTTTCAAGTCAATTTTATCTTTTACTTATATTCTTTGATATTCATATAACTATAATTCAGGCTTATATTTCAATTAGTCTTATCTACTTATTTGCCACAATCATTCCAACAACTACTCTTATAGAACTAGGTGTTCGTGGTTCTCTTTCAATTTTCTTTCTTGGGATGTTTTCCAATAATATTATTGGAATTATTTTATCAACTATGATTTTATGGTTTATCAATTTAGCAATTCCTTCTATTATTGGCTCCTTTTTTTTCTTTAAAAATCGACTTATACAAAATAATAAATAGTTACATTTGTATTTTCAAAGATAATCGCATCTTTTATTCTTTTAATCTTTATGAATTATAAAAAACTTTTACGTACAGCATTAATCCTAAGCATTATAACAATAGTTTATAATGTTATCGAGGGAATTGTATCTGTTTATTTTGGATTAGAAGATGAAACATTATCGCTCCTTGGTTTTGGAACTGATAGTTTTGTTGAAGTAATTTCAGGTATTGGAATTGCTCACATGGTTTTCAGAATGAAAAGTTCTGAAGTTGAGAATAGGGATAAGTTTGAACGACAAGCATTAAGAATAACAGGTGCTGGGTTTTATATTTTAACAACTGGAATTATTGTTGGAGCAGTATTTAGTATTATTGAAAAAAACAAACCTGAAACAACTATTCCCGGATTAATAATAGCAGGAATTTCAATTCTCACTATGTATTTTTTATTGCGATATAAATTAACAATTGGAAAAAAATTAAGCTCCGATGCAATTATTGCAGATGCTAATTGCACGAAATCTTGTTTATATTTATCAATTGTGTTGTTAGTTTCAAGTGGATTGTATGAGATTTTTGAAATAGGGTACATTGATATAATAGGGTCATTATTAATAGCTTATTTTACTTTTAAAGAAGGACGAGAGGCTTTTGAAAAAGTGAAAAAGAATAAAATTGCATGCTGTTGCAATTGTAATTGAAAAAATTAAACATTTTTTTACAAAAAAAATAGATAACTGTGAACAATTTTATATCTTTGTTGTTATAAAATATAGTCGGTTTCGGAGGCAGGGTTAATAACAAGGTAATTTTTCTCATAATCATTTTCTTTGACGCTTCCGAGACCGATTTTTTTTACAAAAGCAACGATTATAATTACATGTTGTAATTATAATTTTAAGCTTTAAACAAAAAAATGTAAAAAAACAAACAATAACAGTGAACAATTTTATATTTTTACTGTTATAAAATATAGTCGGTTTCGGAAGCAGGGTTAATAACAAGGTAATTTTTCTCATAATCATTTTCTTTGACGCTTCCGGGATCGATTTTTTTTATATATAAAGAGGAGGTCGTAATGTCATATTACATTAATAAAATTATTCCTACCGACTTTGATTCCGCCATTAAAAGAGTAACCGAAAATTTAAAATCCGAAGGATTTGGTATTTTAACCGAAATTGATGTTCAAGAAACATTAAAAAAGAAAATCAATGTCGATTTTAGGAGATATATAATACTAGGAGCTTGCAATCCCCCAAGTGCATACAAAGCATTATCAAACGAACCTTATATTGGATTAATGTTACCATGTAACATTGTTGTGCAAGAAACCGTAGATGGTAAAATTGATGTTTCTGCTGTTGATCCACAAGCATCAATGCAAGCTGTAAACAACCCTGCATTAGCAGAAATTGCAGAGGATATAAAAACCAAACTCGAGCGAGTTATAAAATCATTATAAACATGCAAACGTTAAGATTTAAAACCAGCCTTAAATGTAACGGCTGTGTAAATGCTATTAAACCAAGTATGGATTCAATAAACGGAATCAAAATATGGAGAGTTTTTCTTGATGTTCAGGAAAAAACATTGGAAGTAGATCTTGATGATTCTAATTCAGAACAAATCGCCAATGCTGTAAAAGAAGCGGTTACAAATGCTGGATATACTATTGAAAGAATATAAAACATTTTGTTAAAGTGAGTTTGAAGAAAGAAACATATCCGGTTGAAGAAATGAGTTGTGCTGTTTGTGCACAAAGTGTTGAATCAATGTTATCATCTATTCCAGGTGTAAAATCAGCAATTGTTAACTTTGCTTCGGCAAGTGTTTTAATTGAATTTAATGAAAAAAATGTTTCTGCTCAAGATTTAAAAAATGCAGTTAATAGCATAGGATACAAATTAATTATAAATCAATCCAAAAATAATATTGAAGAAATTGAAGCTAAAGAAAAAGCACATTTAAAAATAGCAAAACATAAAGCTTTATATTCTATTCTTTTGGCATCTCCTGTTTTTTCAATATCCATGTTTTTTGCGCATATTCCTTATGCTAATTGGATTATGCTATTATTAACAATCCCGGTATTAGCTTGGTTTGGACGCGACTTTTTTATTATTGCTTTTAAGCAAGCAAAAAATAAATTGGTAAATATGGATACTTTGGTTGCTTTAAGTACCGGAACGGCATTTTTATTTAGCACTTTTAATACTTTTTTTCCTGATTTTCTTATTTCAAAAGGAATAATACCGCATGTATACTTCGAAGCTGCTGTGATAATTATTGCCTTAATTCTTTTAGGAAGATATCTTGAAGAAAAGGCCAAATCAAAAACTTCTACTTCCATTAAAAAATTAATGGGATTAAAAGTAAAAACAGCTCGAGTTATTAGAAATAATGAGGAGCAAGAAATTTCCATAAACGATGTTATTGTTGGAGATATATTAATTATTCGACCAGGTGAACGAATTCCTGTTGATGGTAAAGTTGTTGAAGGAACATCTTTTATTGACGAAAGTATGATCACGGGAGAAGCTATTCCTGTTGAGAAAAATGAGAATGACATAGTAATTGGAGCCACCATAAACAGAACAGGTAGTTTTAATATGATTGCTGAGAAAGTGGGGAAAGACACTATGCTTTCGCAGATTATTGAAATGGTTAAAAATGCTCAAGGAAGTAAAGCTCCTGTCCAGAAACTTGCCGATAAAATCGCATCTTTTTTTGTTCCAACAGTAATAAGTTTGGCAATTCTTAGTGCAGCAATTTGGTATTTTCTTGGTCCCGAGCCACAAATCACCTACTCTTTTGTTACATTAGTTACTGTTTTAATAATTGCTTGCCCTTGTGCTCTTGGGCTTGCAACACCAACAGCTTTAATGGTTGGAATTGGTAAAGGTGCCGAAAATGGAATTTTAATTAAAAATGCTGAAGCACTTGAAAATGCTAAACAAGTAAATATTATTGTTGTAGATAAAACAGGAACAATAACTAAAGGGCAACCAGAAGTAATGGAGCTTGTTTGGTTAAAAAGCGATATTAAACAAGATCAGATTTTAGAAGATGTATTGGCCATTGAGAAAAAGTCTGAGCATCCCTTGGCAAGTTCTATCGTAAAGTATTTAAATCATTTGTCAAATAGTAGTATAAATGTGATAGACTTCGTTAGCCAAACAGGTATGGGAGTTTCTGCAACAATTAATATGAATGAGTATTCAATTGGGAATTACCAATTAATGAAAGAAAATCATATTGATATTGAAGAAGAACAACAATATTTTAATCAATACGGAAATTCAACACAAACACAAATATTCGTTGCAAAAAACAAATCAATAGTTGCCTTAATTTCCATTGCTGACAAAATAAAAGATAGCTCAATTCGTGCTATTAAAAACCTTCATAAAATGAATCTCCAGGTTCATATGCTAACTGGCGACAATCAAGGAACTGCAAAAGAAATTGCAAATAAAACAGGTATTGACCAGTATAAAGCGGAAGTACTTCCAAAAGATAAACTCGATTATATAAAAGATCTACAACAAAAAGGATATAAAGTAGCCATGGTTGGCGATGGAATTAATGATTCTCCTGCCTTATCGCAAGCTGATATTGGAATTGCTATGGGACATGGAACTGATATTGCCATAGAAAGTGCAGATATAACATTAGTAAAAGGAGATTTAGAAAAAATTGCTGCATCTTTGAAACTTTCTAAAGCAACTGTACGAACTATTAAAGAAAATCTTTTTTGGGCTTTTATTTATAATATTATTGCTATTCCAATTGCTGCAGGAATACTATATCCCGTAAATGGCTTTATGCTTAGCCCAATGATTGCAGGTGGAGCAATGGCTTTTAGTTCAGTTTCTGTGGTTCTGAATAGTCTAAGGTTAAAATCTAAATCTATTATTTAATCGATAAATTAAAACAAATTGATTAATATTCTCATTCAGTAATATTATATGGAATTCTTATTAAAAAATAAAAAACTTTTTGCATTAACTTTTTGGGTTTGGGTTGTTTTAATTATCTCTTTTTCGATTATTCCTAATGGACCAAAAATGCAGATTGAAATAAACGAGAATTCGTATCGATTAGATTATTTTTTACATTTCATGGTTTATTTTAGTTTGGCTATTCTTTATTTATTATGGAAAGCAGACAATTATTTCAATGTAATATCAAAACATCTGGTTTACTTTTTAATAGGAGGATTACTATTATCCGGGCTAAGTGAATATGCTCAAACATTTATTCCGGGACGTAGGTTTAATCCTTTCGATTTTTATTCAAATATGTCAGGTGTTGTTTTAGGTGTTATTGTTCCAAAATTGGTATTAAGTAAAATTGTCTAATTCCAGACTCCTGCAATATTCTCATTGCAGCTGCTACATTTCCCGTTTACTATATTGTTTTGTAAAATTCTATACCCTTTTCGCTCAATAGCAATCTTTTTGCATTTAGGACAAAGGGTATTTTGTGCATTGGAGCCGGGAACATTCCCTATATATACATATTTCAACCCTGCGTTCTGTGCTATTTCTCTTGCTTTATTTAATACGCTAACCGGAGTCATTGGCAAATGTGTAAGTTTGTGTAGAGGAGTAAAACGGCTAAAATGCAAGGGG
This sequence comes from Bacteroidales bacterium, assembly GCA_013138975.1. Lineage (GTDB taxonomy): Bacteria > Bacteroidota > Bacteroidia > Bacteroidales > UBA12077 > UBA12077. The sequence continues at coordinate 36,360 of WTBR01000104.1, forward strand.
CAATCTTCAAATCCATTTTTATAGAGCCAAGCACACATGCGCTTTATCATATCTAAATTATCAGTCCATTCCGGAACAATCAAGTTTGTAATTTCCAACCACACACCTTCATCTTTTAATATCTTTAATGTATCCAAAACAGCTTGCAATTTTCCTGCATTTAAACGGGCATAAATTTCATCATCGAAACTTTTCAGATCAATATTAGCGGCATCAATAAATTTAGCTACTTCTCGTAAGGGTTTCTCGTTTATATATCCGGCAGAAACCATTACATTTTTTATACCTTGTTCATGTGCAATTTTAGATGAATCTAAGAAATACTCATAAAAAGCAATGGGTTCTGAATAAGTATATGCAATGGATTTGCACTCATATCGTTTTGCCTGCTTGTAAACTTCGGGCGGCATTAAATCATAATTACGGGTTTCTTTAGGACCTACCTGAGAAATTTGCCAATTCTGGCAATTCAGACAAGCTAAATTACATCCCGCTACTGCTATTGAAAAAGCTTTGCTCTCAGGTAAAAAATGATATAGTGGCTTTTTCTCTATTGGATCAACATTTATTGAGCAAGGATTTCCATAAGCAATCGAATATATTTTCCCTTTAATATTAATTCTTGAATGGCAATCACCTAGTTCATTTTCCTTTATAATACAATCATTCGGGCAGATAAGGCATTTTACACCTCGTGGTGTATCAATATAGTATTTCGATAATTTACTCCATTTCCATAATTCGTCTGTTTTTACAGAAAAACCTTTGGTAATAGCATGAACTTTCCCTCCTCCTACTACACAAGCACAAGAACCCAAAAAACTATATTTTAAGAATTCACGTTTACTGATTCTCCTTTTCATAATTATAAAACGATTAAGAAATCAATCTATTTTCAAATTTAAAGGTGAATAAAACCAATTGCAAATTATTTCTCCCCAATCATTATACTAAGTATTAAATTAAAAATCCCGATTATTATAATTGACCACCCAAAACCCAACAGCGGAATTAAATATATGGTAAATAATAAAGCTCCGGTTGCTGATCCCAACAGATCTAATCCATATGCATTCGAAGAAATGATTCCATAATCATTATTTGATATTTTGCTTGCTACAGAAAATACAGCTCCGGTTAATGAAGAAATAACTAAAAGTAGAATTATAAATATTACAAAAATCAAAATATCATGAAACCCAAAACTCTCTAATAATAAAAACATTAAGGGTAATACAAAAGCAAAGATTGCTATTGCTAATTGTAATTTACTAAACAGTTTTTTATCAATGCTTTCGAAATACTTAGGAATATAATACGAACCAAATGCTAATCCACCCATGAAGATCATTATAAAAATTCCTGCCACAGCATATACATAGCCAAAAACAACTTGAAATACTAACATTAAAATGATTTCAATTGTAGCTCCGGCAAAACCGGCAGCAAAAACTCCTTTATATATTATTCCCGATTTTATAAAAAAGAATCCCGAGAAAAGCAAAATTATTAAAGCCGGAATCCAATATTGCATATCAAATTGGCTCATCCAAAGTTTAATTTGACTTTGATAAAATACTGGACTAAAATCTTTATTTATTGGGGCATCCGTATCAAGCTGACTAATCAATTGCTCACCTCTGAATTGTATTAAGTCATCATCGAAATAATATGAATTTATATAATCTGTAGAGATGTTTTTTTCTTCCACTTTTTCAGCAATCTTATACGATATTAATCCATTTGATGCCAATAAAAAATCTTTGCCAAGGGGTAAAATAATTACATTTTTAAACTCTGATTTTAAAGTTGAATAAATAATAGATAAAAGCCTCTTTGTTTCATCGCTCATATAATTTGCACTGGATGGAATTGATAAAGAAATAACGGCATTAGTACTTAAGTTCCTTTTTAATAATTGTAAGAAATCCTGTGTATAAAACCTGTTTAGCTGGATGGTAGATGGCTTGGGTAAATTAATCAATACAACATCATATTTCTTATTGTTCTTTTGTAAAAATCGTCTGGCATCTTTCTCTATTACATTTAGCATGTTGTAAGAATCTATATTAAAATTCTTTTGAGCTATTTTTATTATTTCAGGATTTACATCCACATAATCTATAGATTTTACGGGATATTTAATAATCTCATCCATGATTCCGGAAATAATGCCAGAAAATACAAGCACATTTTCAGGGTTTAGATGTTGTACCATTGCCATATGTACAGATTCTTCCCTTGAAACAACATCGCCGGAAGATGCCAATAAAATATTATTTTCATAATAATTTATTTGTTCATCCTGTTGTGTTATCACAAAAATACCGAAAGGTGAATCACTGGAATATGTTATTGTTTGGTTCGAAAAAGCTATCTCCCTGACTTTTTGATCCAAGTTATTTTCTAAAAATAAAAAGATAAAGCCCAGAGTCATAAAAACAAACAGCCCGGAAGTAAAATAGTAATTTGCTTTAATACTCATTATGGTTGTTAATATGGCCAGTAAAAGCATTGTTAGAAATAAGCTCTGAAAAGTTGAAAAAACCCAGATCAATAAAAAATTTAAAATAATTCCGCCAATTAAACTTCCTAGTGATTCCCATGCATATACATCGCCTATTTTATTCTCTTTCGTTCTGAATGATTCTTCCTTAGCAAAAAGAGTAAATAGCATTCCTGAAATAATACAAAATGGACTTAAGACTATAAGTGAATAATAAAATACATGAATAATTCCTGCCATTATTCCTGGTGGAAAAAACATGTGCCAACAAAAATGTAAAGCTAAAACAGTTATGCTTGGCAGAAATGCCAATAAACCCAAAAGAACCAAAATCCAATGAATCCTATTTTTATTAGTTCCTATAAATCTACCGAGATATGCTCCCAAACCACTAATTAACATCCAGTTTGCAAGAATAATCCCAATAACTAACTCATTTCCATTAAAAAAAGTAAGAAACTCCCGCAACAAAATTATCTGTGTTACTAAAGCAACAAAACCCAGCAAAATAACGCCGGGTTTTGTAAGTTTTATATTCGATTTTGTCATTCTTTATTTAATCATTAAAACGGATATAGAAAACACATTCATTCTACTCTATTTATAAATATATTAGGAACCAGATTCTTGTAATTGATTAAAATTCATTTGTAATCATATTTTTTATTCGTTTTCGCCAAAAACAATTGCTTCATAAGTATAAATATCCGCATCTTTCCATCCATCCCAACCAATTCCCACCTTGTTTTTGGCACAATAACCAAGAAACTCTTCTTTTGTCCATCCCGATTCAGTTGCTACTTGTGGTAAAAATGTGCCTGAAGAAAATCCTTTTTTAATGTAAATCCCATGTCTGCCGATTTCAATTTCATCAATCGAATCTATTTTTTGTAAAGGAGTTAATACCGATATTTCCAAATCTATTTTATTCAATTCATCTTTTTTTACCACAGAAAATCTTGAATCTTCGGTTGCGGCAGCAATTGCCATTCTTTGTACAATAATATATAAAGGCTCATTCGCAACAAACCGCCCTATACAACCGCGTAAAGCTCCATCCTTATGCAGGGTTACAAATGCTCCGCAATCCTCCTCCATAGTACAAGTTAGTTCCGATTTTTCAATTTTTAATAATTTACCTGTAGCTAAATACTCATTAATTGTAGATCTGGCTATTTTTAAAAGTTTTTCCTTTTCCTGAATTGTTAATTTAAATTGATTTTCTGACATATTTATTTTTTTCTTTGTAAAAACCATTGAATGATACCCTACTACACGACTTTTATCTCCTATTTCATCACCGGAATTTTGATAATCAACAGGAATAACTTGAATTGATTGATCTTTTTCGGTAATGTTTAGCAATGTTAAAACAGCCGGCCAACCACATAAACTTGTTACCAGATTTTCAATATTAGCCGAAGCATTTTCATTTATTACTGTAACAACATTTTTTACCGAATTCGTTAAAATTGCATCTCCTGTTTTTTTATCAACGATTTTTGCATCTTCATAATTTGTATAATGTGAAAAATCGGTACTTATGATAAACAGGCTTTTCTCATTGAGAAATGGAGATAATACTTTTGCTATTTCTTTAACTTCGCCCAAAGTTTGTGAACCTGTTACGATTGGCACAATCTGAAAATCTTTATTCATTATATATTGGAGATAAGGTAACTGAACCTCTAAACTATGCTCCTCTTTATGTGCTTCAGAGTTAAAAACAAAAATCTCATTTTTACTTATGAGTTCATTGGCCAATTCTGTATTAACCTTTACCTTCCCTAATGGTGTTATATAATCGCCTTGATTGTAGATTGATGCTCCTTTAAATAATACTCTATGACTTGCAGTAATAATAAAAATATTTTCATATTCCCTATCAGGGTCAATCTGATTATAACTTGATGCAGCAACTTTTCCAGAATATATATAAGCTGCATGTGGTGCTATAATTGCTAACACTTCATTATAAGTTTTAACACGTTCAGCACTGGCAAAAAGAGATTCTAACTGAGATTTTAACGCCTCTGAAGAGTCTGGATAAAACGAACCTGCAACTACCGATTCTCTATCTATACAAACCTTTGGCTCTAGTTCATCATTTTGCGATTTACAATCAATTACCAAAATCGTAAAAAGTAAAATTGTCAAACATCTAAATATATGATCTAAGGTTTTCATTAAATTGCCATTTTAGCTAAGTTATAAAATTTGATTCCTATTATCAATATCTTTTAAATATTTGTGATTGTGCTTTAACCGTTTTACACCTTAATATATAAGCCATTTCTAAAGTTCATATCTATTTTTAGTATTTTTGCTTCATATGATCACTATCGAATATGCAGTTTATTCAATAATTGGAATATATACATGTACTATTTTTCTTTACACTTGTGGTTGGTTAAGGTTAAAAACAATTAATACTCCAGCAGATGTAATTAACAATAATATAAGCATTGTTATTGCATGTAGAAATGAAGAACAAAACATTTCGACACTTTTAATAGCTCTTATTAATCAGACTTATAACAAAGAAAATACTGAGATAGTAATTGTAGACGACAATTCTGAAGATGATACAATAAAAATTATTGATAACTATAAAGAGAAATATGAGTTCATAAAACTTTTTAAGTTGCCAGAAGCCAAAACAGGTAAAAAAGAAGCTATAGCCTTTGGAATTAAAAACTCACAATCGGAAATTATAATTACCACTGATGCCGACTGCACAATGGAAAATGATTGGTTATATACTATGATCAATTATTATTATCAATTTAAACCTAAATTATTAGTTGGCCCTGTGACCTTCAAAAATGAGAAAAATATTTTTAGTCAATTGCAAGCTTTAGAATTTTTAAGTCTGGTTGGATCAGGGGCTGGAGCCATCGGAATTAATCGTGCTATAATGAGTAATGGAGCAAATCTCTTATTTGAGAAATCTGCATTTTTAGACTCTAATCTTCATTACAATTACACTTCAGGCGATGATGTTTTTTTAATGTTGCATGTTAAAAAGAAATATAAAAAGGCTATTCAATTTATAAAATCGAAAAATGCAATAGTTTATACCAAGGCTGAAAAATCTATTCGGATTTTTTTTAATCAAAGAGTACGATGGACTTCAAAAAGTAAAGCATATCGTGATTTTGATATCATTTTTACAGCAATTATTGTTACACTAACAAATTTAGCATTAGTATTTAGTTTATCTTTTTCGATTTGGAACTTTACCTTTTTCCGTACTTTTTTAATACTATTTATTTTAAAGTCTATTTTCGATTTAAGTATTCTCATTCCTGTTTCAAAATTTTTTCATCAACAAAAATTACTGTGGTTATTTCTCCCCTTGCAAATTATATATCCTGTTTACATTATTCTTACAGTAATTTTTGGATTAATAGGAAATTTTAACTGGAAGGGACGAAATTTTAAAGAAAAAGGATAATTTTGACTAAGTATGATATTTCGAAAATCTAAAACAGAAATTACCGGTTCGCTTAATTATCTCGCTTGGCAACGATTTAAAAACAATAAGCTGTCCTTACTAGGATTGCTTGTTATACTTGTGACAGTAATTATTGGAATTCTTGGATATTTAATAACTCCCGACAAAACCAGCTTTGCAAATACTCAAATCCTAGAAATATCAACTAAAAAACCGGGTTTTAAATGTGAAATGTTAAAAATCCGAAAAAATGAAATTAATAATGAGATCGGAATATTAAAAAAAATGATTTCTGGGAAAGTAGATGAATTCACTTATATCCCGATTAATAACTTTCGATTCGAAAATAATAAATTAATCCTGAAAGAGTTTAATGACATTGCAAATGAAGAAGCTATATACAGAGAATTAAATCCGATTGACGTTATATTTAAAGTTCAATATGGATCAAAAACTTATTACTCAAACTCTATATTTCAATTCACAGATATTGAGGGTGTTAACAATACCATTTCTCTTCAACAAGTAAAAGATATTATTACAACAAAACATATTATAACAAGGTTTTTTATTTTCGGAACCGATCGTTTTGGGAGAGATTTATTTAGTCGATTATTAATTGGCACTCGAATTTCCCTTTCTGTTGGGTTAATTTCTGTATTTATTTCATTATTAATAGGTATAACCTTAGGTGCTTTAGCTGGCTTTTATAAAGGAAAAATCGACGATATAATTATGTGGCTTATAAATGTTATTTGGTCAATCCCTACTTTACTAATGGTAATAGCCATTACAATGGTTATTGGAAAAGGATTCTGGCAAATATTTATTGCAGTTGGTTTAACTATGTGGGTTGAAGTCGCAAGAGTTGTTCGCGGACAAGTACTAAGTGTGCGTGAAAAAGAATATGTTGAAGCTGCCCGAGCTTTAGGCTTTGGTGATATCAGAATAATATTTCGTCATATATTGCCAAATATAATGAGTCCGGTAATTATAATATCTGCTGCAAATTTTGCAACAGCAATTCTACTTGAAGCCGGATTAAGTTTTTTAGGTATTGGCGTACAACCTCCAATACCATCATGGGGTACAATGATTAAAGAACATTACGGATACATTATAATGGATAAAGCATATTTGGCAATTATTCCAGGTATTGCAATTATGATTATGGTACTATCTTTTACTTTAATTGGGAATGGCTTACGCGATGCCTTAGACTCAAAATCCTAAAATTCCTCAATACATTTCTTTGATCCCTTTGTTTTTTTTAGTATATTAGTAATAAATAACTTATAAACATTCCCTCGGATATTTTGTTATATAAAAAAACAACAAACTAACATCCAGAGATTATGGTGGAAAATTTAAGAAGTTCTATTGAAGTCTTAAGACAAAGAGTTAGATCCAATTTAGATCTTTTGCATCAAAACGAAAAAAAAATTAAGGAAATTCTTAAAGAGCCTATTTCGGAAAATAGATCTGAAAAACTTAATAAAAGATTCAATTGTAATAAGAAGGTATTAAAAGAAAATAATGATGCAATAATGCTTCAAAAAGAAATGTTGGCTTTTATTGAAAATTATAATACTGAAGCTAATAAATCTCCAAAAGAATTGACCTCTAATGAAAAAAGTACACAGATAGTTAAAACAGAAAATAAGAAGCTTGAAATTAAGAAAGAAGATTATTTAGATCTAACCATTAATGGAGCACTAGATTTTGACATACACCATCCCTATTTTACAGACAAAAAATTTTTTAATGAATTACTGAACCATTTTTCTGAAATTGAAGACTATGAAACTTGCTCCAAACTAACAAAGAAAATCAAAGAAAATAATATCTCTGAATATTAATTATTTAAATCAATAATCTAGTACACTAATCTCAGAGCTTACCTTTTCTATAGATTTCGTTTATTCATTAATACATATATTAATGCAATAAAAAAACCAATATAACCTATCGATATAAATACAGTAATACCTAAAGGAAGATCTTCCGGTAACAATCCAATCTCACTAAAATCCAACAAACTTGCTCCTGAATCTGATGTATATGATTTCTCTGAGGCGATTGTAAGAAATTCAGGTTTTGGAGTCAAATTTGAAATAATTTTTAACGGAAAAAAGCTCCTACTTGCTGATGGAAAAAACAATCTTAAAATACCTTCAACAGGGAAATACACTAAAAACAAAATAATTGATAAGCCATTATTCCTGAAAACTACAGCAAAAAGTAATCCCAGCGTCATATATCCAACAGCCTGAATAAAATACACTAAAATTAAATGAGAGCTTTCTATCATCTTACTAAAAGATATCTCATCAGATTTTAAAAATCCAAAAATCAATACGGCTAATAAAACCATTAAGAATGTATAAATTGCTATCGAAAAAATAAGAATCAATTTTCCCTTTACAAGATCATTCCTACTTAATCCATCAATAACATTTTGCCGAAAAGTTTTATACGTAAATTCATTCCCAACTAAAGTTATTAATACAATAGTTAAGAAAATATTAAACCAACTAGCAACCCAAGGGAAGAATTTCCAAATATTAGGAAACTCATACAATCCCTTAATTGAAAATCCCGGTATAGTAATATGTTGTCTTGAAACAATTAAAATGACTAAAAAGAAAAGCAGAAAATGAATAATCATTAACGTTTTAAATGCAGGATATGATAATGCTTTTATTTTCTCTATATTAAACAGTTTTCTCATCTATTTAAATTTTATTTTACTAATTGTAAGAACTGATCTTCCAAACTCTGTTTTTTAACAACTATTTTCGAAAGAGGAAATCCCTTTTCAAAACAAAACTTACTTAATTCAGTTGAATTATGATCAGATTCTAATACTACCGCCAAATCTTCATCTTTCATATAGATCTTACTTGCTAACCCAGATCTAATAAGTATTTCTTCAAGCTCATATAGGTTTTCCGCCTGAATAAATACAGTTTCTTCTGAAGACAACAACTCTCCTACTTTACCATTTGCAACTATTTCTCCTGATTTTAAAATAGCAACATGTGAACAAACTTTTTCAACTTCATCAAGAATATGACTTGCAATAATAATTGTTTTTCCCTCTGCAGCTTGTGACTGAATAATTTTTCTTACTTCAGCAAAACCCTCGGGATCTAATCCATTTGTTGGCTCATCAAGAACTAAAACCTCTGGATTCCCAACTAGAACAGATGCAATAGACATTCGTTGTTTCATCCCAAGTGACAAATGCCCGAATTTAGTATGTTTTCTTTTTAATAGATCAGCTACACCTAAAGCATAATTAATATCTTTTTCAGAAGCATTTTTAATAGTTGCTACTATCTTAAGATTTTCCCATAGTGTTAAATAAGGATAAAAATTAGGTGTTTCTATTAAAGAACCTATTCTACGGCGAGCCAGTTTTGTAAAAGCTTCATCAAACCATTGATAACTTCCTCCGTTTGCGTTTAAAATTCCTAAAACAACAGCTAAAGTCGTGGTTTTCCCACTTCCATTAGGTCCTAAAATACCATATACTTCACCTTTTTTTACCTCCAAGGATACATCTCGAACAGCTTGAATATTCCCGTAATTTTTACTGAGGTGGTTTATCTTTAATACTGTATCCACAAGTCCAAATGTTTAGTTGTTTATTAAAAACGGGATGCTTTTGCATCCCGAACAAAATATATTTTTTTGTATTAATCAATAACTTAAATTAATTTCCTAATTCTGAAAAGAATTTAATTCTCATTAATCTAATTTCCTCTTCGGAGTATTCATCTTCTCCTAATTCCTCAAGAGCTGCCTCTATAGATTCTGTTTCTGCATCTTCCCTAAAATACTCGTAAATATCATCTTGTTTATCTTCATCAATTTTATCATTAATATAATAATCAATATTAATTTTAGTCCCGGATTGAACTATTGATTCTATTTCGTCAAGTAATTGATTCATTTCTATGCCCTTAGCATTCGCAATGTCAGTTAAAGGCATTTGTCTATCTATACTTTGAATAATATAAACTTTCATCCCAGATTTATTTACAACTGATTTTACAACCATATCCATAGGTCGAATAATCTCTTTCTCCTCCACATACTTCTCAATTAACTCGACAAACTTTTTTCCATATTTTTGAGCCTTACCAGCACCAACACCGGCTATATGTTGCATTTCATCCAATGTTATAGGATACTGTATAGCCATATCTTCAATAGATGGATCTTGAAAAATTACAAATGGAGGTAAAGTCAAATCCTTTGCTACTTTTTTTCTTAAGTCTCTTAAGATATTAAATAACTCTGTATCTACAGCTCCAGTTTTACCTGCACCTGATTTTGCATCCATTTCATCATCTGCAGATTCATAATCATGATCTTTAGTTAGAGTAAATGATGTTGGGTTTTTAATATATTCCTTACCTGCTTTATTAAGACTCAACAAACCATAATTCTCAATATCTTTATCAATAAAGCCTGCAACCAAAGCTTGTCTTATTACAGCATTCCAATATTTTGGATCTTCTTTAGAACCGTCTCCAAAAAGTTCCAATTCATGATGTTTATATGATTTTATTGCTGTATTCTTAATTCCGGAAACTACATTTGCAACGTGATCTGATTTAAATTTTTCTTTTACAGCTAAAATTGCACTTAAAGCTAAAACAACATCGTCCTTACCTTCAAACTGTTCTTTTGGATGATTACAATTATCGCAATTTTCACAATTTTCTACATGATACATTTCACCAAAATAATGAAGCAATATTTTTCTTCTACAAACAGCAGTCTCTGCATAAGCTACAGTTTCTAATAATAATTGCTTTCCTATCTCCTGCTCTGCCAAAGGTTTTCCTTGCATGAATTTTTCAAGCTTTTGTATATCTTTATAACTATAAAACGATATACATTTACCTTCGCCACCATCACGTCCTGCTCTTCCTGTTTCCTGATAATAACCTTCTAAACTCTTTGGTATATCATAATGTATAACAAATCGCACATCAGGTTTATCAATTCCCATTCCAAAAGCAATCGTTGCAACAATCACATCAACATCCTCCATTAGGAATTTATCCTGATTAGAACTTCTTGTTGCCGCATCCATTCCAGCATGATATGCAAGTGCTTTTATTCCATTAACATGCAATATTTCAGCAAGCTCTTCAACTTTTTTTCTACTTAAACAGTATATTATTCCTGATTTTCCAGAATTATTTTTAATAAACTTTATAATTTCTTTAGCTGCATTAACCTTAGGGCGAACTTCGTAATACAAATTATCTCGATTAAACGAAGATTTAAAAACACTCGCATTAATCATTTCCAAATTTTTCTGGATATCACTTTGTACTTTTGGTGTTGCAGTAGCTGTTAAAGCAATTAATGGAGCTACTCCTATTTTGTTTATAATTGGTCTGATTCGTCTATATTCAGGTCTAAAATCATGACCCCACTCAGAAATACAATGAGCCTCGTCAACGGCATAAAAAGAGATTTTTATTTTTTGTAAAAACGCAATGTTCTCTTCTTTAGTCAAAGATTCGGGTGCCACGTAAAGCAACTTTGTTTTACCATCTATAACATCCTGCTTTACCTTCTGCATCTGGGTTTTAGTTAACGATGAATTAAGAAAATGAGCTATGCCATCTTCCGTACTAAACCCTCGCATTGCATCAACTTGATTTTTCATCAAAGCAATTAATGGAGATATTACAATTGCTGTACCTTCCATTATTAATGATGGTAATTGGTAACATAATGATTTACCTCCACCAGTTGGCATTAAAACAAAAGAATCATTTCCATCAAGTACATTTCTAATTACAACCTCTTGGTTGCCTTTATATGCATTAAATCCAAAATGTTTTTTAAGAGACTCTTTTAGCGAAATATCTGCTCCTACACTCATACCTGTCTATAAATTTTAATCTTAAATTGCTGAAAATAAGCATTTAACAACTCAAGCACTTTTATTTAAAAATTCTTTTTACTAATTCAAATATATGTTTTATAAGAAACTTATTTGGTTTGTTTCAAAATTAAATACATTTGTACATAAATTTACAATAAATTTTTAAAAACTTATATATCTAATCCTACATTTTTATTTACTTTTTGATGAATGCCAGGATATAAAACAATTTACATATGAATATTACTGAATTAGCAAAAAATACAATTCTACAAGAAGCCGAATCTATTAAAAAATTAGCTGACTATATTGATTCAGATTTTGAAAAAGTTGTTACAATAATATATGAGAGTAAAGGTAGAGTAATTATTACAGGAATTGGCAAAAGTGCAAACATTGCACAAAAAATTGTTGCTACCTTAAACTCAACAGGAACGCCAGCAATATTTATGCATGCTGCTGATGCTATTCATGGCGATTTAGGAATTGTTCAAGAAGATGATGTTGTAATTTGCATTTCGAAAAGTGGTAATACTCCTGAAATAAAGGTTCTTGTTCCTTTGATTAAAAGCAGAGGAAATAAATTAATTGGGATGGTTTCTAAAACAGATTCCTTTTTAGGAAAAGAGTCTGATTATGTTTTAAAATCGACCGTTGATAAAGAAGCTTGTCCCAACAACCTTGCTCCAACGAACAGTACCACTGCACAATTGGTAGTTGGAGATGCCTTAGCTGTTTGTTTATTAGAATACAGGGGATTTTCAAGCGACGATTTTGCAAAAGTTCATCCAGGTGGAGCTTTAGGTAAAAAGCTTTACATGCGTGTTGACGATCTGTATAAGAACAATGAAGCACCAAAAGTTTATGCCAACGAAAATGTAAAAAATGTAATTATCGAAATAAGCTCGAAACGGTTAGGTGCAACTGTTGTTCTTGATGACTCCAAAAAAGTGTTAGGTATAATAACTGATGGTGATATAAGACGAATGTTGCAAAAACATGATACGTTTGAAAATTTAACCGCAAAAGATATAATGTCTGTAAATCCAAAAACAGTTGATAAAGATGAACTTGCCATTAATGCATCTCTTTTAATGGAAAATAACAACATTACACAACTTGTAGTTTTACATAAAGAAAATTATATAGGAATTGTACATTTACATGATATTTTCAAAGAAGGAATAATATAGCAAATATAGTTATCAATTGATCTAATTTAAAATGGTTACACAAGAAAGCGACATGTCATTTTTAGAACATCTTGAGGAATTAAGATGGCATTTAATAAGAGCAATTACAGCAATTATTATTATTGCAATTGTTGCATTCATATTCCACGAAATAGTATTTGATAAAATAATTCTTGCACCAAAAAATTCTGATTTTTTTACAAATAAACTTTTATGCCTTTTGGGCGAAAAAGTTAATATCCCTAAATTATGCATTAATACAATATCTTTTCAGATAATAAGTATTAAAATGGCAGGTCAATTTACAATGCATATTACCACTTCAATATTTGTTGGAATAATTGTTGGGTTCCCATATCTTTTCTGGGAGTTATGGCGTTTTTTAAGACCTGCTCTTCTTACAAATGAAGCAAAACACTCAAGAGGAGCTGTTTTTACAAGTTCATTTCTTTTTTTAGCTGGAATATTATTTGGCTATTATGTTATTGCGCCATTATCAATTCATTTCTTAGGATCATATAATGTAAGCGATCAAGTCGTAAATCAAATTAATTTAAAATCATATATTGGAACTATTACATCTGTTACACTTGCTGCCGGAGTTACTTTCGAACTTCCTGTGTTAATATACTTTTTAAGTAAAGCAGGAATAGTTACTCCTGAGTTTTTAAGAAAATACAGGCGACACTCGATAGTTGTTATTTTAATTTTAGCAGCAACAATAACACCTCCAGACATTTTTAGTCTTGTTCTGGTTACATTTCCATTATTAATTCTTTACGAAGCAGGTATAATTATCTCCAAAAAAATCGTTAAAAGCAAAAGTTCTAAATAAACAAAATTGATTTTCATTGTTTAAACCAGGTAATGAAAAAAATATTTCTTTTTTGGATTATTATAATTGGATTCCTTTTAACAGGCACTGTGTCAATTGGTCAAATAACCAAAGTACGCGGAAAGATTATTGATGCAAACACATTAGAACCTCTCCCATTTGTAAATGTTACTTTTAAAAATTCAACAATTGGTACAATTACGAATACCGACGGTGAATATTTCTTAGAAACACGAAATTATTATGATTCTATTTCTGTTTCCTTTGTTGGTTATAAGTTACAATCACAATTTATTCACAAAAACCATTTTCAAGAAATTAATTTTGCCTTAGAATCGAATATTTTTGAATTAGAAGAAATTGTTATTCTTCCAACGGAAAACCCGGCGCATCCTATTCTTCGGAATATAATAACCAATAAAGAAAAACATAATCCGAAGAAGTTTGATTCATATGTTTACAAACTTTATAATAAAGTTGAAATAGATGTAAATAATGTTGATGAAGAATTTAAAAATCAAGGTTTTTTACGTGACTTCCAGTTTATCTTTGATTATGTCGATACTTCAGTAATAACAGGAAAATCCTATTTGCCATTATTTATTACAGAATCCTTTTCCGATTATTATTTTAACAAAAATCCTAAAGTTGAGCGTGAATTTATTACAGCAACAAAAATCTCAGGAATTGAAAATGCAAGTTTATCTCAATTCACTGGGAAAATGTATCAGAAAATTAATATCTTTGAGAATTTTCAGAAAGTTTTCGAACCAGGATTCGTTAGTCCTATTGCTAATTTTGGATTAAATCATTACAAATATTATCTTATTGATAGTGCTTTTATTGGCAATAAATGGTGTTATCAAATATCTTTTGTTCCAAAAAGAAAACAAGAACGAACCTTTCGAGGAGATCTTTGGGTTAACGACACCACATTTGCCATCGTGAAAATAAAAATGCGAATGGCAAAAAATGTAAATGTAAATTACATTAATGATTTCCTTGTTGAATATGAGTACGCACCTGTTGATGACAGCTTATGGTTTTTAACTAATGAAAAATTGTTTTTTGATTTTAATATTACAGACCGTACAACAGGTTTCTTTGGTAAAAAAACGACTAATTACATGGATATTAGATTTAACGTTGATATCCCAAAGGAAATAACAGAACTTAAAGAAAATGTAATTGTTAAAGAAGATGCAATAATTAATGATGGAAACTACTGGGATGAACACAGACCTATTAGCCTAACTCCTAAAGAAAAAGATATTTATAAAATGGTTGACTCCATAAAACAAGTACCAATCTTTAAGACATATGAGAAACTTGTTGGAATGTTTGCAATGTATTATTATGAGGTCGGATTATTTGAAATTGGACCTTATTATAAATTTTTCAGTTTTAACGAAATTGAAGGAAATAGATTCCGATTAGGAGGACGTACAAGTAATAATTTTAGTAAAAAATTAATGATAAATGCACATGTTGCTTATGGTATAGAAGATGAAAGATTTAAATACGGTGCAGGATTTCTATACATGTTTAATAAAAACCCTAGAACCGCATTCGAATTCCAGTATTTAAATGACATTCAACAGCTGGGAAAAAATCCATATTCACTTACAGAGGATAATATATTTAGTTCTATTTTACAGAGAAACCCTAACTATAAACTCACAATGGTAAATGATATTATGACATCATTTGAGAAAGAGTGGTTTCAAGGTTTTTCCAATAAATTAACATTTAACTATTTAAGTATTGAACCAACAGAATATATTCCATTTCAAAAAAGCACCCCTACTGATACCATATACTATGACGACGTAACGACTTCTGAAATAAAGTTAAATATTCGTTTTGCTAAAAATGAAAAGTACTTGCGAGGAGAATTTGAAAGAATAAACCTCGGTACAGATGCACCTGTACTTAATGTAAACTTAACTGCAGGTTTAAAAGATGTTTTTGGAAGTGATTATGAATATTATAAAGTAAGTGTAAACTTTGCTCATAAGATTCCCGTAGGTACACTTGGATATTTCAAATATATTTTAGATGCCGGTCAGGTTTTTGGTACAGTACCCTATCCATTACTAAAATTACATGAAGGAAACGAATCTTATGCATTTTATAGATATGCCTTTAATATGATGAACTTTTATGAATTCGCAAGTGATAGGTATGCCAGTTTATATTTAGAACATCACTTCCAAGGCTTGTTGTTCAATAAGATTCCTTTAATCCGAAAATTAAAGTGGCGTGAAGTTATTTCTGCAAAAGGTTTAATTGGTGATTTAAGCGACAGACATGAAAGTATAGTAGATTTTCCTCAAGAGCTATATTCGTTAAACGATCCTTATTGGGAAGCTAGTGTGGGAATCGAAAATATTTTTAAAATCTTTAGAGTTGACGCCATGTGGAGATTGTCATATTTAGATCATGATAATATTGAAAATTTCGGTTTAAGAGTGTTGGTTCAATTTGTTTTTTAACGAAAAAAAGCAAAATTCTTTAAAAGAATCTTGCTTTATATCTTAAATTCAAATTTGAACTACTAATTATTCTGTGATTTTATCTTTTAAGACAAAATTTTGTGTTTAAAATATATAACAAATTTTTAATGAATAATTATAAAAATCAGATCTCCAAAACAAATATTCAAATAATCTTCGATTAGGATCTCGTCTAAACTCTATACTATATTTATTGTTATATTCATATCCAAGACCAAAACTCAATAAAGAAACAGTACTTCCACGAACTTCCAAATCATGACTATCATCTAAATAATCAATTTTCGAGTTGAAATTAATATCATAAAATGCAATCGCATTAATAAAGATTTTTGATTTATCATTTAAGAAAAAATAATGCCGTAATCCTAAACCAACGGACAAAGTGTTAATTTCCGCTTTTACTGTTTCTATGGGTCTCCATCCTAGTTTAATTTCATTCTCTGCTTTATAGCTTTTAAATGATGGTTCTAAAAAAAGTGACCATTTATTTTTATTAAACGGTAATGTCATCTCAATTTCAACTCCTAACGCATAGTCGAGATTATATCCAAAATCTACATCTTTTGAAAAACTCTCACTAGATGTAGTATTCCATATGGATAATGAGGTATAATTTAAGCTTGGTGAAACTTTTAACCTTAAGTTAATTCCATCTCCTTTTAAGGTGCCACTATATTTCTTATATGAAACTCCCTTTGCATAGTGGTACTTAATGAAGTACTTTTCTAAACTAGAAAACTTATAAGTAACATTACTTACTGAACTAATTGTTTTACCATTAATTCTTATTTCTGTCCATAATTGGTTTTGATATCTTAAATTAGTTTTTACATCTCCAAATCCACTTTCACCAACAAATTTTTTATATATTAGTTGCTTAGGTAATGCACCTTTAAAAGCATAAAAATATCTCTTCAAGTTGCCTTCTCCGTAATAGTATAGACTAGCTTCACCCTCAATAATTACCTGTAAGAAAAAGGTTTCACTAGACCATTCTGGCGTTCTTTGTTTACTTAAATTATTAGTATTAGAACTTGAACGATCAATTTCTAAATCAAATCTTTTATACTTAAATTGATCATGAATACCAAACTCTATAATATCCTCTATAGTTTTAAGTTTTATTTCATCATCTAAAAATAATTTATACTCAAATTCACTAGGATTATCTTTCCAACCCAAATTTTTAATTAGGCACTCAGTCTTTTCACCATCATCACCAATAAAATATCCTTGTTCAAAAACTATTTGCCCAAAAGAATTTGTTATAGATAATACTAATAAAAAAAGTAAAATTTTAAATTTCATGAGACTTTTGAATTTATTAATTAATAGATTTGTAATGATTTTTATTTAACACCTCAAATCTAATTTATTAATTTGAGACAATAAATTTTAAGTTTCTAACGATCATAAAATAAATTTCCATGGATCAGGAAAAAAAGATAGTACTTCGTACCGAAAATTTAGTAAAAAAATATCGTTCTCGGACTGTAGTAAAAGGTGTTTCCCTTAATGTTAAACAAGGTGAAATTGTTGGCTTACTGGGGCCAAACGGAGCTGGAAAAACAACTACATTTTATATGACTGTTGGGTTAATTACTCCTAATTCCGGGAAAATATATTTAGATGACGAAGACATTACAAAAGAACCTGTATACAAAAGGGCGCAAAAAGGAATTGGATATTTAGCTCAGGAAGCGTCAGTTTTTAGGAAATTAAGTATCGAAGATAATATAAAAGCTGTTCTTGAGATGTCTGGAATGTCAAAAGAGGAACAGCGTGAAAGATTAGAAAATTTAATTAACGAGTTTCGATTGGGGAAAATTCGAAAGAGTTTAGGAATCCAACTTTCAGGTGGAGAACGTCGAAGAACTGAAATTGCTCGTGCCTTAGCAATAAAACCAAAATTCATTTTGCTTGATGAGCCTTTTGCAGGTGTTGATCCAATTGCTGTGGAAGATATTCAAGAAATAGTAAGTAAACTAAAAGAAAAAAATATTGGTATTTTAATTACCGATCATAATGTTCACGAAACCTTGACGATAACCGATCGAGCATATTTATTATTCGAAGGCTCTATCCTTAAAGCAGGAAATGCAAAAGAACTGGCAGAAGACGAACAAGTTCGTCGTGTTTACTTGGGTAAAAACTTCGATTTGCGTCAAATTGGTATTGATGACTAATTTGCAATAAAATATTTAATAGGCTGTTCAAATAAATTGGGCAGCCTTTTTTTTGTGCCTTTATATAATAATGAAAATTACTCCTTATTATTATAAGAACACTTTTTGGGAACAATCTTTATCTTTTTTTTGGAATGTTTTTTTCTTGGACTGCTACAGGTGATATTATTTCTCTTTTTATGCTTCGAAAATTTGATAGCGAATCAATGGTCTCTGACCACCCCCATAGAATGGGGTTTTATATAGAAATAAAATAAACTTTCCTTGCTAATTTTAGTAGAATAAATAATACTCATAACCTTCTATGATTGAATAAATTCTAAGGTAATAACATTCAAAAACAATTTATATCAAAAAATTCAAAAAAATTTCTTGGAATTTAAAAATTTGTAATATATTTGCACTCTCATTTGCGGATGTGGCGTAATTGGTAGCCGCGCTAGACTTAGGATCTAGTGTCGAAAGACGTGGGGGTTCGAGTCCCTTCATCCGTACTAAAAAAAAAACCGCTTGAACTACCGAACAACATCGATGGTTTGGCGGTTTTTAAAATTTATGTAATATCAAACACTTAAGTGATGAACATAGTTAAAGAGAACAACAGTGATTTAACAGCGATACTAAAAATTAACATTACTAAAGAAGATTATTCTGAAAAAGTAGATAATGTTATAAACGATCATCGTAAAAAAGCTCGTATTGATGGTTTTCGTCCCGGCAAAGTGCCAATTGGGTTAATCAAGAAGATGTACGGCAAAGGAATTCTTTTAGAGGAAGTAAATAAACTTATTTCTGAATCTCTTACTAATTATATCCGTGACGAAAAATTAAATCTATTAGGTGAACCATTACCAAATGAAGATCAAATAGTAGCTGATTTCGACAATGAAACTGAATTTGAATTTAAATTTGATGTTGCATTAGCTCCTGAAGTTGAAATCAAACTATCGAAAAAAGATAAAATTCCATATTACGATATCAAAGTTGATGAGAAGTTATTAGAATCTCATACTGATAATTACGCTCGTAAATTTGGTCAATTCCTTGATGTTGAAGAAACTACTGATAACGAATTATTAACTGGTAACTTTATTCAGTTAGACGATAAAGGAGCTATTCTTGAAAACGGCATTAAATCTGATGACGTAAAAATCACTATCGAGTACATTAAAGATGCTGATATAAAAGCAACATTTGCTGGTAAAAAAATTGGCGATAATATCACTTTTGATGTTCGTAAAGCTTACCCAAGTGATTCTGAGATTGCTTCAATGTTAAAAATCGATAAAGAAATTGCTAAAGTAGTAAATGGTGATTTCCAATTTAATATTAAAGTAGTTCAGCGATTTGACAAAGCAGAGATAAATCAAGAATTATTTGACAAAGCATTTGGTGAAGGTGTTATAAAGTCTGATGAAGAGTTTAAAGCAAAAATAACAGAAGAAATTAAATCAAATTTTGTTCGTGAAACAGATTATAGATTTATGATTGATGCAAAACAAAAATTTGTTGAAAAAATAAATCCTGAATTGCCTACTGAATTTCTTCAACGATGGTTAACTGTTGTAAACGAAGGAAAATTCACTGCAGAACAAATCAAAGAAGAATATCCAAAATTCGAAGATGATTTAAAATGGCAGTTAATAAAAGATCAAATCATTAGAGATAATGAAATTAAAGTTGAAGAAGCTGATATTCTTGAAGCAGCAATGGAAGTTACTGCAGCACAATTTGCTCAATATGGTTTAGGAAATCTTCCTAAAGAACAATTAGAACAATATGCACAAGAGATTCTTAAGAAGGATGATGAGAAAAGAAAACTTTACGAAAAGAAATTTGAGGATAAAGTTGTTGATTTTATTAAGGAATCTGTAAAATTAGATACAAAAGAAGTTACAGTAGAAGAATTTAAGAAACTTTGGGAAGAGGAACAAAAAAAAGTTGAAAAGAAAAGTAAGTAATCCAATTATACTTTAAACAAAAAAAACTAAGTCGTGTTATAAGTAATACGACTTTTTTATTTTACAATGAATATAAACTCATTCAAATTTTAACTAACTTTATCTGCTATTAATTAAAATCTAATAAAATTATGATTCCACAAGACGAATTTAAAAAATATGCAACCAAACATCTTGGTATAAGCAGTATATCGTTGGAAAAGTATGCTTCAATTTCTAGTAATTACATATCACCAACAATTATAGAAGAGCGTCAATTAAATGTAGCTCAAATGGATGTATTCTCACGTCTTATGATGGATAGAATACTGTTTTTAGGTGTTCCAATTGACGATAATGTTGCTAATATAATTCAAGCTCAATTACTTTTTCTTGAATCAACTGATCCTTCAAAAGATATTCAGATATATATGAATACACCGGGAGGCAGCGTACATGCTGGATTAGGCATTTATGATACTATGCAGTATATAAAACCTGATATTGCAACTATTTGTACTGGTATGGCTGCATCAATGGGAGCCGTTTTATTAACTGCAGGAACTGCTGGTAAAAGAACTGCATTAACTCATTCAAGAGTTATGATTCATCAGCCAATGGGTGGAGCTCAAGGACAAGCATCTGATATTGAAATTACTGCTCGTGAAATTCAAAAGTTAAAGAAAGAATTGTACGACATTCTAGCTCAACATTCAGGAAACTCATATAAGAAAATTGAAAAAGATTCTGATCGTGATCATTGGATGACTGCTCAAGAAGCCAAAGACTACGGTATGATTGACGAAGTACTATTACGAAACGACAATAAAAAATAAGATTTACATAACATAAATTTAAACCGTATTAATTATAATACGGTTTTTTTATTCTAATTAATGCCGTAAATTTGTCTCGAAATTAATTATTAAATAGTTTATATGGATAAGTGTTCGTTTTGTGGGAGAGAGAAGAAAGATACTAATCTTTTAATTGCCGGAATGTCTGGTCATATTTGTGATCGTTGTATTGAACAAGCTCACGGCATTGTTACTGAAGAGCTTCAGAAAAAAGGCGATTTTGATGTTAATGAGATTGAATTACTTAAACCTGTTGAAATAAAAGATTTTCTTGATCAATATGTAATAGGTCAAGAAGATGCTAAAAGATATCTTTCTGTTGCTGTTTACAATCATTATAAAAGGTTAAAGCAAACCAGTAAAAAAGATGACGATGATATTGAAATTGAAAAATCAAATATTGTTTTAGTTGGTGAAACAGGTACAGGTAAAACCCTTTTAGCAAGAACTATTGCAAAAATGCTCCATGTTCCTTTTACAATTGTAGATGCAACCGTATTAACAGAAGCGGGTTATGTTGGTGAAGATATTGAAAGTATTTTAACAAGATTATTACAAGTTGCTGATTATAATGTTGAAGCTGCTGAAAAAGGGATCGTTTTTATAGATGAGATTGATAAAATTGCACGTAAGGGAGATAATCCTTCAATTACACGTGATGTATCCGGTGAAGGTGTTCAGCAAGGATTATTAAAATTACTTGAGGGATCAATTATAAACGTTCCGCCACAAGGTGGTCGTAAACATCCTGACCAGAAGATGATTCCAGTAAATACCAAAAACATACTATTTATTTGTGGTGGTGCTTTTGACGGAATTCAACGAAAAATTGGTCAACGACTAAATACTCAAGTTGTTGGATATTCAGCAAGCAAAGAAAAAGATCAAATTGATGCTGATAATCTGTTGCAATATATTGCACCACAGGATTTAAAATCTTTTGGATTAATTCCTGAAATTATTGGTCGATTACCTGTTCTTACTTACTTAAATCCACTTAAAAAAGAAGCTTTACAAAGGATTCTTACAGAACCTAAAAATGCTATTATTAAGCAATATGAAAAGCTTTTTAAGATGGACGGCGTAAAACTAAGTTTTGAGAAGAAAGTTTTTGATTACATTGTAGACAAAGCTCTCGAATTTAAACTTGGAGCAAGAGGTTTACGTTCTATTTGTGAAGCTATAATGATTGATGTTATGTTTGATATGCCTTCGCAAGATAAAAAAGAAATAAAAATTACCTTGGCGTTAGCAAAAGAAAAAATTGAAAAAATTAATGTTCAACGTTTAAAAGCAGCTTAATTATTAATTTAATATAAATCCGCCTCGCGGTTTACACTAAAACAGCTACACTATTTGTGGCTGTTTTTTTATGTCCAGTTTTCGTCTAGCCGCTGGAGCGGCTTGACGGATAGAGATAATCCAGTTAAAATATCATTTTAATATCTTCCTCTTTCAGATTTTTTTTAAGAATACTCGTAAAATTTGACAATTCTATAGCTAGTTCCATATTTACTATATTCCCGTTTCGCATCCCCGCAATATCCTTATATGATGAAAATTCCAATCTTGAAAGTAATCCGTCTAGCCGCTCTAGCGGCTTGACGGATGAGGATAATTAAAATATCTTTTTAATATCTTCTTCTTTCAGATTTTTCTTGAGAATATTAGTGAAATTGGACAAATCTAAATTTAACAATTCTATAGCCAACTCCATATTTACTACATTCCCGTTTCGTATCCCTGCAAAATCCTTATATGATGAAAATCCCAATATTGAATGTAATCCGTCTAGCCGCTGGAGCGGCTTGACGGATGGGAATAATTAAAATATCATTTTTATATCTTCTTCTTTCAGGTTTTTCTTAAGAATACTAGTAAAGTTAGACAAATCTAGATTTAACGATTCTATAGCCAACTCCATATTTATTATATTCTCTTTTCACATCACCGCAATATCCTTATATGATGAAAATCCCAATATTGAATGTAATCCATCTAGCCGCTGGAGCGGCTTGACGAATGGGGATAATTAAAATATCATTTTTATATCTTCTTCTTTCAGGCTTTTCTTAAGAATACTAGTAAAGTTAGACAAATCTAGATTTAACGATTCTATACCCAACTCCATATTTATTATATTCCCGTTTCGCATCCCCGCAATATCCTTATATGATGAAAATTCCAATATTGAATGTAATCCGTCTAGCCGCTGGAGCGGCTTGACGGATGGGGATAATTAAAATATCATTTTTATATCTTCTTCTTTCAGGTTTTTCTTAAGAATACTAGTAAAGTTAGACAAATCTAGATTTAACAATTCTATAGCTAAAGCCATATTAATTATATTGCTTTTTCGTATTCCTGCGAAATCTTTAAAAGATGAAAAATCCCAATCTTCTATTTTATTTACTATCTCTGAATTAATCGGGTTTTGATGAATGTAATTAAAACAAGTTAGTGAATAATCATTTTGAGACACCTCATTATATTCTCCAAAGTTATTTAATTGTTTGGCTATTGTTTTATGTGCAAACAAACTCCCTTTTCTATTTTCTTGTTTATTTATAGCCTGCGTGTAAGAACTTAAAAGTAATCCGATATTCTTCGACAATAACTGTGTTTTATTTCGATATTGTTCATCACTAGGTTTTGTGCCCTCTGCATTAACCTGAACCATTATATGAAAATGGTTTGGCATTAAACAATACGCAAGCACACCTGCAAAAGGAAGAATATGCTTTTTGAACTTTTCTAAAAAGAACGAGTAATTATAATCCCTTTTAAAAACTATTTCATTGCTCCTATTGTAAATATGGTATGTATAGTTTTCTTCGAAATGCATTGCTCTATATTAGACTTATCCGCCTAGCCGCTCTAGCGGCTGGGCGGTTATTACGTTAATTTATCTTACTCTGATTATTGCCACTTTATCCGTTTAGCCGCTGGAGCGGCTTGACGGATTTTCTATCTACTAGGCGGAATAGATTATTTATCGATCCCGCTTTAAATTTTGTGCGGGTTTCCGCCTTGTTTCATTGTCCACAGTAGAACAACATTACTAAGATAAAACTTAGTCTGCAAACCACAAAATCCCGCATTGAATTTGAACACGTATTAGGAGCTTAAGTACATTCAATTTCTTTTAAGCTAAAATCGTTTTCGTCAAGTTCCATTCTTTTTATCTGAATACTCTTGTCTCCATATTTAGAAACAATATCATTCAATTCGCAATCTGTTAATTCATTTTTGTTTCCAATATGAATTTCTGATATACTGTTTGGAGATATTTTGGTTATTCCTTTCACCGTATTATCTATAAACTTTATATTTTCTTTATTAGTCCTTAACCTAATTTCTTCTTCATATATCCAATTTTTCGCTTTTGTAGAAACAAAATGCTCTAAAGCTTTCTTTGGATTAGCACAATAATCAACTTTTGTGAACTTCTCAGGGTAGTTCACTTCTGATAAAATAAAGTCAAAAGTTTCAGCTAAACCATCTAAATTAAATCCTATGCAAAATCCCTTGTGCTTGTCCGCATAATGAGACCACATAAGTATTTCATTATATTTTTTACTGAAACAACTTATCCAAAGCTCAGATTTCAAATTAAAGAAAATATCTTTCAAAACTGAATTTTCAAAATCATATACCTTTTCAAGCTTTTCTAAAAGCTCAACAGAAGTAAGTTTTTTATCTTCTTCTGTTAGTATTAGACTTCCGCTTTCTACGAAATATTCAACACACTCCTTAGTTAAATCAAACTTTATTAGTTCTTCATAACAATCAAATGGGTCGTTAAAGTCATGAGGTGATGAAAACTTAAGAGTATTCTCGGATAAAATTCTTAATCCGTCAGCATTATTAACATACTTATATATAATTTGGTGATTCATAAGCTATTGCCCCTAACACATTTGTTAATCTCTCTTTAATTATATACCATTATTTTCTTCGAAACGCATTGCTCTTCATTAGACTTATCCGCCTAGCCGCTCTAGCGGCTGGGCGGTTATTACGTTAATTTATCTTACTCTGATTATTGCCACTTTATCCGTCTAGCCGCTGGAGCGGCTTGACGGATTTTCTATTAAAACCGCTTTGATCGGCTTGACGGATTGTACTATCGTTTTCTATCCAAAGTTAAAATTGTAAAGGCATATTTATTTTTTTCATCGGGTTCAAAATCTCTTCGATCAACTTCAGTCCAGTCTTCTATATTAATTTCAGGAAAAAAGGTGTCTCCTTCAAATTCATGATGAATTTTTGTTAAATAAATTCGGTCAATTAAAGACATCGACTTTTTATAAATCTCTCCTCCACCAATAATAAATCCTTCTGAATCATTTTTAGCTTCATTGATTGCATCCTCCAATGAATGAACAACAACACAACCTTCTGCAGTATAATTCTTATCTCTTGTAATAATTACGTTCGTTCTATTTGGCAATGGTCTTCCATTTGATTCGAAAGTTTTTCTACCCATTATAATATAATGACCTGTTGTGGTCTCTTTGAAATGCCTCATATCTCGTGGCAACTTCCAAATCAAGTCATTATCTTTTCCTATGACATTATTCTCACTAACAGCTACAATTATCGATAACATCTTATTTAATTTTAATTATTAATTAGTCATTTTTCATCAAATAGAAATAGCTCCTTTTATATGTGGATGCGATTCGTAATTCTCTAATTTAAAATCATCAAACTCAAATGAGAAAATGTCTTTCTTATCAGGGTTTATATTAAAATTAGGCAAAGATTTTGGTTCTCGTGATAATTGTAATTTTACTTGCTCGATATGATTTAAATAAATATGTGCATCGCCCAAAGTATGAATAAATTCATATGCTTCCAGTCCTGTTGCTTGTGCCACCATTTTTAACAATATAGCATATGAGGCAATATTAAATGGTACTCCTAGAAAAATATCGGCACTACGTTGATATAGTTGACAAGAAAGCTTACCATCTGCTACATAAAACTGTACTAAAATATGACAAGGTGGTAAGGCCATATTTTTTATGTCGCCAACATTCCACGCGCTTACAATATGACGTCGCGAATTGGGATTATTTTTTATTGAATCAATAATTTGAGAGATTTGATCAACAGATTCGCCATTTGGTGCCGGCCAGGATCGCCATTGGTATCCATAGATATTTCCTAAATCACCATGCTCATCTGCCCATTCATCCCAAATTTTAACTTTATTATCATTCAAATATTTAATATTTGTATCTCCATTTAAAAACCAAAGCAACTCATAAATTATCGACTTTAAATGAAGCTTCTTTGTAGTAAGTAAAGGAAATCCGTCTTGCAAATTAAAGCGCATTTGATAACCAAAAGTGCTAATTGTACCTGTACCTGTACGATCTTCTTTTTTTACACCTGTTTTAATTACATGATCTAATAAATCGAGATATTGTTTCATAAATCTTATATTTTTCCTTATAATAATAATGTCTGTAAAAGTAAAAAAACTAATGCCGAAATTGTTCATTTCAAACTTTTTATAATCAACATTACGGAACTATTTTAACAACTTCAATAACATAAAACCTAACTAGTCTTTGCAAGAAAACGCCAAATACTGCGTTACTCTCGTGTTGAAAACAGTCACTTACAAAAGTAAGCTCCTTGGTTTCCAACACTTCGAAAGCCTTGTGTTTGACGCTTTCTTATCAAAGACTTGAAAAAAAGGCAGTTTTCTTGCTGACACTAACTACATCAACATTATAAAAAAAAATGTCTGTTAATAAAAATATTTCCTTATTTTTGGCATTTAATTACTTAAATTACCTAAATACAAAAAATATGGCTAATCTATTTTCACTTTCAGAAGCTGCATCTATAGCTCTACATGGAGTTATCTTAATTGCAAAAGAAAATGGAGGGTTAAATGTTATTAAAATTGCGGAACGCACTGATACTTCTAAACATCATGTTGCAAAAGTAATGCAACGTTTGGTTAAGGCTGGATTCTTAACATCTCAACGTGGCCCTAGTGGAGGATTTCTACTAAAAAAAGATCCGGCAAGCATTACTTTTCTCGATATTTATGAAAATATAGAAGGCCCTATTGAAGTAAGTGATTGCCCCATGGATAAACAAATATGTCCATTTGACAAATGCATCATTGATAATGTAACAAACAAAATGACAATTGAATTTAGAAATTTTTTAAGTAATCAAACAATTGATAAATATTTATAAATATAACATCAAGTTTTATTACTTAAATATTCTATCCTTAATAAATAAAATTCTAAATAAACTACCCCGCTGCATGCAGACGGGGTATCAACAAAAAATTTCTTTTTAATTACGCCACAAGGGGCGGAGAACCTGACTGCCATCAGGCAAGTTATGACTCGAGATCCCTACACGCTTCGCTTTCGGGATCAGTTCGACTTTATATTTTTTATTCGTTTACAACTCTAAAAAATATAGTCTCACTGACTTAAAGTCTCTCCGCTTTTTCAAAAATAGCATCAATGTTTTCAGGAATAAAAGGAGTTTTCCCTTTCTCATAACCTAAGTCAGTTATTCTTAGATATTCATACTCATTAATTCCTCTCTGTTGCATTATTTTTTTTCCACAATCTAAATTACATCCATCTATTACTAAAATGTTTTTAGATTTAAATTCTTCAATTTTTTCATTGCTGCAAGAAGCAAAAAGCGCCATGCAACTCATCTTACGATTAGTATTATTCGATAGTTTTCTAGCTACCTCATCAGAAATATGTCCAACATCAGCAACCCCTGAACATGCTATTACTATTTTATCTTCTGCTCCACAGTTACAAGTTTTGTTTTCCATGATAATACAGTTTAAGTGAATACTATATAATTTAATACAAAGCCAACAATTACAATTCCTAAGGCAACTACCCCAACAAAAATTGCAATTAATTGCATTTTCAATACTTTTTTTAGAATTATTATTTCGGGTAATGACAATCCAATAACAGACATCATAAATGCAAGTGCAGTTCCCAAAGAAACGCCTTTTTCGATTAAAACACTTATTATGGGAATAATCCCGGCTGCATTTGAGTATAAAGGAATACCAACAACAATTGCAAGTGGTACTGAATACCAATTTGCTTTACTCATTAAAGTAGATAAAAAATCTTCTGGAACGTAACCGTGTGCTCCTGCCCCAACAGCAATTCCAATAATTATATAAATCCAAATCTTCCCAACAATTTCTTTTACACCTGTAATTCCTAATTGTATTCTGTCTTTAAATTCAATTTTATTCTGCTCAGATTCCTGATTTTTAGATTTTGCTTTAAAAACCCAATCTGCTACGTATTTTTCTAATTTTAAAACACCTATCAACCAACCCGAGAAAATTGCAACAAATAAACCCGTAAAAAAATAGATTAAAGTTACTTTCCACCCAAACAATCCAATTAAAAGAACTACAGCTACCTCATTTATCATTGGTGCTGCAATTAAAAAAGAAAATGTTATACCAATCGGAATACCTGCCTCTACAAATCCAAGAAATAATGGAATAGCCGAACAAGAACAAAATGGTGTAACTGTACCCAATAAGGATGCCATTATATTACCAGTAAATAATGATTTTCCTTGTAATGCTTTCCGCGTTTTTTCCGGCGAAAAATACGATCTTAATATACCTACAAGGAAAATAATTAAAATCAATAATAAGAACACTTTAGGAACTTCATAGATGAAAAATCTTAGTGTTTCTGTTAAATGCTTTCCTTCTTCTAATTTAAAAACATCATCAATAATAAAGTTCGTGATCTGTGTTAGGTATTTATAAAACGCAAACCAAGCAATCAGTAATATTGCTATTTTATGGGTATTCTTCTTAAGGTAATTAATCATTTTCTTTAATTTTTCTTTTTATCTCTTGGTCGTAACATACACATGCACGAACCTGTTAATCTTTCAGACATATCTATAATCAAAGGACATCCGTCTCGTTCCCACTCAACAATTCCTCCTGTCATATTTGCCATATTATTTATTCCAAGATTTTTCATAAATAATATGGCTTTTTTACTTTTTACTCCGGCAGCATCAGCAAATATCATTGGTTTATCTGTTGGGAGTTCTTTATATTTATCCATTAACATGCTTTCAGGACAGAATATAAGTTCATCTACATCAAACATTTTAAATCGATTCATATAATCTTCACGCACATCAACTAAAACTGCTCCTTTTAAACATAACTCAACAGTTTCCTTGGGCGATACGTGTAAAATATCGCCTGAAACCATTCCATATCCTTTAAAGATATCATCCATGAATTATAAAAAATAAAGTGCTGTATAATATACTCCAACACCAATAAATATAGTAGCAACAATGTACCTAAACCATTTTTCAATGACTTTTATGCTATTATAAAATGACCCTACACTAGAAACCGTAAAAGCCAATAGATAAGCAAAAATTATTACTGGTAATCCTGTTGCAAAAGCAAAAATTACCGGTAGATATAAACCTTTAGCACTAGCAATAGTTATTGGAATTAATAGGCCAAAGTATAATACACCGCTGTACGGACAAAATGCTAAAGCAAAAAGAACTCCAATTAAGAGCACCGACCAAAAATTCACTTTTCTGTTCTCGGTGTATTTTTCAATTATTCTATTCATTCCTCCAGCGCCAAACTTTAAAACTCCGAGCATAAACAAACCAATTATTATAAGAATTGGCCCCAATAATTTTTCACCCCACTGCTGAACAAATGATGTTATTTTGAACTGACTTGCTCCAAAGAAAAAGATTACCCCAATTAGCGTATACGTGATAGCTCTTCCTAAAGTATAAATTAATCCATTTCTAAAAACTCTTCGTTTATCTTCAACATCTTTTCCAATATAGGCAATCGCTGTTATATTGGTTGCTAGAGGACAAGGACTAATGGCTGTCATTAGTCCTAACACAAAAGCGGAAATAATTGGAAATTGCGAGTTTTCAAGTAATTGCTTTAATAATTCCATTTTATTTAGCTAAAAAAGAATCAATAGTTGATTTTATCAATTCCTTTAATTTGTCAGGATTAGATCTTGCATTCATAAATGCCTCTGTTGTTAGGTTCACAACTTTGTCACCATAAACTATTAATAATGTTTGCCCAGTGATTTCGTATTTCTCAACTAACTTAGCGTTCTCTTCTTCTTCTCTGTTTATAGATACAAAAGAAACTTTATCGGTATAATTTTCTACAATATAACTTTTAGCTACTTCTTCAACAGCTTCGCATGTTGCACAACGCCTTATTGCATGAAAATAAAAAGCTTCTACTTTTTCTGATTGTACAGTTTCAGATTGTACAGTTTCAGATTCCTTTTTTTCTTCTTTACCATTAACAGAGTTACAACTAATAGATGTAATTAATAAGGCTAAAATCGATAGATTTAAAAATAATGCTTTCATTATAAAATTTTATTTGGTTAATATTTCTTTCATTTCTTTCATTTTAGGCACTTTGCCTTTTAATACAACCTGACCATCAATAACAAGTGCAGGTGTTATCATTACTCCATACTCAATTATTTTTTGAATATCTTCAACTTTTTCAACTGTGGCATCAAGACTTAATTCAGCTACAGCTTCTCTTGTTACTTTTTCAAGTGTTTTGCACTTTGCACATCCTGAACCTAATACTTTTATTTCCATTATATTTTAATTTAAGAGTCAATATTATTTTCTATTTCCAATACACTTTATCCTTACACACATCATGTTCGTAAAAACACGAACGATTTTTATAAAAAATTTTATTTGAGCAATTCTTTAAATAGTTTCTTCGCTATTTCCCAGTTTTCTTTATTAATACAATATTTAATTTTAGGAGATTCTATTTCACCTTGAATCAATCCTGCATTTTTTAATTCTTTTAAATGCTGCGATAATGTTGATTTTGCTATCGGGAGTATATCTGTTAAATCTCCACTATAACAGCATGATTGTTTTGATAACAACTCAAGTATATGCATTCGAACAGGATGACCCATTGCTTTTGCATATCGTGCGATCTTAATTTGATCTTTTGTATAAATATCTTTTTCGCTCATTTCAGTTCGTAAAACTACGAACAATTTTATAAAAAACAACAAAACTAAAAAAAGATTGTTATTTTTTTCACATCTCAATTCACTGACAATCTGAACCGTCGAACTTAAATGCTATACAACATAATAAAAATCACCAATAAATATTTGGTAAGATGTAAAACTATTTGTTATTTTGGTATCTGAATACTTAATTACCTATTTAAAAAGAGAAACGTATAAAATATTATAATATGAAAAGAGAAATTATAGAAATTGACGAGGACAAATGCACGGGTTGTGGGGAATGCATTCCAAACTGTCACGAAGGTGCATTACAAATGATTGATGGAAAAGCTCGTTTAATAAGCGATTTAATGTGCGATGGTTTAGGTGCTTGTATTGGACATTGCCCTGAAGGAGCAATTGAGATTATAGAACGCGAAGCTGCACCATACGATGAGATCATGGTTATTAAAGAAATGGTTACTAAAGGTAAAAATACCGTTATAGCTCACCTTGCTCACCTAAAAGATCATAAAGAATTTGGTTTCTTAAAACAAGGTGTTCGTTGGATGCAAGAAAATAAATCAGAAATTGATTTCGATGTAGATGAAGTTACATCTGTTGTACATAATGGGACAATAGAAAAACCAGTGGCTGCACCTAGTGCTTGTGGCTGCGGTGGACACGATGAACAACCAAAACACCAACATGATCATGATCATGGGCATGGTGGCGGAGGTTGCCCGGGATCACAGGCAAAAACCATTAATAAGCCAGAAGCTACAAATTCAGAAATTGCAGGAGATGCTCCTTCAGAATTAACACAATGGCCGGTTCAAATGCATTTAATTAATCCAGCAGCATCATATTTCCAAAATTCGGATTTATTATTAGCCGCTGACTGTGTTGCATTTTCAATGGGTAATTTTCATAGTAAAGCATTAAAAGGGAAATCGTTAGCCATTGCGTGTCCAAAATTAGATTCTAATACAGATGTTTATATACAGAAATTAGTTTCATTAATTGATGATTCTAAAATAAACACAATAACAGTAATAAAAATGACCGTTCCTTGCTGTGGAGGGATTTTACAAATGGCTCAAATGGCTTTGCAAAAGTCAACACGTAAAGTGCCAATTAAATCAATAACTGTAGATATAAACGGTGAAATTGTATCTGAAGACTGGGTATAGTTAAAATCAGAAATTTTAAATCATTAAATAATAGATGTTTATGATTGGCATCTAACTGGGAAAAGTATATCTCAAAATTAAAATCAAGTAATAAAAAAAATAAATCAAAAACCTAAAAATCAAAAATTATGAGCATGTTTTGTTATCAGTGTCAAGAAGCTGCAAAAGGTACAGGTTGTACGGGAGCCGTTGGTGTATGTGGAATTAAAGATGAAGTTATTCATTTACAAGATTTAACAGTACACATCTTAAAAGGGGTTTCTCTTTACAGTACTTTAGCCAGAGAAAATGGCATTGAAGATGAAGAAGTAAATAACTTTTTCTTTACTAGTTTATTTAAGACTATTACAAATGCAAACTTCTCAAAAGAGGTTTTTGTGAAAGAAATTAAAAAGGCACTAGAATTAAGAGAAAAAATCAAAAATCAATTAATTGCAAAAGGAATTGATGTAAGTAATATTACGCATGAAACTGCAACTTGGACAAATACAAATTTTGATGAGCTTGAAGCAAAAGCCCAACAAATTAGCGGTAAAATTGATGCTCCAAACGAAGATATTCGTTCGTTACGTGCACTTATTCTTTATGGATTAAAAGGCTTAGTTGCTTATCAAGAACATGCATTTAACTTGGGTTTTGAAGATGCTAGCTTACATGCGTTTGTTCAAAAAGCAGTTGCTGCACTTACAAACGATGAATTAACTGTTGAAGAAAACATTGCTTTAGTAATGGAAACAGGAAAATATGGTGTTGATGTAATGGCTTTATTAGATAAAGCGAATACAACTACTTATGGTAATCCTGAAATCACCAGCGTAAACATTGGTGTAAGTGACAAACCCGGAATCTTGATTAGTGGTCATGATTTAAAAGATATGGAAGAGCTATTAAAGCAAACTGATGGAACAGGAGTTGATGTTTATACTCACAGTGAGATGTTACCGGCTAACTATTATCCTGCTTTCAAAAAATACAAGCACTTTATAGGAAATTATGGTAACGCTTGGTGGAAACAAAAAGAAGAATTTGAAAGTTTCAATGGACCTGTTTTATTTACAACAAACTGTTTAGTTCCGCCTAAGAAGGATTCTGGATATTTCGACAAAGTTTATACAACAGGTGCTGCAGGTTTTGATGGTTTCCCACATATTGCAGATAGAGTAAAAGGTGGTCAAAAAGATTTTTCACAGATCGTAGAGCATGCTAAAAAATGTGAGTCTCCAATTGAAATTGAAACTGGAGAAATTGTTGGTGGATTTGCACACAATCAAGTTATGCAGTTAGCCGATAAGGTTGTTGATGCTGTAAAATCAGGAGCAATTAAGAAATTCTTTGTAATGGCTGGTTGCGATGGTAGAATGAAGGGCAGAGATTACTACACTGAATTTGCTGATAAATTACCAAAAGACACCGTTATTTTAACTGCCGGTTGTGCTAAATTTCGTTACAACAAATTAGAGTTAGGTGATATTGGTGGAATTCCAAGAGTATTAGATGCTGGTCAATGTAACGATAGTTACTCTTTAGCAGTTATTGCTCTTAAATTGAAAGAAGTATTTGAACTTAATGATATCAATGAGCTGCCAATTGCATACAATATTGCATGGTACGAACAAAAAGCAGTAATTGTATTACTTGCATTACTTTCTTTAGGTGTTAAGAATATACATTTAGGCCCAACATTGCCTGCATTCTTATCTCCAAATGTAGCTAAAGTTTTAGTTGATACTTTTGGTATTGCTGGAATAGGAAAAGTTGATGATGATATTAATATGTTTATGAATTAAAAAGGCTACTAGTTTATAGCTCTTAGCTGTTAGCCTTATATTTGCTAACAGCTTGGAGCTAACAGCTAAATACTACTATCAAATATAATAAGTTCGTTACATTTTTGTATTTGATTGAAAATAAGAACTTTGGCAAAGTTAACTTAATTTAATCATACAGCTAATTATCAGCAACTTGACTGTTTGTAAAATTCAACTTTGCCAAAGATTAACAAAGTATTAAAGTACTAAAAACATAAAAACATAAAAATTCAATGTCAATACAGTTTAATAGCACTGATTTAACTATTATTATTTATATATTTATATGAACATTTTAAACCCTGATAGGTTGTATTATGACTTATCAGGGTTTTTAAAACCTTATATTATGAGAACAATAAAGTATACTGAAGCAGAAAATCGAAAAAACCCACATGGAGTTGATGCCCGTGGTTTATATGATGGCGAACATGCAATTATAACCCACATTTTATTACAAGCCGGCGAACAATTAAAAAGACATATTACTCCTGTTGATGCTATTTTCTACGTATTAGAAGGAACTGGAATTGTTGAAGTTGGTGATGAACAATTAGAGGTTACAAAAGACACTTTAATTGAAAGTCCTGCAAAAATACCACATTGTTGGTATAATAAAAGTAATGATATATTAAGAATATTAGTTACAAAAGTTCCAAAACCTGACGGCCCAACAAAACTTTTATAAATCTAAAAAATAATTATGCATCCAAGAGTAGCAAAAGAAAAACGGATTGTTGAATCAATGATTACAAATTTTTGCATTGACATTCATAAAAATCCGGAAGTATGCACTGACTGTAAAGAACTCATGGAATATGCAGATAAAAGGTTGCTGAAATGCCCTTATATAGAAGATAAGCCTATTTGTAGCAAATGTGATATTCATTGTTATAATAAAAATCAAAAAGATCAAATTAAAGTAGTAATGCGAACTCTGGGACCAAAAATGCTTTACACAAATCCCTTGGATACCATTTGGTATTACTACTATAAATTCATTCATAAACGCCAGAAATTAACATGACAATTAAGAACTTAAGCAATTCTCCAAAAGTACCGTTCGACCTTGAAGGATATATTTTACACTCTGAAAAACAAATTGAACTCGTTCATTTATTATTAAAACCTGGTGAGAATCTTGCCGAGCACAAGAATCCTTTTGATGTAATATTTTTTGTAGTTGAGGGAAGTGGGACTTTATCAATTGAAGGTACAGAATATAATCTTACAGCAACCGATGTTACTAAAGTTACTTCTGATAAAATGCGTGGATGTCAAAATAATACAACGAAAGATTTAAGACTTTTAGTTATTAAACTCTTATAATTTTATTTCATAATTAGGGATCAAAATTTTATCTTTCGAAAAATTATAAAAAAATCACTATGTATAAATTTATATCCAATTTTCTTGTATTAGTCTTATTTATAAGCCTGTTTTCATGTCAGTCAAATAAAGAACCTTTCAATGAAGAAGAATATGTTCAATCTGTTCAAGAATGGCAGATTAAGCGACTTGAAAGTTTGAAATCTGAAAATGGATGGCTAAATCTAGTTGGATTACACTGGTTAAAAGACGGTCAGAATCCTTTTGGTAGTAACGAAGCAAATAACATTATTTTCCCTGAAAATGCTCCTGGTTTTATAGGAAATATTATTCTCTATAAAGGCAATTTAAGCATTTCAATTAATGAAGATGTCGAGGTTTTTATTAATGATTCACTGCTGAAGGAATCAGATATCTTAACTGATGCAGAAAAGGGTACTACCAAATTTAAAATGGGATCGTTTAGATGGTACATTATTAAACGTGGCGACCGTTATGGTATCAGATTAAAAGATTTAGAAAGTCCACTTATTGATCAAATAACAAAAGTGCCATCATTCCCAATTGATTCGAAATGGAGATTAAAAGCTAAATTCGAAAAATTCGATACTCCAAAGGAAATTGCTGTACCAAATGTTTTAGGCGATACCGAATATGAAAAATGCTATGGTCTAATTAAATTTAAAATTGGAGATGAGGAACATTCTTTAATGCCTTTGGGTGATGGTAATAAAGGCTTTTTTGTAATTTTTGCTGATGAAACTAGCGCTGAAGAAACATATGGTGCCGGAAGATTCTTATCGGTTGATAAACCAGACGAAAAAGGGAACACCTTTGTTGATTTTAATAAAGCTACAAATCCACCTTGTGCATTTACAGATTATGCAACTTGCCCCTTACCACCAAGAGAAAATATTTTATCAGTAAAAATTCTTGCTGGAGAAAAAGTAAACGAACATTTTGGACATCACTAATTGTTTAAAATCCAAATCTCAAAATACAAATTTCAAATAAAAAACAAAGCCCAAACTTCAAGGAGTTTGGGCTTTTTAGATTGAATATTTTGATTTATTTATAATTTGAATATGTAAATTGATATTTGACTTTTACTCTTCTGTAATATCAAATCCCACTCCTCTTTCAATTAAATAATTTAAAATGAAATCGAAATTCTTTTTATCGACACTTATGTACTCAGGAGGACATATTCCTTTATGTTCTATTTCTCCATTTATGAATAAGTTTGCAATTGCATTACAGGTGTATCCTGTAGTTCGTGCCATTGATGTAGTTTCTGTTTCTTTATCATATCTATCAAAAAGATTATAGGTAACTTTTTTATCCACTCCGTCTTCTTTCCCTTTTATAATTACCCTCAACATGGTATAATCTTCTTCATCTTTTTTTAATTCCCAAACAGGAAAAAGTAATTTTGTTGTTACATCTATAGGTCTAACTTGTTCTCCATTTACCAATACTGGGTTTTCAGAGAAGAACCCAGTTTCACGTAACACTTTAATATACTTTACTGTTCCAGGATAACGCAAAGTTTTCTCAATCATATTTGGAATCTTCATGGTATCAATTAATGTTCTTAATCCATCAGTATTCCATGCTTCAAGTGAACCGATTGGCTCAAAATGATTAATCTCAGCTTCTGACAAGGCCTCACGAACAACTAATTCTCCATTAAGCATATATCTGGCAGGACGGGTATACTCTTCCAACACATCCATTGGTGAAAAAACAGCTTTATACTCAAACGGCCATTCACGTTTAAAAGGTAATCCTCCACCATAACATTTATAGCTGGAAATTTCCATCTGCGCATTATAATAACCAAGAATAATATTCCCCATTCCCGGTGCAACACCTGCATCAATAATTGCAGTTACATTATGTTTTTTTGCTAATTCATCTAATTCAAAAGGATCTTCTCGAAAAAATGAAATATCAATAATATTTTTACTCGCTAAAATTGATTGTTGAACTATTTTATATCCCATATATCCAGGAAGACATCCAATTACCAAATCAAAATCTTTAACAACTCTTTGCAATTCACCTTCTTCTGAAAGATCCGTTAATAAAGTTTTTATATTAGAGTAACTTTTTAATTTTTCCAGACTAGTATGATTTACATCAACTGTAGTAACATCAAAATGTTTGGATAAATCAACGGCTATTGCTTTCCCAACTAAACCCGCACCTAAAACAACTATTTTCTTCATGTGTTTAAAATTTTCACCTTAAGCCGAAATTGTGTCACTAAAATTTATTTATTCAGTATACGTTTCACAATTTTTTTCAGCCTTGGGCTGTTTAATTTCAAAATGTTTAAATTATTTGTACGTAAAATTATAAAACTTTTCGATATCAGACCTACTAACCTGATCAATATCAACGTTAATCCTGATATTTTTCAATGGTCGATCTCTTTCAGATGTTGGCTGCATTGCAACTGAATCAAGCACTTCAAATCCACTCATAACCTGACCAAATACAGTATATTTATTATCCAAATGATGAGCTCCTTTGCGATTTTGTATAATATAAAACTGTGTACTATTCGATTTGCGTTCAGGATTTACATTATCTCCTCTTCTGGCAGTTCCGATTGCTCCATGAACATGCAAGTGATGAGGTAATATCTCTTCTTTAATTGGATCTTGAATGATTCTTGGATCATAATTAATTGGCTCATTTCGTGTTGTATAGTCTCCGGACTGAATCATAAAATGATTAATAACACGATGAAAAATAATATGGTCATAAACACCTTCTTCTGCCAGATTTACAAAATTTTCTTTATGTAATGGTGTATCATCAAATAGAATTAGCTTTATTTTACCATACTCAGTATTTATAGTTATTAGAGATTCCTTTTCATCCATATTCTCCTGAGAATAAGAAAATAAAGAATGTACAAAGAAAATACAAATCAATAAATAACTTTTATAAGCCATGTCTTTATCCTAAAATCATTCCAATTATTGTAGCCGATAATAAGGATGCTATTGTTCCTCCAACCACAGCTCTAAATCCTTGTTTTGAAAGAAACCCTCTTTTATTTGGTGCTAGTCCTCCGATTCCACCTATCTGAATTCCAATTGACGCAAAGTTTGCAAATCCACAAAGCATATATGTTGCCATAATAATCGATTTATATTCTGTAAAGCTTCCATATGTAGCATTCCCAGTTGATTTTAATGCTGCCAAACTTGTATACCCTACAAACTCGCTAGCAATTAATTTTTCGCCGAGCAAGCGGCCAAGAAGTGTCATATCCTCTTTACATACACCTATTACCCACATTAATGGAGCAAATAAGTATCCCAAAATAAATTCAATTGAAAGTTTATCAAATTGTCCACTAGTTGCATTTGCAATTAATTCATTTACCTGAATCCAAGATCCTACTTTTGTAAAAAGGAAATTGATCATTGCAATAAATGCAAAGAATACTAAGAGCATTGCACCAACATTAGCTGCTAACTTTAAGCCTTCAATTGTTCCATTAGAAAGTGCATCTAAAAAATTAGATCCAATATTTTCCATTTTAACATCTGCATGTTCTTGTATTTTTTCAGTTTGCGGCATTAATATCTTTGAAATCACAATTGCTCCGGGTGCAGCCATTACAGAGGCTGTTAATAAATGCTTTGCGAATAATACTCTTTGCACTGGATCATCACCCCCTAAAAAACCTATGTAAGCTGCGAGTACTCCTCCCGCAACAGTTGCCATCCCTCCTATCATTACAAGCAACATTTCAGAATCATTCATCTTATCCAAATAAGCCTTAATCATTAAAGGAGATTCCGTTTGTCCTAAGAAAATATTCCCCGCAACTGACAAACTTTCTGCCCCTGAGAGTTTCATAGCTTTCATCATTACCCAAGCTAATCCTTTAACTACTACCTGTATAATACCCCAATAAAACAAAACACTGGTTAAGGCTGAAAAGAATATTATCGTAGGTAAAATCTGAAAAGCGAATATCATCCCAACTGAACTCATATCCATTAAAGATCCAAAAAGAAATTCACTTCCAATTTTTGTGAAATCAAGAACTTTAACAAACATTTTACCTACAAACTCAAAAAAGTATGCTACGAATGGTATATATAAAATACATATTGCAAGTAATAATTGAATTGCAAGTCCTTTACCAATTACCACCCAATCAACTTTTTTCCTGTTTGCGCTAAACAACCATGCTATCATAACTAAAACGAACATTCCAAAAAGCCCGCGAATAATTGTCAATAAACTAAATCCTGTTTTCTTCTTCGCACCTAATAAAATTACTGAATTAGCTGAATCTGTTGAATCATCCTGAATAGTTTCAACTATTTTATCTTCAGAAACAGTGTCAACCTGAATTATATTAGAATCCTGAGGTTCAAGGTTTTCTTGTGCTTTTACCGTGGTTTTTGAAATGATTAATCCTGCAATTACTATTACAAGAGTAAATAGAATTAGTAATTTCTTCATATTTTTGGGTCTGGTAGTATACTTATTGTGATTTCCTTAAGTTAATTTCACTCTGAATAATAGATGCTTTTTCGTATTCTTCATTTTTGATTGCTTCGGAAAGAAGTTCCTCCAATGATTCAATATCTAATTTTTTGAATTTGCCATAATCTGCTGAAGATGTGATTTTTTCATTTTCTACATCTTTTGATTCAGGCTTAGCAAATTTATTATCTTCCTTTTGTTGAATATCAATTACAATCCCCGATTTTTCTAATATTTCTTCTGTAGTATACATTGGACATTTAAACCTAAGTGCAAGTGCTATTGCATCAGAAGTTCTAGCATCAATTGTAATATCCTTGCCTCCATTATTGCAAATTAATTTCGAGAAAAAGACACCTTCTTCTAATTTATAGATATTCACTTCAACTAAATTAACTCCAAAAGACATAGCAAAATTAAGAAATAAATCATGTGTAAGAGGTCTTGGAGGTTTTAATCCCTCCAACTGAATAGCTATTGCCTGAGCTTCGAATCCCCCTATAATAATTGGTATTCGACGTTCTCCAATTTCTTCGGTTAATACTAAAGCATAAGCTCCTGTTTGAGTCTGGCTATACGAAATCCCTAATACATTTAACTTTATTCTACTCATATATTTTCCCTTGCTTTGCTTGAATATTAAAACTATACTACAAGTAAAATTAGTATTTTGTTTTCTTGTAAATTTGTAGTTAATATTAGCAAGTTTAAGAATTTATTTATTCAAAAAAAAGACCCTCTTTGTTATTTAAGTAATAAATGTTTAGAAACATCAATAAGATAAACACTTACAATATGAATGTAATTAATTAGTGACTATAATAAATCGAAATAAATATTCTTATAATTTTTTTAGATTTTCCAACTAGCTTTGTATATAATATTGTATATATTTATCTTAGCATTCCATAAAATCAGATTTAAATAAAATATGAATAATATTAAAAAAGATTTCCTTGAAGCACAAAATATTTTAGGAGATTTCATTTCAAACGAAAAGAATTTCGAGAATATAAAATATGCAGGAGATATAATTGTTAAATCGATTCTATCCGGTAAAAAAGTAATTTCATGTGGCAATGGTGGTTCTATGTCTGATGCAATGCATTTTGCCGAAGAACTTACCGGACGTTTTAGAGATAACCGTCAAGCCATTGCTGCTATTTCAATTTCTGACCCAACACATATATCATGTACTGCAAATGATTTTGGCTATGACTATATTTTCTCCAGATACGTAGAAGCTGTCGGTCAGGAAGGAGATACGCTTTTTGCCATAAGTACCAGTGGAAATTCGAAAAATGTATTAGAGGCATGCCGAATTGCACGTGAAAAAGGAATTAAGATAATTGCTTTAACGGGTAAAGATGGTGGTAAACTTGCCAATAATTGCGATATTGAAATTCGCGCTCCGAAATCAGATTATGCTGATAGGGCTCAAGAAATTCACATTAAAATAATACATTCTTTAATTCATTATATAGAAGATAATCTATAGTAAACATCCCCAATATGCTAGTTAAAACGTTCGGAAGTGCAGTACAAGGAATTACTGCAACAACCATTACTATTGAAGTAAGTGTTTCGCAAGGAATAAACTTTTATTTGGTTGGGCTTCCCGACAGTGCAGTAAAAGAAAGTCAACAGCGAATAGATTCTGCATTGCGCACCAATGGATATAAAGTTCCAGGTAAAAAAATTGTAATTAATATGGCTCCTGCCGATATCCGAAAAGAAGGATCGGCTTACGATTTACCTCTTGCAATTGGTATTCTGGGTGCCTCCGAACAAATAAAATCAGAAGAAATTGGAAAGTACATTATTATGGGTGAATTATCGCTCGATGGTGGCTTGCAAAAAATTAAAGGTGTATTACCCATAGCTATCCAAGCAAAAAAAGAGGGATTTAAAGGATTTATTCTGCCCAAAGAAAATGCGCGCGAAGCAGCCGTTGTTGACGATGTAGATGTTTATGGTGTAGAAAATATAAAAGAAGTAATAGACTTTTTTAATGATGATATAAAACTTGAAAAAACTATAATTGATACCCGGGATGAATTCTTTACTAATTTAGATAATTACGAACAAGATTTCTCGGATGTACGGGGTCAGGAAAATGTTAAGCGTGCATTGGAGATTGCAGCTGCCGGCGGACATAATATTATTATGATTGGGCCTCCGGGAGCAGGGAAAACCATGTTGGCCAAACGAATACCAACTATTATTCCACCCTTAACTTTACACGAAGCTTTAGAAACTACTAAAATACATTCAGTTGCCGGAAAAATTGATGGCGAAACATCTTTAATGACTCGTCGCCCATACAGAAATCCTCATCACACGATTTCTGATGTCGCATTAGTTGGTGGTGGGAGTTTTCCTCAACCCGGCGAAATTTCATTGGCGCATAATGGTGTTTTATTTTTAGATGAATTACCAGAATTCCAACGATCGGTGCTAGAGGTAATGCGTCAACCACTTGAAGATAGAGTAATTACTATTAGTCGTGCTAAATTTACGGTTGAATATCCAGCAAGTTTTATGCTTATTTCTTCAATGAACCCATGCCCTTGTGGTTATTATAATCATCCTGAAAAGGATTGCGTTTGTGCTCCTGGAAATATCGAAAG
This sequence comes from Bacteroidales bacterium, assembly GCA_013138975.1. Taxonomy (GTDB): domain Bacteria; phylum Bacteroidota; class Bacteroidia; order Bacteroidales; family UBA12077; genus UBA12077. The sequence goes on from WTBR01000104.1 coordinate 79,315, forward strand.
GTATTTAAATAAAATTTCAGGCCCTTTATTAGATCGCATTGATATTCATTGTGAAGTTGTTCCTGTTTCTTACGACGAACTTGCTGATATTAAACCTGCCGAAAGCAGTGAAAATATTCGTAACAGAGTAATTGCAGCTCGCGAAAAACAAACTGCACGATTTAATGGTAAAAATCAAATATATAGTAATGCACAAATGTCATCGAAACAAATTCGTGAGCATTGTGAGATTGATTCTTCAGGAAAAACATTGCTTAAAAAAGCAATGGAAAAACTTGGTTTATCTGCCAGAGCTTACGACCGTATTTTAAAAGTTTCACGTACCATTGCTGATTTGGAAGGAAAAGAAAATATTCAAGCCTACCATTTAGCTGAAGCTATTCAATACAGAAGTTTGGACAGAAGTGGTTGGGGGAAATAAAATATAAAGCTTCAAGTGTATTTAGTTTAATTTTAAATCTATTTTTTATGAAATACATGGCCACAAAACACCGTATTTTCAGGCATATCCTTCCTGCTCCATTCCTTTTTCTTGCAGTAATTCCAATTGCAATATTGGACTTATATATTGAAATTTATCATCGTTTTTGTTTCCCTTTTTATAGAATCCCTTACGTAAAAAGAAAAAACTATATTAAAATTGATCGACATAAATTAACTTACCTAAATATTGAACAAAAAGCTAATTGTATTTATTGTGGTTATGTAAATGGAGTAGTTAAATATTGGTCAAAAATTATAGGAGAAACCGAAAACTATTTTTGCTCGATAAAACATCAAGAAAGTGACAATTTTATGGAGCCGGAGCATCATAAGGGTTTTTTAGAATATTCTGATGAAAAAGAATTTGACCAAAAATACAATTCTAAAAAAGAACCTTTCTTGTAAAATAAAAAGATCATTGGTAAAAACAATTCCTCTACATAGTGGTTTAAATATAAACTGACAAAAATACATGAATAAATCAGAAAAAATCCTACTTAAACTCGGAGCTATTCAAACATTAATAATGGCATGTTACCATTTTTTTATTCCTTTTCAGTTTGATTGGGGGAATTATCTTCTTGAAACAAGTCCAACTATTAACTGGCTCTGTATTCAATTCACAACTATTTTAGTTTTAATTTACTTGTCATAGGAACATTTCTAATGTTTTTTTTAATTAAAAAAATAGAAAGTATTCAAACAATAAAAACGCTATCATTTATAATATTTCTATTTTGGATATTTAGTGTTATTTATCAATTAGCTAATCCGATGCCATTACCTGCCAGATTAAGTTGGCTGGGAATTATTTTACCCGGAGTAGCTTTTTTAAATGCTGTTATTTTTGGCATACCTCTGAGAAGTTTGCTCATGAAAAAATAAAATTATGAAAAAAAATGTTTTAACAATTCTATTAGGAGCTGCAATGGCACTAATCGCATTTCAAGCATGCGAAGACGATGGGAATGAAACCAAAATAAGTTCTTACAATTCTGACGAAAGCCATAAAGCAGGACAAGATTGCATGATTTGCCATGTTTCCGGTGGCGATGGTGAAGGCTGGTTTACAATTGCAGGTACGATTTACGAAAGTGGGCTAACATCTGTTCTTCCAAATGCAACGGTTAAATTGTTTACAGAAGCTAATGGTGCGGGAGATTTAGTAGCAAGAGTAGAAGTTGATGAAAAAGGCAACTTTTACACAACTAAAGTGATTGATTTTGGTACCGGTCTTTATACTTTAGTAGAAGGAAACACTACTACAAAAAATATGCACTCTAGCATTACATCCGGGAAATGTAATAGCTGCCATGGTGTAAGTGCGGATCGTATTTGGACTGAATAATTGACACGGAAAATTCTTTTTCGCTAGCGGAAAAATACCATGACAAATAGCGCACAGCCAAGAAAGACGCTATGCTTAACATGAATCTCTAAGCAAAAAAATGTACTTAATAAGCTTAAGCAAATTCTAAAAGCAGTATTTTGCTATGTTATGTAGACGGGAACAATATTTTTCTTTACGCATTTTTATGAGCGCCACTGCTGCATTGCGTTTCGGATTTCCGCTATGTTTCATTGTCCTATATTGATTTTCTATAGTATTTTATCATTGTTTTATAAACTTTTTATGTATTAAATTATCATGGAAATTCAATCTTAAAATATACATTCCTATATTTAAATTAGAAATATCAATTTCTGTATTTGAATTAATATTTTCTTCTGTTTTTATTAGTTTCCCATCTATCGTTAAAATGGATACAAATATATCTTCTGTAAATATTTCAGATTTAATATATAGTTTATTATTTGCAGGATTTGGGTAAATAAAAATACTTTCCATTTTTAAATTAAATATTGATGTTCCTTCTTCAGTACTTACAATATTAGATTTAGTTGATTCATAGTAACTTATTGCAGACTTTAAATTATCAACATTACAAGGATTAGGATTAACAATCTCAATTTGATAATAGTTCTTGCCACCAGCATGGTCTATATCTGTATAAGTAAATGTATTACTTGCTTGTTCTGCTATCATAACTAAATCTCTATTATTAGTTCCTCTATAAATATTGAATGTAGAGTATTCAAATCCTTCATAAGCATCCCATATTAAATTTCTTTCTCCATTAAGGCCTAAGCTTATTGTTAAGTGTAATGTTTTATGATATTCACTTAAAGTCGTTTCAAGCCCGCATGAATCTAATATTGAAATCTTATATCTACTAGAATTTTGAGCAGAATTTGATTCCTTATCTTCATATAATGATAAATCTTTAGCTGATTGTGACCCTATTTTTGCATAGCTATTAGCTTCCGAAGTTTCTTTATATATAAAAATAGAATCATATACTAAATCATTCATCTGATTCCAAATAATCACATTATGATTTAAACTATAAACACTAAGCATACAAATCCCGGGATTTAATACTTCTCCTTGTAAAACTGTAACCGATTCTGTATTTGTACAAGCTTTTATTGTATCAGTAACTGTTAAAATATATGTCCCTGGTTGATTTACTATTGGGTTTGCTATAGTATCAAGCCCAATAATATTTGCTGGTGAATTATACGTCCAATTATAACTTACATTCTCTGCATTTGCATGGAGCATTACAGTTGTATTAGTACATGTTAAATCATCAGGAATATCTATACTTAATTCAGGTAAATTATTAGTTACAGTAACTTCGTCCGATATGCTGTAAATTCCATTTAATATTGTCCACCTCAAAATATTTTCACCTTTAGCTAATCCTGTAACTTCAGTTGCAGGATCTCCATTATCAGCAAAAATAGCAGATCCAAGTACTACAGACCACTCTCCATACCCGGAGATAGGCTCATTTCCATCCAAAAAAGTTACATCTGAACATAATGTCTGATCTACCCCAGCATGTGATAGTTGTAAATCTGTTTTTGTAATAATTACTTCATCAGTAGAAAAACAACTATTTTTAGTAACAGTCCATCTAAAGATATTCTCTCCCAGACCTAATGATGAAACTGATGCATTATTTAGTAAAAGATTATCGATAATACACGAACCACTTAATAAGCTCCAGGCTCCAATTCCTACTATTGGTATATTTCCTTGTAATGTAATAAAATCGATTGTTACGGTAGTATCTTTTCCGGCATTTGCTTCTGTCGGTAAGTCGTTTGTAATTTTAACTGCATCACTACTTATACAATTATTATTACTAATATTCCAAGCTAACACATTCATTCCTTGAGCTAATCCACTTACCTTTGTATTACACAAGTTATAGTTTTCGAAATAAGCTGCACCGGCAATAACAGTCCAAAAACCTTCACCAACAATAGGATTATTACCTTCTAGATTAGTATTATCAGCGCATAGTACCATATCAACACCTGCGTTAACATTAATCTGATTATTAACCACTGTAACTTGATCTGAAATGCTGCAAATTCCATTTGATATTGTCCACTTTAATATATTTTCTCCTTGACTTAATCCGCTAAGCTTAGTATTAAATAGATTATCGTTTTCAAAGGTAACTGCACCGAGAATAACAGTCCAAGCACCTTCACCAATAATAGGATTGTTTGCATCTAAAATAGTTGAGTCAGTACAAATAGATAAATCAATCCCTGCATTCGCTTGAGTTGGTCTTTGATTATCAACTATTATTGTATCATAATCTGTACATCCACCTTTTGTTACTGACCATTTTAATATATTTGTACCAGGTGCAAATCCTGATGCAATTGGAGTTGGACTGTTTCTATCAGAAAAATTAGCTACTCCTGTAATAACCGACCAACTTCCTATTCCTCCGATTGGCACATCACTTCCTGCAAGAACAATAGATTCTTCACATACTACCTGATTATTTCCTGCATTACTATTAACAGGATTGTATGTAATTAAAACTGTATCACTATGAGAACAACCATTTATACCAACCATAGTCCAAACAAACCTGTTATTACCTTCACCTATATTCGTTACAAATGCATTTGGATCGTTAATATTAGAAATTGTAGCAGCACCATTAATAATTTTCCATGTACCAGTTCCTGTGACAGGAATATTAGCATCAAAAACTGTAGTATCAATACATAAATCTTGTTGATCACCTGCTGAAACATACGGCAATACAATATTTTCAGTAACAGTTACACTTCTTGCAGTAGAGCAATTATTTGTTGTATTTGTAATAGTTACAGCATATGTTCCTGATTGATCGATAGTAGGGCTGGAGGAATTTGTTCCTGCAATAAAATTTCCATCAGGGGTAGTCCATGCTATTGTTTTTGTAGACAAAGCAGTTGCATCTGCAGATAATAAAACGGTTGGATTATTACAATCAATTGTTTCTGGGCTTGAATTAAAGATATCTATAACAGGAACTGAATTATCTTGTGTAATATCCACAAAATGATTTGCTGTACAACCTGTAGTTATATGCTCAGCAGTTACAGTATATCTACCTGCCTCATCTACAGTAGGCTGTGATGTCAAACTGTTAAATAAAATATGTCCTCCTAAGGATGCTTGCCAAGTATAATTTGTTGCATTGAACGATCCTGATGCGTCTAAATCAATGCTTGCATTAGAACAAGTTATTTGTTGTGCTATAGCCGCAATATTAATTATAGGAGTAGTAAAATCTTCATTTACAGTTGTTGTATTTATTGTTTCACATCCGTTAGTAGTATCCGTTACTTTTACAGTATAATCGCCTGTTTTATTAACATAAGGTGTTGGTGTATTAGGATTTAGAATAGTCGCTCCAAATATTAAAGTTGTCCAAGAATATTGAACAACAGGAGTGGCTGAAAAACTATTAAGTGTAACTATTGGTTGATTACATGTAATTTTTTCATCATCAATAGCTTGTATAAAAAGACTTGGGACAGTTGTATTTTCAGTAACAATAACATCATCAGTATTTTTGCACTCATTAGCAGAAGTTGCAGTAATTGTATATATTCCTGCCATATCTACAGTCGGATTAAAGGTCGTGCTATTGTTAATATTCCCTGGGCCAGTCCAAAGTACAGAAGAACCTACATCAACCGTTGCTAATAAATTAAGAAATTGGATAGCACAAGTAATTGTATAAGGTTCATTAACAATACTAACATTTGGAATTGCGTTTACAGTAACAGTTTCGCTATTAACTGAATTCACACAACCATTAGCATCTGTATGTGTGTATGTAATAGTAGTAGAACCAACAACTGTTGTGGGATCAAATTTATTTCCAGTAACTCCTGCTCCGTAAAAGACATTGTTTGTAGGATTATTTCCCACAAGTGTAACAACAGTTCCATTCTCACAAAAGTTAAAATCTAAATCAGTATGGGGTTTACCATCAATTGTAAAACTAACAGCAGGTATAGGTAAAGCAGTTATTGTTTCAGTATTATATCCTGTATTAATTCCAATAGGAAGCCCTGAACCCAAATCATTACATGCTGTTAATTCATATGTTCCTGCTTGTGTAATTGAAATTGTATAAGGATTTGAACCAACAAGCATATATGGACCCGCTCCATTAATTGTATAATAATATTCATATGTTGGGCCAACTGTTACTCCACCTTCAATAGTAAACTCTAAATAAGTAGGATTTCCTGGGCAAGCATTATAAACACCTGAAGGAACATCGATTAAACAATTTTGAGCATTTAAGGTAGTTAAATTTATAAATGAAATTATAAATATCAACAATATGTTAATTATAATTTTTCTCATTTCAAGCAATTTTAAGGTTAAATAACAATATAGCAAATATTGCATGATGTAAGTTGAAAAACAATCAAACTGGAAATTTTTAAGATAAAAAAAGTAAAAAAGAATAAAACTAAGAGAAATTAAAGGTTTAAACTATTCTATTAAGAGCCGCAATGGCACTAATCGCATTTCAAGCATGCGAAGACGATGGGAATGAAACCAAAATAAGTTCTTATAATTCTGATGAAAGCCCCCGATGAGCGTAGAATAGAAGAAAAACAGAATAGATTATTAAAGATAGAAGTTCGGCGTAGTTTAGCGGTAGCGTAACTACGTCGTTTTATTTTAGGTAGCTTGTAGCTACCATTACCCAACGCTCCCACACAATTGTATCGTGTGGTCAGTTTAATATTTTAGCAATTATTTAATTTAAATTATTTATATTTTATAAATGAGTCGTAATTATAAATTTCATAATCCAGAAGATTATGTTTATAGCAGTGCTAAAGATTATAGTGGAGAAAAAGGAATTTTAGACGATGTAATTGTTGCTAAATAAACCCACACGATAAAATCGTGCGGTAGCGGGGTATTTAGTTATCAAATTTATGTTAGCGTTTAAAATATTTGTATATTTATGGGACATTTACAAATCTAAAAACTAAATTATTATGTTAGGTCCGTGGGAAATAATTATGATTCCAACAATAATTGCGTTAATCGTATTTAGTTACATATTCACTTTTAGACGTGGAGTTAAAAAAGGAATATTGATTGGAGAGCTTAAACAATTAAAAGAGAATAAAAAGTAAGGTTTTTTGATTCTTTGTTCTGAATGCTTTAAAAATCCAATTCCCCACGCTCCCGCACGATTGTATCGTGTGGTCTGTTTAATACTTTAGAAATTCTTTATTATAATATTCTCTATTTTTGATAAATGAGTCGTAATTATAAATTTCATAATCCAGAAGATTATGTTTATAGTAGTGCGAGAGAGTAAAGTGGAGAAAAAGTAATATTAGATGATGTAATTATTGCTAAATAAAACCACACGATGCAATCGTGCGGGAGCGGGGATAACTGTAATTCTCGTATTGTTGAGCTGTTAAGAAAGTCATTAAATTGACAAATGACTTCATATTTAGTAAATTTGATAAAAAGAAAATCGTTATGAAGAGACTTGTTCTATTTCAGTTATTATTACTTTCAATAATTGTAAAATCGCAAAATCTTTCACTTGATGCTTTAATACATTTGTACAATTTAGATTTAATAGAAACTTCCGATTATTTAATAGAAAAAGGTTGGGAATACAGCAATAAGAGTACAGAAAATGTGCTAGAATTTAGAATAAAAAACGACGCGCTTCTTATAAAATATGATAGAAAGAAAAACTCCCATTTTGAAGAATCAAGACATCGAAAAATAACATATTGTTTTTCCAATAAAGTATACTATAGCTCTATTAAATCAAAAATATCTTCATATAATATGAAGAAAAATATGTCAGGTATAGGTTATCTAAATCCATTAGAAAAGGAATATAGCGTCTTATACGTATTTTATGAAGGAGTAAAGTATAAATGTTCTATACGAACATTTAATAAGCCAGGAATATTTACATATGAAGTATGTTTATATAAAAAAGAAGAATGGAAAAATTATGATGAGTATTCATTGATTGATATAGCAAACCCAGAAATTAATTATATGGTTAAATATGATGTATTTAAAGAATCAAACAGCATTCTTATGTCTCCAGGAAAAGTAATTAAACATGGTAATCCCGGAATAAGAACTGATGCTGAAAAAATAGGTGAACTTGGAGCTGTAGTTGTAAACGTAACCGTCAACACAGATGGAACTATTAGTTGGGAGAATACTGAAATAGATAAAGATAAATCAATATCAAATCGAACCTTATATCCGATTGCAGTAGGTGCTGCTTGTGAAACAGAATTTTCAAATGGTATGTTTAAAGAAAATGGTACAATTACGTATTTTTTTACTAAAAAGCATTAAAATTCTTTTGCTACTAGAATTTAAAACCGTTCATATCCCCTCGCTCCCGCACGATTGTATCGTGTGGTCTGTTTAATACTTTAGAAATTCTTTATTATAATATTCTTTATATTTGATTAATGAGTCGTAATTATAAATTTCATTATCCAGAAGATTATATTTATAGTAGTGCGAGAGATTATAGTGAAGAAACACTAATATTAAACGACCCATTTGAATCTATTGATTTTAATACTTCAACAAGTCCATCACTATAATTTCTTAACAAATAGAATCTTCTTGAACGTATGTATCATTACGTATTTTCATAAGAATATTATTTCCAAAAATTATATAAATCTTCTAAACTCTCTCTCTCTTTAAGTGTATAAAAAGAATTTTTCTTATAACCAATAACTTTTGGCATTTGCCTACTATTATATCGTGACCACATACTTAATGTATATGCTCCAATATCGTGTATCACAATATAATCTCCTTGTTCTACTTTTGGAAGTTCAATATCCTTGGCGATAATATCACTTGCAAAACATAAAGGACCTGCAATTATATATTTTTTGTTATCTATTCCTGTTTTGAGGTTTCCATTTTTATCTAATACTGAAATTTCGTGATGCCAATCCGTAGGATTATATGCTTTTCTTAATAAGAAATCTGCTCCTAAATGAGTTGATAAAATTTTGTAATTAGCTTCACTTTTAACATATTCTACACGAGAAGCTGCCCAAGCTGTATTTGCACTAATATATCTACCGAATTCTGTTATTAACTTGTACTTACCTGAAAATAACTCAGGGTGGTTAAACTTAGCCATCTTAATATATTCCTCTAAACATGGAATAGATTCATCAAAATTATAGGAAACAGGAAAACCACCACCTATATCAAAAAACACTATTTGCCTTCCTTCAATTTTTAGCAATGAATTTATTTCCTCAACTAATTCATAGACCTTTTTTAAACCATCCAATAATTGCATAATTGATATTCCTTGAGAACCAATATGCAAGTGAATTCCGTTCAGCCATTTATATTTTAGAAACGATTCTATAATTTCTTGTCTATGTTCATCTATTGGAATCCCAAATTTGGATATTTTGTCTGCAACACTTGTTGATTTTATTGTTCCAGAACCAACTTGAGGATTTATGCGAATGCCAATATTACTAACTGATTTTGTGGCTTCATATAATTTCGATATTCGAACCAATTCAATAAATGAATCAGCATTTAGATGAGCTCCTAATTTTAAAGCATATTCAATCTCTTCTGTAGTTTTTGAGGGTGAATCAAAAACTATTTTATTTGAACTAAATCCAAGTTTTTCTGCAATAAATAGTTCTGGCAAACTTGCAGTTTCAAGACCTACGTTTGCATCTCTAAATTCTTCTAATATTCTTATTAATGGATTTGCTTTAACAGCAATGGCATGTATTGTATTTTTCGGAAATAATTGTTTAAGAGAGTCAACTCTTTCATTTAGAAAATCTATATCATAAAAAATTATTGCAGAGTCATTATTATTTATTAATCCTTCTGTATTAATAGCCTTTTTAAAAGTCTCACTAATATCTTTCCTTAAAATTCTATCTTTCATAAGAGGTGCATTTTTCATTTGAATATTGGGCGAGGGATGGGAGAAGCAAGCTCTTTTGTTTTTTAGTATTGGGTTGTATTTTAGCAAAAAATAAATGTGCTTGTGTGCAATGGAAAAAAATATTAGTAATAATATAGAATTCCCGGTCAGCTAATTTTCTAATTATATGTTTTAATTTTTGTTTCAATATTTTCCTATTATAATTAAGGCTTTTTGGATTCTGCCTCTATATTTAAATTTAATACTAAATTATAAACAAAATAAGAATGAACAAAATATTCCTTTTCTTAATACAAAGCAAAACATGCCCTCCGTATTATTACGGATTCTTTTCGCATAATATTTTAATGTTTTCTCTTATTTATTTTTGATTGAAAAAATTATCCCAGCTAAGGCCGATATATTCTCAGCGTTTTAAATCAAAAAGAAAAACTAATCTCTTTTTAACTAAAAAGACGCAGCCAAAATGCCTGCGTCCATTGAGTACATATTTATACGTATCGTCCTAAAAAAATCTATTTAAGCTGCACACACTTATTATTTTCAGGCCATTCAACTATTTTTGTTAAAATGTTTTCCGGTAAATTAATCCCTGTTTCACGGTATGATTTTATTACTAGCTCTTTATTTAATTCAAAATCATAAGGTGTAAAGTGGTCACCAATATTACCTTGTTGCGTGGTATTTACATCAATCATCATAGGTGTAGCTGTACAATCGAAATTAAAATCATCAAAGTCAACTATTTTTATATTTGTTGATTGTAAAGAACGAAAATGAATTCTTTTATTCGGAATATCATAAACTATCTGAAATTGAGATCTTTTATAATCTTTCACATGATCCAAAACAGTAAATGAATAATCAACGATAGACATCTCACTATCCGTTTTGTAATCACTTAACATATCGGATACAATCGCAAACCTTTCAAGTGAATGAGCAGAAGCGTGATTTTTATAATCTATTGGCTCTTCACCTCCAAAACCTTTGCGTGTTTTTAAATAGCTTAGAGAGTTTGCGTAATCAGTATTTGTTAAACAAGCCTGTGGTAAGCTTTCCTTATAATGATATGTAACTTTACCATTTAAAAACTCAACTGCCAATGTCTCCCCATTTTTATCAGTAATCAGGAAATGTAGTTTAACAAATGTTTTATTCGAAATTCTAATTTTTTTGTCACTGTCGATTACATCTTGTATCGTAGCCGAATTATCTAATTGATATTGAACCCAGCCTAACTCATCAATTGCTGCTCTTTCATCTTGATTCACATATTGAGTATTACCTAAGGTCATTACTTCAACTACCAATCCTGTTTCGTTAATTCCTCCAATCGGATATTCTCTGCCATATTGATTAAATGTAACACTACCATATTGCGATGTCCATGTAGCAGCTATTTCGTCATATGGCAGAAATCGAGTTTTAGCAACATTTCGGAGATTGGTCATCATATATCCATATCCGATATCCCAATCAAAGCTTCTTCCGTATATTATATTACTGCTATCTTTTAAGCAAAAAGTAGAACAACTTATTGCTTGCTGATTAAAAAAGCTTATTTGAAATAACATAACAACTACAAAACATATTTTTTTCATCATAATTCTATTCTTTAAAATTTACTATTGTTATTTATTTGATTTTAAATACTGTAAAACTAAAAGCTATCGGAATTGTCTTTTCTTAATATCAACACTTGCACTTACATTAATTGTTAGTGAAATTGATATTATAAAGTCGGCTTAATCTAAGAAAAGTTAAAACTTTTTAATACTATTAGTTACTGCAATATTTTGCTTAAATGGATTAATTATTAGAATGCTCAAAACCCAAAAAACTTAAAAATCACAGTCTTGTAAATTAAATTGTTCGGATTATTGGTTAAATAGAAACTGGGTGCTTCTATTTTTTTTATGTTATTATTGACTAATGAATACACCAAGTGCAACAAAGTCACACCATAACAAAATTAATTATTTTCAATGTGTTACCGATTAAATTGGAAATTATTTGTAAACCAATTTCAATTTATATTGATTTCTCATCAAATAATTTTCCTTGTTCTATTAAAGAATTTTCGGATACCTCTTTAATGCTTAAAAAATGTTAAGATATAAACAAAATCAAAACAAACAAAAAAATCTATTTTTCAATGGTGAGAAAAATACGTCGTTCGTATTATTATTGATTCTTTTCTCATAAAATTTTGATGTTTTCACTTATTTTTATTTGACGGAAAATTTCAAATTATTACAAAATATTGTTAAAAATTATAATTTTATTAAATTTGATTCTATATTTAATTAAACATTTTAATAAATTATTAAACAAATTTTTATAGCTATGAGAAGTAAAAAAACAATTAAGTATTTTATCTATTCTTCACTAATGGTAATCTTTCTTTTTTCATCTTTTAATGGTTTTTCAAAAAGAGAATTAACATATGTTGAGTTAGTTCCCACAATCAAATCAGGCTCATCATTAAATGTTTGTGTTGCTACATTAGATCAACGTGAGGTAGTTCTACTGGGCAAACAAAATGCCAAATTTGTTGGTTACATTCGTTCATCTGTAATGATAGCTTATCCAATTCGAAATAGCTCTGATATGAATTTTTCAGAAGCTATGTCAACCACAGTAGCCAATGCTCTTAAAAACAACGCTTGTACAACGTCTGTTATGAAAACAGATTATTCCAAATCAAAAACAGATATATTAAACGAACTAAAAACTCAGGAAGCTGACATTTTTATTTTAATTACTATGACCAAATGGCGTACAGACACAAAAGCAATGAATGCAATGAAATTAGCTACTGAGCTAAGTTATGATCTTACTGCAGAAGTTTATAATAAAGCAGGTGAGTTAATTGCAACAAACACATTAGATAAAGTAGAACCAGGACTTTCTCCAAGTGGTAGTGCCTCATCGAAGAAAATACAAGCAAAAGTTATAAACACTAAATATCCAGAGGTTATGACAAATTTGTTTGCTAACCCTGAAATTGAAAATGCTCTAAAATAGAGAATCAAATAATTTTATTAATACTAATTTTAAAAGCACACGTCACAATCGTGTGCTTTTAAAATAAAATTAAATATCTAATTAGAATTGTTCGATTTGGGAAATTGAAAAAATCATTTATCTTTAAGTCTTACTTTTTGGAACCTAAATTTAAACAAACTACTATGAAAACCCTTATTACCACAATTTTAATCTTATTTGCAACAGTTACCATTTTTGCTCAAAACCGCTTTGATGTTTTTTATGTTGCAGGTAATTACAATTTTATGAACACAACACCTGTTAATGTAGACAAAAATTATGAGTCGGCTATAATGGCTAACTTAAAGATTCCTATTGTGTTTAAAGATTCTTCAATATGGTATACAAGCATAGATTATCAGAATTTTTCAATGTTTAATGAATATACAATCCCCGACGGAGGACCTGTTTCAATTTATGATAAATTCAATCTACATGGTTTTATTTTGCGTACGGGGTATATTCATAAGTTTAATGAAAAGCAAAGTTTGCAAATATTATTTGCGCCTCGTTTCATGGGTGATTTTAATGCCTCGTTTTCAAAATCCTTACAACTTGGTGGAATTTTAATGTACGAAAAAGTGAAAAGTGAAAATTATACCTGGCGTGTGGGTGTTCTCTACAATCAAGAGTTTTTTGGTGCTTATATAGTTCCTGTTTACTATTTAGATTGGAATGTAACATCGAAAATTAAGATTAAAGGATTACTTCCGGTTTATGGAAAAATATACATGCAGCCTTCAGAGAAATTATCATATGGTTTACACTTTATTGGTTTAACCACTTCTTATAGAATTAACGAGCCTGATTTTGAAAACTACTATGTTGATCGCCGAAGTATTGATGTTTCTGCTTTTACAAATGTTAATTTGTTTGATAATGTTTTCATGGAAGCACGAGCTGGATATTCCTTATCGAGAGATTACGGACTTTTTGCCGAGAATGATAAGATAGACTTGGGATTACCTTTGGTAAATATTGGTGACGATAGAACAAGAGTTAACAATGAATTTGATGGCAGCCCTTTTATTCACATAAGATTAATCTATAGTATCCCTGTAAATTAGCAACAATAAATACATATCAACATAAAAAAACGAGCAGCAATTACTGTTCGTTTTTTTGTAAGAGGTCTTCATATTGTTCACGGATTGTTTCCATCTCTTCAAGATTTTGACGCATCTCCTCTTCCTTTTCCTGCATTAATTGCGTTTGCTCTTCGAACTTTTTAATCAATCCAGAACTATTCTCATTCATTCTAATAATATTCAGATTATTGGCAATATTATCAGCAATCCTTTTTATAAATTCTACTTCAATTTCAGTAAATTTTTTGAAGCTGGCTAACTCAATAATCCCGAATACCTTCTCATCAATACTTAAAGGTACTACAAGAAGCGATTCCGGTTGCGATTCTCCAAGACCTGATTCAATTTTTATATAATTCTCGGGAACATTATTAATTACCATTAGCCTGTTTTCGGTAAATGATACACCAACAATGCCGGTAGAAACATGAATTTTTGCTTTATCTTTTCTTATATCATTACTACAACCATAATCTGCTATTAGCTCAAGGATAGGTTCGATATCATCTTCATCGCTTAACATATATAAAACACCAAAAGTAGCATTCACATAACTAATGAGCTGTGTCAATACATTTGAACTTAGAGCTTTAAAATCATTCTTATTATCAGCTAGAATATCATTAATTTTATTCATTCCAATATTTATCCAACCTTGCTCTTTTTCCTTTTCCTGATGCTTTAATAGCTGATTATGTTGTTCCTGCAATTCTTTTGTTCGTTCATTTATATTTCCTTCAAGATTTTCTTTTTCCAAAGTTAAGGCATCACTTAATTTCTCATTCTGGTTTAAAGCCTTTGCAGATTTAATTGTAATGGTTATGGATTGAATTAACATAAATGCTACTAATCCATATGGAGCCACATATGCACTTTGAATAAGGCCCATACTACTTAGTATATCGTTAATTGCTGTCGCATACAGAATAAACATTCCTATAAAAGTAAAAAAGGCAGTTTGTCTTCGTCGAATAGCTGACACTAATAGTACACCAAATGTAAGGTAAAGACCAAAAAAACCAATATATATCTCGAAAATCAATCGAAATCTACCGTAAAATACTGCGGGAGTAAAAAACACCAATAATGTAACAAGAATACCAGAAACAATGATAACGTTCTTCATTATTTTAGGAAAATCAACTTTAAATAAACTATAAAAAAACAATGCAAATAGAGGTACAGTGCCAAAACCTGAAAAATTATCAAGTTTCATTAAAAATTCCCAATTTATATTCGGAAACATATAAGTTATGATTCTATCACTAGTAGTTACATTACGCAATGCCATTACAATACATACAACACCAAAATAAAAATTCGAAGTGTCTTTTCTTCGGAATAAATACATATTCAAATGATTAATTCCTATAACGATAATTATACCTAAAATTATCAGATTAAGAATATCCTTTGACCTAGTTTCGCTTCTTAAATTTTCATGTATACCAAAAAAGATTGGCCGTTGCATACCTGCACGTTGATGACTAAAATTAGATACTTGGAAAATTACTTCTATTTCTTCTGTATTTTCTTTCTCAGGATCTAATATAAACGGTATATCCTGATATTTAAAATTAGGCTCAGATGTGTATTTATCTACTCCAACTTTACCAACTTCAGTCATTAGTTTCCCGTTAATCCATAATTTATAATTACAAAAAACGGTCGTTATTTTTAATCCGTAAATTGTTTCAGTTGTGTCTGCTTGTTTTTTAATTATTAATCTGTATGTAGCATAACCTTCATTTGGTATATTAACACTATCTATTTTATATTTTGTCCAAGGTTTTGGAATTTTAACAAAGATCGGGTTCAATTTACCCTCATCAGCCTTAAAATCTTTAGGTTCTAGCAACTGATTCCAATAAAATTCGCAATTCCCTTGCAATATTATGGATTGAGCTTTTTGAATATCAACCTGTTCCAGATTAAGTATTCCATTCTCTATATTATAATTTTCGTTTGAAGCAGTTACTGTAAAACATATAAACCACAGAATAGCAGCCAATAAAAGAATCCGTATTTTCATAATGTATTGTTTATAATAGATCACCTAAAACTAATCATTTTTATGAAAATCACGAAAAATTTATCAAAGAAATCTATATTGGTAATAATTTGAACCAAAATATATAGCAATAATTACGATAGAAAAATTAGTTACTTACGAATAAAAAACTTTTCCACCAGTTAACAAAATTACTAAACATTTTAATAACTATTTAATAAAAGTTATTAAAGAGAACATTTATTCAATAATTATGTTGTACAACAGAATTTTATACCATATTTTTGAAAATATTTTTAACGGCAGCATGATTAACATGCTCTATTTTAAATAACTAAAACGAGTAGATACTCAAAAATAGTATTAAACGATAATTACTAATTAAAACTAAATTAAAAATGGGAAGTATTTTTTGGTTTATCCCTTTCGCATCGGTCTTAGCATTGATCTTTGCTTGGTTCTTTTTCAAGAATATGATGAAGAACTCTGAAGGAACAGACAAAATGAAAGAAATTGCACAACACGTACGTGATGGTGCTATGGCTTATTTAAGTAGACAGTATAAAGTAGTAGGAATAGTATTTATTGTATTATTCTTTATTCTATTAATGCTAGCTTATTTTGGAGTACAAAATCCTTTTGTGCCAGTTGCTTTCTTAACTGGAGGTTTCTTCTCTGGTTTATGTGGTTACTTAGGAATGCGTACAGCAACTTATGCATCAGCAAGAACTGCACATGGAGCATCTCAATCATTAAATAAAGGATTGAAAATTGCTTTTCGTAGTGGAGCTGTAATGGGTCTGGTAGTTGTAGGTTTTGGTTTATTAGACATTAGCCTTTGGTGGGTTATTCTTAATAAAGTAGTTTATACTGCAGAACATATGCAAGAAGGAATGCATGCACTTGGTTTAACATTTGTACATAGTGATCCATCCTATGTTGTTGATGGAATTATCACAGAAGCAGGACAAAAGGTAAAACTAATTGAGATTACTGCAACTATGTTAACATTCGGTATGGGTGCATCTACTCAAGCATTATTTGCTCGTGTTGGTGGTGGTATCTTTACTAAAGCCGCTGATGTTGGAGCTGATTTAGTAGGTAAAGTTGAAGCTGGAATTCCTGAGGATGATCCTCGTAACCCTGCAACTATTGCTGATAACGTTGGTGATAATGTAGGTGATGTTGCCGGTATGGGTGCTGACTTATACGAGTCTTATGCTGGTTCAATACTTGCTACCGCTGCATTAGGTGCTGCTCTTCCTCTTATTTCAGGAATTGATCCTGTAAAAGCAATTGTTGCTCCGATGTTTGTTGCTGCCTTAGGTATAATCCTTTCTATTATAGGAATATTTATGGTTCGCACAAAAGAATCTGCAACTCAAAAAACATTGTTAAATGCCTTGTTATTTGGAACAGGTGGTAGTTCTGTTTTAATTCTAATTGCTGTAGCGATAATGGCATATATAGGATTCATTGATTGGGGAATATTTGGTGCTGTAACTGTAGGTTTAGCTGCAGGTGTTATTATTGGACAAGGAACAGAATATTATACTTCCGATGAATATGGACCAACAAAAGGTATAGCTAATCAGGCTCAACAAGGTCCTGCTACAACCATTATTGATGGTATTGCTATTGGCATGTACTCTACATGGATTCCTGTATTAACAATTGTATTAGCAATTATTGGTGCTTATGGATTCGCAGGTGGATTTGAGAACTTCTCAATGGGTGTTTATGGTATTGGATTTGCTGCTGTTGGTATGTTATCAACATTAGGAATTACATTAGCAACTGATGCTTTTGGTCCAATAGCTGATAACGCTGGTGGTAATGCAGAAATGGCTAAACTTCCAAAAGAAGTAAGAGAGCGTACTGATGCTTTAGATATGTTAGGAAATACAACTGCTGCAACGGGTAAAGGTTTTGCAATTGGTTCTGCTGCTTTAACTGCTATGGCATTATTAGCTGCATACATCGAAGAAGTAAGATTGTGGTTAGGAAAACTTGCAGATTCTAGTGCAGAAGGTTTTAGACAAGTTGGTGATACTTTATTTTATACTGATCATGCACCTGTTGTTGAGCAAGGGCAAAAAGCTGTTGAATTAGCAAGCGCAACTATTCATGATTTCGTTTATGCTTATGATCTTACAATATTCAACCCAATGTTAATAGGTGGTTTATTCTTAGGTGCTATGATGGCATTTGTATTTAGTGCAATGACTATGAAAGCTGTTGGTCGTGCTGCTGGTGCAATGGTTGATGAAGTTCGTCGTCAATTTAAGTCTATTCCTGGAATTATGGAAGGTACAGGAAAACCTGATTATGCTCGTTGCGTTGAGATTTCAACTCGTGGAGCACAAAGAGAAATGTTAGTTCCCTCATTATTAGCTATTGCTGTTCCAATTATTGTTGGAGTTATATTAGGCGTAGCTGGTGTTATTGGTTTATTAATGGGTGGACTTGTAACAGGATTTACTTTAGCAAGTATGTTAAATAACTCTGGTGGTGCTTGGGATAATGCTAAAAAATACGTTGAAAAAGGGAATCTTGGTGGAAAAGGTAGCGAAACTCACAAAGCAAGTGTTGTTGGTGATACTGTTGGTGATCCTTTTAAAGATACTTCAGGACCATCATTGAATATACTTATTAAACTTATGACTATGGTTTCAGTTGTTATGGCTGGATTAACCGTTGCTGTAGGTTTCTTTGCATAAAACAAATTTAATATATTTAAAAAGCCGGTTCATGATGAACCGGCTTTTTTATTGATATTTTTCTACAAATTAAAATTGCTTGATGGCTTCATAGTTTATCCAAATATGTTTATATTTGGAGATAAAGCAATTACAAATCTAAATTATACAATTATGGGTAAAGGCGATAAAAAAACTAAAAAAGGAAAAATAACGATTGGTAGTTATGGGAAAAAAAGAAAGAAAAAGAAAAACATTTCGGCTATTAAACCCAAAGAAGTAGAGGTAAAAACTAAGATTACTCCAAAACCAAAGGCAGAAACAAAACCTAAAGTTGAAGCGAAGCCAAAAGCCGCTGCTAAACCAAAAACAGAAGTAAAAGAGAAAGCAACTCCTAAACCAAAGACAGAGGCGAAAACAACAACTAAAAAAGAAGAAACTAAGGCTAAACCAAAAAAAGAAGAATAAATATATCAGAATAGGCTTGATCCCTTTAGCTAAAGGGACAAAGCCTATTCTTTTTTAGCACCCTCAAAGAATAACTCTTCTTCTAATAATCTTATTCGTTCTTTTGAATTTCCCAGTATTTTAGAATCAACAAAAAAAGATTTATCTGAATCTCCTTGCTCCAATTCCGCAGAATCAGGAACATTTGCTAAGCTTATATAAGCTTCATAACAATCTATAGCCATTTTCTTATCATCTAAATAGTAATCGTATAACTGTCCCATTTTAAATGAAAGAATTGGAATTGCTTTATTTTTATACGCTAATTTCAAATACTTAAGAGACAAATCATATTCACCCTGATTAAGATATACGTTTGCCATCTCAGAATAAATATTATATAATTCTTTGGGTAATGGGGAAAGTAAGCTTTTTGATTCTTTTAGATAATATATTCCATCCTTACCGTTTCCTGAACGCCCAAAAGCGCTCCCTAAATAAAAACACACTTCGGCATCGTTCTTATCTAATTCAAATGCTGTTTCTAATTCATTAATAGAATTTACAAATTGCTTTTTTTCAAAATATACAAAGCCTTTATATTTGAAATTAAAAGAAGAACTATCTCCCAATTCCAATAATTTATTAAAAACAAGAATTGAAGAATCAAAATCTTTATTTAAATAATATGCATAAGCTTTTATCTTTAGTAATTGCTTATCATCCTTGAAATTTTCCAGCCCCTTATTGCTTACATTAATTGCTTTGGCAAAATTCCTTGTCGAATTATACAAATTCGCTAATTGCTGATACATTCCTAAATCATACGGATTAAGCCTAATTGCTGTCTCATAAGCATATATTGCAGGAATTGCAGGCATATTCATTTTACTTATACAATATCCTTGTTGTTTGTAATAATAAAAATTTTGAGGATCTATTTCAGATGCCTTTCTATAATAGAAAACTGCTGATCCATACTCATGCATTTTTCTAAAAATATTGGATAAATTAACAATAGGTTCTATTTTAGTTGAGTCCCTAAGATATTGATTATAATAAATATTTATAGCATCCTCATCTTTGCCAATAGCATCGTAAGTTGCTGCCAAAGTATTTTCAATTATCATATTTCCGGAATCCAACACATTAGCTAGCTCAAGAGCATCTAGCGCATCAAAATATTTATATTTTGCCTGATATGATTTCCCTAAATAATAATACGCCTGCCAATTTAATGAATCCACTTCAAGTATTTGATCAGCTACAACTATTGCAGAATCATACTGTGCCTTTAAAACTTTCAATTCAAGATCTTGAATTAAGTTTTGGGAATAACTATGTATAGAAATAATTAATCCAATAAATGTTATAAATATCTTCATATTACATTATTAAAAAAGCGGAGTAATATCCAACTTATAAATTTTTATTTATTTTAAAAAAAATGCTATAGGAAATGTATATCTTATTGTTACAGGTTTCCCTTCTTTAAATCCCGGCTCCCACTTTGGAGAGGAGTTAATTACTCTCAATGCTTCTTTATCTAAATCAGGATCTGCACCCCTAACAACATTTGCATTAACAACTTTCCCTTTTGAGTTTATATCAAATTGTATAAATACCCTTCCGCTCACTTTATTCTTTTGAGCTTCGATAGGATATCTTAGATTTTCTTGTATAAACGACCTAAAAGAATCTGGAGTTCCTCCATTAAATTTAGGCAATACATCTACATTAAAGAAAACTTGCTCATCATTTTCATTTACCATAGTTTTTATAGTATCCTGAGAACTTATACTAATTTCATTTGTTACTGTTCCATTTGCTTTTGCAAAATCTACAGAATTTACAAAAAAGAATAAAGCTCCAATTACAAAAGGAATTGCCAATGCAATTTTAATTTTCGATGTATTTTTTGATTTTATCATACTTAACATTTTTAAACGTTTTTTAGATAATGAATAACTAAAGCTACTGGTTAAACCAACAAATCGATAGCCAACAACTTGGTTTAAGAGTAATTTTTGATAATCTAATTGATCATGACCGTTTTCCACTACAGCCTGATCTGCAAGATATTCATGAACTTCTCTGATTGATTTTCGATACCAATAAATGAAAGGATTAAACCAAAACAGAATAACAAGTACTTCAATTAAAATCAAATCTAAAGAATGTAACTGAAAAGCATGCATTCGTTCATGAGCAATTACTTGCTCCATATCGTTTGATGAATACTTTTCAGGATTTATAATAATCCACTTAAAAAGTGAGAAAGGAACTACAGCATTTGGTGTTTGTACAATTCTATATTTACCATATCTCTTTGACTTATTCCGATAAATTATAACAACAATTCGTCCTAATCCAAAAACAAAAAATACAGTTGAAATTACTATACCCAATATATAAATTGTACTTAGGCATTTAAATATGATTGTCCAAGTTAACTTCCCGGAATACGCATAAATTATAAGCTCATTTATCTCATTATAACCTCTTTTAATTCCAGAGATTTCTTGAAGAATATTGTTTCCTGAAGAAAAATGATATGGAAACATTCCCAAATTAATATTCAAAAATGGGATTGTAACCGCAAATAAAAGAGAACTTAGTAAATACAATCTATTCATTTTAAAGAAGGTTTCTTTTTTAAGAAAAATCTTATAAAACATATAAAATATAGCTAGTGTTATAGCCGATTCTATTATATTTAAAATGTCAAAATTCATTATTGATTTTCTTTACGTTTTTTAATTTCTTCTTCAACTATTTTCTTCATCTCTTCCAAATCCGATATCGAAACATCCTCCTCGTGAGCAAAAAATGATGCAAACTTTTTATACGAATTATTAAAATGTTTGCCCAAAATATGCTTGAATCTTCCTTTTCTATATCCTGAAGGTGAAACTAATGGATAATATTGATGTGTTTTACCAAATGCATTGTAAGCTACCATTTCTTTCTTTTCTAAAATTCTCACTATTGTTGAAACAGTATTATAGGCCGGCCGTGGTTCCGGGAACTGATCTAAGATATCTTTTACAAACGCTTTTTCGAGTTTCCAAAGATAATCCATTACCTGTTCTTCTGCTTTGGTTAATTCTTTCATTCTGTAAATATAAACTAAACTATTTAGTTTTTCAACTAAAACTATTAGTTAAGCGCATATTACTTTGTTACAAAACTAATTCACTGACACTTATCCATATCAAATTTAAAGCTTTCTTTATTTAGCATTTTGCTAAAAAATGTTATATTTTTAGAAATTATATTAAATTATCATAAACATGAAGAAATATATTATTCTTATTTGTTTAATAATCGCTAGCTATATGTTAAATGCTCAAGAAATAAATAAAATTGAATATGATGAAATTGCCGAAGAAAATATATTAATGGCTTATTGCAATAAAGAAGGATTTACAGGTGATGATTTTAATTATTGGTTTCAGGATGAATACAAACATTATACTATTGACAAAGAAACATTAGAGTTATTAAACTCAGATTCATTTTCTTCGTTGCATATTAAAGCAGTAATGGGAACTTGGTGTGAAGATAGTCAGCGTGAAATACCACGAATCATTAAAATATTGGATCATCTTGATTACAATTTTGAAAACCTTACTATAATTGGTGTTGATAAAAATAAAGAAGCTGAAGGAACCAAAGTAGATCAACTAAATATTGAATTAGTTCCTACAATTATTTTTTATATTGATAATAAAGAAATTGGTAGGATTATTGAATCTCCGACAGAAAGTCTTGAAAAAGATATAACAAATATTATTATAGGGAATTAATATGCAACAGTAGTTGTAAAAAGCCGTCATTTATATACAAAAACAAACTTACAAACTCAAAAATCATGGAAGAATACAAAGCTAGAAATACAAGTCAGGGATTAGGAATAGCTGGATTTGTATTGGGAATTCTTGCCCTTATTATTTCATTTATTCCGTGTATAGGGATACTTGCACTTGTGCCAGGGATACTTGCTGTAACCTTAAGTGCAATTGGTTATTTACAAGCCACCAAATTGAATACCTCAAAAGGGATAATTATTGCCGCTTTAATTATTTCTATTTTAGGCTGTGGAAATGCTTTTCGCGTTTACAAAAACACTGCACCACACATTGAAAAATTCGGAAAAGAGATTCAAAAAGCCATTGACGAAGAATTAGATGAAGGTAACATGGAAGAGCTGGAAAGAGCGATGGAGAAACTTGAAGGGGAAATTGAAGAAATTACCGATGAAACATTAAAAGATGTTAGTGATGCCGCAAGTGACGCTATTAGAGAAATAGCAGAAGAGGTTGAAAAAGCTGCTGACGAATTGGATGATATTGACGATGATGAATAATATTTTTGGTTCTATACAGAAGGAACCATACCATATTATAAATTTATGTTTTGCCGGAATAATTATTATGATTTTTATTTATTCCGGCATTTTTTCAGCCGAAAAAGAAAACCACCCTATAAAATCTGCATGTAAAACAATAACAGGTGAACCCTGCAAAAGCACTGGTTTATCAAGAAGTTTTTCCGAAATAGTTAGATTTAAATTTGAGAGTGCAAAATCATACAATAAATTTGGTATTAAAATTTTTCTATTCTTTTTAATCCAATTATTCTTACGGTTTATTTCTTCGCTATTTCTATATTATAAAATGTTAATACAAAAACGACTTATCATTTTAGATTCTCTAGTTTCATCCGGCTTATATCTTTATTGTTTTTGGGGAATTATCACTTAAGCGCTTATATATTCGGCAATATCTTTTAATACAATAATTCCAATCATTTGATCATCAGCCTTACCTGATGGAGTAATAATCAATGCATCGTAATACCAGTTTATTGGCGTTTTCATATATGAATTCTTATATATTTCAGCTGCATCAAAAACAGACATGTTTCCTGAAATAACTTCAAAATTTCCTGATCTTTCAGCCATTTGTAAAACCTCACTTATAGTAGTTTCTGAAGGTGATACAATATCTTTTGTAGCTAACCATTCCGCAATATGCACCCCGTCAGACTGTCTAAAAACCTTCTTTATTAACAATACTGTGAATTTTATTAACATTCAGTAAATTAGGCTATTATAAATTTGACAAAATTCTTATTTCTCATTATCTTGTGATAACCAATAAGAT
>WTBR01000217.1 GCA_013138975.1 Bacteroidales bacterium
AGATACAAAGTTCTCCTTTTACTCCAATAGGCTGTAACTGATCATGTGATCCGGATAAGATATAAGATTGTGTATTTTGTTTGGGCTTTCCTAGGGTAACATCCTTTTCTGAACACTTCTCGGCTAAAACTTCGATAGTACCTTCTGTTGGACCATAATGATTATTCAATTCATATCCCAGGTTTATTATTTTATCTTTTAACTGATTGCTTAATTTTTCGCCTCCTGATATGATTCGCTGTAAGAACGGTAATCGTTGCCTGTTCGAAATCAATTCTTCTAATATCGCCGGTACTGAATTTATTACTGTTATATTATGAGTTCTCAAGTATGAATACAATGAATTAAAATTTAACAGTTCACTCTCTTCTATCACATAAAGTGAAGCTCCTCCTGTTAAGGTTCCAAAAATTTGGTTTACACTGGCATCAAATGAGTAATTACTTAGTTGTAATAATCTTTCTCCCGGACTAAGTCTATACCTGTTTGCATACCAACTGATCGTATTTACTACCCCATCGTGTTGGATCATAACTCCTTTGGGCTTTCCTGTTGTTCCCGAAGTATAAATTAAATACGATAAATCCTTTGATGAACTTATTACTCCTGTACTATCTTCACTATTTGGCAATATAATAAATTCATCTGCTAAAATGATCTCTCCTTCATAATCTAAATCTCCTAATAACCTGTTCTTTGTTAATAATAATCTGGATTTACTATCTTCTAATATATACTTTTTACGTTCTACCGGATTATTGATATCAATAGGACAATAAGCTCCTCCTGCTTTTAGTACTGATAAAATCCCTACAATCATTTCTATCGAACGATCCAGCATTATACTCATTATATTGCCTGGCTTAAGTCCTTTAGATATTAAGTAGTGACTTAATTGATTGGATTTTTGATTTAACTCTCGGTAAGTCAGCTCTGTATTATTAAATACCAAAGCTATACCTTCAGGAGTACGTACCACCTGCTCTTCAAATAGTTGATGGATACATTTATCTTTTGGATAATCTATTTCTGTATCATTAAAATCATATAGCAACTGTTGCTTTTCTGCTTCTGTTATAATTTCAAGCGCTGATAGCTTTTCATCTAATTTATCAGGTAACTGATTTATGATTTGTTTAAAATAGCTGATAAATCGCTCAATCGTTTCTGGTTCGAAGAGTTTGGTGCTATATTCAAAACTTAATTGAATCATCGAACCTAAACCTATGGCTGTTAAACTTAAATCAAATTTTGAAACTCCTACTGTATGTATAAATTCTTCTTTTGATGTGTCTTTAATTTCCTGGTATTCGCCTTCCAGTAAATTAAACATCACATCGAATATCGGATTACGGCTAATATCTCTTTTTTCAGCTATTTTATCTACTAAATCTTCAAACTGATATTCCTGATTTTCATAAGCTTTTAAGGTAGTTTCTTTAAATTCCTGCAAATATTCATTTAATCGCTTATCCCCTGAGACATTATTACGTATTGCCAGAGTATTAACAAACATTCCTACAATGTTTTTTAAATCTACATGGCGACGAGAAGCTATCGGAGTTCCTATAACTATATCTTCCTGACCACTTAATTTGGATAACAGGATAGTGAAAACAGATAACAATGACATATACAATGTCAGACCTTGTTTCTTGCAAATATCACGGATAATTTTTGTTTCTTCCGGTGTCAGTATAAAATCCACACTAGCTCCCTCGAAACTTTGCATCGCAGGACGAGAATTATCAGTAGATAGTTCCAGTACAGGGATTTCACCTGTAAATTTATCTAACCAGTATGTTTCCTGTTCTTTAATTCTTCTTTGTTGCTCTTCGCTATTTTGCCATTCCGAATAATCTTTATATTGTAAGCGTAATGGTTTTAATTGTTTTCCTGAATGAAGTGAAAGGAATTCCCTCTCTAAAATACCATGAGAAGTACCATCACTTATAATATGATGCATATCAATCATTAACAAACTACCTTTGTCCTCAATATGTACAAAGGCTACTCGTAAAATAGGTGCCTTAGATAAATCAAATGGCTG
This sequence comes from Bacteroidales bacterium, assembly GCA_013138975.1. Lineage (GTDB taxonomy): Bacteria > Bacteroidota > Bacteroidia > Bacteroidales > UBA12077 > UBA12077. The sequence goes on from WTBR01000217.1 coordinate 2,051, forward strand.
AATGAATTTACTTCTAATATCATGCTCATCCACTTTTTCTATTGTAAATTCTTCTATCTTAAAATCTACGTCTTTATGTATTCGTTGTACAGGTTCTCCTTCAATTATTTCAAAACTCGTTCTGAAACTATCATGTCGATATATAAGTTGATGTAATATTTCTTCTATTTTTGATCTTTTCTCTTCTGCATCTAATGATATAAAATAAGGCATATTATAAGCCGTAGACTCCAAATCTAACTCTTGTAATAAATATAAACGCTGCTGGCTTGATGACAACGGATAATAAGCTTTTTCTACTGATTTATTTATAAGTTGAAACTTTTCTTGACTTTTAATATTATTAAAATAATTAATAATCTCTTCTTTATTTTTTTTAATTATCAATAGCATATCCTCAGTCACACTACCTTTTGGTGCATCAACAATTAATTTTGAATCAGAAATACTTAAAATAATTTCTGATTTCCTTAATTTTATTATAAATTCTTTTATGTTCATATCTCGAATCTTTCTCTCTCTTCATTTATAACTTCTGCATTCTCTTGATTGTTTTTATCAAGGTCTACCATTTCAATAAATAAAGACATCTCTTTAATTGTTGGACATTTAAAAATTTCCGTCATTGGTATAATAACATCCAATTTTTCATGAACTAAACTTAACAAAGTTGTAGCTTTCAATGAATCCCCTCCTAATTCAAAAAAATCATCTTTAATACCTATTTTATCTAATCCGAAGAAATTTCCCCATATTTTTGCTAATTCTTTTTCAATATCAGTTGTTGGCTCAAGATAGGCAATATCGAATTCAGGCCTCTCAATTATCAAATTAGCTTCAGTCTCATGATCTAAAATTGTTTCATTATTTTTAAATGTTTCTTGATTATTGATTAAGATATCTATATCTGAAACTGAAATTATTAAATTACTAAAATTATTTTTCAAAGCTCTTGATAGAACATCACATCCTTCATTTGATGATATTGCCTGATTTAAATAATTTTCAAATCCCTTAGGATGTTTTTTTCTGAGTGTATCGAATGTCATACCAACGTCCTTCCATGCATCCCATCCAATACTTAAAGTATAATTTTTATTTCTCATTCTATACTGTGCAAATGATTCTTGAAAATTATTTGCGGATGTATATCCAACATGTTCAAATGGATTAATGGCTGAAGCCAGTGATGAACTTAATATGAAATAATCCAATTCTTTATCTTTTACAATATCATTAAGAATTATTGTACCATATATTTTAGAAGAAAGAACCTCTTCTATTTGCTTCTTATTTCTAGTATGAATAATACCTGCACAATGAATAATCCCATTAATTGTTCCAATTCTTTTCTCCGCATCTTCAAGCTTCTCTTTCATATCATTTGCATTAGAAACATCTACCTGCAAATAAATAATGTCACCTTGTATTTTATTTATTTTAATATTTAATTCTTTGTTTAATGGTTTTCTTCCGGTTAAAATTAATTTTGAATTATATTTTCCTGATAAATATTTTGCAAGTTCAAATCCAATCCCCTCTAAGCCATCAGTTATAAGAATTACTCTGTCATTTTTTATGATGTTGGAAACTTGTTTTTTTTCTTTGATTTCTATTGGTTCAAAATAACGAATCCATCTATTCTCTCTTCTATATGCTACATGCTTATTTTTATCCGAAATATGCAATTCTTGATAAATTTGAGATACAATTGAACCATTATCAATTTCATTTTCAACGCAAACATCAATACATTTAGTAGTAATATTGTTAAATTCGTTAGGTATAGTATCAATAACACCAATAATAGTAGATTTCTCTGGAATTATCTTTTCACTATCATCAATAACTTTATATAGGTTATTTGTTATTACGTCTAATTCTAATTTATTATTAGATCTGTTAAAGGCATTAACAATATATAATAAACTATAGAATCCTAATCTTTGTTCTTTTTTAAATGAATCAATAGTAAGTTTATGATTTTCAATATTATAAAGACTCCACATGTGAATTATTCTATCCGGCATTAATCCCTTAGCCTCAAGAGTTTTATACAGCGTATTAAAATCTTCTGTTTTTTCTGGATTTAAAGTAAAATGATATTCTGATATCTGTTTGAATGTTTCGGCTATATCAATAAAGATAGTAATCTCTGAATTACCTTTCAGCACTTTTCCTAAACTACTGCAAATCCCTGATTTATCTGCAAAAAGAAGATTTATCTTTCCTTTAAAATTATTTTCATCTTCATGTATTGTATATGATTTTTTCCATCCCGGAGAATAAAACCAATCTTTAATATCATTTCTTTCTGTTTTACCTTTATTTTCTAAAGAAAGAGTTTTCTTTAAATCAAATTCTGCCAGATATTTATTTTTTTCAAAAGAATATGTCGGCAAGGATACTTTCCTTCTATCCTCTTCTTCATATATATTTTCCCAATTTGGTTCCTTTCCATTCAACCATAATTCACCTATTTTATTAAATAGATAATACTGATCTGAGATATCCTCTTTTGGGTGTTTAATCAAATTCAAAACTTTTTGACTACTTTTTTTATTTTCATGCTGATTTACAAATGAACATAAAGTTCTACCAGGACCAACTTCAATAAAAATTGAATCTTTATCTTTTAATAGTAAATTTAGTGAATCAGAAAACTGGACTGGATTTCTAATCTGATCGCACCAATATTCTGAATTATTAATCTCATCAAATGAAACCTCATTTCCGTTCACATTTGAATAATATGGTATCTCAGGCTTTGAAAATATTACATCATTTAAAATATTTTTAAACTTACTCAACATTGGATTCATCATAAAAGAATGAAAAGCATGCGAAGTATGTAAGATTTTACATTCATGCCCTTTTTTAGTTAAAAATTCCTCAAAATCTTTTATAATTTCTTTTTCACCTGATACGACACACATTTTAGAACTGTTTACAGCAGCCAATGACAGATTAAAGCCTTTTATTAATCCCTCTAATTCTTGTTTTGATAACGCAACTGACAACATCAATCCGGACTCTAATTCTTGCATTAGCTTTCCACGGCTAATAACTATTTTTATAGCATCTTCTAACTTTAATACACCGCTAATACATGCAGCTACATATTCTCCAATACTGTGACCAATCATACAATCAGGTTCTATACCCCAGTGCATTAGCAATTTGGCTAGAGAATATTCAAAAATAAACAGTATAGGTTGGGTATATTCAGTATTATTTATTTCATCTTTTCCCTGATTAAAAATTATATTATGTATATCATAATCAATATAATTTTTAGCAATATTCATACATTGATCCATTACTTGCTTAAAAAAGACTTCCGTTTCATATAATTCAAGCCCCATATTAAGATACTGAGAACCTTGACCGGGAAACATAAAAACAATTCTTCTATTTAAATTCTGAACTTTATTTGTTTTAACCTCCTTCGACATTGTTCTTAAGCCTTCGGCAATCTCTGATTGACTTTGTCCTACAAGCATTAAGCGATTGCTAAATGAATTACGTCCTTTCTGTAAAGTAAATGCTATATCCGATAGATTTAAATTTTTATTTGTATGTAAATGATCAATGAATTTACCAGTATAAGCTTCTAAAGATGAGGTTGTTTTTGCAGATAAAACAATTAATTTATATTTTCTTTCTTTGTGATTTTGTTTTTCCATTAATGGCGTCTCCTCTAGAATAACGTGAGCATTTGTTCCACCAACACCTAATGAAGTTACTCCCGCTCTTAGAGGGTATTCGTTATTTTTCCATTCTTTTAAAGTTGTATTAACATGAAAAGAACTATCCTCAAATCCACATTTAGGGTTTGGGGTATTGAAATTCAAACTAGGTACCAACTGTTTATTATGTAAACATAACGCAACTTTAATAAAGCTAATGATACCTGCTGCTTTATCTGTGTGCCCAATATTTGATTTTACTGATCCAATATCACAATATTTGTTTTTTTTAAATACTTGTTTTAAAGCTTTTATTTCAATTGGATCTCCCAGCACTGTACCCGTGCCATGAGCTTCAATAAAACTAATACTTTCGGGTTCAACTTTAGATGTTCTTTGAGCTAATTTAAGAACCTCCATTTGACCATCAATACTTGGAGCAGTAAAACCTACCTTTCTATTTCCATCATTATTAACTGCACCACCTTTTATTACTGCATAGATTTGATCTTTATCTTTTAAAGCATTTTTCAATCTTTTTAATACAACAACTCCAACACCCTCGCTACCAACAGTCCCTTTAGCTTCTATATCAAAAGTACGACAATGACCATCAGGAGAATATATTGAATTTTCGTTATATAAATATCCTTTAGTTTTCTGACTTGATAAAGATGCACCCCCTGCTACTGCAATATTACATTCCCCCAATAAAATACTTTTATAAGCCCGATTTATTGCAACTAAAGAACTTGAGCAAGCAGTATCAATGGTTTCCGAGGGACCTTTTAAATTTAATTTATATGATATTAAAGTTGATATAAAATCTTTTTCAGACAATTGAGTTGCAGCAAAACTGTTAACATTGGTCGTACTTAGAAAATTTGATTTTACTTCCCAAGCAAGATTTGAAGATGCAGCTGCATACATCCCGATTCTGCCTTCATACCTATATGGATTGCATCCAGCATCTTCCAGTGCTGCATAAACACATTCACTCAATTTTCTTATTTGTGGATCTAATATTTTTGCTTCGTCCGGTAAATAATTAAAAAACCCAGAATCAAAATAATCCTTATCTTCTATAACACCTTGAGCTTTTATATAATTTGGATTCTCTAATATTTCTTTTTCCAGCCCAAGTTCTATTAATTCATTTTCTGAAAAGAATTTTATTGACTCTTTCCCTTTTTTTAAGTTTATCCAAAAATCATTCACATTCTTTGCTCCAGGAGCCATCATTGAAATACCTATGATCGCAACTTCAAAGCCTGTTAAATCAGTGTTATTATTACTCATTTTCTTCACTTTCCATAAAAGTTAAATATTCATCCATAACATCAACCGTTTCTTCAATATTGTCATCTGAAATAGCTGTAATTATATCACCATTATCATTTTTGCATATTTTTATCGCTAAAGATTCTATTGTTGTTAATCTAAACATATCCGTAACTTCAATATTTGTATTAAAACAATTATTTATTTTTTTATTTAATGAAATAATTTTTAAAGAATGCCCCCCTATGTCAAAAAAGTTAGCTGTTGTACTTATTTCTTCTTTTTTTATATTTAATACTTCCGACCAGATTTCTACCAGTTTTTCCTCTGTTTCATTTGATGGGGCTACATAATCTTCGCCTGCCTTTACCTCTGGTGATGGTAGTGTTTTGCGATTTACTTTGCCATTACTGTTTAATGGAATTTTATCAAGCACCTCAAAATAGGATGGTATCATGTAATCGGGAAGGCTCTCAGATAAGTATCTGCGAATTTCATCTTCGTTGAAGTCTTCCTTTATAACCAGATAAGCACACAGATATTTTTCCCCGTTTGCTTCTATGTCGATTACGACGCTTTCTTTTATGTTTTCATGTTTAAGTAATGTATTCTCTATCTCGCCTAATTCTATTCTAAATCCACGGATTTTTACCTGGTGGTCGATTCTTCCTAAAAACTCTACAGTACCATCGGATAACCAACGAGCTAAATCTCCCGTTTTATATAAATACTCTCCTTTTATTCCGTCTGATTTATATGTGTTTTTTATAAATGAATTACTAGTTTTTTCCGGATCATTTATATAACCAATGGACAGTCCTTCTCCTGATATATATAATTCTCCGGCTATATTAACAGGCTGTATTTGCTTGTATTGGTTAAGTATTACTAAACCTCCTTTTGCTATAGGCGCACCTATTGGAATACTTGATAAGCTCTCGTATGTACTCTCCTCGTTTTTTCTAACTGTCAATACAGCTGACATAATTGTTGCTTCTGTTGGCCCATACATGTTATAAACATTACAATCACTACTTACAACTTCATAACTTCTTTTAAATAAATTTAATGTCAGTTTTTCTGCTCCGATACATAAATGACGTAATGTGCTTAGCTTTTTATTATTAGTTGTTAGTGACTGAAATTGCGTTGGGGTAATGTGTATTACGGTTATACTTTTTTTGTTTATTAGTTGAGTATATTTTTCATCATCTAACATTGTTTCTTTTGAAACTAATTCCAGACTTGATCCTGATGTTAGAGAGATAAATATCTCCCACACAGACCAATCAAAATAAAAGGCCAGATTCTGTATTACTTTATCCTGTTTATCTAATCGTAAATACTTAAAGCCCCAATATAATAGTGGGAAGATATTGGAATGATTTATTAAAACTCCTTTTGGATTTCCTGTTGAGCCCGATGTGAAAATTATATATGCTGATGTTATATCTTTACTTCTTCTTGATTGTAATACTTGATCTATTCCGGATTGTAGGTATTGAATTTTGTTGCTATCCAAATTAATACAATTTAGCTTGCTAAGTTCAGCATCCATGTTAACCAATTCTAAATCGGAAATCAGGATTTTTATATTACATTCTTTTAATATGAATTCGATTCTTTTTTGCGGAGTTTCAGGATTAATAGGACAGTATGCACAACCTGCTTTTAGTATTGCTAATATCCCGATGATCATATTTAAGGATCGCTCTTGTATGATTCCTATTATTTCTCCTTCTTTTGCTCCTTGATCCAGAAGGTTTAAGGCATAATAGTTCGAATATTTATTTAATTCGTCAAATGTTAAATTCTTATCATCATATGCCAAGGCTATATTATCTGGATGCTTTTCTACTTGGTCTTCAAATAATTCATAAATTGTCTTTTCTTTTGGATAATCAATTTTTATATCATTAAAGTCATATAATAGTTGTTGCTTTTCTTCTTTGCTTATTATCTCTATCGCTGAAAGTTCTCTTTCTGAATTTATTGTTAATTGATTTACTATTCGTTTAAAATACCCAATATATCGATCTATGGTTTCTGCTTTAAATAATTTTGTACAATACTCAAAACTTAGCATCAATTGTTCTCCGTAATCAACGGCTGTTAGAGTTAAATCAAACTTGGAGATTCCTGAGGTATGAACATAAAGTTCACTTTCCAATCCCGATAAATCAGCTCTTGAATCTGTCTGATTCTGGAAACTAAACATTACATCAAATACCGGATTACGGCTAATATCTCTTTCTATTGATATATTTTCTACTAAATCTTCAAATTGATAATCCTGGTTTTCATAAGCTTCAAGGGTGTTTTGTTTTAGTTTTTCAACAAATTCCTTTAGTGTATTGCTGCCATTTACTTCGTTTCGAATAGCAAGAGTATTGACAAACATTCCTACAATGTTTTCTAAATCCCTATGGTTACGTCCTGCTATTGGGGTTCCTACAACTATATCTTCTTGCCCGCTTAATTTCGATAATAGTATGTTTAATAATGATAATACAGACATATAAACTGTCAGATCGTTTTCATTTGCCAGTGACTTAATTTGCTGCGTTTCTTCTTTACTTAAGGCAAAGCTTACACTGGCTCCTTCGTGACTTTGAATCGCTGGGCGTACCTTATCTATTGATAGATTTAACTCCGGGATTTCTTCTTCAAATTTCCTTATCCAGTAATCTTCTTGTTCTTTAACTTTTATTTTTTGTTCTTCACTGTTTTGCCACTCACTATAATCTTTATATTGTAAACTTAATGGAGCTAACTCTTCGCCTGTATATAATCTCTGAAAGTCTTGTTCCAAAATTGCATGAGATACTCCATCGCTTATGATATGATGCATGTCAATCATTAACAAGCTACCTTCACCCTGAATATTTACTTTAGCTGCACGTAAAAGAGGTGCTTGAGATAAATTAAAGGCTTGAATGAATTGTTGTCTTTTTTCCTGTACTTCTTCTTTTGTTATTGTTAATTCTTCAAGCTTAAATTCTAATTGTTCGTGGATATGCTGAACCGGCTCTTCTCCTTCTATCTCAAAACTTGTACGGAAGCTTTCATGTCGGGATATGAGTTGTCGGAATGCTTCTTCTATTTTTTCTTTTTCCGCTTCTACTTCTAAGGATATAGTATAAGGCATATTATAAGCCTTTGAATCCGGTTCCATCTCTTGTAATAAATACAAGCGTTTCTGGGCTGAAGACAAAGGATAATATTCCTGTTCTTTTGCTTTCGGGATGGATACAAAGTCTTTTTTGTCTCTTGTGTTTATTTGACTGGCCTGAGCTTGAATGCTTGAATGTAAAAACACATCTCGTAAAGGAAATTCTACGCCTATTTCTTTATGGATTCTTCCTGTTAATACGGATGCTTTTAGCGAATGACCTCCAATGCTGAAAAAGTTGGCTGTTGTGCTTATTTCTTCTTTTTCTATATTTAATACTTCTGACCAGATTTGTGCAAGCTTTTCTTCTGTTTCATTTGAGGGTGCAACATAATCGTTACCTGCTTTTATCTCGGGTAATGGCAGCGCTTTACGATTCACTTTTCCATTACTGTTTAATGGAATTTTATCCAGTTCTACAAAATAACTCGGGATCATATAATCGGGAAGACTTACCGATAAATAGCTCCGGATTTCTTCTTCGTTGAATTCTTCTTCTTTGACTAGGTACGCACACAGGTATTTCTCTCCGTTTTCTTCTATATCGATTATTACACTGTCTTTTATGTTTTCATGCTTTAATATTGCATTCTCTATCTCACCTAATTCTATTCTAAATCCTCGGATTTTTACCTGGTGATCGATTCTTCCTAAAAACTCTACACTTCCATCGTGCAACCAGCGAGCTAAATCACCTGTTTTATATAAAAACTCTCCTTTTATTCCTTCTGATTTATATATGTTTTTTATGAATGAATTAACGGTTTTTTCCGGGTCATTTATATAACCTATGGACAGTCCTTCTCCTGATATATATAATTCTCCTGTAATATTAACAGGCTGTATTTGCATATATTGGTTAAGTATTACGAATCCTCCTTTTGCTATGGCTCTACCTATTGGAATACTTGATAAACTCTCGTATGTATCCTCATCACTTTTTCTAATTGTCAATATGCTTGACATGATTGTTGCTTCTGTTGGCCAATACATGTTATAAACAATACAGTCACTACTTATAACTTCATAACTTCTTTTAACTAAATTTAAAGTCAGTTTTTCTGCACCAATACACAAATGACGTATTGAAGTTAGCTTTTTATTATTCGTTGTCAGCGACTGAAATTGCGTTGGAGTGATGTGTATAACTGTTATACATTTTTTGTTTATCAGTAGATTATATTTTTCATCATCCAATATAGTTTCTTTTGAAACTAATTCTAAACTTGATCCTGAGGTGAGTGAAATAAATATCTCCCACACTGACCAATCAAAATAAAAGGCCAGGTTCTGAATTACTTTATCGTCTTTATCTAAATGCAAATAGTTAAAGCCCCAATACAATAGGGGGAAGATATTAGAATGGTTTATTATGACTCCTTTGGGATTTCCGGTTGAACCTGATGTAAAGATTATATATGCTGATGTTATATCTTGACTCCTTCTTGATTGTAATATTTGATCTATTCCGGATTGTATGGTTTGAATATTGTCGCTATTCAAATTGATGCAATTTAGCCTACTAAGTTCCTGATCATTTTTAAGCAATTCCGGTTCGGCTATCAATATTTTTATATTACATTCTTTTAATATGAATTGGATTCTTTTTTGTGGGGTTTCCGGATTGATTGGACAGTATGCACAACCTGCTTTTAGGATTGCTAATATCCCGATGATCATATTTATGGATCGTTCTTGTATGATTCCTATTATTTCGCCGCCTTTTGCTCCTTGATCCAGAAGGTTTAAGGCATAATAGCTCGAATATCTATTTAATTCGTCAAAGCTTAAATTCTTATCATCATAAACCAAGGCGATATTATCCGGAGACTTTTCTACTTGTTCTTCAAATAGCTCATAAATTGTCTTTTCTTTCGGATAATCTATTTTTATAGCATTAAAGTCGTATAATACTTGCTGCTTTTCTTCTGCACTTATTATTTCTATCGCTGAAAGTTTTATTTCTGAGTTTTGTGATATTTGAGTTACTATCTGTTTAAAATATCTAATAAATCTTTCTATGGTTTCAGCCTTAAACAACTTTGTACAATACTCAAAACTTAATAACAATTGTTCTCCATAATCAACTGCTGTCAAAGTCAAATCAAACTTCGAGATTCCCGGGGTATGAATATAATTTTGATTGTCTAAACCTGTCAGATCAACGCTATGTTCTACCTGATTTAACAAATTAAACATCACATCAAATAAAGGATTACGACTGGTATCTCTCTCTTTAACTACATCTTCTACTAAATCTTCAAACTGATATTCCTGATTCTCATAAGCTTCTAGGGTGCTCTCTTTTAAGTCCTGTAGATAATCAACCAGACGTTTATCTCCTGATACTTCATTGCGCAATGCCAGAGTATTGATAAACATTCCTACAATTCTTTCCAAATCAGAATGGCGACGAGCAGCTATTGGACTTCCTACAATGATATCTTCCTGTCGACTTAATTTCGATAGTAAGATCGTGTAAACTGATAACAAGGACATATACATTGTTAATCCTTGTTCCTTGCAAATATTCTGAATGATTTGAGTCTCTTCTTGTGATAATACAAAACTTACTCGTGCTCCTTCAAAGCTTTGCATAACCGGTCGCATGTTATCTGTCGGTAGTTCTAAAACAGGAGCTTCTTCACTGAACTTTTCTAACCAATAGGATTCCTGACCTTGAATCCTTTTTTGTTGCTCTTCGCTATTTTGCCATTCACTATAATCTTTATATTGTAACTCTAATTCTTGTAAGTCCTTTCCTGATAGTAAATCATAAAACTCCTCTTGTAAGATTCTATGTGACTCTCCATCACTTATGATATGATGCATATCAAATAGTAACAGGTCTTGTCCATCTAAAACTTCTAAATATCCTACTCTTAATAGTGGAGCTTTACTTAAATCAAAGGCTTGTTTAAAGTCTTTCTGTAATTCACTTAATTCTTCTTTTCTTATTTGGTGGTTGGAGATATTTAACGAAACATCAGTATGAATACGTTGCACCGGAAATTCATTTTCTATCTCGAAACTAGTTCTAAAGTTCTCGTGTCGTGCTATCAGTTTATCAAAGACAGAAATAATTTGTTCCTTGGTGCAATTACTCGGCATCTCAATTATACCCGGCATATTATAAGCTGTACCTTTCAAATCCATCTGCTGCAGCAGGTACAAACGACGTTGTGAAGAAGATAAAGGATAATATTCTTGATCCTTAGCTTTTGGTATGGAAAAATAGGAAACCGTTTCTGAAGAAGCGATCAGTTTGGATTGACTCTGAACACTCTGATACCGGAATATGTCTCGTAATTCTAATCGTACATCTAACTCTTTGTGAATACGGGATACTAATACTGTTACTTTCAATGAATGACCACCCAGTTCAAAAAAGCTTGCTCTTGTGCTTATCTCTTTTGATGGAATATTCAATACTTCTGACCAGATTTTTACCAGCTTACTCTCTATTAATGTACTTGCAGCAACATAACCTCCACCTGCTTTTATTTCTGGTTTTGGTAATAACTTCTTGTCAATTTTACCATTACTGTTTAATGGTATCTTTTCTAATGCCACAAAATAAGAAGGAAGCATGTAATCAGGTAAAATGCCTGACAAATACAATCGTAACGATTGCTCTAAATCATTTTCTTTTGTGTTAGATACTACATAAGCACATAAATATTTATCGCCTTCTTGATCTTCCCGACATAATACAACACATTCGTTTACTTCTGAGTACTTCAATATGCTGATTTCAATCTCTCCCAATTCAATCCTGAAACCTCGGATCTTTACTTGATGATCTATCCTGCCTAAAAATTCTATATTACCATCGGGAAGCCAGCGCACTAAATCGCCGGTTCTGTACAAACGAGCTCCTTCTGTAAAAGGATGAGCTATGAACTTCTCTGAAGTTAAGTCTTTATCATTTAAATAAGCTCGCGCTAATCCATCTCCTCCTACTAGTAATTCTCCTGCAACTCCTAATGGTTGTAATTGATTATTACTATTGAATATATAAGCTGTTGAATTACTAATTGGTTTACCTATTGGAATATTACTTTTATACTCCTTTTCAATTTTAAACGTAGTTGAAAAGGTCGTGTTCTCTGTCGGTCCATAACCATTAATTATTACCAACTCTGTATTTCTATTGCGGATCTTTGAGATATGTTTTACTGACAATACATCCCCACCGACTAATAAATATGCTAAAGAATCAAATATTGTTTCATCGCTTTCTACTAATTGATTGAATAAGCTTGATGTTAACCATAATGTACTTATACTGTTTATTCGTATACATTCCCCCAACAAAACAGCATTGGTAATAACATCATTATCAGTTATAAATATGCTCCCCCCATTTAATAAAGCAGTCCAAATCTCAAAGCTTGTTGCATCAAATACCGGAGCGCCAGTAAGTAAAATTTTGTGTGTAAAATTCGAAGGAACATAATTTGTATTCTTTACTAAGCGAACCACACTCTTATGCTCTATCTCTACTCCTTTTGGCCGACCCGTTGAACCTGAAGTGTACATTACATAGGCCAATCCTTGTGAATTCCCTCTTACTATATCAATATCGATTCTTGATTCTTGAACTTCTTCTCCATCTATTAAAATTACTTCTCCACTAAAGGAAATATCTAATTTGGCTTCTCTTGTGCTTACAATTAAATTTATTCCGCTTTCTGATAATATTTGGTTAATTCTCTCCGCTGGATATTGATCATCAATAGGTACATAGGCACAACCAGACTTTAAAATACCTAGTATACCTACAATCATTTCTATCGAACGATTAGTTATTAGACCTACTAATTGATCTGATTTTAAACTCCTTTGTTGTAAACAATTTGCAAGCTTATTCGATGCTTCATCCAATTCTTTATAACTATATGAATAATTTTGATCCTCTATAGCTAATTGAGTCGGTGAGAGTTCTACCTGATCAATGAATAATTCATGAATTGCCTTTTTATCAGGATAATCAGTTTGGGTATCATTAAATTCATTTAATATCTGTTGCTTTTCTACTTCGGTTATAATTTCAAACCTTGATAGCTTTTCATTTAGTTTTTCCGGTAGTTGATTTATAATTTGTTTAATGTAACCAATAAATCGCGTTATCGTTTCTGCCTTGAATAATTTCGTGCCATATTCAAAACTTAACTCTAATTCAGAACCTAAATCTAAGGCTGTTAAACTTAAATCAAATTTCGATACTCCGGGTACATGTTTTAACTTTTCACCAGTTGAAACGGTGCTTTCTTGAGATGTTTCTTCTAATAAATTAAACACCACATCAAATAACGGATTACGGCTAGCATCTCTATTCACAGCAAGCTTCTCTACTAAATCCTCAAACTGATATTCTTGATTTTCGTAAGCTTCTAAGGCATTCTCCTTTATATCTTGTAAATAATCTATTACTCTCTTATATCCCGAAACATCTAATCGTATTGCAAGGGTATTTACAAACATTCCTACAACATCATTCAAATCAGCATGACGACGGGTGGCTATGGGGCTACCTATAACTAGAGCTTCTTGACCACTTAATTTGGATAACAGGATTGTGAAAACAGATAACAAGGACATATACAATGTTAATCCATGTTCCTTGCACAGATCATGGATTATCTTTGTTTCTTGTTCTGACAACATGAAACTTACACTCGCCCCCTCAAAACTTTGAATAACAGGACGAGGATAATCAATAGGAAGTTCCAGAACAGGGAGTTCGCCCACAAACTTATCTATCCAGTATGCTTCTTGTCCTTTAATTCTTCCTTGCTGCTCTGGGCTATTTTGCCATTCCGAATAATCTTTATAATGTAATCGTAATGGTTCTATTTCTTTTCCTTCTATTAAATGATTAAACTCATCTTCTAAAATGGAATGAGACCTGCCATCACTTATGATATGATGCATATCTATAAATAACATATCATCTCCATCACTGATTTCCAAATAGGCTATGCGTAATAAAGGAGCTAATTTTAGATCAAATGATTGAGTAAGTTCCTCCTTAATGGAGGATAACTCAGATTTTGTTATCTGGTAATCCTTGATAGAAAAAATCACTTCTGAATGGATGCGTTGCACTGGTGTCTCGTCCTCCACTTCAAAACTCGTCCTGAAATTTTCGTGTCGTGCAATCAACTTATTAAAAACATCTGTAATTTGATGCTTATTTTGCCCTTCGGGAACAGCGAGTAATCCCGGCATATTGTAAGCCGTACTTCCTAAATCCATTTGTTGTAATAAATACAACCGCCGTTGGGAGGATGATAAAAGATAATATTCCTGTTTTTTTGCTTTGGGGATTGAAAAATACGAAGTGTTTTCAGAAGAGTTTATGAGTATTGCTTGTCTCTGAATGCTCTGTGATTCAAAAATTTCTCTTAATTCTAATCGCACATTTAGTTCTTTATGGATCTGTGATACTAAAACTATAGCTTTCAGCGAATGACCACCTAGTTCAAAGAAACTTACATTTGTACTAATCTCTTTCGAAACTATATTTAATACTTCTGACCAAATCTTAACCAACTTAACCTCTACCAGGCTTTTGGGAGCTACATATGCGCCTCCAGCTTTTATTTCCGGTGTTGGCAAAGATTTACGATCTACTTTACCATTTGGTGTTAAAGGAATTGAATCAAGTTCTACAATATAAGAAGGAATCATATAATCCGGAAGACTTGCTGATAAATATGTACGTAGTTCTTCCTGATTGAAGTAATCCTCTGTAACAAGATAAGCACATAAATACTTATCTCCGTTATCTTCCAGTGCTAAGACAATACTCTCTTTTATGTTTTCATGCTTTAAAAGAATATGCTCAATCTCACCTACTTCAATCCTAAAACCACGTATTTTAACCTGATGATCAATACGTCCTAAAAATTCAATATTACCATCAGATAACCAACGTACCAGATCACCTGTTCTATATAAGCGTTCGCCCTCTTTATATGGATGATCGATAAATTTATCTGATGTTAATTCGGGATTGTTTACATAACCTAATCCTAATCCTGCTCCACTAATACATAACTCTCCTGACATTCCTATAGGAACAAGGGTATAATTTTTATCTAAAATTAATATATGGACATTGTAAATGGGTTTACCTATTGGTATTATCCCTTCAAGATAATCCAGTGGTGATTCTATAATAAAAGAGGAACAAATGTCAGTGGCTTCTGTAGGTCCGTAGGTATTTACTATTTTTGTTTTATTGCCTTCCGATGAAATCCATGCCGATAATTTATTCATTAATATCGGTTCTCCACCCAAAAATACATAGCGAAGAGAAAATAGTTTTTCATAAGGAGAATCTTCTTTTATTTCTACGATAGGATAAAAGGCACTAGGAGTGCAATTAACCCAAGTTATTTTATCTTTCGATATTATATCTGAAATAATATCTGGATCATATTGTGACCTAGGTAATAAATGTAAAGATCCTCCACAAAGTAATGCTGCAAAAAGATTCTTTTGCGTTAAATCGAAACTGGTAGAAGACATTAATAAAACACGATCATCAACAGTAATCGTATATTCGCTGATAAACCAATTTAACAGGTTCGCAAAAGATTTATGATAAACAGCTGCACCTTTGGGATTTCCTGTAGATCCTGAAGTGTAAATTAAATAGATTAGATTATCTGATCTTAACTTGATAGGATCTTGCTGAACAGTAAACTTATAATTATCTAATTCATCAACATTAACTATCTGATCTTCTCCAATACCTTTTAAGGTTTCTTTATTGTTATTCCTTACCGATTTTGTGCTTAGAATGATCTTGGCATCACAATCTTTTATTATATAATTCTTTCTTGATTCTGGATAATTATCATCTATTGGAACATAAGCGCCTCCAGCCTTGAGTACTGCAAATATGGATATAAGAAATTCTATGGACTGATCTGCAAAAATGGCTACAAAATCATTACACTTTATTCCTTTATTTATCAAAACATTAGACAATTTGTCTATTTCCTGATTAAATTCCTTATAATTTAATTTATGATTTCCTCGCACCAAAGCATCTGCGTTTGGAGTTTTACGAGCCTGTTCTTCAAAAAGATCATGAATTGCCTTATCTCTTGGAAAATCTAATTCTGTATCGTTAAAATCATATAATAATTGTTGCTTTTCTGATTCGGAGAGTAATTCTAATTCTTGAATATTTGATTCTTCATGATTTATGATCGAATCTAAAATCTTAATAAAATGTCTATTTATATTTTCAATTTCAATTCTGTCAAAATCTGAATTAAAATAGTTAAAATTAATTTCAATTTCATCCGACAAAAAAGCGCTTACTGTTAATTTATAATTCGTTGATTCTTTTATATCGAAAGATTTTATAGCCAGACCATCCCCTTGCTGTAAACTGCTTGTATCGATAGGGTAATTTTCTATTACAAAAATAGATTCAATCAGTTCATCGCTTTTATATGATGAATCATTTAATATATCATGTAAAGGTACATTCTCATAATTTACCCTTTTTCTTAATTGATTCGCATTCGTTTTTATAATTTCAAGTAAGGGTTTAACTGAAGGCAAGCTTATTCTCAGCGGTATGGTATTTATAAATAAACCAACAATTTCTTCTATTCCTTCAAGCTTTATATTCCTCCCGGATACGGTAGTTCCAAAAAGAATATCTTCTTTTCCAGAATATTTGCTTAGAAGAATACCCCAGACATTATAGAGTATATCTGCAATTGTTAATCGGTGTAATTCGCAATAGCTCTTGAGCAATTGCACCTTTTTTTCTGGAATTATTTGCTTATAACTTTCGTTTGATTTATCCGATAATACATTATTACGCTTTGAACTAAAAATACTATTAACTTCATAAGCATTTAAATAATCTTTCCAAAAAGTTTGTCCTTCAAGAGTAAGTTTTTTGTTTAGTTTAACATATTCATTAAATGAAGTTTTTTTGAGTATTTGTATTTTACTACCATTTACTTGCTCATGATAATTATGTAGAAACTCTTTTAAAATTATTCCATTACTCCAACCATCATAAATTATATGATGATTACTTATTAATAATTTATACTTATCAGCTTTGATTTTACATAAAGTAAGTCTAAAAGGAACATCCCTTAAATCAAAATTTTCCTCATTATCTTTATGTTTAATTTTTTGATATTCAGATTCTAATATATTTTCTTCTTTTGATAAATCATAATATCTAATATCAACATTTTTTTCTTTTAATATGACCTGCACCGGTTTATTCAATTTCTCCCACCGATATACAGTTCTTAACATTTCATTATTAACAACAACTTTATTCCATGCTTCCCGGAAATAATCAAACTCAACTGAGCCTTGAATTTCTAAAGATAATTGAACAAAATATAGATTTTTACTTACATCTTTAAGATAATGAAATAAAATCCCCTCTTGTAAAGAAGTTAAATCTACAATATTTTCAATATTTGTTTTATCTAATTTAAAAGCTTTATTCATATTAAAATTATGACTAATATTTCTTTTTTATTAAAATCCCAGAAATATTAGATTGAATTATTACTATTAAAATTTTGGAAATGATCTCTTCTATTCTGGAACTATCTATTCAATTAAAAATTGAATTTGCAGTATAATTAGTGTTTTCCTTTAAACGGCAACTTCAATTTTTTTTATAAAAACAGATATTCTATAAAAGTGCCATAACTAGATTGTTATAAAATAAAGGTGCTTCCAAACGTTTCTTTAAATTTTGGATAAGCATAAAAGTCAAACCTTTTCTTCAAAAAATAATTTTTAAGCTTTACAATCAATATATTATTTCAAAAATTTACATAAAATATTTTCTTGTAATGCCAGAATTTTTAATGAAAAATCTGTTTTACAATCGGATATACTAACGATAAATAAATGGGAAATTAGGAGCCCAATGAAATCAATTCAATACTTTAAAAAGTTAGCTAGTGTTAAAAACATTTAATCTGACACATACTACTTTTTAGATAATTATTTTATGATTAAATAGTCACTAAAGGTTTATAAGGAGTGTTTGAAAAATTAAATTTAAATATAGCTTCGCTAAAGAAACTCACAAAACTCTTCTTTATTAAAGAGACATATAAGAATTGAACGCTAAATTATACATATTAACGAAAAATACAAGAAAACATACAAAATATAATATAAAGCTACAAATGGTAAATAATTAAAAACGCTAATACCTATTGAACATCAAAATATTATCAAAAATAATAATTATATGTTTTAAAACATATAATTATTGTGTTTGAATTTAAGTCCCTATCTTCAAACGGATTAAGTTCGCATTTGGGCATTGTATTTTCCTACACTACAACTAACTCTTTATAAAAAAAAATCTTGCCGGCTCAACTAAAACAACAAAAATAAAGATTTATAGCCCTTTTTTAAACCCAACCATGTTATACCAACTAAACACCAAAATGAGCTATATAATCCGTTTCTTTTTCACTTATATTTCTTCAAAAAATAAAAACGTAACTACTGCTATGCTTGTATTTTTTGAATCATCTAAGTAAAAAATATTTCAAATTATTTATAGCTCATTTTGAAATTTAATTGGTATTACTACAAAATTAAAGTCTGAGTCGTAGAAAACAAAAAAGCCACATTTCGAAATGTGGCTTTTGATATTATATTAAATATTTTTAGTATAATCTAGAATATATATTATTCTTAAGGTAAAGGCTGTTTATATATAAAACTTATGATACAATCCTTACTGAAGCAAACGTATTAATCAAATCACTTATCGTATATATTAATACGTCTTCAGGCATATTTAGATTTAAACTACATAATGCCATTTTATATGCATCATCAATCTGATATTGTTTAAAATTTATTTTCTCTAGAATTTGGTCGTAAGATTCTATTACAATTCTTTCATTTAAGAATCTCATTGAAAAACTATTTAATGGATGCGATAAGCCTTTTCCTAAGAATTTGATATAACTCTCTTTTAAAGACCATAAGGTGAAAAAATAATCAAAAGGATCTTTACTTAATAATAAATCATTATGTTCCTTATCTGAAAAGAAATTCTTTGAAATATCAAGATCAATTGTAGATATCTCCTCAATATCAATACCAATAGGTTTTTTATCTATTGCACATACAACCCAATCTCCTGAATGTGAAATATTAAAATGGAAATCATTAAGATTATCAAAATATGGTTTCCCATATTCATTAACTGTAAAGTATATTTCCTCATTAGCGTAATTATATTCTTCGATCAATATTTTCCTAATAAGCAAATCTGCAAATAAGCTTCTATGCATATCTTGCCAAAAAACGAATTTTAAAAGTCGCTCTCGTTTCTTTTCTTCAATTACAGATAGAAGAGATTTAGAAGTAAGATCATCCAACTTATTCGTGATCTTTAATGCAAATACTTTCATCTGTTTATATTTTTATTTATTGATTTTGCACTAATTACTTATATACTATTCCTGTTAATAGTCTTTTTTAGTTAATCGCTTTCACAAGCAAAAACAATATCCCTCTCATGAAACATTATGATTCATTTTTCTGAATTACAATAAGCTTTAGCAAATGCAATTCATCATCCATTTTGTCAAAACTGAATTGTCCGGAAGTTTTAATTTAACAATTTATTCTTGCTAATATGAATTTACTGGTTTGTTATTTAATTGAATTGTATTATTTATCTTTTTAACAACTTCTTCAACTTTTTCATTTATAAAAAAGTGTCCTCCATTAAAATAATGAATTGTGCAATTTTCTGAAGTATATTTTTTCCAGCTATCAGTCTGTTCTGGTGTTAATTCTTCATCTTTACCCAAAAAGACTGTAATATCAAGAGGTAATGGATTTATTTCTTTACCTATTACATCTCTTTCTGCCAATTTAAAATCACTTTTCAACATTGGTAAAAAAACTTCTAACAGCTCAGGATGATCAAAAAACTCTTTCGGAGTTCCACCTAGTTTAAGGATTTCTTGTTTAAACTCTTCATCCGGAAGCTTATGATATTCCTTTTGATCTTTTCCTAAAACATATGGAGCTCCTCTACCTGAGAAAAAAACGTGACTAGGTCCAGAAAGGCCTCTTCTTAATATTTCCTGAGTTAACTCATATGCTATTTTGGCTCCCATACTATGCCCAAAAAAAGCGTACTCATTGTTCCCGTTTATTTCATCAATAATTAATGAAAATACATCTTCAATTACTTCATCAAAATCTTTGTAATGTGCTTCATGAATCCGTTTACCCCGACCAGCTAATTCAACAGCTATTATTTCTATATTCGATCCAATATAATTTTTCCATTGATTAAATATTGCAGAAGAACCTCCAGCATATGGAAAGCAAATTAATTTCATATTATATTTTAATTTAAAATTCGAATGACTTTTCTTCTCCAGATCTTAGAATTTCAACTTGAGAAAAAGAACTAACTTTCTCTTTAAATACCTCTGGATTAGTATTTAAAATAGGTATTGCATCATAATGACAAGGAATAACAAACTTAGGTTTAATCTTTTCAACCGCCCAAACAGCTTCCGTTATACCCATCATATAATTTGAACAAATTGGCACCATCATTACGTCTATATCATACAAACGTGATAAATATTCCATATCACTATAAAAAGCTGTATCACCGGTATGATAAAAAGTAATTTCAGGAGTTTTAATAATGAATCCACATGGTGTTGCAATATTTGAAGAATGAATTGCCGGAGCAAAATAAATCCTTACATCATCTTTTTGTATTTCACCACCAATATTTCCTCCCATGAAATTACACCCTTTTTTCCCTGCTAATTGGGCTAGTTCAAATACACCAACAAAAGTTGCTTTTGTATATTTACATATTTTTACCGCATCTTCAAATCCGTGATCTGCATGATCATGTGTTACTAAAACAAAATCTGCCTTTTCAATCTCTTTATAACTTTTATAAGGACTAGCAGGATTTCCTGCTAGCCAAGGATCAATAAGAAATGTATATTTGGTTGTTTCAATTTTAAAAGCTGCATGCCCAAGCATTGTTATATTAACCATACACGTAATTTTAAGAACTATAAAATATTAAAAACTATAAATAAGCACTTTAAATATCTAGTTTAATATATTTGTCCTGATTAATTTACACCTGTGCCTTTGGTGGGTTAGCATATTCAGGCTTCATATTTCCATCATCGTCATATGGCCATTCGTAGTTATATTCAGGATATTCTCCTTCATGATTGATACCTGGTTTATATTCTTTAATCCATGCTTCTTCTTTTGCTTTTCTTTCTTCTTCAGATAAGTTAGGTAGTAACTCATAACATAGCATTTGAATATAGGGACCTTGCATAAATTTTTTCATCCCTTCTCCTTCCGGATTTTCAAAAACATCACGAACAGCTTGTCTTAAATTATCGGTAGAAACTATATGTCTTGGGTGAATAGGGGTTTCATGAATAATACCGAAAATTCCAAAAACAGCAGGTTCTTCCGGTAATTCGTCTAAATTCTCTTTTTTATCTAAATTATATTCTTTGTGATAAACTTCGTGTTTAACAACTCTATCATTAAAAATTGGATTCATAATAAGAAATTTTAAAGATTAATAATAAGTTATTTATCACTTTGTGCCATCATTTCTTTATAATCTTCATCGCTTACTGATTCCAGATGTCCTTTTCCTTCGCATGTTGTTAAATCAACTTCAGCAATACATTTAACTTTATCATAGTTCAATGTTAAGCCTCCTACAAGATGAACTTTTCCTTTGGCATTTTCAAAATCTGCTTCTTCAAAATTGCAAAATCTTCGATCTAGTTGAATCCCTAATTCTGTTCCAGTTTCTTTAAACATTACATGTACATAATCTCTATCTATACACTCTTTTAATGCTTCTGCTGTTTT
>WTBR01000107.1 GCA_013138975.1 Bacteroidales bacterium
GACAAAAAAGAAAAGTCCAAATTTCAAGTGAAATTTGGACTTAATAATTTGCCTAAAAGCAAAAAGCTAATAGCCAAAATTATCTATAGGGCTTTTAAAATTTTCAAGCCTTTTCATATCTACATGAGAATGACCTGTCGGAGTCTGGCGGTAAATCTCTGACAGGTCATTCTGACTCTGTCAGGATTTCAACTGAAAAAGTTTCATTTCATATTATAAAAGAGATTCTTCGCTTTCGCTCAGAATGACAAAAAGGAAAGTCCAAATTTCAAGTGAAATTTGGACTTAATAATTTGCCTAAAAGCAAAAAGCTAATAGCCAAAATTATCTATAGGACTTTTAATATTTTAGAGCTTTTTAATAACTTTATGAGAATGACCTGTCAGAGTCTGGCAGTAAATCTTTGACAGGTCATTCCGACTCTGTCAGGATTTCAATTGAAAAAGCTTCATTTCATATTATAAAAGAGATTCTTCGCTTTCGCTCAGAATGACAAAAAGGAAAGTCCAAATTTCAAGTGAAATTTGGACTTAATAATTTTCCTAAAAGCAAAAAGCTAATAGCCAATAGCCGAATTACTCATGATTATTTGTATAATCCGTAATTATTTGATTTCTTAAATCAAGGAACATAGTTGTTACATCATTCATTAAACCATTTGTATAGTTTGTTAAATATTCCTGTGCAGCTTTTGGTTTCTTTTTGTAAAGCTTCATGGCTTCATCTTCAATTGCTTTTTGATTCTTGAACATTTCATCTTCAAAAGGAGTTCGAACTGTTCTTACATCTTCTGCAATATTTTGGAATTTCAGGTTTGCTAAATTATCAACAAAGTCGATTGCCCAACGTGCCGATTTTTCATCGTACTTATTTGGGTCGTATGTTTTGTATGAATCATGAACTGATAAATTTCCTGCATAAATTGGTACGTAAGGACTAAAGTAAGGATTATCGAGATAAACCCAATATACACCACCAATTTCGTTTGGTAACCAACCACGAAGTTGAAGTACCATTCCATAATGTCCACGATGACGAGCAACAGGTCTGCGATACGTTATCTTTAATAATTTTCTTAAATCGCTACTTGGAAATGGAGTTGCTAAAGGACTTTTTGCATATCCACCTTTACCATCCGCTACAAGCCAATTTGGGTCGTATGTCATATCATAAATAGTTCCTTCGTAGGTTGATCTTTGAAATGCCATTACATCTTGAACCGATATTTTTTCCTCAGGTTTTACTGAAAATGGATAAATTGAAAGTGGTTCAACAAACTGAAAATATGGACTTATTCCTTTGTAAGGATCACCTTCAGGAAATCTGTTAGGCCATTCTTTTAAGTTAGGAACAAAAGTTTGATGGAATAACCAAAATCTACTTGTAGCATATTCAACTGCAGCCGTTGGAGCATAAGCATTTTGCCAAATAAAAGGCATTCCTGATGTTGGATCGTACCATCCGCGATCGATAGCTTCTTGCATATAATTAGTTGATACCATAAAGTTATCAGTATCATCGGCATTTATTTCTTTAATAATACTCCAATTAGGAATCATTGTGGCTTGATCTTCGGGTAATTTTTGTGCTGCCCAAATTGCTCCCGGCTTACCACTTTCTGGTGTCCAACCGGCACCAACTCCAAATACTTCGAAAACCCAAATTTCTTCTGTATCAGCTATAACCAAGGTTTCTGATCCATCACCACTCGATGGTAAAAAGCCGTGTTCAATCATTAAATCGCCAATAAACTGAACCGCTTCGCGTGCGTTTTTATAACGTTGTAATGCAAAAATCTGAGCTTGCTCAATGGTCATTATTTGTTTACCGTTTTCGCGAGTACAAGTAAGTTCGTTTCGCTGTGCAGTTGTGCTTTCTCCAATACCTAACTGATATTCGTTTACATGAGAATAAGCGGATTGAAAATATTTAAATGTATTTTCAACCTGAGGAATATAACCTAATATTATACCATCATCATTTAAAGGTCTGTCTGCATCTTGAATTCCCCAATAAATAGCAGCTTTTTCTCCTGGTTTAAAAGTTTGGGCAGGAACAACAAATATTCTTGAATCTGGCCCTGTATCGGTGTGTGAAATGATATTTGAACCATCAGCCGATGCTTTTTTACCTACTGCAATTACAGTACAGGCTTGTGAGCTTATGTTTAATCCTAAGAAAAGGATTAGCACAATAGAAATAATCTTTTTAAACATAATTATGATTTTTATTTATTTATAATATTTCAAATATTTCTCCGGGATTTCCTCCCCGATTATTCGTTTTAACAATTTCTACACCCGACCAATTTTCAAGTATATCGTAAATACTATCTTTCATATCATCCGGGAATGATTTAATTCTTGTTCTATGATTTCCATCCGGATTAACCATTTTCACTGCTATAGTATTATCAGAGGGATTAACGGCTGTTGCCGCCCAAGGATCATTTTCGCCATAAATATACAACATATAATCTCCTGATTTTTGTATCCATTTTTTAATGTCTTGCATCGATTCCGCATTGAAATCATAATTAATATGGCTTGGTATCTTATAATCAAATGTGATGTTAACGCTATCTTCTAAATACTTTCTAAAAGGTGTAATATCATAATCATAAAAACCAATTTCGCTTAAGGCTTGGTATGTAAATAATAGATCAGTTTCGTCTTTTTGATCACTGAACCATGAAAAAGAAGAAATTGAAATCCAATATTTGAAAATGTCTTCAACGCTAGTTTTGGATTCCGGGATTTTATCGCAATCACCAGACCATTGCCAAAATGCAAAAGAATATTCTAAAACATTTAAGTCGTAAGCTCTTTCAATTCCTGTAAGATTAAAAGTATATTCTTTTTCTTGTGCACGTTCTTTTAAGAGAGGTAGAATTTCGCTTTTCATTTCGAATAAAAGAGTTTGGAAATCTAAAACTTTATCTCTGCATTCTTTCGTTCCAACAGTATTTAAATGTTCTGCTATTCTTGGATCTTCTCGTTCGAAATTAAAAGGAGCTACATATGCCACACTTGCATCGACATCATTGGGAAAAAATCTACGATGATACATCGTTGTTTGTCCACCCTTACTTATTCCTGTTGAAATCCATTTGCCGGAATAGATGCTTTTTAAAGATTGAATAATGTTATGTTGATCGGTGGCTGCTTGTTTAATATTTAAAAATTCCCAAGGAATACTATCCGGTCTGGATTTATCAAAGAAACGATGCTCGATTGTTATTTGATTTGCATTTAGTAATTTACTTAATTCTCCTGCTTTTGTAGAATAAAGATCGTATCCTTCCAGAATTACGATGGTTGGCCTGTCGAATCCAACATGATTTATTATTACTTGTTGATTAAATTCTTCACTTTCATCATTTTCATGATCTACATTTTGTGTATACCATAATTCGTAGGTTTCAGTATACATTGAATCAGACTCAAGTGTCTTTAAAGGTACTTCACTTAGTTTTTGCAAAGTGCTTTTTAAATCTTTTGCTTGGTTATTGCAAGCTGCAATACTAAAGCTAATAATAGCAAATAAAATAAATCGAAATGTTTTGAATTTTGAATTCTGTTTTTCCATTTTAAATATTTTTTATTTTTTAATATATCTAACTCTGAATTTTCATTCGTTTGCAGATTAAGTAAATAGCTGTAGTACGACTCACTTAACCAGATGACCGCAAATTGCAGTTTATTAACTAATTATCATAAAGGTCGTGCCGCTGCTTGCGGATTTAAGCTTATAAATCCAACTCTGCCCTCTGACCCGGCAAATACAATAAAATCTTCATTTGGTGAAATATCAAATGTATAATAAGCAGGCAGTTCTGTTTTTATCCAGGTTTCCCCAAAATCATTTGATAAATCAACTCCATTTCTGCCGCAAACAACAAGGGTATTTGTTTTATTGAGTGGTTTTACGCAAGATCTAAAGCCATTCGGCATTGTAGGTGTTGCGCTCCATGAATTACCATTATCAGTACTAATAGCAAAGTTATTATCAGCGATATCAGGTTCCAGATAATTGCCACCTGTAATTGCAAATGTTTCGTCTTTTATCCAACTTACAGAATAAATACTAAAAGTTGGATTATTCGCTTTTATTGGGGTATCAACAGCTTTCCATGTTTTACCAAAATCATGTGTAAGAATAATTCTTGCTTTATCACCACCCGTACCAAACATTGCGATTCCATTTTCTGCAAGGGCAATACAAGTTCCACTTGCTGCAAAACCTCCTTCTTGAGCGAGAGGTTTAGGAAGTAGTTCAGAGGGAATTCTGCTCCATGTGTTTCCTCCGTCGTGGGTTAGAATAAAAAAGAAATCTCCATCAAGAGGATCAGCACATGCTATTCCTTCTTTATCATTCCAAAACTCAAATGAATCGAAAAATATATTTGGATCATTATTCTCATAAGTCAGTTTCCAAGTATTTCCTTTATCTGTTGTTTTGTAAATTCGTGCCGGAGAACCTGCGCTTATAGCAATTGCTGATTCTTTGCCAAAAGCTACAATGTCTCTGAAATCAAGCAAAGTATCATTATTAATAGTTCCCGATTTCCAGATTTTCCCTTTATCGGAGCTTACAGCAAAAATTCCTTTGCTACCGCTTAACCATACCGTTTCGGAATCAAAAACATCTAAGCCACGAATACTTGGATTATTAGGAATTATATATTCATTTGGAGTTGAATTTAAAATTTTGTAGTTAAGTCCCTCTTGTTTAGACTGATTAGTACATGAAATTAAAAATATCAATACAATTAAAACACTAAAATTTACTTTCATCGAATAAAATTTCTTTATAAATAATTTATCTGAATATAAACCCGTTTCTTAAGGCATCCCTTGGGTCAAAGTAAAATTCATTCTGACCTGTTATTGATGCTGTTCCAGTAACTTCAGGGATTACTGCATTATGTTTGCCGAACTCAGTTGTTTCAACAACTTCAACATTCATTGTTGTGCCTAAAATACTTTCTATGGTGATTTTTTCGCCGAGTTTTAATTCATTTTTTGCATGATGTAATGCCGCTCGGGCACTTACGCCGGAACCTGTTGGAGAACGATCAACTTCTCCTTCGGCAAATATGCATACATTACGGCTATGGTTTTTAGGATCAAAAGCTTTGCCTGTAAATATAGTGCCGTAGAGAAAACTTAAATCTTCTTCGAATGGATGCTTGATTTCAAAATTATTCATTACAGCATGTTTAATTTTTCTGCCATAATCAATAAGCCGATTATAATCCGATCCATCCATTTTCAATCCCAATTCATCAGCATCACAAAATGCATAAAATGCACCTCCAAAAGCTACATCAAATTTCACTTTACCTATTTCAGGAATATCAACTTCTTGATCTTTTAATAAAAGGAATGAGGGTACATTTTTAAATGATACTTTCTGAACAATTCCATTTTCACGAAAAGCCTTAGCATAGATTTTACCGGGAGGAGCATCAATTATTAGCTCAGGTTCGTTGCCTTCTTTTTTTATCATTCCAGTATCTAATACAAGTTTGGTTAAAGCAATAATAGCATGTCCACACATGGTACTGTAACCTTCGTTGTGTAAAAAGAAAGTCCCAAAATCAGCATCATCAGTTGTTGGTTCTGTAATAATAGCCCCATACATATCGGCATGACCACGTGGTTCGAACATTGTTCCTGTTCTTATATAATCGTAATTGTCCCGAAAGTATCTTCTTTTTTCAAGAATGGTAGAACCTTTAATTTCAGGTAATCCATCGGTATAAACTCTCAATGGTTCTCCACCTGTATGCAAATCAATGGTCTTAATTTTCAACCAATCTTTTGGTGGGTTCCAGTTCCAATTTTTAAAGATACTATTCATATTGTTTGGTTATAATTGTTGTTCAAATTTCGAGATTCTTCGACAGGCTCAGAATGACAATTTTTAATATGACAACAATTTAATTGAGATTGTCACACTGAGCTTGTCGAAGTGTTTTTTTATATATTGACTTCCGTACCCAATCCTTTTTCTTTGGCATTATTGTATATTAATTCTGCAACGGTTAAATCAAACAAAGACATTCCAACCGATTTAAATATGCTAAATGGTGCTTCGTTTAACAATTCTCCACTTGTTAATACTGAGCTAAAAGGAATTATATTCGAATCTTCAATCAAACCTTTTTTCAATGGGATTTTTATATCACCACATTCCTTTTTCGCATGCAAAGTATCAACATAAACTTTATCTACAGCATTATATAATGATAAAGGAAATTCTTGCATGTCGGGTTTATAAGATCCAATTCCTACAAAAGTTTTATTATTAAGTTTTTCAATATCTACATCAAAAACCGGTTTGTTCGATGATGTTGCTGTTACAATTACATCTGAATCCATAACCAATTGATTTGAATCGTTTGTAACTTCTATACTGATATTTTCAAGTTTACTTTCAAGCTCCTCTTTTATAACTTCAGCCTTACTCAAATTTTTATCACAAATAATAAGTTTTCTGAATGGTCGTTGAGCACTAACAATTAAAGCCTGATGATATGCTTGAACTCCAGCTCCAATAATTCCCAAGGTTTGAGCCATGAACGGAGATAGATATTTAACTGCTGTTGCACCAACCGCCGCAGTTCTCATTGCAGTTAATTTACTACCATTAATTATTGCAAGAGGTTCGCCTGTTTGGGCATCGTTCAATACCATTACTCCATATAAAACAGGCTTATTTTCTTTAGCGTTTTCTGGAAATAGAGAAACTAATTTTGTTCCAAATACACTATCAATAAATCCCGGCATTAATAACAATGTATTTTCATCACTGTCAATATGCATTCTATCAGGGATATTTGTACTTGCCTTATCCTGAATTATATACGCTCTCTCAATTGCGCTGACTAATTCAGAGGAATCAACAGCTTTTTCAATATCTTCTTTACTAATTATTAACATTGGTCTATTTTTTCAATAAATATAAAAACTTATGTTTCGTTGTCCAAAACAGAAGTCATGTTGAGCGAAAGCGAAGCATCTCTTTTTAAGAATAGATTCTTCGCATTCGCTCAGAATGACAATATTATTATTCAAATGCCTTAGCTCTTTCAGTTTCAACATCAGCAATAGATTTTGCCAATGGCTTACCCAATATTTTGTAACTGTCTTCCGTAATTAATATATCTTCTTCGTTTCTAGTGCCGCCAAAGTTTTTATATTCTTCTACTTTACTGTAATTAATAAACTCAGTGAATTTATTTTGAGATTTCCATAAGTCAATTAATTCAGGAATGAAATAGATTCCCGGTTCAATGGTAAGTACATGTCCGGGCTCTAGTTTTCGACCTA
Organism: Bacteroidales bacterium; assembly: GCA_013138975.1. GTDB lineage: Bacteria > Bacteroidota > Bacteroidia > Bacteroidales > UBA12077 > UBA12077. The sequence goes on from WTBR01000107.1 coordinate 7,338, forward strand.
AACGCAATGATTTTAATCCAAATAATGTGCTCTTTGGTTCTCCTGCATAACCAACATATTGCTCACCAAGATTCTCCATGTCATGAACATCCATTCCCATCATATGACCGGTTCCACAAGGGAAGAATAGGGCATGAGCACCGGCTTGTACAGCTTCTTCGGTATTACCTTTTGTAAATCCTAAATCTTTTAAACCATTAAATATGGTACGTGCAGCAGTAAAATGAATTTCTTTAAATGATATTCCCGGTTTTAATGCTTCAATGGCAGCATTATGGCCATTTAATGCAATTTGATAAATCTCTTTTTGCTTTTCTGTGAATTTTGCAGAAACAGGAAAGGTACTTGACATATCTCCTGAATAGCATAAACTGTTTTCAGCACCTGCATCCAATAAAAATAAATCGCCTTCTTTTATAGTATTGCCGTGATAATGATTATGTAAAGTTTGGCCATTTATTGTAGCGATAATAGGAAATGATATGTTTCCGCCAGCTGCCAAAGCAACTTCGTAAACTTTTGCTGCAACCTGAGCTTCAGTCATTCCCGGTTTAGCAAAACGCATAGCCGCTAAATGCATATCAGTAGTTACACTTACAGCTTGTTCCAGTTGTTCAATTTCTTCAACAGATTTAATATTTCGTTGTTCGCCAACAGCAACAATTAAATCAACCGAAGCCGACTTATTTGTTTCATTTATTGGAATTTCTAACCAATTGTAAAGTTTTATTTGATGCTCTGGTCTGTAAGCTGGTAAGAAATGAATTTTACGAGTTTTGCTTTTTGCTGATTTTAAGAAATCAATACCTTCGTTTAATTGACCTGTATTTGAGATTCCTGCATTTACGCTACGCTCTTTAATTGTTGGTTGCGATCCCATCCAAACCACATCATCTATGGTTAAATCATTTCCGAAAATGATGTCTTTATCTTCATCTAAATCAATAATACCAACTAATCCCGGGTAATCTAAACCAAAATAATAAAGGAAAGTACTGTCTTGTCTGTAATGATAAGTGTTATCATGGTAATTCATTGAACTTTCTTCGTTTCCCAAGAAAAGTAAAACACCTGATTTAAATTGATTTCTCAGTTGTTTTCGCCTGTTGATGTAAGTTTCTTTATTAAACATGCTTGTAATTGTTGGTTTTATATTATTAAATTTATATTGTACTACTTTTTACTTTTGTCTTTTTACTTTAATCTTGATCTTAAGTTTCTAGCTATTAGCCATTAACTTTTAGTATTTCCATGCATTTATTACTCTTAATTTTTATCTTTTGTCTTTATTCTTCTTTTTACTTTTTCCTTTAATCTTGATCTTAAGTTTCTAGCTATTAGCCATCAACTTTTAGTATTTCCATGCATTTCTTACTTTTATCTTTTATCTTTTTACTTTTTACTTTTGTCTTGAGTCTTGAGTCTTGAATCAAATTTCATCATGTTCAGTTCTTCTGATAATTTCGTTTTGTAAATCTTCGCCAAGATCGTTAAAATAATCACTATATCCGGCAACTCTTACAATTAAATCTGTGTGTTTTTCAGGATGTTCTTTTGCATCACGAAGTGTTTTTGCACTTACTACATTAAACTGAATATGATGTCCTTCCATTCTGAAATAGCTTCGAACCATTTGTGAAAGCTTTGTAATACTTTCATCACTTTTAAAAAAGGAGGGAGAGAATTTCTGATTCAGTAAAGTACCACCTGTTTTTATATGATCGATTTTTGCTGCTGATTTTAAAACGGCAGTAGGGCCTTTTTTATCTGCACCCTGAAACGGACTTATACCTTCAGATAGTGGTTCAAAAGCTTTTCGTCCATCGGCTGTTGCATTCATTACACTACCAAAGTATATATGACTCGTAGTTGGTAACATGTTAATTCTGAATTTGCCGCCTCGGTATGTTGATTTATTATTTATAGCATCATAGAAAATATTAAACACATCTATAGCTAAAGAATCAGCATAATCATCATCATTTCCGTACTTAGGAGTTTCGTAAATCAAGTCGTGACGTAATTGATCGTAGCCCTCAAAATTTGCTTTCATAGCTTTTAAAAGCTCATCCATGGTAACATTCTTTTTATCGAACACATTGTATTTTATGGATGCTAAACTGTCGGTAATACTACCCAGTCCAACACCTTGCACATAACTGGTATTGTAACGGGCACCACCTGCATTGTAATCAACTCCGTTCGAAATGCAATCTTCAATAACTAATGATAAAAACGGAACGGGTAATTCTTCAGCAAAAAGTTTTTCGATAATATTGTTTCCTTTAAGTTTTATATCAGCAAAATAGTTAAGCTGATTTTTATAGGCATCAACTACATCTTCAATATTATTAAAATTTCGGGGATCGTCGGTTTTAATTCCAATTTGTTTTCCAGATTTTGGATCAATTCCATTATTTAAGGTGATTTCAAGAATTTTATTCAGATTAAAATATCCAGTAAGAATATTACTCTCTGTTCCAAAAGCTCCAGTTTCAACACAACCACTTGCCCCTCCATTTCGGGCATCTGTAATCGATTTACCCTGACTTAGTAATTGTTTTATAATAACATCGGTATTAAAAATTGATGGTTGACCGAATCCCGTTTTAGTTATTTTTATGGCTCTTTCTACAAAACCGTCAGGATTTTTTTTGCTAATTTGAACCATGGAACTTGGTTGAAGAATTCTCATTTCTTCAATGACATCCAGAATTATATAAGTAAGTTCATTAACCGCATCTGTACCATCTTCTTTTAATCCACCCAAATTAATGAGTGAGAAATCGGTGTAAGTATTACTTTCTAATGCCGTAACGCCCATTTTAGGTGGCGCAGAATGATTATTAAATTTAATCCAAAAAGATTGTAATAGTTCAGTGGCAGATTCTTTTGTTAATGATCCGTTTTCTATTTCTTGCTTATAAAAAGGATATAGATGTTGATCTAATCTTCCCGGATTAAACGAATCCCAAGGATTTACTTCCGTTATTACACCCAAATGAATAAACCAATAATGCTGTAGCATTTCGTGAAATGTTTCGGGAGCATTGGCAGGAACTTTCCGACAAATTCTAGTTAAATTAACTAACTCAACTTTTCTTTTTTCATCTTTCTCAAGTTCAGCTAAATTAATTAAAGCAATAGCATGTCTATGAGCAAATGCTATACTTGCATCTGCTGCAATTTTCATTGCCTTTAGTTCTTCTATTTTATCTTTTGCTTTTTCGTCGTTTGACGAATTATATTTTTCAATAGATTCTTGAATTTCTTTTTTCAAGTCAAGCATTCCTTTCTGAAAAATCTTTTTGCCAGCAACAGTATGCCCTGGAGCTCTCTGTTCTTGGAATTCGGTAAAAATACCTGCTTCATAAGCCGATTTCCATTCTTCAGGTAATTGTGCAAATATTTTATCTCGTTGTGAGTTTCCTTTCCAGAACGGAATTATTTCCTTTTCATAAATTTCTTTGGTTTCATTATCTACCCTAAACCAAACTTTTGGTCTGGTATCCAAAATATCTAAATCTTTTATCGAATGTAAACTAAGCTCAGGATAGGTTGGGGTTTCTTTTGGTGAAGGAGCACGTTCACCAACAATTAATTCGTTTTCGTTTATACATATTTTTTTATTCTCAAGTATATGTTTAAAAGTCATTGCTCTTTTTACAGGAATCGAAACTTGATTAGCAATGTCACTTTTATAGAATTCAGTAACCAATTTAGCTCTTTCTGCTGACAATTTATTTACAGCTGTTAAGCTTTGATTTCGTAATTGTTTTATTCTGTTGTTCATTATTTTCAATGTTAATTAAATTGACCCTAAAATACATTCATTTGTCACTCTGAGCCTGTCGAAGAGTGCAGTCATACTTCGACAAGCTCAGCATGACATTTACTTATTTTTGGGACATCTAAATTCTATTTTAGCTAAATTTAATACTTACCCTCCAATACCTACTATAAAACCAATTTCCTCAAATTCAGATTTTAGTGATTCCATTTCATGGTCGGATAGAGGAGAGGTATCTTTCATCTTATTTTCTTTTTTAAATCGTTCGTATTTACCATTCGAAATATTGTGATAAGGCAATAAATCAATCCGGTTAATATTTTTTAATGATTTAATAAAAGATTTTATTTCAGAGATATTCTTTTTTGTATTTGTGATTTCAGGAATCACAGGGAATCGTAAAATAACATTTTTCTTATTCTCATCAAGCCATCTAAGGTTTCTTAGAATTTCATCTACAGGTATTCCTGTATATTTTTGATGTAATATATTGTCAATTAACTTAATGTCAAAAAGAAAGAGATCTGCCACTTCGGCTATTTTTTCAATGGTTTTTATAGATGCAAAACCAGTAGTGTCAATGCAAGTACGAATTCCATTTTGTTTGCATTTTTTAATGATTTCATAAAGAAAATTAGCTTGCATTAATGGTTCACCACCCGAAAATGTTACGCCACCATCCGATTCTTCAAAAAATATTTTATCTCCTGAAATTGTTTCAAAAAGCTTATCAACAGTAGTTTTATAACCAACAGTGATTTCCTTCTTAAATTCTTTTCCTTCAAGTTTATTTACACGCATATATTTCTCGGGATCTGCTTCTTGGCTTTCAGGATTATGACACCACCAGCAGTTTAAAGGGCATCCTTTAAAAAACACTGTTTGTCGAATTCCCGAACCATCGTGTATAGCAAAGTGCTTTATGTCGAAGATTGTTCCTTCCATTGTAATAAAATAATATTAGTAATTAGTGCTAGCAAGAAAACTACTTATTTTAAGGTCTTTGATAAGAAAGCGTCAAAGACGAGGCTTTCGAAGTTTTGAAAACCAAGGAGTTCACTTTTGTGAATGACTGTTTTCAAAATGAGAATAACGAAGTATTTGGTGTTTTCTTGCAAAGACTAAAAATGATTTCTAATTTGGATGTATTAATCCTAATGAAATATTAATTGGGGAAATTAATTGTGAAATATCAGCACATCCAGCACTCGAAAAGGCCTTTGCCAAAATTGTGGTATAAATTATTTAAATTGAATGGGTTCATATCAAATTTAATTGATACAAATATAGTAATTCTAAGAAATAAAACTGATCGTTATAAAGAATAATTTATTATGAGTTACAATAGTTTGAAATTTCAATTAGATCTTCTCTAATTATTAAAATTAAAATTATTTTCCTTCTGAGCTAGCACATTATTAATGTCACAATTATTATCTTGTGAATAGCCGTTATTTATAAATAAGAAAAAAATGATAAAAATTGGAATTAGCTTTTTCATTTTATTAGCTTATAAGTTATAATCTAAAAGTCGTATTTTTTTTCTTTTTACAAAATGCAGTGCTTATCCTCATTCATTTTAACCAATTACATTATCGGTTATTCTCATTTCCAAATAATTTGTTCAATCTGCATTTTTTTCGTTGGTACAAGGCTTTTTTGTCAGATGTATTTAGTGTAATTTTATACAAATGAAACAGTTTATAATTTTGTTGTTTTAATAGCTCAGTTATATTGTTTTGCAGATACTCTGAATAATAAAAAAAAGTTTAATACAAATACCATATATCAAAACATAAAATACAATTTTTAAAGCTACCTCTATGCGAACAGCTATTATTGATGATGAAACTAAAAGCAGACAAACCTTATTGAATTTTACAAAAAAATATGCACCCGAATTAATAATTATAGGTGAAGCCGATTGTGTGGAAAAAGGTATTTTATTGATTGAAACAGAAAAACCCGATTTGGTTTTTTTGGATATACAAATGCCTGATGGCACGGGCTTTGATTTGCTAGGCAGAGTAATGTACAACGATTTTAAACTTATATTTTGTACATCATTCGACCAATATGCTGTTAAAGCATTCCGTTTTAGTGCAATTGATTATTTATTAAAACCATTGGATCCTGATATTTTTATGGCTGCAGTTAATAAAATCAGTCAGGAAGATAAATCGATAATAAAAGATAAACTGGAAGTTTTACATGCAAACAAATCTAATTTTTTGCGAATAGCATTACACTCCGCAGATGGTATTAATATCGTAAATATTAATGATATTATTCGTTGCGAATCGAATGGTAATTACACAAAATTTATTATAGAAAATCAATCTAACCTACTTATTACAAAAACATTAAAAGATTTTGACGGTATTTTGTCTAACCATGGTTTTATACGTATTCACAAATCTTTTTTGGCAAACCTAAACCATATAACAAAATATGTAAAAGGTGAGGCCGGATGGATAATTATGAGCGATGATGCAAAAATTATAGTGTCCCGTCGTAAAAAGGATCAGCTTTTAAAGGCTCTTTCGAATATATAATTAGTGACTGCAAGAAAACTACTTATTTTTAAGGTCTTTGATAAGAAAACGTCAAAGACGTTCCGATAGCTATCGGAATTCGAAGTTTTGAAAATCAAGGAGTTCACTTTTGTGAATGCGATGTACTGAGCATGTTGAAGTGACTGTTTTCAAAACGAGAGTAACGAAGAACTTAGCGAAGCTCACGAACACAAATTTATAAATATTAAACTTGTGAGTAATTTGGCGTTTTCTTGCAGAGACTAATTAGTGTTTGTCCATAAAGTCCGATATCTGCGTTGTGCTCGTTTTAAAAATCAGTCATTTACATAAGAAAACTCTTTATTTTTAGAACTTCACAAGCCTTGATCTCGAACTTTCTGAACCAAACACCCGACTTTATGGACAGGCTCTAATTAGTTTGTAGTTTGCATATTAGTCCATTACATATTACTAACTGATCAAAAAAGTTGCAAATTAATCTCATACATTATCATAAATCATTTTACTCGTTTCCCAAAAGCGAGTAAGTTATTTGCTAATTTACTGTTTTTATCTAAAAAATACTTTAAATAAATTATCCCTGCCACTTATCATTGATCTATTACCTATAAATAAAAGCCTATTATATAGTTGTACTATAATAGTTAGTTTTACTATAAATGCAAATTGAGTTATTGTTAATAGGCAGATAATCAGGTATAAACAAAAAAGGGATCGTATGAAATACAAACAGCAAATCTTGTTAAAATCACCAAAATCAATTCTGGGATATTTGGCAAGATACTATTTATGTGTTATGTTCTTGTTGGTTTTAGGGCTGACAGGTGCATATGCTCAAGAAACAATAACAACTGCAGGAGGCGAAGCAAGTGGTAGCGGAGGCACGGCAAGTTATACTGTTGGACAGTTAGTGTTTAACACTTACGGCAGTGTAGATGGCCTAGTAACACAAGGTGTGCAGCAGCCATTTGAGATTTATACTGTAACAGGTATCGACGAGCTTGATATCAGTCTTAATATGTCAGTATACCCTAATCCCACAACCAATTACCTTATTTTAAGGATTAATGACATCGAATATAAAGATATTCTTTTGCATAAATGTATTCTTTCCCTGTATAATATTAACGGAGAGTTAATAAAAACTCAAAAAATAACAAGCAGCGAAACAAACATTGACATGAGCTATATAGCAATAGGAAGCTATTTTCTATCTATAACAATGGATAGTAAAGGAATAAAAACTTTCAAAATTATTAAAAACTAAATTGAAATATAATACTATGAAAACAATATTTACTATTTTAATTACAATCTTATTAAATCTATTGATATTCCTGCCACAGATGGTAAGTGCACAGAGTCCAGATAAAATGAGTTATCAGGCAGTACTTCGTAATAGTAGCGACCAATTGGTAATAAACCAATCTGTAGGTATGCAAATAAGCATCTTACAAGGTAGTGAAACTGGTACAGAAGTTTATGTAGAAATTCAAAACCCAACAAGTAATGCCAATGGATTGGTAAGTATTAAAATTGGAACAGGAACAACGAACGATGATTTTTCTAACATAAACTGGGCAAACGGACCGTATTATATAAAAACAGAAACCGATATTAATGGAGGTGCAAATTATTCTATTAGCGGAGTAAGCCTGTTACTAAGTGTTCCTTATGCTTTACATGCTAAAACTGCTGAAAGTATCTCAGGTGGAATTACAGAAACTGATCCTGAGTTTATTGCATGGGATAAAAGTACAGGTATTACAATATCAGAAAATCAGATATCAGATCTGCAAACATATTTAACAACTGAAGCCGATGGTGATGTAACAAACGAAATTCAAGATTTAAATCTTATAGGAGATGTATTAACAATTACAAATAATGTTGGTGCAACAGAAATTAATCTTGCTCCATTCATAGGAACAAATACTGATGATCAAGCACTTTCATTATCTACTAATACTCTTTCGTTAGAGGATGGAGGAACAGTTGATTTATCGGGATATTTAGACGATACAGACACTCACTTAACTGAAAATGAAGTAGATGCAATAGTAAATAATAACGGTTACTTAACTACTGTAGAAGTTATTCAGGGAAGAGATATTTCTGCCAATGCACCTGCAAATGGTCAGGTATTAAAATGGGATAACACTTCATCAAAATGGTTACCTTCTGATGATGCTCTTGGTGCAGCCGGAACTACTGATGGTGTAGTAACTACGGCCGGAGTAGTCGGAACTACAACAAAAACAATTACTCTAAGTCGCTCTGAGAGTTTAGGAGATCTTACAGCAAATTTTACGGACATGGTTGATGATGCTGATGCTGATGCAACAAATGAAATTCAAGACATTTCACTAACCGGTAATAATTTAAGTATCACAAGTGGAAGCACTGTCGATTTATCAGTAATTCAAGATGGAACGGGTACTGATGACCAAACACTTTCTGAAATTTTGACTGGAAGTACAAGCGCAGGAACACACAAAATTAGCGATTTAGTCGACCCTACGTCAAATCAGGATGCTGCAACAAAAAAATATGTTGATGGCATACATATCATTGGTAATGAAAATGTTGTTATAGCTAAAGATGCCGGATCAAGTCTAACAACTAGCAGTAATAATATCTTGATAGGACAAAGAAGTGGAGAATCAGTAACATCTAGTAATGGTAATGTTTTTATTGGGGGATATGCCGCTACATTTATGACAGGAACCTACAATACTGCAATAGGATATTTGGCAGGTAACAATGCAACTACAGGAAATCAAAATACTTATTTGGGAACAGGTAGTGGTGAGAATGGTGAAGGAGATCAAAACGTAATGGTTGGTTATGGTGCCGGTAGAACTAATACATTATCACATAATACCATGATAGGACCGTATGCTGGTGGAAATGGAGATGGCGAATCAAATATAGCAATTGGTTTAATGTCAAGTTATATGGCTACGGGTTCAAATAATATTGCTATTGGAAAAACTGCTGGATTTTATGAAACGGGTGATGATAAACTATATATTACTAATACTAAAGGATCAGACGAAGCTAGTGGTAGAACTGATGCTTTTATTTATGGTGATATGACTGCTAAAATATTGAATTTTGGTGCTACTGTAAGTATTAATAACAGCTATACTCTGCCAAATTCTGATGGCACAACAGGACAAGTTTTAAGTACCGATGGAAGTGGAAATGTTAATTGGGGAACTGTATCAGCAGGAACTGATGATCAAGCAATTTCTTTATCAGGAAATACACTTACTTTAGAAGATGGTGGTACAGCTGATTTATCAGGCTATATAGACAATACGGATGCTCAAGATTTGAGTCTTAGTGGCACAACGCTAAGTTTAACTGGTGACGTTTCATCAGTAGATTTAAGTGGTTATTTAGATAATACTGACACACATTTAACCGAAGCTGAAGTTGACGCTTATGCAGGTAATAATGGCTATCTAACTACAGTTGAAGTCATTCAAGGTAGAGATGTTTCAGCAAATGCACCTGCAAATGGTCAGGTATTAAAATGGGATAACACATCATCAAAGTGGTTACCTTCTGATGATGCTCTTGGTGCCGCCGGAACTACTGATGGTGTAGTAACTTCGGCCGGAGTAGCCGGAACTACAACTAAAACAATTACTATAAGTCGTTCAGAGAGCTTAGGAGATCTTACTGCAAATTTTACCGATATGGTTGATGATGCAGATGCTGATGCAACAAATGAAATTCAAGACATTTCACTAACGGGTAATAATTTAAGTATATCAAGTGGAAGTGCTGTAGATTTATCTGTAATTAAAGATGGATACGAAGCTAATACTGACAATCAGGATTTAACATTAAGTGGCACAACGCTAACTTTAACTGGTGATGCAACAACAGTTGATTTAAGTAGCCTACAAGATGGTTATGAAGCAAATACCGATGCTCAGACTTTAAGCTTATCAGGAACTGATTTAACCATTGTTGGTGGAAACACTTTGGATGTAAGCTCTATACAAGATGGCTACGATGCAAATACTGACAATCAGGATTTAACATTCAGTGGTACAACCCTAACTTTAACTGGTGATGCAACAACAGTTAATTTAAGTAGCCTACAAGATGGTTATGAAGCAAATACTGATGCTCAGACTTTAAGCTTATCAGGAACTGATTTAACCATTGCTGGTGGAAACACTTTGGATGTAAGCTCTATACAAGATGGCTACGATGCAAATACTGACAATCAGGATTTAACATTAAGTGGCACAACACTAAATTTAACTGGCGATGGTTCATCAGTAGACTTAAGTGGCTTACAAGATGGAACAGGTACTGATGACCAAACATTATCAGAAATACTAGCAATAAACACAAGCGCAGGAACACATAAAATTAGTAATGTAGTTGACCCAACACTAAATCAAGATGCTTCAACAAAGAAATATGTTGATGATCAGATTGCTATAGTATCTGGTGGTTCTACATTAGTAAGTGCAAATGGTCTGTCTGAAATTGATGTTCAAAATAGTTATATACAACTTGGGGTTAATAAAGATGCGTTAAATAGAAGAATTTTGTTCTACGAAAACAGAATTGAAGTAAGAAATCTTTATGAAAATATTTTTATGGGACGTGAATCAGGGCTAAACCAAACAACAAGTGCAGAATATAATACTTCGTTTGGTAATCTTTCATTAAAAAGTCAGACAACGGCCGATAATAATACAGCAATAGGATATGGATCTGGTCTATCAATTACTACTGGGGGTACAAATACGTTTCTTGGTAGTGAAAGTGGATACAATATTACAGATGGCAGCAATAATCTTTTTTCTGGATACAAAAGTGGTTTTAATATGCTAGGTAATTATAATGTTGTTTTAGGTTCTTATTCCGGAAGTCAGGCTTCATCAGGTACTGGTGACGATAATGTGTTAATTGGAGTATCATCAGGAACTAAAAATAATGGTAATCGCAATGTTGCTATTGGTAGATGGTCTTTAAGTCAAAATACAAGCGAAAATAATGTTGCTATTGGATATGCTGCAGGGCAAAATACAACTTCAACATCTGGAAACGTATTTATTGGATACGGTGCAGGTTATATGGAAACAGAAAGTAATAAATTTTATATTTCTAATGCAATTCCTGCAAGTACAACTCTTGGTAGAACCGAAGCTCTTATTTATGGTGATTTCAATGCTAAAGAATTAAATTTAAATAGTTCGGTTACAATTAATAATGAATATACACTACCAACAACTGATGGTAATGCAGGAGATGTGGTAACAACAAATGGTTTAGGTAATGTAACATGGAAAGCACCCACAAAGCTATCAGATTTGACATCATATGGTAATGATGACAGAGCTAATGCTTCATATCCTTACAATACTTCACAAGATATGACAAAAAGTGGCACGTCTGAACTTGTTACAACAATAACAAAAGTAAATGGTTCTTCAACTACTTTAGAGGTTGAAGTAATTACTTTTATAAGGATTCAAAATTACACAGCTAACTATAATTTAAGAATTTCTATGTTAGTTGACAATAGCGGAGCCGATTTTGGGGCAGGATATATTACAATTCCATATCAAATAGCAAATAGTCAAGAATACGTAAGAGTGCATTTAAAAGGATATTGGACAGGTATGACAAGTGGATCAAAATCTATTAAGTTTACGCTTAGAGCAGTAGATAAATATGATAGTACAGTAGGAACAATAACAATTAATCCTTTAGGATTTGAGAAAAGTATTATCTCAAAAGAATATAGTGCTGAATAGTTCTCTCAGATTAGTTAAATAAAAATAATTAAAGCTGTTTCGAAAGAGACAGTTTTTTTTATCTCCAATTTTTAGTTTACACATCAAATCAAAAATAATTTTGTGATTTTGTGTGCTAACATTCAATATTAAAATACAAAATCTATAAATATGAAGAAAGCAGAAATCCATACCGGGGTATTATGAAAGTCGATTTTTTTGTAAAGGATGCTCCAAAAACAACTTGAGCCTAAATTATCAGAAATTAAAGAATTAAAAGAAACACAAAAACAACTAGAAGCTAAGCTTTCTGAGATGGATAATTTAAAAGCTGATATTGAAAAATTAAAACAATATTTTGAAGCTATTACTAGCAAAGAATAGTTTTCTGATTATAGTTAAATTGACTAGCCCTAAAAAAGCTGTCCAATTCAGGGCAGCTTTTTTATTTAAAGCCATAAACTTAAATAATTCAAATATTATTATTATGTTCATGCAATAAATAAAATTGTATGAATTGGTTTAGTAGATTTTATTTTTCTATATCTCTTGTCTTTACTCTAACATTATTTAGTACAGATATTTATGGAAATTCAGACACAACACGAATTATTCAACTAATTGATTCGGCAGATTACTACCTCGAAAAGCACTCAGATAGCGCAATCTATTTTGGGCAAAATGCCATACTATTTTCAAAAAAACACAATTTGCATCTTTATCAAGCTAATGCTAAAGTTACGATTGGTTCGTATTTCAAATTTAAGAATGTAGCCGATTCTGCATTGCATTATTACCACTCTGCTATTGCTATATACGATTCGCTATTACAATTCTGTACGAATGACATTGCATGTGAAAAACTAGCATTAGCATTGAATAATGTGTCTGAAATACATGCAGATAATGGAAATTTGGATAAAGCTTTATTATATAACAGAAGGGCAGAAGATGTGAATAAAAAGCATCTGGATAGAAATCGACAGACTTCCATATTTATTACTCGTGGAAAAATTGAATATATAAATAAAGATTTAAGCTTAGCGAAAAAATATTGGCAAGTAGCTTTGAAAAATTCTATTGAATTTAACCAAACGGATTTTCAGGGTAGAATGCTTAATAATTTGGGTAGTATTTATTATTGGGAAGAGAAATATGACAGTTCATTACTGTATTATGAAGATGCCTACCTGCTTCAAAAAAGTATTGCTAACGAAGTACAACTTGCAAAAGCCGCTAATAATATGGGATTCATCCATTTAATAATGAAAAAATATAATATAGCATTAAATTATTCGATAGAAGCTGAATTATTAAGCAAAAAGTATAACCTCATAGAATCGCGAGCAAAGGCATTACATTTCTTGATAGAAATATACATGTATTTGAATATGCCAGATAAAACACACGAAACATTTATTTTATTCGAAGAAGTTTTAGATGAAATATATAGCATTGAGGCAACGAATAAAATTAATGAGCTTGAAATAAAATACGAAGTTGAAAAAAAGGACAGAGAGCTAGAATTGCTTGAAAAGCAAAAATTGATTGATAAGCTGGAACATGAAAAAAGCTTAAAAGCACGTAACAAGATAATTCTTTTAATTTTATCTCTATCAGTAATTTTTAGTATTATTGCTTATATCATATTTTTAAATTATAAAAAGCGTCAAACAATTAAAAAGCAGCAGCTCGAATATGATAAAATTGCAACTGAGCAAAAGATGTTACGGTCACAAATGAACCCTCATTTTATTTTTAATTCACTCAATTCTATTCAGTCGTGTATTTCGTCGGGAGACACGTATGAGGCCGAAAAATATTTAGCAGATTTTGCAAATTTAATGCGTGAAATTCTCGAAAATTCACGTGTTGATGCCGTACTACTCGATAAAGAAATTGAAATTTTGCAACTATATCTTCAACTTGAAAAGTTAAGATTTGATAAAAGATTTACTTATGAGTTTATTATTGATGATGATTTAGAGACCGATTTTATCTCAATTCCACCAATGTTAATACAGCCGTTTATCGAGAATGCAATATTGCACGCATTTACTGGTATTGATAACGGAAAAATTAAAATTTCATTTGTTGAAGAAAATAATATGTTAATCTGTACTATTGATGATAATGGTATTGGGAGAAAGGCTTCGGTAAAAAATAAAGTAAAAAGTAAGCATGCCTCGTTAGCTATATCAATTACCGAAGATAGATTAAAAAGATTAAGTGAGCAGATGAAAGTAGATGCAGGTTTCGAAATAATTGATAAGGTTAATAAAAAAACCAATAAAAGCGATGGTACAATGATTGTTATTTTTATACCTTGTTTTGATAATTAATTGAGAATAAGTTTTTGTATTATTTTATGTACTTTCTTCAAAGCTTTGAGTAATTATTTCAACAAGTTTGCACATAAAGATTTGTCGAAGTAGTGTCAAGTTGCATCAATTGAAATATTAATATCCCATTCGGACAGTTAAATCAGCAATAATAAATTTTTCATATCACAATATTATGCTTTTGGAATTATTGGTTGTAATACTTTGTTTAATACATTTGATAGTCAGACTTTCAACTTTTTATTAAACCATGTTGTATTTCGAATCGACATTCGCTTATTAATGCGAAACCTGTTAGGTCTAATTATTTGACATAGAAGACAATAAGAAATATGCTTTTAGAAACCTGAAATTTGAAAATAAAATAGGTGCTTAGCGGATTTGTTAAAAAATTGATAATAAAGCTATTTATCTCTAAAGCACTTTACAAAATAAGCCGCTTAGCACCTAGATAATTAAGAATAAAAAATAAATAATATGGAGAAGATGTTTAGAAAGACAAGAGTCTGGAGTTGTCATTCTGTACCAATAGTTCCTAATATCTGCAAGACCTAACAGGTTTTGATTGATTAACAGATAATTATATTGAATAGAGATTCACTTATTAATGCGAAACCTGTTAGGTCTGATTATTTGATAATCAAGTTACTAAAAAAAATACCTGCGGATATCAGGTGTTATCGGAATCGAATTGCTATAAACAAGCAGTCAAAAATTTCTAAAAAAAACTCCTACTCATTTAAATAAGTAAATAATCATGAAACTTATTGCGCTTTCTGATAATGAAAGCAAATATTATTCTAACGGTTTGAAAATAAAACTATCAAGATTAGTTCGGAAAGTATGATAAAAATTGTTTTAATTTTTCCAATGCGTTTTTGTGTTTTGCACAAATTTAAATTTAAACACATTTGCTCTGCAAAAGAGTTTAAATTTCTTAATTGAGTTAAGAATTAAAATTTATTTGTGATAAAAAAGTTGTAAAAATATTTGGTTTGTAAAACAAACTTAATTAGGTTTGTAATTCAAACCAGTTTTACTAACTAAACTTAAAAAAATGGAAGAAAATGATGAAATGCTAAATTCCTTTGATGAAAGTCAATCAATTCAAGTGATAAAAGAAATGATTCAGGTTTCTCAAAAGAATTTAAAAAACGATGGTATCCTCTTTATTCTTTGGGGATGGCTAATGTTTTATTTTTATGTAACGTATTACATATTATATAAAATTGTTATAACCGTTCAAATGATGAACATATTTGCTTACTTTCAATACGCTATTGGAGTAATTGCAATTGCTTTTACTTTATATTATGTTTATAAAAAAAGTAAAAAAGTAAAAACCTATATTGCTGTCTCATTAAGGTATGTATGGATTTCTTTGTTTGCATTTATAATTCTAGCAAGCATAATGACTAAGAATAGTATACTTTGGGTTAATTTTGAATTTCAGCATTCCTTTTATATGATGTTTATAGCATTCGCTATTATAATTACAGGAGGAATACTACGTTATAAACTTGTCATAATTGGGGGAATTATATTTGGTGGGCTAGCCTATGCATGTTCTTATTTTGATTTACAAATACAGCTTCTTTTCCATGCATCGGCATGGCTAATAGCTTTTATTATACCAGGACATATTTTATACGCAAAACGTAAACAATAATGCTATGTTTGGAGATTTAGATCCTATATTGCATTCGCAAGCCAGGCTTGCCATAATGTCAATACTAATTGGTGTAAAATCAGCAGAGTTTAGCTTTCTCTTAGAAAATATAAAAACAACAAAGGGAAATTTGAGCTTCCAGTTGACAAAGTTAAAAGATGCAGGCTATATTGAAGTAAACAAATCTTTTAAAGGAAGTTATCCATTAACAACTTGTCAAATTACAGATAAAGGGATTAATGCGTATGAATTATACGTAAACGCTCTTGATGATTATTTTAAAGAATTTAAAAATAATAAAAACGAATAAACATGAAAACATTAAATCTAGTAACAATAATTTTTTTATTTATCTTTTTCTCATGCAGTTCTCAAGTTAGCACAAATGCTGAAAAAGTGAACTTTGGAATTTATGAAACGGTTAAAACCAATGAAATACCTGATCATATTTTAGATTCTATAAAAGCTAAAAACATACGACTAAAGAATAATCCACAATCAGCTATTATTGGATATATCTTAAAGTCTGATCTTTCTGTATTGCAACTTGATTTCTCAACGGAAAATATTAAGCTAGTTAAAACATTTTATACGGGTGATACTAGTAAAGTATCTAATGCAATTAATCCAGATAGTGAATATTATGCAATTGCTGCAGTAAGGCTAAGTCCGGCAATGAATAACTCTGACATTAAAAAGACAAAAGCAAATGGTAACTATGTTGAAATCAATTTCAATCTTAAAGGAGCTAGAAAGTGGGCAGATATGACAAAAAATAATGTAGGGAACATAGTTGCTATAGTTATCGATAATCAGATTTATTCAATGCCTAGAGTTAACAGTGAAATTAGAAGAGGAATTGCTGGTATTTCTGGTTTTGAGAATGAATTTATCGCAAAAGAAATTTCTGAATCATTGAATGCTAGTAAAACTGAATAAATATTTGCTTATACTTTCAAACAGAGAAACAACGAAACATTTAGCAAGCATATTTGCAATAAAGCAAAAAAGCTTGCTTCTTGCTCTTACGAGCAATTTGCCTTTTCTAAAAACGAATACAATTTTGCACATCGTTGATAGCTTCTACTAAACTGATAGAGTAAATAAACAGCCAGTTAATAACATTGCGTCAGAGCATGCGAGTTTCAGTCGTTTTGTGACAATTTTTGTTATCTTTAATTTTTAGTAAGGGGGTACATTGAAGCAGGGCGAAAATCCCATACTGCTTCATACCCAAGGACTGTTGGAAGTCAGGGAGTTTGCTTTTGCAAGTGCTATGTGCTGAGCATTTCAAAGTAGCTGTTTTCAACACGAGAGTAACACAGATATCGGACTTTATGGACAAATACTAATTAGGTGTAGTCAATTGGCTAGCTTGTAGCGATTTAAGCAGTCGTTAAAAAATACAATAAGATTATAGCCTCGAATACAGGTATGAATATGTATAGCAAATAAATCACTGGTAAAATAAATATCAGTGAGATTTATCAGATACAGGTATAATCACAAGAAAATGTAAAGTTTTAAACTAGAGCCTGTTTAAACGAAAAGACTTAGACTAAACCATGTTGTATTCTTTTAATATAATGTTTAGAATCGCCCCATTCACCATAACCAATATCATCACCCGTAATACCAATACGCATTTCCATGCAGTTAGTACAATCAGCAGCTTCTTCATCGGTACAGGGTTTATTTTCATATAGCTTATAACTATCGCGATACATGCCAGGAGTAACATTCGGCATAATAATATTTGCTCCAACTTTTATTGCTTTTTCGCGTCCAATAGGATCAATAGCTTGTAATGCAGTTGCTGCAGCAATATTTATATCTTTCATTAATATTCTTAACAAAGCGATCATTTTTAAAGTTAAAGTAAAACGATCTTCAATTGGCATAAGTAAATCTTTATACTCGTATAATGGAGTATCTTTATGTTCAATATATGGTCCCATACCGCACATATCAATATCAAAATCTTTCATAAAGAAAAGATCATTTGCTAAATCTTCATAAGTTTGAAATGGTAATCCAACCATGACACCTGTTCCTGTTTGATATCCTATATTTTGTAGAGATTTTAAACATCCTAAACGTGTTTCAAAATCATGTTTTTTATTTTTAGGATGTATCTTATAATATAAATCAGGATTGGATGATTCAATTCGCAATAAATATCTATGTGCTCCACTTTCAAACCATTCACGATAAACTTCATCTGGTTGTTCGCCAAGCGAAATAGTAATTCCTAATTCATTATTAGATAATTCTTTGATTTGTTTTAGTAATTTTGAAATTCGTTTTGTAAAGCTTGGGGATGATATTTCTCCTGCTTGTAATACAATAGAGCCGTATTTACTTTCATGAGCAAATTTAACTGCATCCAGAATATCTGCATCTGAAATATCATATCGATCTGCATTTTTATTATCCATTCGAATTCCACAATAGTAACAGTTTTTACTGCATATATTCGACATTTCTATAAGACCACGATAATAAACTTTTTTACCTACTTGTTTTTCTTTCACTTTAGCTGCATGAGTAAAAATTTTATTTCGATCAATTTTATCAGTTTGTAAAAGGGCTATGATATTTTTTTTTGAAAAATCTCCTTGTTGTAGAATTTCGTCGATTGTAGTGCTCATAAAAATGCTATTGTTAATTTGTTCACAAAGGTAATAACATACTTTGAATTAAAATAAATAATAAAAGACTTTTTTATCTTTTATAACATATATTACCTTATTATACTGCAAAAAATTTTCAATAATGTAAGTTGTTAAATAGATTAATAATCTTACGTTTTGGTTTTGATTTTTAAATAAATTCATTAAAATGCTTACAGATTGTAAGTAAAAGACCTTATAATTTTTAGTACATTTGTGTGAAATTAAGAAAAATAAAATAAACATAATTATGATAACTAAACAGCTTCTTGATCCCAAAAGTATTGTTGTTATTGGCGGTTCAGATAATGTTCAAAAGCCAGGCGGTAAGGTTTTAAAAAATCTAATAGATGGTAAATTCAAAGGTGATTTATATGTTGCAAATCCTAAGGAGGATGAAGTACAAGGTATAAAAAGCTTTAAAAACCCAAATGATTTACCTCAAGTTGATTTAGCAATTCTTGCTATTGCAGCTAAGTTTTGTCCTAATACAGTGCGCTTGTTGGCTGAACAAAAAGGCACAAAAGCATTTATTATTCTTTCAGCAGGATTTAGCGAAGAAAATGAAGAAGGTGCTAAATTAGAGAAAGAAGTAGTAGACATAGTAAATGCTAACGATGCATGTTTAATTGGGCCAAATTGTGTTGGTGTATTAAATCAAAATCACAACGGTATTTTTACAACCCCAATTCCTAAACTCGATCCTAAAGGTGTCGATTTTATTTCAGGATCGGGTGCTACGGCGGTATTTATAATGGAATCGAGCGTACCAAAAGGGCTTAATTTCGCAAGTGTGTATTCCGTTGGAAACAGTGCTCAAATGGGTGTTGAGGAGATAGTAAAATACATGGACGAAAGTTTCAATCCTGAAACTAGCTCAAGAGTTAAGTTATTGTATATTGAAAGTATTGATAAACCTGAAATGTTGCTTAAACATACATCTTCATTAATTAGAAAAGGATGTAAAATAGCAGCTATTAAATCAGGTAGTTCCGAAGCGGGAAGCAGAGCTGCATCATCGCATACAGGAGCTTTAGCAAGTTCTGATGTGGCAGTTGATGCGTTATTCCGTAAAGCAGGAATAGTTCGTTGTTCAGGTCGTGATGAATTAGCAACTGTTGCTTCTATATTTATGCATCCTGAATTAAAAGGAAAAAACATTGCAATTATAACTCATGCAGGCGGACCAGCAGTTATGTTAACAGATGCTTTATCAAGTAATCATTTGGAAATTCCACATATAGAAGGGGCTAAGGCAAATAATCTGTTAGAAAAACTTTATGCAGGATCTTCCGTTGCCAATCCGATTGATTTTTTGGCAACAGGAACAGCGGAGCACTTAGGACATATTATTGATGCTTGCGAGAATGATTTCGATAATATTGATGCTATGGCTGTTATATTTGGTAGTCCCGGATTAACGCAGGTTTACGATGTGTACGATCTTTTGGATGAGAAAATGAAGACTTGTAAAAAGCCAATTTATCCAATTTTACCATCAGTTATAAATGTAGCAGACGAAATAAATGCTTTTATTGCAAAAGGTCGAATTAATTTCCCGGATGAAGTTGTTTTTGGAAATGCATTAGCAAAGATTTATCATACAGAAAAGCCAACACCTGAAAATGTTGACTTACCTGAAATAGATCATACAGCAATCAGAAGTATTATTGATAATTCAGAAGAAGGATATTTATCTCCTGAAAAAGTTCAAGAATTATTAGATGCTGCCGGTGTATCAAGAGCAGGAGAAGCAGTTGTTACAACTCAGGCAGATGCTGTTAAAGCTGCCAATGAATTAGGTTTACCAGTTGTAATGAAAGTAGTTGGACCAGTTCATAAATCCGATGTTGGAGGTGTTGTACTTAATGTAAAAGATACAGAAACTGTTGCTAAGGAATTTGATAGAATGATTCAAATTCAAGACACTACAGCTATTTTGTTACAACCAATGCTTTCAGGAACTGAATTGTTTGTTGGAGCGAAAGCAGAGCCAAAATTTGGACATATGGTGCTTTGTGGTTTGGGTGGAATCTTCATTGAAGTACTAAAAGATGTAAGTGCAGGTTTAGCTCCAATTGCTACTGATGAGGCAAGTAAAATGATTAAAAATTTACGTAGCTATGGAATAATTAAAGGCGCACGTGGACAGGAAGGTGTTAACGAAGAGATGTTTGCTGAAATAGTTACTCGTGTTTCTGCATTAGTAAAAGCAGCTCCGGAAATTGCTGAAATGGATTTAAATCCACTTTTAGGAAAAGCAGATAGAGTTGTGGCTGTCGATGCAAGAATAAGAATTGAAAAATAATTGTTAATGAGAAAGTTCAAAGAATTAAATATAACCGAAAAGCTGCTATTAATATCTGCAATAATTTTAATTGCAGGTATTGTCTTTAAATGGACTTTATTTAAAGAAGGTTTTGTAAAAGCCTGGGCACGTTTTGGATATGTGAAAACTGAAAATATAGAATAAAGTAAAAAATGAAGAATTATTCAAGATATTTATTATTGTTGTTGACATTGGCGGTTAGTCAAGCTTACGCACAAGAGGAAGAAGAAAAAAAGATAAAACTAGATGTGTCCGGTTTCTTAAAGAATGACATGGTTTATGATTCTCGACAAAACGTTGAAGTATTAGAGGGTTTACTCCATTTATTTCCTAAAGATATTAATTACGATCAAGAAGGAAATGATATAAATGCCAAAAGTAGTTTTGGCATTGTCGATATTTCATCTAGAATCAGAGGAAAAATATCTGGTCCAGACGTTTTTGGTGCTAAGTTATCAGGATTACTTGAGGCTGATTTCACCGGTATAACAGGTGGTTTTTCAACAAGTAGAGTCCGATTGCGTCATGCATATTCTAAATTGAATTGGGAAAAAACTGAACTTTTATTTGGTAGAGAATGGCACCCAATGTTTGTTAAAGAGGTTTATCCATCAGTAATGTCACTAAATACCGGAATCCCTTTTCAGCCATTTAATCGAAGTCCGATGCTTCAGTTATCTCATGAATTTGGGCAATTTAAAATTATTGGAGCTGCGATTTCTCAAAGCGATTATGTAAATAGCGGACCAGATGGAAAATCAGCTACATATTTAAAAAACTCGAATATTCCCAATTTACATTTACAACTACAGTTTAAACCAGGTAATTTTTTATTTGGTATTGCCGCTGATTATAAAAGCATTCAGCCAAGATTATCAACAGAATCCTTATTAATTAATGATTTGACTTATGTTACTGATGAAAAGCTTAATTCTTATGCTTTTATGGGGTATTTTAAGTTTCAAAAGCCAAAATTTGTTGTTAAAGGGAAAGCAATTTATGGACAAAACCTTTCAGAAAATATTATGCCCGGAGGTTATGGAGTAAGTGTTTTAGATAGTGTTACAGGTCATGAAGTATATACACCTTATAATCATTTTTATACCTGGGCTAATGTTATTTATGGTGATAAAACTAAGTTTGGGTTATTTGGAGGATATACAAAAAATCTTGGAGCTGAGGATATTATAGTTGGAGATACTTATGGAATGGCTCTTAATATGGATTATTTTTATAGAATTACACCAACAATTTCACATAAGATAAAGAATTTTATGCTTGCACTAGAACTAGAATATTCAGTTGCTGCATATGGAGATGATATAGATGATTACGGAAAATTTATAAACTCACACGAAGTATCAAATACCAGAGTATTATTCTCAGTATTTCACTTTTTTTAAAAACATTAAGATTTAAATAAATGAAAAAACAAGATATTATTTTTGGCATATGTTTTATAAGCTTATTTCTGCCATTCTTTCTTTCTGAATCGGTATTTGGGTTTTATGATTCTTTTAATAAGGAACATGGAATGGTGATGAGCTTTATTAAATTTGCTATTTTAGCAACATTAGGCGAATCAATAGGCTTAAGAATTAAAGTTGGAGTTTATAATAAAAAAGGATTTGGATTAATTCCTCGTGCTATTGTTTGGGGTTTTTTAGGCCTAACAATTAAAATGGCCTTTGTAATATTTGCCACAGGAATACCAACATTTTTAACTTATTTAGGTTTTGTAGATGCAATTGATGCAATGAAAGTTCCTTTTTCAGGAATGAAGTTATTAGGTGCATTTTCAATAAGTGTAGCATTGAATTTGATTTATGCTCCAATTATGATGACTTTGCATAAAATTACAGATATTCATATTATTAACAACGGAGGTACAGTTTCCGGATTTTTAAGAAAAATAAAAATTGGAGATATTATGAGTAATATGGATTGGTCGGTACAGTGGAATTTTGTTTTTAAAAAAACAATCCCTTTTTTCTGGATACCAGCCCATACAATTACTTTCTTATTACCAACACAATATCAGGTATTGTTTGCAGCTGTATTAGGCATTGTGTTGGGTATCTTGCTTGCAATTGCAAGTTTGAAAAGTGTAAAATAATTGTATATTTGTAAGAAACGATTAAGAAAAATTTTAAAAAATATAAAATGAAAAAAATAGGTTTATTTTATGGTCCACTTGGTGGTTCAACAGAGCGAGTAGCAAAAAAAGTTACAACTGCATTAGGAAGCGAAAATGTTGATTTAATTCCTGCAAAAGATTCTAAAGTTTCTGATGTTGAAAAATACGAAAATGTGATTTTTGGTATGTCAACTATTGGTAAAGAAACATGGGAGGCAGATAAATCTGCTAACGATTGGGATGTTTTTCTTCCAGAAGTTAAGAAAGTTGACTATTCGAATAAAATAGTAGCAATGTTCGGTTTAGGAGATCAAATTACTTATGATTTACATTTTGTTGATGCCTTGGGTTTAGTAGCTGAACATATTTTACCAAAGGGAGCAAAAATAATTGGACAAGTTGAAACTGATTCTTACGATTGTAGAGAATCTGAAGCAATTATTGATGGTAAATTTATAGGCTTACCAGTAAACGAAGATTTTGAACCTGAATTAACCGATGAAAGAGTAAATAGTTGGGTTGAAAAAATTAAAAACGATTTTAAATAAGTTTTAATTATGAATGATGCTGTATTAAAAAAGACACCTATTGATGCTAGTGTAGTTGAAAAAACTATAAAAAGCAAACTTGAGCAAAGTGGTCAGGAAAAAATAGGATTTGCTTCTATTCGTGAATTAGTTAGATTGGTTAATGAAGTTGAGAAGGAGACAGGCGAAAAATACATCCGAATGGAAATGGGTGTTCCTGGTTTACCACCTGCACAAGTGGGAATCGAAGGTGAAATTAAGGCTTTAAAAAGTGGAGTAGCTTCTCAATATCCAATGATTGAGGGTGTAGATATTCTTAAAAAGGAAATTTCACAATTTGTAAAAAACTTCATTAATATTGATGTAAATGAAAATAACTGCTTACCTACAGTTGGTTCAATGCAGGGCGGATTTGCATCATTTCTTGTTGCTTGTAGAAGAGATGTGAAAAAGGATACTACTTTATTTATTGATCCGGGTTTTCCTGTTCAAAAAATGCAACATAACGTACTTGGATTAAAGTATGAAACTTTCGATGTTTATAATTATCGTGGCGATAAAATAAAAGCAAAACTTGAATCATTTCTTGAAAAAGGAAATATTTCTACAATACTTTATTCAAATCCGAATAATCCATCATGGATTTGTTTTACTGAAAAGGAATTGCAGATTATTGGAGAGTTAGCAGACAAATATGATGTAATTATTATGGAAGATTTAGCATATTTTGCTATGGATTTCCGTAAAGATTTATCTCAGCCGGGAGTTGCTCCGTATCAACCGTCAGTTGCAAATTATACAAATAATTATATTCTTTTAATCTCAAGTTCTAAATCATTTAGTTACGCAGGGCAAAGAATTGGAATGATGGTAATTTCAGATGAACTGTTTAAGCGTCAATATCCGGATTTGAAGCGATTCTATAAAACAGATGGATTTGGTTACTCAATGGTTTATGGTGCTTTATATTCACTTTCATCAGGTACGAGTCATTCTGCACAATACGGATTAGCAGCAATCCTAAAAGCTGCTAATAGTGGAGAGTTCAATTTTGTAGAAATTGTTAAAGAGTATGGCGAAAGAGCCAAAATAATGAAGAAAATATTTACCGATAATGGCTTTCAAATTGTTTATGACATGGATGAAGATGAGCCTTTAGCAGACGGTTTTTATTTTACATTTTCATATCCTGGAATTGATGGTGTTGAACTACTAGAGAAATTACTTTATTATGGAATTAGTGCAATTTCTTTGGCTACAACTGGAAGTGAAAGAGTAGAAGGACTTCGTGCCTGTGTTTCACAAATTAAAAGGACTCAATTAAAAGATCTTGAATTTAGATTGAAAACATTTAACGAACATCATAGTTAAAACATAAGCCGATAATTATTATTGTCGGCTTATTATCATATGAATAAGCGTCTGCATCACAAGAGGTTGAGTATTAAAATAAGGTAGACTAAACCTGTTGAATAACAGGCTGTAGATCGCTGAAATTACTTAAAAAATAGTGTAAAATTTCCTATCTTTGTGAACATTCAGAAAATACAATAAAAACTAAATTTTAATATAATGGCAAAAGTTAAAGGAGCAATAGTTGTTGATATTGAAAAGTGTAAAGGCTGCCAAGTTTGTATGCCTACATGTCCACAAGATGTAATATATCCAGCTGAGGAAGTAAATGGAAAAGGATATCATTATGCTTATATGAAAAACCCTGATGCTTGTACTGGTTGTACTAATTGTGCTATTGTTTGTCCTGATGGTGTAATTACCGTTTACAGAAAAAAAATGACAGACGTTTAATTTCAAAATGAAACACTCGTGTTTTTTAATATTGAGACACACATTGGGA
>WTBR01000218.1 GCA_013138975.1 Bacteroidales bacterium
AGTGTATTATTAGTATATATGGGTAGGTAGTGTTCCACGTGGAACACTACGAAATTATTAATTGTTCCACGAAGAAATATTTAGTTAATATGAGTAAAGAGTTTGTTGTTTCGGGTAAGTTGGTTGATATAATTGAGCGACGAATATTTAATGCAGACATTAAAATTGCTGATTCAAGGATTGTCGAAATCACTGAGTCGAAACAAGAATACAGTAATTATATTGTTCCCGGATTTATAGATGCCCACGTGCATATTGAAAGTTCAATGCTTGTTCCAACAAGTTTTGCCAGGGCAGCAGTGAAAAATGGGACTGTAGCAACGGTCTCAGATCCGCACGAAATTGCAAATGTGTTAGGTGTAGATGGCGTGAAGTTTATGATTGAGAATGGGAAAAAATCACCATTTAAATTTTTCTTTGGAGCACCATCATGTGTGCCAGCCACACCATTCGAAACATCGGGTGCAGTAATAAACTCTTCGGATATAAAAGAATTAATGGCAAATCCAGACATTCATTATTTGGCTGAAATGATGAATTTTCCGGGTGTTATTTTTAAGGATAAAGAGGTGCTTGAAAAAATTAAATATGCCCATGAAGTTAATAAACCAGTCGACGGACATGCCCCGGGTTTGTCAGGTGAAAGTTTAGATAAATATGCTGAACAAAATATTACTACAGATCATGAATGTACTACAGTCGAAGAAGCGATTAATAAGATTAATAAAGGAATTAAAATTCAAATAAGAGAAGGAAGCGCAGCAAAAGATTTTGAAAACTTATTTCCCTTATTAGAAACGCACCCCTCAAAAGTAATGTTTTGCACAGACGATTGCCATCCTGATGATTTGATAAAAGGACATATTAATAAGATTGTAAGTCGTGCAATAAGTAAAGGCGCAAATATTTTTGATGTTATATCAGCAGCTACAAAAAACCCAAAAGAACACTACAGTTTAGATGTTGGTTTGTTACAAATTGGCGATCCAGCCGATTTTATTATTGTGAATGACTTGTCTGATTTTGATGTTTTGAAAACATTTATTAATGGTGATATAGTTTATGAAGATGGACAGGTTTTAATTGAAAAAAAGATTGAGAATTCACCTAATAACTTCGAATGCAAACCTATTATTGCAGCAAATATCGCAGTGCCAGTAAAGGGTAAAAACATACAGGTAATTGTAGCAAAAGATGGTGATTTGTTCACAGGAAAGGAAATTACGGAACCTACTGTAGAGAATGGATATGTTGTAAGTGATGTAAATAGAGATATATTAAAGATAGTTATTGTAAACAGATATATAGATTCTGAACCACAAGTGGGTTTTATAAAAAAATTTAATTTAAATAAAGGAGCAATAGCAGGTAGCATAGCTCACGACAGTCATAATATTATAGCTATAGGAACAAGCGATTCGGAATTAGTAAATGCAATTAATACCGTTATAGAGAACAAGGGGGGAATTGTTGCTTGTGATGAAAATAAAATAAAGCAATTAAAGTTAGGAGTTGCAGGTTTAATGTCAACTGATGAAGCTGAAACTGTAGCGAAAAAATATTACGAAGTTCATACAATGGCAAAGGAAATGGGTTCTAAGCTAACAGCTCCATTTATGACAATGGCATTTATGGCTTTATTGGTTATTCCTGAACTAAAGATTGGTGATAAAGGCTTATTTGATGTTACAAAATTTGATTTTACTACCTTATTTGTTGATTAATGTCAGAGCTTAATAAAGAAAAATTTAAATCGACACTTTCAGTGCTTCCGGATAGTCCGGGAGTTTATCAGTTTTATAATTCTAGTAACGATATTATTTACATAGGTAAGGCGAAAAATCTTAAAAAAAGAGTTTCGTCATATTTTATGAAAGATCATTATGAAAACAATAAACTTAAGGTTCTTGTATTAAAAATTGAGAGAATAGAATATGTTGTTGTAGAAACAGAAACCGATGCGCTATTACTTGAAAATAACCTAATAAAAAAATATCGCCCTCGGTATAATGTATTATTAAAAGATGATAAGACATTTCCATGGATTTGCATTAAAAAAGAACCATTCCCAAGAGTATTCTATACTAGAAATGTAATAAACGATGGATCACTATATTTTGGTCCTTATACATCGGTTTACATGGTAAAAATTCTTTTAGATTTGATAAAGCAATTGTATCCTTTAAGAAATTGCAGGCTTAATCTTTCAGCAGATCAAATAAAGAAAAAAAAATACAAATCATGTTTGGAATATCACATTGGAAATTGTTTAGCGCCTTGTATTTCTTTGCAAACCGAAGAAAATTACAATGATTCAATTACTCATATTAAAAAAATTCTAAAAGGCAATATTCAGGAAGTTACAACATATTTAAATGAATTAATGAAGGCATATTCGGCTGAATTTAAGTTTGAAGATGCACAATTAGTAAAAGAAAGAATAGAAATACTAGAGAAATATAAAAGTAAGTCTACAATTGTTAGTGCCAGTTTAAATAATGTTGATGTATTTAATATTTTAGACGATAATAATTTTGCATACGTAAATTTTTTGAAGGTAGTTGAAGGAAGGATAGTACAAGCTCATACTGTGGAATTAAAGAAAAAACTAGATGAAAGTCCGCAAGACTTATTGTTAATGGCTGTAGTTGAAATTCGCAAGAGACTTGGTAGTAATGCAAAAGAAATTATTGCACCAATACATTTTGAGTTAGGGAATAGTCACATTACAGTTCCTGAAAGAGGAGAGAAGAAATCATTATTGGAGCTTTCAGAAAGAAATTTGAAATATTACAGACTAGAAAAACAAAAACAGGCTGACAAAAAGAAGGAAAGACATTCTGGTAAACGGATTTTAGAAGTAATGAAGAAGGATCTAAATTTAACTGTTCTTCCAGATCATATAGAATGTTTTGACAACTCAAATATTCAGGGATCAGATCCGGTAGCTGCATGTGTGGTATTTAGAGGAGCTAAACCATTTACTAAAGATTACAGGCATTATAATATAAAAACGGTTGTGGGGCCCGATGATTACGCATCAATGGAAGAAGTTGTTTATAGAAGGTATAAGCGATTGAAAGATGAAAACAAAAGCCTGCCGCAGCTAATTGTTATTGATGGAGGAAAAGGACAACTTAATTCTGCTGTAAAAATTTTAGAAAAATTAGAGATTAAAAATGGCGTTACAATTATTGGTATAGCTAAAAGGCTTGAAGAAATATTTTATCCGAACGATCCTGTGCCTTTATATCTCGATAAAAATTCCGAATCATTAAAAGTAATTCAGCATATTCGAAATGAAGCACATCGTTTTGGTATAAAATTTCATCGCAATAAAAGATCAGGAAATTTTATAAAAAGTGAATTAGATACTATTCCCGGAATTGGACCCAAAACTATTGACCTTCTTTTAACGAAATTTAAAACAATAAAAAATATTCGGTCTTCAACATTAGATGAAATTTCCAGCGAAATAGGTAATACAAAAGCAAAATTATTGTTTGAGTACTTTAACAAACAGTAAATCAGATTGTTGTATGGTTTTGCTTGGTTTTTTAATTTTTCTAATTAATATATAAATCATTACATTAATTGATTATGTTTAAATTAATGTAAACCAGACTATAAGCAACAATAACAAGTGATGTTAACTCCTTTAGAATTTAATATTTATTTTCTTCTTATTATATGTACAGAACAGGGTATGCCTTGGAGGTTTTTTGGCAAACAAGTTTGGTAAACTAAAAAACAATTCAACAAATTTTAAAAATCAGTATTTAGAAATTTTAAATTAAGCTTAAAAAATATAATACTTAAAATAATTTAGTTTTATTAAATCAATTACCTTTGCAGCAAAATTGCAAAATGTATCTTAATATGTATAGCCGAAATACAATTGATTTTTATACTGCCGCTAATAAATTCTCAGTACAACAGGATACAGTAATAAATAATGCAAGTATAAATGCAACTTTGAAGTCAGATTCTTTTGTGCAAAAAAAGTCAGATAATCAAGATCCCATTCGACACCAAACAATACAGCAAAGTGATTTTTCTTCAATAGATTCAATTATACAAAGAAGTGAGAAAAGGGAATTACAAATTCAAGAACAAATACAAGCACAAATTCAAGAACAATTACGAAAAGATGCGGCTATACAACGATGGTATAGAAAACAAAATGATACTTCAGAAATATTATATAAAGAGTTTGGAATTGCAGATTTCCCAATAAAGCCAAAATTAGACAATGATTTAACCCAACAAAATTTCCTATATAATTTTTTATCGGTTAAACCAGTCGAAAAGCAAGATAGCAATGTTGTTTTTGTTGAAAATAAATCAAATGCGAAAGCCGATTACAAAACAAATACTGTAGCGCAACAAGATAAATTAAAATTTATACCGAAGGATATTTCAGGAAGAGTTCAGTTTGATTGGATAACAATATTACTTATGGCTTCTATTTTATTGCTAGTCTGGATTCGACTAATAAATAAAAAATATCTTTTATCATTAGTAAAATCTATAGTAAGTTTTCAAGAGTCTATAACACTTTACCGAGAAAAAAACTCATTAATGGAAAAGGCTTCATTTATGGTTAACTTGCTTTTCTTGAGTAATATTTCCATTTTCATTATACAGCTTTATCTTTTTTATGGAGTAGATATTGCTGGAGTAGAAAACTATATGTTTTATTTTATTGTGATAGGATCATTTGTAGGTCTTTACATTTTTAGAGCGCTAACATCCTCAATGATAGGGTTTTTATTTTTGAAACAAAATGTTTTTTCAGAATTTTTTCATAATGTAAATGTTTATACAAAAAACTCGGGATTGTTTTTACTTCCTGTAGTTATAACTTTGCAATTCTTATCGTATGATTATCTTCCTTTTATAGTATATACAGGCATTTTAGTAGTAGTTATTTTATATTTATTGCACATCATTCGTTCATTTCAAATATTTATTCGAAAGAATGTTTCTATATCATATATGATTTTGTATCTTTGTGCTTTCGAATTTTCGCCCTTTTTAATCATTTATAAAATAGTTTTTTCGCTTGTATAATTTAGTGTTAAAAGGCTTTGTAAGAAATCCCCAAAAAAGATTACATGAAAATTAAGAAGATTTTAGTATCACAACCTGAACCCCAAAATGACAAATCCCCTTATTCAGATCTATCAGAAAAAAATGGTTTAAAAATTGATTTTCGACCATTTATTCAAGTAGAAGGAGTTTCTGTAAAAGAGTTTAGGCAGTTACGAGTTGATATTCTTGCACATACAGGTGTAATTTTTACCAGCAGAACAGCCGTTGATAATTATTTCAGAATAGCAGAAGAATTAAGAATAGTAATTCCGGACACAATGAAATATTTCTGTATATCAGAGGCAACAGCTTTTTATTTACAAAAGTATATTGTTTATCGTAAAAGAAAGATCTTTTATGGTATTGGAACTTTTACTCATTTAATGGAAAGCATTAAAAAGCATAAAGAAGAGAAGTTTTTGGTGCCTTTATCAGATATGCATAAGGAGGAAATTCCTAAAAAATTAGAACAGGCAAAAATCAAATTTACAAAGGCGATAATGTATAAAACGGTAAGTGCAGATTTATCTGATCTTACCGATGTAAATTATGATATACTTGTATTTTATAGCCCTTCAGGAATAAAATCATTATTGGAAAATTTTCCGGAATTTAAACAGAATGAAACCTTGATTGCTACTTTTGGGCCAAAAACGGCTAAGGCTGTTAAGGATGCCGGATTAAAAGTTAATATTAAAGCACCATCAAAAGAGGCGCCTTCTATGACAATGGCAATCGATCAGTTTATAGTTGACGGTGGTAAGAAGAAAAAATAAAAAAGTGTTTTATATATTTTAAGGGAAAGCAAGCGCTTTCCCTTTTTGTATGTCGGGCATGGTAATAAGCTGGCAGAATGCAAGTTTCTGCATGTGCCGAGTTGATAGGAAACATTAGCAATTGGCAAGGGTGTCCAGAGCGATTTGGAATCTGAAAGAAGCCATTA
>WTBR01000093.1 GCA_013138975.1 Bacteroidales bacterium
GCAAGTCTTTATATTCCTGAGAAGTTAATAAAAGATGACGCTAGATTGTTTGAGAACTATTTGATTAGCAACAAAATTACAGTAGCTGCACTTCCTCCTGTTTATGCGGAAAACTTAAATGAAGAGAGTTTTAAAGGATTTAGATTGTTGGTAACGGCAGGATCAGAGACGAATAGCAATTTGGTAGAAAGGTTTAATAAATATACCCGATATGTTAATTCGTATGGACCAACAGAAACAACTATTAGTGCTACATATTGGGAAACTTCAGAATATGAGAAGACAGGAAAAATATCAATTGGTAAACCCATAAGAAACTTAGAGGCATATATTTTGAACTCTCATAATCATTTACAAGGTATAGGTATACCGGGAGAGTTATGTATTTCAGGCGATGGACTTGCAAGAGGCTATTTGCATTTACCGGTAATTACCTTAGAAAAGTTCATTAAACACCCATTTAAAGAAGGAGAACGCTTATATCGTACAGGCGATTTAGCTAGTTGGTTACCCGATGGAAATATAGAATTTTTAGGAAGGATTGATCATCAGGTAAAGATCCGAGGTTTTAGGATAGAATTAGGCGAGATAGAGAGTACTTTATTAAAACATAAAAACATAAAAGAGAGTATAGTCCTAGCCATTGAAAAAAATAATGATAAGTATTTATGCGCATATGTGGTTTGTAAAGAAGAATTTAGCCATGAAGATCTAAGAGCTTATATGTTAGCACATCTTCCTGATTATATGCTACCTTCTTATTTTGTTGAACTAGAAAGCTTACCACTAAATGCAAATGGAAAGGTAAATCGTAAAGCTCTGCCATCACCGGAAATAAAAGCGGGAGACGATTATGTAGCACCATCCAATGAAATTGAAGAAAAGTTAGTTGAAATTTGGTCAGAAGTATTAAATCTAGCATCGAAAGAGATCAGTACGAATTTAAGTTTTTTTGAGCTTGGAGGACATTCTCTGAAAGCTGTAATTCTTAAATCGTATTTAACAAAGCATTTTAATATAGAAATAAATTTAGATGAAATCTTTAAATATCCTTGTATTAAAGAATTTTCTAAGTTAATTGAAGCAAAAGAAAGAACAGAATATGTAGAAATAGAAAATGTTGAGAAGAAAGAGTATTATGATGTAACTAGTAACCAAGCTAGACTTTGGTTTTTGAATAAGTTGGATGATAAAAGTACTGCTTTTAATCTTGTGGATATATTTTCTCTTGGTTTAACCCCTAATTATGAGAATATTATAAGTGCAATAAAAGAACTTTTATATGTGAATGAAAGCCTTAGAACAGGATTTAGAACAGTTAAAGGTAAACCTGTACAATTCATTTGTGATATAAATAGAATAGACGTTGAACAGGTAATATATGATTTAAGAAATGAAAATGATTTAAATAAAAGATTAATTGAATTTAAAAATTACGAATTTGATCTTAGTAAACCGCCATTAGTTAAGTTTATAATATTCAGAACGGATGATGGAAACATAGCTGTAGGATTTGTTATACATCATACTATTTCAGATGGATGGTCAATGGGAATATTAAAAAAGGAGTTTGAAAAGTATTATATAAAAGAGGAAGTAAATTTAAAAAAGAGATTTAGTTATATAGATTATACTAATTGGTTAAAGCAATTTGTTAACAGTAAAAAAGAACAATCGAGAGAATTCTGGATGCAATTACTCAATTCTCCTATAGAATCAGGAGGTTTACCTAAAGACTTTGATAATATAACAAACAAAAAATCTGGGAGTATTTTATTAAAATATCTGAATAAGGATCAAAATAGTAGAATTCAAACACTAAGTAAAAATCTGAACACTTCTTCTTTTACAATAATGTTCACAGCTTATTTATACTTATTAAAAAAGATTACAGGTTCAAAAAGACCATCATGTTTTATTATAAATGCTGGTAGAAATCATTATTCAACATTTTCAATGGTAGGCTTTTTTGTAAATGCAGTTTTATTTAATACCGAAATAGATGAAGATTTAAGTTTTGAAAATTTTATAGAGAATCTACATAATCAAACTACTCAAGCATTTGATTATCAGCACTTCCCTGTTGAAGAATTATTTGAAGAAATGCGTATGAAATATCCGGAAATTCCAGTAGCATTTAATATGCTGAATATGAATAAAAAAGTATCCGGAGATGGATTAATAAAAAACGAAAAAAGGGCTAATCTTTTAAAGGAAGTAAAATTTGATATTGAACTTTATGTACAAGAATTTGAGCAAGAAGTAGAATTGTCGTTTGTTTATAATAAAAATATATTTCAAGAAGAAACTATTCAATTTATAGCTAATACTTATGTTGAGATGTTAAATTATATTCTTGAAAAATCAGATGAGTCTTACAAAGATTATTTAAAAAGTAAGAAAAAACTTAAATTATTTTAAATACAATTATTACCATGATAATCCGAAAATTTAAGGAGCAAGTAAAAAAAACACCAAATAAACTAGCGGTTAAGTCTATAGACGAGGGATATACTTATTTATTATTAGATAAATATTCGTCAAAGATTTCAAGCCAGTTAACATCCAGAGTAAATAATCAAGACCCTGTACCTGTAATTGGATTACTTTTTGAACATGGCGTTGACATGATTTTATCAATGCTAGGAGCTTTAAAAGCAGGTTTTATTTATGTTCCACTATCACCAAAATATCCTCAAAAGAGATTACAATATATGATAGAGCATTCGGGAGCTTCAGTTATTGTAACTAACACTTTAAATGTAGATACTGCAACAAGTTTATTTGAAAACTCTGATAAAATTATAAATATAGATGATAAAACTTCTTATAACAATGAACTAATAAATAGAGTTAACGATGAAGCTTATATAATTTATACATCCGGCTCTACAGGTAAGCCAAAGGGTGTTATTCAAACTCAGAAAAATATCTATTATTATTGTAAGAATTGGGCTAATCTTTTTAATATAGATTCATCTGATAATTTAACCTTATTTTCATCATTCTTTCATGATGGTTCAGTCCAAGACATTTTTACATCGCTTCTTTTTGGAGCGACTCTATATCCATATGATGTTATGAATAGAGACGATTCTGTAAATTTTGAAAATTTTTTATTAAAAGAGAATATAACCATTTGGCATTCTGTTCCATCTTTATACAGTTATTTCTTAAATACCTTAAAGAAACCTGTTAATAATTCTTCATTAAAATATATATTATTAGGTGGGGAAGCCATTCGTAAATATGAAATTGAAGCATCAAGCAAATTTTTTAAAGATGTTCCAATGGTCAGTATATATGGGCAAACGGAATCATCAGTAAATACTATATGTATACTAAATGGAAAAAATAAAATAACACTGGGAAAAACACTTTCTGAAACGAAAATATTTCTTGTGGATGAAAACAATGAAATGGTGGAACCATTATCAACAGGAGAAATTATAATTGCAAGTGACTATATATCAGCAGGGTACTGGAATGTTGAAAGTGATGATAGTTCTCCTTTTATTGATAGCCCGGCTTTGGGAAAACTTTATAAAACAGGAGATATTGGAAGATTACTTGTAAATGGAGATGTAGAATTTCTTGGAAGAAAAGATAATCAGATAAAGATACGCGGTTTTAGGATCGAATTAGGAGAGATAGAAAATGTTTTATTAAATCACGAAGGTGTAAAAGAATGTGTAGTATTAGCCAGAGAAGAAAAAGAAGAAATGTTTTTATGTGCTTATGTTGTTTTATGGCAAAAACAAAAACAGGAAGATCTTCGAAGCTATTTAATAGGATTGTTGCCGGATTATATGATTCCATCTTACTTTGTTGAGTTGGATAAATTACCCTTAACAGCAAATGGGAAAATAAATCGATTGGCCTTACCGGTACCTGAGATAAAGGCAGGAGCGAGTTATGTAGCTCCTAAAAGTATAATCGAGATCAAATTAGTAAAAATATGGTCTGAAGTATTAAAATTACCCTCTAAAGAAATAAGCACGAATGTGAGTTTCTTTGAGTTGGGAGGTCATTCTTTGAAAGCTACAGTTTTAGTATCGCTTATACATAAAGAATTAGAAGTACGAATAGAGTTACGGGATGTTTTTCAATACAGAACCATTCAGGGACAAGCAGAACTCATAGAATTATCAGAAAGAAGTTCGTATTTTTCGATACCAAAAGCCAAGAAACAGGAATATTATTCATTATCATCTGCACAGCGTAGATTGTATCTGTTGCAACAGATGGAATTAGGAAGTATAGCTTATAATATGCCTGGTTTAATACCCATATCAAAGGGACAAGACAAGCAGCAGATAAGAGATGTTTTTAAAAAGTTGATAGCCCGTCATGAAAACTTCAGAACGAGTTTCGAAGTTAAGGATGAGTTACCAGTACAGCGTATTCATGATGAAGTATCGTTTATAATTAAAGAGTACCAGATAACAAAAGCGGAGATATCAGGAGTATATAAAGATTTTGTACAAGCCTTTAATTTGAGTCAGGCCCCATTGCTTCGTGTAGGATATTTTGAAATTAGTGATGGAGACGATATGTTGCTAGTAGACATGCATCATATCATTAGTGATGGCAAGTCTCATGAAATATTAGAAAAAGACTTCAATCAACTTTTAGAAGGAAAAGACTTAGAACCTTTGCAATTACAGTACAAAGATTTTAGTGAGTGGCAGAATAGTTCAGAGCAGCAAGAGAGGATAAAAGGACAGGAGTCTTATTGGCTGGATAAGTATTCAGATGAAATACCAATCCTGGATCTGCCTACAGATTATCCCCGTCCAGCTATTCAGGAACACGAAGGGGCAAGTCTGCGTTTTGTTTTAAGTAAAGAAGAAACTGAGAATATAAGGGCTTTTGCAAAAGAAAATGATACAACCCTCTATATGTCAGTATTATCAATCTTTACCTTACTTCTATCAAAGTTGAGTGGGCAAAAAGATATAATTGTAGGGAGCCCAATAGTAGATCGTGTACATTCAGATTTGGAAAATATAGTTGGTATTTTCTTAAATACGCTTGCTATTCGGAATGACGTTAAAGAAGATGATACCGTAAAAGAGTTTGTTGCAAGATTAAGGCAGAGTGTTTTAGGAGCTTTTGAAAATAAAGAATATCAATTTGAAGAATTAGTGGAGAATATATCGATCGGTCGAGATTTAAGTAGAAATCCATTAATTGATGTGATGTTTAATTTACTTAATCATACCGATTTTAGAAAAGATCAAGAAATTGA
>WTBR01000055.1 GCA_013138975.1 Bacteroidales bacterium
GAAAATATTTTGCAAAATCCATGATTTAATTTTTAAGTTATATTTAAACATGCCTTAAAAAGCTTAAAATGCCTAAAATTTGATTTAAATTTAGACACTGAAGCAGTTTTTAGACAAACTGCCGTTACTCCCGATGATTTATTTCCATTTTCATCAATAGCTTTAATTGTAAAAGTATGTTCTGTACCAACCGTTAATCCTTCAACAATGTATTCCTCGATTCCTTTATTAACATATATTAATTCTGCTGGTTCTGGAGTATAAGAAATTTCAACATTTTCAAAATCAGCGTCTTCAGGATCTGTCCATTTTAAAGTAATAACCTGATCGTCAGGTGTAGCAGTCAAGTTTTTTACTTCAGTAGGAGGCAACAAATCAATTGTTTCTTCTTTATCACATCCTGCATTAAAAATAATTAAAATCGCAAATAACGAATAAAATAGGATTCTTTTTATCATAAATTTTAAATTTAGTGAGCTTAAATATATTAAAAAATATTTATCATTTTACTCATTATGTTAAACAAAATTATTTAAATTAAGGACTTGGATTTCAAAGATATGGTAATTAGGAGGTGTAAAGGAAATGTATTTATTAAACTGAGTTTGATATAATTTATTTATAAAAAATTGTATAACAATAGTATATCGCTAATGTAAACTAAGAATTTAAAGATAAAATTATCATACAGATAGATGCGTATGTTCTAATTTTGATTAATATTCAGCCCCTTTTATTTGTTGAATATTGAAAAAATAAAGACTAACAAGATTCGAATAATCCATCACAATTGAGTTGAAAGTACTTTACTATTCATACCATTTTGCATACATTAAATAGTTATTAGCAATTTTTTCGATCATTTCTTTTGTTTGATTTTGTTCTATTGATTTTATTCTTTTGGCAGGTATACCTCCATAAATACTTCCTGATTCAACAAGCGTATTTTCTAAAACTACGGCTCCTGCGGCGATAATTGAATTTTCCCCAATTTCAACATTATCCATAATAATAGCTCCCATTCCAACAAGAACATTATTGTGAATAGTTGCGCCATGAATAATGACATTATGTCCAACAGAAACATTATTCCCAATATGGATTTTCGTTTTTTCAAATGTACAATGTAAAATCGCACCATCCTGTATATTTACTTTATTGCCTATTCGAATAGAATTAACATCTCCTCTAACTACTGAGTTAAACCAAAAGCTGCAATCATTTCCTACTTTAACATCTCCTACAATTGTTGAGTTTTCGGCAAAAAAACAATTATTACCGAAGACAGGTGTAAACCCTCTGACTGTTTTTATTAACGACATATGTAAGCGTCTGTATTTGTGTTTTTTACAAAACTACAATAAGAATAACATTATATATTTAAAAAATGAGA
The DNA here is from genome assembly GCA_013138975.1 of Bacteroidales bacterium. Taxonomy (GTDB): domain Bacteria; phylum Bacteroidota; class Bacteroidia; order Bacteroidales; family UBA12077; genus UBA12077. The sequence goes on from WTBR01000055.1 coordinate 1,394, forward strand.
AAAATCATGTTATTAAATGTAAAATTTAATTGAAAATTTAATTAATTATTAATTAACAATGCTTAATTTTGTCGAAGAAATAATTCAAGTGTATTGTTATAGAAACATTACTAAAAGAATAATAACTAAAAAAGATGCATATGAAGTAGGAGACTATTCCATATGCATTTATATTTTAAACGTCTGTTAAATTAATTTACTAAAGTAAAAACTATTATGAGTAAAAAAGCAGATACCATTGAACGTGAAGAAGTCGTTGTCCGATTTTCGGGTGACTCCGGAGATGGTATGCAACTTACTGGAACTTTGTTTTCAGATACTTCAGCCTATATTGGTAATGATTTATCTACATTCCCAGATTATCCATCAGAAATTAGAGCCCCACAAGGAACTATTGGTGGAGTATCAGGTTTTCAGGTTCATGTTGGACAAACTGCAATTAAAACTCCCGGTGACTATGCCGATATTTTAGTTGCAATGAATCCAGCAGCATTAAAAGCAACTGCAAAATGGGTAAAAGAGGGCGGAACAATAATCATCGATGAAGATAGTATCGATGAAAAAGGCCTAAAAAAAGCAGGTTATAAAACAGATGATCCGATTTTAGAGGATAAATTGGATAATTTTAATATTATAATGGCGCCAATAAGTTCTTTGACTAAAGAAGCCTTAAAAGATAAAGGCTTAGATCCAAAGAGTGTTCTAAGAAGCAAAAATATGTTTGCGTTAGGGATGGTGTATTGGATTTTTGATCGTCCGTTAAGTTATACTGAAAGTTTCTTTGAAAAGAAATTTAAAAATAAACCACTTGTAGTGGATGCAAATAAAACGGTTCTCAGAGCAGGATATAATTATGCTGAGACTATGGAACATATGACTCCATCGTTTAAAGTTAGTCCAGCAAAAATTGAAAAAGGAACCTATAGAAATATAAGTGGAAATATTGCAACAGCTTGGGGTTTTATTGCCGCAGCTGAAAAAGCAGGATTGGAATTATTCTGTGGTTCATATCCTATAACTCCGGCCACTGAGATTCTACAAGAATTATCAGTTAGAAAAGATTTGGGTGTAAAAACATTCCAAGCAGAAGATGAAATAGCCGGTATTTGTACATCTATAGGCGCTAGTTTTGCTGGTGATTTAGCTGTTACATCAACTTCAGGTCCAGGTTTAGCTTTAAAAGGAGAAGCAATTGGCTTAGCGGTTATAACAGAATTACCTTTGGTTATTGTTAATGTTCAACGTGGAGGGCCTTCTACAGGATTGCCAACAAAACCTGAGCAATCTGATTTAATGCAAGCCTTATATGGTAGAAATGGCGAGAGTCCTGTTGTTGTGATGGCAGCAAGTACTCCTTCTGATTGTTTTCACTATGCATTTAAAGCGGCACAAATTGCATTAGAACATATGACTCCGGTAATTTTACTTACCGATGGATTTATCGCAAATGGTTCTGAACCATGGAGAATCCCAAAAATGTCAGAATACCCAGATATAAAAGCTCCTCTAGTGAAAGCAGGAACTAAAGATTGGCAACCATATGCTCGTGATGTAGAAAAACTTGCGAGAACATGGGCTGTTCCTGGAACAAAAGGATTAGAACATAGAATTGGTGGTCTTGAGAAAGATTTTATAACAGGAGCTGTTTCACACGATCCTGTTAATCACGAAAAGATGACCAATATTCGTGAGGAAAAGGTTCAACGTGTAAGTGATTTTATTCCTAAATTAAAAGTTGAAGGCGACGAAAGTGGAGATCTTTTAGTTGTAGGATGGGGAGGTACATATGGACACCTTGCCACAGCAGTTGCTGAATTGCAAAAAGAGAATAAAAAAGTCAGTTTAGCTCATTTTAATTATATTAAACCTCTTCCATCTAATGTGAAAGAAGTGTTTGATAAATTTGAAAAGATAATTGTTTGTGAAATTAACTTGGGTCAATTTGCAGATTATTTGAGGATGAATCTCCCTGAATATAAATACCTGCAATACAACAAAATGCAAGGATTACCTTTTACTACAATTGAGTTAGAAAAACATTTCAATAAATTATTGGGGGAATAATCATGGCTGAAAATCAAAATATATATACCGCAAAAGATTTTAAAAGTGATCAGGAAGTTAGATGGTGCCCGGGTTGTGGCGATCACGCAATTATGACCGCAATTCAAAGAACTCTTCCAGAGTTAGGAGTAGCTAAGGAGGATTTTGCATTTATTTCGGGTATTGGTTGTTCTTCTCGATTTCCGTATTATATGAACACATATGGATTTCACAGTATTCATGGACGCGCTTCGGCTATTGCTTCAGGTGTAAAGGTTGCTAATCCTAAATTAAGTGTTTGGCAAATTACTGGAGATGGTGATGCAATGGCAATTGGGGGGAATCACTTTATTCATGCTATTAGAAGAAATATTGATGTTAATATTATTTTATTTAATAATGAAATATATGGATTAACAAAAGGTCAATATTCTCCAACATCAAAATTTGGATCTGTAACAAAAACATCTCCTTATGGAACTGTTGAACATCCATTTCATCCCGGAGAATTAGTAATTGGAGCACAAGGAAAATTCTTTGCAAGATCTATTGATAATAATTTGAAATTGTGTCAGGAGATTTTTATTGAGGCAGGAAATCATAATGGTACAACTGTTGTGGAAGTGTTGCAAAACTGTGTTATTTATAATGACAAAACGCATGCTGCAATATCTGATAAAGAACATAAAGAAGATAGAACTATTGTTCTGCATCATGGAGAACCAATGATTTTCGGTAAGAATAAAGACAAAGGTCTTATATTAGATGCTGAACATTTAAAACTTAAAGTGGTAGAATTAGGCGATAAGTATTCTGAAAAAGATTTATTAGTGCATAATGCTAAAGAAACGAATCCTGGAATGCATTTAATGTTAGCTAATATGGCATATCCTGAATTCCCGGTTGCTTTTGGAGTAATTAGGGGAGTAGAAGCTGAAACGTATGATAATGCTGTTTGTAAACAGGTAGAATACGTTAAATCAAAGAGCTCATTTAAAGGTGTTGACGATTTATTATCTAGCGGAGCTACTTGGGAAGTTTAAAATATACTTTACTATATATAAAGGAGATAAATCAATGATTTATCTCCTTTTTGTATGTCGGGCATGGTAATAAGCTGGCAGAATGCAAGTTTCTGCATGTGCCGAGTTGATAGGAAACATTAGCAATTGGCAAGGGTGTCCAGAGCGATTTGGAATCTGAAAGAAGCCATTA
>WTBR01000044.1 GCA_013138975.1 Bacteroidales bacterium
AGTTAAAGATGAGTGTATTGAAATACTTGGAAGAAAAGATAATCAAGTAAAGATTCGTGGATTTAGGATCGAATTGGGAGAGATTGAGAATACTTTATTAAAGCATGAAAATGCAAAAGAATGTATTATAATATCCGGAGGAGAAGGGGACGATAGATATCTATGTGCTTATGTTGTATTAGGACAAAAAGAAAGCGAGAGTGATTTTAGAAGTTATTTAACAGATCTGTTACCCGATTATATGATTCCATCTTATTTTGTTGAGTTGGAGGAATTACCCTTGACACCAAATGGTAAAGTAGATCGTAAATCCTTACCAGCACCAGAAATTAAAGCAGGAGCAGATTATGTTGCTCCAAGTACCTTGTTGGAGTTTAAATTGGTAGAGATTTGGTCAGAAATATTAAATGTAGCTTCTAAAGAGATAAGTACGAATGTGAGTTTCTTTGAGTTGGGTGGTCATTCCTTGAAAGCTACAATATTGGTATCTCGCATACATAAAGCATTAGAAGTACGTATAGATTTGCGTGATGTGTTTCAATACCCAACTATTCAAGAACAGGCAGAACTAATAAATTCATCAGATAGCACATCTTATTTCTCGATACCAAAAGCCAGGGATCAGGAGTATTATCCACTATCCTCCTCCCAGCGTAGATTGTATCTGTTACAACAGATGGATTTGGGAAGTACAGCTTATAATATGTCAGGCTTATTAATAGTCCCGCAAGGACAAGATAAACAAGGTATTACAGAAATTTTCAATAAGTTGATAGCTCGCCACGAAAACTTCAGAACGAGTTTCGAAGTCATAGATGAATTACCAGTACAGCGTATTCATGAGAAATTATCGTTTGCTATCACTGAATACCAGTTAACAAAAGCAGAAGTATCAGGAGTTCGTGAATATTTTGTACAATCCTTTGACTTGAGTCAGGCACCATTGCTTCGTGTAGGATATTTGGAAATTAGCGATGGCGATGATATGTTGATTTTTGACATGCATCATATCATAAGTGATGGCAGGTCTCAAGCTGTTTTAAGAGAGGATTTTTCTCAATTACTATCAGGAAAAGAATTAAAACCTTTACGCTTACAATATAAAGATTATTCTCAGTGGCAAAACAGCCCTGAACAACAAACTAGGATTAAAAGCCAGGAAAGCTACTGGTTGAATAAGTTTTCAGGCGAATTACCAGTATTGGAATTACCTACAGATTATTCACGTCCGGTTATGCAGAGTTTTGAAGGCGCTAGTGTAAGTTATGTACTGTCCCCTGAAGAGACAAATATTATCCATGATCTTAACAGAGAGAATGGATTAACATCATACATGTCGTTATTATCAGTTTTCAGTATACTATTATCTAAATTAAGTGGTCAGGAAGATATAATTGTAGGTAGCCCTATAGCTGCCCGTCGTCATTCAGATTTGGAGGATATAGTAGGAATGTTTGTCAATACCCTGGCAATACACAATGAAGTTTCAGGAGATAAACGAATAATTGATTATTTGCAGGAATTAAAAGAGAATACCCTGGAAGCTTATGAAAACCAGGAATATCAATTCGAAGATTTGGTAGAAAGGGTTGATGTAAAACGAGATACCAGTCATAATCCAATATTTGACGTGGGATTTAATTTACTTGAAGGATCATCCCCGGAAATTAAAGACAGATCAAAAGAAGAGTTAATACATATACTAGGGACTTCAAAATTTGATTTAAGTTTGTTAATAATTGATTATGGAGAACAGATAGTATTAAACTTTGAATATTGTACAAAGTTATTTAAATCAGAAACAATAGACAGGTTTATAAAGTACTTTAAACACATAATTCCTGTATTAGCAACTAAACAGGATAAAAAAATATCATCAATTGAGCTAATACCGGATGAAGAGAAAAAGTATATAATTAATGCATTCAATAATACTCGAAGTGAATATTGTAAAGAGACAACTATCCATGAGATATTTGAAGAGGAAGTTAGAAAAAATCCGAACCATATATCTTTAGTGGATAAAGGTAAAAGTGTGACTTATAGTGAGCTGAATGAAGTAGCAAATCAAATAGCACATTATTTACGAGCGAGGGGTGTAAAAACCGAAAATATAGTAGGAATAGAATTAGAGTCTTCTTTTGAGTTTGTGGTTTGTATGATTGGGGTATTAAAATCAGGAGGAGCTTATTTACCAATTGATAAAAACTTGCCAGAAAAAAGGAAGAAGTATATTATTGAAAATAGTAAATTAAAAATATTAATACACAACAATAGCGATTATAAAGAAATTGATTCAACCATTGATCAGGTAAATTATAAAAATATAGAGTTAAAAAAATATGATTTAACTAATCCCAATATTCAGGTAGGAATAACTAACTTGGCTTATGTAATTTATACTTCAGGAACTTCCGGTAACCCCAAAGGGACACTATTGGAACATAAAGGAATTGTTAGTGAAAACACTTTTTGGAAAGAAGATTTGGGAATAATACCATCTGATCAATGTATTCAGTTTGCAAATATCTCTTTTGATGCCTCAGTATGGGAGATATGTTTGTGTTTATTAAATGGAGCAAGTCTTTATATTCCAGAGAAATCTATAAAAGAAGATATTAGTTTGTTTGAAAATTATCTGATTAATAATAAAATCACCGTAGCTACGCTTCCCCCTGCTTATGCAGAAAACTTAAGTTCGGATAGTTTAAAAGGATTTCGATTATTGGTAACAGCAGGGTCAGAGACCAATAGCAAATTAATAGAGAAGATTAACCATTATACGCGATATATAAATGCATATGGACCAACGGAAACGAGTGTTTGCGCAACCTATTGGGAAACTTCAGAATATGAAAAGACAGGAAAAATATCAATAGGTAAACCAATAAGAAATTTAGAGGCTTATATTTTGAACTCTAATAATCATTTACAAGGTATTGGAATGTCAGGGGAATTATGTATTTCAGGCGATGGTTTGGCACGAGGTTATTTGCATTTACCTGAAATTACTTTAGAAAAATTTATTTCACATCCCTTTAAGGATGGAGAACGTTTATATAAGACAGGTGATTTAGCTCGATGGTTACCCGATGGGAATATAGAATTTCTAGGACGAATAGATCATCAGGTAAAGATTCGTGGATTTAGGATCGAATTGGGAGAGATTGAGAATACTTTATTAAAGCATGCAAATATAAAAGAGAGTATTGTCATAGCTTTGGAAAATAATGGTGATAAGTACTTATGTGCTTATATTGTCAAAGAGTTAGAATTCAAACAGGAAGAAATACGTACTTATTTATTAGGTTTATTACCCGATTACATGGTTCCAACTTATTTTGTTGAAATTGATTCAATTCCCTTAACCAGTAATGGTAAAGTAAATCGTAAATCTTTACCAGCACCGGAACTTAAGGCAGGAGAAGATTATCAGGCACCAAAAACATTAATAGAGACCAAGTTGGTAGAAATTTGGTCTGAAATATTAAATGTAGCCTCGAAAGAGATAAGTACGAATGTAAGTTTCTTTGAGTTGGGCGGTCATTCCTTGAAAGCTACGGTTCTAGTATCACGCATACATAAAGCATTAGAAGTACGAATAGAATTACGTGATGTATTTCAATCCCAGACTATTCAAGCGCAGGCAGAACTAATAAATTCAACAGAAAGCACATCTTATTTCTCGATACCAAAAGCTAAGGATCAGGAGTATTATCCACTATCCTCGGCCCAGCGTAGATTGTACCTATTGCAACAGATGGATTTAGGAAGTATAGCTTATAATATGGCAGGCCTAATAGCTGTCCCAAAAGGACAAGACAAGCAGCAAATAAAAGATGTTTTTAATAAGTTGATAGCCCGTCACGAAAACTTCAGAACAAGTTTCGAAGTCAAAGATGAGTTACCAGTACAGCTTGTCCATTCCGAAGTATCGTTTTCTATCACTGAATACCAGATAACAAAAGCAGAAATACCTGGCCTACACAAAAAATTTGTACAAGCCTTTGACTTGAGTAAGGCTCCATTGCTTCGCGTAGGATATTTTGAAATTAGCGATGGAGAGGATATGTTGCTTGTAGATATGCATCATATTATAAGTGATGGCAAATCTTATGAAATATTAGAAAAAGATTTTTATCAACTTTTAGAAGGTAAAGACTTAGAACCTTTGCAATTACATTACAAAGACTTTAGTGAGTGGCAGAACAGTTCAGAGCAGCAGGAGAGGATAAAAGGACAGGAGTCTTATTGGCTGGATAAGTATTCAGATGAAATACCAATCCTGGATCTGCCAACAGATTATCCTCGTCCAGCCATTCAGGAATACGAAGGGGCAAGTATGCGTTTAGTTTTAAGTAAAGAAGAAACTGAGAATATAAGGGCTTTTGCAAAAGAAAATGATATAACCCTCTATATGTCAGTATTATCAATCTTTACCTTACTTCTATCAAAGTTGAGTGGGCAAAAAGATATAATTGTAGGGAGCCCAATAGTAGATCGTATACATTCAGATTTGGAAAATATAGTTGGTATTTTCTTAAATACGCTTGCTATTCGGAATGACGTTAAAGAAGATGATACCGTAAAAGAGTTTGTTGCAAGATTAAGGCAGAGCGTTTTAGGTGCTTTTGAAAATCAAGAATATCAATTTGAAGAATTAGTGGAGAATATATCGATCGGTCGAGATTTAAGTAGAAATCCATTAATTGATGTGATGTTTAATTTACTTAATCATACCGATTTTAGAAAAGATCAAGAAATTGA
>WTBR01000003.1 GCA_013138975.1 Bacteroidales bacterium
ACCAATTGAACCGCAGTAAACAAATCTTATCTTTTCGAATTCATTTTCAAAAGTAATATTTCTAAAAAAACCAATTACTGCAGAAGCCTCATCATTTGGTAACTTATCAAGGAATATTGAAAACTCATCCAGCATTATTAAAATCAACTTATCCTTTTGCTTTTCGATCAGTTTTTCAAAAAGGTATAGTAATTTTTTTTGCCATGAGTATTCTAACTTTTTCAATTTAACACCTGGCATTTCTTCAACCACGTTAGTTGCTTTGTTGTAAAAGTTTTCAATCTTCTTTGAAACTCCTTCATCTATCAGATCCATTTCCTTTACTCTGTCAAGTAAAACTGATGCCAAATTTTCCGGAGATGAAACTCCCTCAATAGGTTTATATATAGAAATAAATCCATCTTGTCCATCAGCATCCATTTTTCTTAATATAGAACTTTTACCAAAGCGTCTTTCTGCAAAAAAAGCAACACCTTGTTTCTCAAGAATGCTCCAAAACTCAGATATTTCTTTATCTCTGCCAACAATGTCTCCTGTTGCAACTGCCCCACCAGTGCTGGGTGTAATAGAAATAATTTCTTTCATTAAATAATTTTTATACAAATATATAATTTTATTTAACGTGCGTCAAGTTTTACGTGCGTTATTTTTCACGCACGTAAATAAATGAATTACTAAAAAGTGTCACCTGCTTCAAACAAAACCTTTGAAATAGCTATGGATAGTACAACTATACAAAAAGAACATTTTTTTTACTTTTTAGAGGTATTTCAAAACACACTTCGACGAGCCTGCCTGCCGACCAATGCCAATAATTTAGTATTTGGGTTAGAAACTTTATTGCTCGAAAGAGCAAAATTGGGTTTGAATTTAGAATTGGCAATTCGTATGATTAGAGGTTTCATTGAAAATAGTCTAACCTTAAAAATAAATAAAAGGAAGTACAAAGTTTTCAATTTATTGTCTTCCAGCATCTAAACCAAATTTAAAAAAATACAAAATACTGAGTATTTTTTAAATCCACTTTTTTTGTTTTCTTTATATACATGATTGTTGTTTGTATCATTAATGACTTAGCTAAATAGCTATAAAGGATATAGATGAAATGGTTCGTGCTGTTATACCAATTAAATTTAAGTGATAAAATACTAAAACTTATGATTATTAGCAATATTACTTGCAACCAAAACAAAATCAGAACCATATTATTGGTATTCGCTCTCTTATGCTTAGGGTGCATAGTTCAAGCCCAATCCAAACAATATACAATCATTTTTCATTGCCCTTTATTTACTCAAACAGACAGCTCAAATACTTACCTATTTAATCTGGAAAACAATATAGAGCAGAGTAATGAAAGTAGTTATGATACAATATGTGTGTTTGCTAAAGAGCAAGTTAAGCATTGCAATATAGTTCTTAAACAAATAGTGAGTAAAGCTAATTTTGCTGAGTTTTCTGACCAATTAATAGACTTACTAGTAGGCAAAGACTCTATGTTTTATATGCATGATATAGAATATGTAAGTGTTAGGCGTGGATTATTCAAAAGAGTAGGGACTTATCGCAAAATAATAAAAATGTCAGTTCCTCCTGAAAGGGTATTAGAGGAAAAAATAATAATTCTGGAGTATTTGCAAGAATATTATCAGTGTAAACATTTTAGGAAGATTATTGAAACAGAATCGAAATATGATGTGGATTGTTGGACTAAAGAGGAGATGAATCAATTGCAACAAGTTATAGTTGATTCCTTAAATTTGGAAAACTGAAAAATAATGGCATTAAACTACTTATACCAAATAAAACTGTTTGTATTTTATCTAAATAAAGTTTGAATAATGAATACTCGTTTCAAAGACGCTAACCTTAGGCTATCTGATTTTACAAACACCATATTAGTGGTTTGTCCTAAATGCCGGAAAAAAGCTACAATACGGCAATCTGAAAAAGAAGGAGCTATATTGTCTTGTTTCGAGTGTCATTATACTAGTAATAAATGTATATCGGACGAGGATCGTACTGATAGTATTACTACAGATTATTGGTTTGGGCAAGAACTTTGGCTTCAAGCAGCATTTAAAAATGAAGTGTTTTGGGCCAACAATTATGAACATCTTGATTACATGAAACAATACATCAGTTCAGGTCTTCGCGAACGTCATAAGCGTGCTTTTTTTACTTTAGTGGAGAAATTGCCGGGTTTTATTAAATCGGCAAAGAACAGGGAACGCTTATTAAAACTGATTGGAAAATTAGAAACGAAATAAAATGAGGCATATTCGTAAAAAGGTAAATCTCATCGAACAGAGGAAATAAATGAGCCAAATAGTGATATAACAGAATCATACTCTTTCAAAAAGGGAAATGTATGGCTCGGTCAGAAATAAGAATTTACATTTTAAAATACAATCGATATGCATTGGTTAAAATTATTACTTAAATACAGTGTTTGCTTACTCCTATTTACTCAACAATTAAGTGCTCAAACATTAAAAGAAGTTAAGGATATAGAAGGTAATGTTTATAGTACGGTAAAAATTGGCAATCAAATTTGGCTGTCACAAAACTTAAGAACAAGCCATTATAATGATGGTACAAGCATACCTAATGTAACTGATAGATTAGAATGGGAAAACCTCTCATATGGGGCATATTGTTGGAATGCTAATGATTCAGTTACTTATGCCGGTACTTATGGAGCCTTTTACAATTGGGAAACAGTAAATACCGGTAAATTATGCCCGGTTGGGTGGCATGTACCGTCTATAGCTGAATGGTCTGAGCTTATTAACTTTGTTACAGTAAAAGGCAGTTTCAGAGACGAAGGAATAAATTTGAAATCTAAATATGGTTGGGCCAACGATAGTAATGGAACTGATGATTATGATTTTTTGGCTCTTCCAGGTGGATATCGATATGCCAGTGGATATTTCAGAGAGCCCGGGTTTATTGGTAATTGGTGGAGTGCCAATGCGCTTGATGACTCCGGATTAGCAAAATACATCGGAATGATGAGCTACAGAACTGATGTAAGAATAGATATAAACAGTAAGTCCTACGGTTTATCAGTACGCTGTTTAAAGGATATGGATTGATAAGGTTTTTCTTTTAGTTAGTCTTTGCAAGAAAACGCCAAATACTTCGTTACTCTCGTTTTGAAAACAGTCATTCACAAAAGTGAACTCCTTGGTTTTCAAAACATCGAATTCCGATAACTATCGGAACGTCTTTGACGCTTTCTTATCAAAGACTTTAAAAATAAGTAGTTTTCTTGCTGGCACTAGTTAGTAACATTTACCAAGTATAACCAAAACTAAATCCTATTAAAGGCCAAAATTCATCAGGCAGTTGTACGAAAGGTGTTAATCCAGCCCTAAAAAGAAATCCATTTTCTTTTTGGTGCCTATACCCTATAACACCATGCAGATTCATAGGCGTTTTAAAATATTCCCACTCTCGGTTTAAAGAAACACTCATTCCTGCCCCTATTTCAAAAAAAGATGGTTCGTTTCCAAATAAAGAATAATACATTAAGCTTGGTGACCAGAAGTTGTGTACTTCATTTTCATTGCCTAAAGACTTATCATAAACCCGATAATTAATTGAGCTTATGCCTACACTAAATCTATGATTATTTTTAATTCGAAAATCTATATTAGCAGAATAATAACCTTTACCAATCAATTCAATAAATAAAGCTATCCCGGGTTTATTGTTATCTGAAAGATCTGAAGAATTATCTAAGCCATTTTGCTCATTATCTAACTGAAATGATGATCTATGAATATTTTCATGTGCTAAAAGATTTTGGGTGAAAATACCAGTAGTACAAAACAAAAACAAGCCCATTAAAATTATATTTTTCATGATTTTAATGTTTATACCAATTAAACACCAAAATAACCTATATAATTCGTTTCTTTTTCACTTATATTTCTTCAAAAAATAAAACCGTAGCTACGGCTATGCTTAGATTTTTTGAATCATCTAAGCAAAAAAATAATTCAAATTATTTATAGGTCATTTTGAAATTTAATTGATATTAGTAAATAGCTGAATGGTAAGTTATGGAATTATCTCATGAATTTCAATATTGTAAATAGATATTGCTATGTGATAAGCTAATCTTTTTTTTCAAGACACACTGATTAAAATAAAATTTCTATTATAACATAGAAGCTTGTCGAAGTAAAGACAGCTTTCTTAGTTTTTGGAGGTATTTCAAGCTTATTAAATAAACTCTGAAGTTGTGTTTTATACTGACGGGTTAACCCGTCAGTGGGAAATAAGACACCTATACTATTAACTACGCCGATCGAAGGGTAATTTTAAAACACTTTGACAACTTTCTTACTTTTCAGAGGTATTTCTAAAACACACTTCGACAAGCTCAGTGTGACAATCTCGGCGTTGCTATCTAATTTATAGGAGAATGTATATTAACTCTTAGAAAAACATAATAAAAGAATACAGAAACAAAACAATATATATTAAATCAAGAGAAGCATTATCGAAAAATGATTTTCAGAGAGGAATACTTGTTATTTTTAAAAAAATATGAAATTGGATACAACGAAAAATATTTATGGACAGATCAAAAATAAGCTACCCTTTATTTAATTTAAACTAATTAATCCCGAGGCGTTGCCATCAGGCTAAATTAAAGAAGACTTTCAATCTGATTTTTTAATTTAATATTGTTTCTCCACAAAAATTTAAACTGATCCTTTATTATATTGCTTTTTCAAAAGATTTAAATAAAAAAAACTCCCATTCAATTATGGGAGTTTCATATTTTTAGTTCAATTTTTATTTCTTCATCAATTCTTTCAATTCATCAATCTGCATTTGCAAATCATCTAGTTTATTCACCTTTTCTTCAAGATTTTTATTCTCCTCCTGCAATTTTTCAATTATTTTTTGCTGTTCTTTTACAGCCTCTACTAACAAAGCCGTTATAGGAGCATATTGCATTGATAAATATTCACCTTCTGTATTAACAACTTCTGGTATAATAGCCTCTGCTTCTTGTGCTATAAATCCCATCCGTGTTCCTTTTTCCTTTGAGTCCGAATCTTTCCATTCGTAATTTACTCCTCTAAGTTTTAAAACTTTATCAAGCGAATTTTCTATTGTTACTACATTCTTTTTTAATCGACTATCACTTAAGGAATTCCAACTTGCATTTCCTCCGGCTGTTCCATTAACATAAAAGGTATATTTCGTTAAATTATCTAAACTATCTCCATTAATAACTACAATATTTCTATCAAACTCTCCGTAAATTAAAGGTTTTGTAACAGCCGAATTCTCAATATAAAGTCTGTTCGATCCTGTTGTTTCATTGTAACCGGCATAACAACCTAAAAACACATTACCAAAACCCTTATTATTATACCCACTTTGATATCCTATCACTGTATTCTGATAACCTGTTTCGTTATAATATAATGATTGATCACCTATTGTTATATTTCTTGCTCCTGATTCATTTAATCCTCCAGTAGAGGTTCCTATATAAATATTATAAAAACCATCTGTAATACCATACCCACTGTACTGGCCAAAGCAAGTATTACTTTCACCTGTTAAATTGTTATATCCAGCCATATACCCAATAAAAGTATTTCGAAAGCCTGTTGTATTAGCATTTCCTGCACCACTTCCAAGAAAAATATTATAGTTTCCTAATGTATTAGCTACTCCGGCTACCGATCCAATAAATAAGTTATCCGTTCCAATTGTATTACTCATTCCTGCCTGAGTTCCAAAAAAAGTATTATTTGAACCAGTTGAATTTAAATATCCACTTAAGCGTCCAACAAAAAGATTATAGCCTCCTGATGTGTTACTATATCCACTTTGATATCCTATAAAAAGATTCGTATTACCAGTGGTATTATTATAACCACTTCTATATCCTATAAAAGTATTATCCGATCCGCTTGTATTGCTTAATCCACTTTCGTATCCCAAAAATAAATTATTTGATCCTCCTAAATTATTATAGCCGCTTCTATAACCAAAAAAGCTATTATAATTACCATTATTATTAGCGTAACCACTTTGAGTTCCCAAAAATAAATTGTTTGTACCAGCATCAATCGAAAACCCACTTTGATAACCTAAGGAACAATTTATTTTATTAATATCCATAAATACGTCTGTACCTGCTTTCGAAGGGCTACGTCCACTAACAGCAAATCCTCCTACCTTGCCTTTAGCCGGCTCATTTATATATATTCTTGCACTATCAGGTGTAATTGAAAAATAATCATTAAATCCTTTAGAAGGGCTTCTTCCACTAACTGCAAATCCTCCCACTTTACCTTTTGTAAGCTGATCATTAATATTTACAACAACACCGTCATTATAAACTGCAAAAACAGTATCTCCCAACTGACTGATTACTTGGAATAATGGATCAGTATCTAATGCCAATGGATCTCCTTTAATTTCAAACCTTCCAACAGGATTATCCTTACCTATTCCTACTTTACCGTCATTGTAATATATTCCTTCTGTCCCAACTTGCCATTGAGAGCTACCTGAAGGTAAATCAACTGAATTACCATCGCTAATTGACAAGGTACTACCTGTTAAACCCAGAGTCTGCAACTCATTTGATGGGTCTGGATCCGCATCATTTTTATTTTTTACATCCAAGGCATAATTAGCGTATGGCACCGACATTAATTCAACTGTTCCAAGTTCAACATAATCTGTACCTCCTGTAACATCAACTTCAATTTTCAGATAATACTTATCAAGCCCCCAATCAATATCATTAAAAATACCGGTTACAATATTTCCTTCTCCAATTTTTAAATTAATTACTCCAAAATTACTTGTAGTTATTATTTGTGATTCTGTGTAAACAACATCTCCGGTTTGAGATCCTTTAACAATACTTGCTAATATCTGAATGTTTTGATTCTGTATTAGTTCACTATTTACATTGCGAATTACAGCTTGATAATTAAAAGTTTTTGTCTCTTGCGCAAATAGCTCATTCTGGTTTAAGCATAATGCTAATATTATAAAAAGCACTAAATAAATATGGATTTTTTTCATGTCAATATTGTTTAGTTAAAGTTAAATACGGATAATACTATTGAGTTAAAAATACAATTTATTGGAATAAATCAATACTATATTCAATATCGAATTGATATTAATCAGCAAGTTAATAGTTATTTTTCGATATCTCAATTATATATAAAAAAATCCCGAAACTCTTAAAAGAATTCCGGGATTACAATTTATTGTTAATTCTATTTTTTCACTGGTTCAAATGTGAATTTACCTTCTCTATACTCATCAATTGGAGCACAAGAGCAAATTAAATTTCTATCTCCGTATCCATCATCAATGCGGCTTACAGTTGGCCAGAATTTATTTTCACGAATCCACTTTAATGGGAATGCTGCCTTTTCTCTATCATAGGTACGATTCCATTCATTGGCAATAACCACTTCCTGAGTATGTGGTGCATTTCTCAATACATTATTCTCAGCATCTGCTTTACCATCTTTAACTTCGATTATCTCTTTGTAAATTGAAATCATTGCTTCAATAAAACGATCAAGTTCTTGTAATGATTCACTTTCGGTAGGTTCTACCATTAATGTACCATGTACCGGAAACGATAATGTTGGAGCATGGAATCCATAATCCATTAAACGCTTAGCAATATCAGCTTCTGTAATATTTGCCATTGGTTTAAAGTTTCGGCACTCAACAATCATTTCGTGACCTACGAAACCTGTTTCACCTGTATAAAGAATATCGTAATACCCTTTTAACGAAGCTGCTAAATAATTTGCATTGAAAATTGCTAATTTACCGGCACGAGTTATACCTTCTTCACCCAACATTTTAATAAATGCATGCGATATTGTAAGTATACTTGCACTACCCCAAGGAGCACCTGATACTGCTGGCATTCCTTTTTCTCCTCCTGTTTTTATTACCGGATGTGATGGTAATAAAGGAGTTAAATGTTTAGCTACACCAATTGGCCCTGCACCTGGTCCGCCTCCACCATGAGGAATTGCAAAAGTTTTATGTAAATTCAGATGGCAAACGTCAGCTCCAATAAAACCCGGATTTGTTAATCCTAACTGGGCATTCATATTTGCTCCATCCATATATACCTGTCCACCATACTGATGTGTGATGTCCATCATTTCTTTTATTCTATTTTCAAACACACCATGCGTTGAAGGATATGTAACGATAAACACAGCTAAATCATCCTTGTGCTCTTCAGATTTTTTCTTTAAATCTTCAATATCAATATTTCCGTTTTCATCGCATTCTACTACAACTACTTTCATTCCTGCCATTACTGCACTTGCAGGATTTGTTCCGTGAGCCGATGATGGAATCAATGCAATATTTCTATGAGCTTGTCCATTATTCTTATGATATTCACGAATTACCATTAATCCGGTATATTCTCCTGCAGCACCTGAGTTAGGCTGAAAAGAAATAGCATCAAATCCGGTTATTTCTTTTAAATCTTCTTCTAGTTCATGAAATAACTGATGATATCCTTCTGCTTGATTAGCAGGAACAAATGGATGCATTCCACCAAATTCAGGCCAACTCATTGCAAACATTTCTGTTGCCGCATTCAGTTTCATTGTACAAGATCCTAAAGAAATCATTGAGTGAGTTAAAGAGAAATCTTTTCTTTCCAATTTCTTTATATAACGCATCATTTCAGTTTCAGAACGATAGCGATTAAATACCTCTAAGCTTAAAAATTCACTTGTACGTTTAAATTTATCATCAAAAGCTATTTGCTCATTTATATGACATATAGCATCTGCTTTTTTATTTGCTGCAAAAGCAAAAACCTCAACTACTTTATTGATATCTTGTATTAAAGTAGTTTCGTCGGTACTAATGCCAATTGTTTTATCATCGATATAATTAAAGTTGATTTCTCTTTCAAGAGCCAGTTTATTAATATCTTCTGATTTAACATTTCCAAGATTTATTTTTATAGTATCAAAGAAATCTGCGTTTTCCTGTTCATAACCTAAAGCTTGTAACTTTTCATTTAAAGTAACTGCCATATTATGAATATGCAATGCAATGCGTTTTAATCCTTCTGCACCATGATAAACAGCATACATTCCTGCCATAGTAGCTAATAATGCTTGAGCAGTACATATATTTGAAGTAGCCCGTTCACGCTTAATATGTTGCTCACGAGTTTGAAGAGCCATACGTAAAGCAAGTTTATTTTCTACATCCTTTGATATTCCGATAATTCGACCGGGAATATTTCTTTTATACTTTTCAGATGTTGCAAAATAGCCTGCATGTGGTCCACCGTATCCCATTGGAACTCCAAATCGTTGTGTCGATCCAACAACAACATCGGCACCCCATTCTCCCGGAGGAGTTAAAAGAACCAAACTCATAATATCAGCAGCAACTGCAACTGAAGTTGTATTCTTATGAGCTTTCTCAACAAAGTTTTTATAATCTTCAACTTTCCCATCAGCTGTAGGATATTGAACAATTGCACCAAATATATTTTCGTTTAGTTCAAAAGTTTTATAATCCCCTTTTACTATTTCAATTCCTAAAGGAGTTGCTCTTGATTCAATAACATCTATAGTTTGTGGAAATACGTTTTCATCGATAAAGAAAACATTTGCTCCTACTTTAGCTTGTGCTCTGGGACGTGCATTATAAAGCATGATCATCGCCTCAGAAGCTGCAGTTGATTCATCCAAAAGAGATGCATTTGCAAGTTCCATTCCTGTAAGATCCATTACAACGGTCTGGAAATTCAATAAAGCTTCTAATCGTCCTTGAGATATCTCTGCCTGATAAGGAGTATATGATGTATACCAGCTTGGGTTTTCCAGAATGTTACGTTGAATAACTGCAGGTAAAATAGTATCATAATATCCTAATCCTATATAAGTTTTATATAACTTATTTTTTGCAGCAATTCTTCTAAGCTTATTAGTATACTCAAATTCGCTAATTCCCTTACCAAGTTTTAACGGTTTTTCTAGTCTTATGGATGCAGGAACCGTTTTATCAATTAATTCATCTAAACTTGAAACACCAATTTTTTCAGCCATTTTTCCGATTTCATTATCTCTCGGACCATTATGACGTTGAATAAAATTATCTAATGCCATATTATATTGTTATTAAAAGGTAAATATTTATTTGTTTAATTATTTTAGGTTCAAAATTAAATATAAGATTATAAATAATCATTACAAACATCATGTTATTTTCTTAACAGTCATGTTGTAAAACAACCAATTATAAACATTATTCATGATAATTATGTTCGTATTAAAAAAATGGATTATCACTCTTCTCCTTAGCTATTGTAGTGCTTTCACCATGACCAGGATATACAGTTACCTCATCGTTTAAAGTAAAAAGCTTATCATTAATACTTGCGATTAAAGTATCATAACTTCCTCCCGGGAGATCTGTTCTTCCTATTCCTCCTTTAAACAATACATCGCCAACGATTACGAATTTATCATTATCATTATCATTATATAAAGCAATACTTCCAGGCGAATGCCCTGGAACATGCTTAACCAAAAGTGTTGAATTACCGAACTTAATTTCATCACCTTCATTTACCAATCGACTAGGAATTGGAGGTTCCTCAACATTTAAACCAAAAGCAGCGGCCATATCTTTTGAACGTTCTATCAATGGCAGATCCTCTTTGTTCGCAATAGATTCAACACCATATTTATTTGCTAAATATGCATTTCCCAGTATATGATCGATATGACAATGTGTATTCACAATAAATTTTAAGCTTAAACTATTTTCAGAAATGAATTCATCAATTTTATTATATTCATTTTCATCACTACATCCTGCATCTACTATTATACATTCATTTGTCTCATCGTAAACCAAAAACGTATTTTCCTGAAATGAATTAAACACAAAAATCTTAATCTTTGTCATAATATATTTTTTAATTATTGTTTTCCTTTTAACATCGGAACAAAAGCAAAAAAACCATGCTCTGTTTTTTTAAATTCTTCTTCTCCTATCCTATCAACTGTCACCATTACCTGCCCTTTATTTCCTCCTACCGGGATAATCATTCTCCCACCTATTTTCAATTGCTTTAATAATTCATCAGGTATTTCGGGTGCACCGGCTGTAATAATTATTTTATCGAAAGGAGCATAATTAGCTTGGCCTTTATATCCATCACCATAAAAGAAATAAGGCTTATAACCCATCTCTGTAAGTAAAGTTCTCGATTTAAGATAAAGCTCTCTTTGACGCTCTATGGTATACACTTTAGCTCCCAGCTCAAGCAATATAACACATTGATAGCCTGATCCGGTTCCAACTTCAAGAATTTTATCGTGCTTTTTTACATTTAAAAGTTCAGTTTGAAAAGCTACAGTATATGGTTGAGATATTGTTTGACCTGATCCAATAGGAAATGCCTGATCCTTATATGCAAATTCTACGAATCCACTATCCATAAAATAATGACGCGGAACTTTCCCTAATGCTTCAAGGATTTTTTGATCTTTAATTCCCTTTCCTGCTACGGTATCTACAAGTTTCCTTCTAAGCCCCTTATGTCGGTACGAATCAGTCATTTAAAAAATTAAATATGTGAAAAATTAAATTCTCACAAATATAACAGAACAAATTGCAATAATCAAAGTTGGCTAAATAATAAATACCTTAACCAACTTTACTAAAAATCAACATTCAATACTCTGACAACCTGCGTATTAAATACTTACAATTCGTGCTAAATCCTTTCTCAAAGTGTTATTAACATAATTTGGTTAATAAATAGATCATTTGAACTACCCTGTAGTTTCTTAAAACATTTAAGTTTGTATTATTAATACCTCAATTATGAAAATCGGAATTATAGGAATTAACAAATCAAATCAGGAAGAACATTTCAGATCAATACATCAATCTTTGGATAAGAATCTAAATGGAATATTCTCGCCTTCCGAAGAGATTTTACCGATCTGTTCAAGCTTCCATATAAAACTTCGCCAATCTACAGCTGAGTTATTTGAAAATTCTGATGCTGTATATTTTGCCGGTTCGTTAAAACCAAATATGGATTTTGCAATCAATGCTCTTAAAAATTCTTGCCATTTATTTATTGAAGACATCTCTGAAATAACAGTACAAGAAATAAAAAAATTATATAAGGTAGCTTCTGAAGCAAACGTTTCAATACAGTTAAAATTAACAAAATCATTCTCACAAGAATATTTACAAGCAAGTGATTATTTATCTAATCCAAAGCTAATAGATTTCAATACAAATTTCTCAAAACGACTAAGGCATGAAGACTATTTCTCTGAAATTTTAAACAATCTTTACATTGCAAATAAAAAAATCCAATCAGGAGTAAAAAAAATATCGTCCCTTGTACTTCCATTTGACAAAAACCATCTTAGTCTTGTTCACATAAGAGTAGATTTCGACAATGGAGCTATTGTAAATATGAAATATAACAATATTTCAAACGAAGATGAAAATATAATGATCTTTCATAATAAAGAAAATGCCGTTGATATAAACTTTAGCAAGCATTTTACAACAATTTACAAGATTGAAAACGGACAAGTAATAAGAGAAGAATTGGCTATTTCTAATACTGCAGCCTTTGATTCCGAAATAAAAAGTTTCATTTACTCGTGCAAAAATACTAAAAGCCAAAACATATCAGAATCGCCCGAAGAACTAAAAACAATTCAAGCAACACATGAAATCATAGAACGAATTAAACAATCAACACGTCCAAATTAAATTTAATTACAATATCAATTATAAAATAAAATTGCTTTTTTTTAACAACAATTTTATTTCTTTTACGTTTTTATTAATACTCCTTTTCTTATCGAATTTTTATATTGAATGAATAAACGATTACACACTTTTAAATATCTATTTTTCGATTTCATAACAGCTTTTTTTAGTTGGAATTTATTTTACATTTATAGAAAAACGTTTATTGAACCTTTAAAATTAGGATATGAAGTTCCCATTGAATTCAATCACAAATATTATCTTGGAATAATTATTATTCCTTGCTTTTGGCTATTTCTTTATTATTTAAGCGGATACTATAAAGATATTTATAGAAAATCAAGATTAAAAGAACTTGCTCAAACGCTTTTTACAATTTTACTAGGTTCAATTATTATATTCTTTGTAGCCTTACTAGATGACCAAGTCCACTATTATAGTCAATATTACAAGTTATTTTCATCACTAATAGTAATTCAATTTGCCGCTACATATATTCCTCGAATAATTATAACATCTATAACAAATTACAAAATTCACAATCGCAAAATTGGCTTTAACACTATAATTATTGGCGGAAATAAAAAAGCTTTAGAGATTTATCAAAAAATTGAAAATCAAGCTCAATCGGTAGGAAATAAATTCATTGGCTTTTTAAGTATCGTTGAAAAGGAAACATTTCTACTTGAAACAAAATTAAAAAGACTAGGAAATATTCAAGACATTAAAGAAATTATCGACACTCATAAAATTGAAGAAGTAATTATTGCTTTAGAATCAACTGAGCATAAAGATATTGAGAGGATTATAAATTACCTTGAGGATAAAGACATAGTAATTAAAGTTATTGCCAGCATGTATGATATTTTAACTGGCAAAGTAAAAATGTCGCATATTTATAGCACACCGCTAATCCAGATTTCACATAATTTAATGCCTATATGGCAACAACAAACAAAACATTTAATTGATTTAAGTATCTCTCTTCTTGCCCTTATTATATTTTCTCCATTAATTCTATTTCTGGCA
Source organism: Bacteroidales bacterium (assembly GCA_013138975.1). Lineage (GTDB taxonomy): Bacteria > Bacteroidota > Bacteroidia > Bacteroidales > UBA12077 > UBA12077. The sequence continues at coordinate 13,849 of WTBR01000003.1, forward strand.
ATTGGTATAAAACTAAATTCAAAAGGACCTGCTTTTTATACTCATGAACGAATTGGACAATTCGGCAAACCTTTTACTCTAATTAAGTTTAGATCAATGTATACAGATGCCGAAAAAAATGGCCCTGCATTATCATCAAAATATGATAATAGAATTACTCCTTTTGGTAAATTTATGCGAAAATCGAAACTCGATGAACTACCTAATTTTCTTAATGTGCTAAAAGGAGATATGTCTCTGGTTGGCCCAAGACCGGAAAGAAAATATTTTATTGATCAAATCGTTGAAAAAGCACCTCATTATCTGCATTTACAAAAAGTAAAACCAGGTATTACTTCGTGGGGTCAAGTAAAATACGGATATGCCGAAAATGTCAATCAAATGACTGAACGTCTTAAATATGATATTTTATATATTGAAAACATGTCGGTATATGTTGATTTTAAAATAATGATTTATACCATAATAATTATCCTAAAAGGCAGACATATTTAGTGTTTGTCCATAAAGTCTGATATCTGCGTTATGCTCGCTCTTTAATTGGTTAATGAACTACCTCGCCGCAAGCGGACGAAGTCTCAACAAATGATTTCTTTTTAATTTCGCTCCAAGGGGCGAGGAATAAAACCCGAGATCCCGATACGCTTCGCTTTCGGGATCAGTTCGACTTTATATTTTTTATTCGTTTGCAACTCTAAAAAATATAGTCTCACTGATTTAACACAATTGAATCTTTGCTAATATTTCATAAATCGATCCTTGAGGAGTCAATTTACTTTCATAAAAATAAACTTGACTTATTTTAAGTTTTTGTATTTCGATTTCTTTATAATTATTAAGCAGTTTTCTTAATCTATCTTTATCTTTTATAATCTTAGCTCTGCCAATTGTAAGGTGTGGTTTAAATTCTCTATGCTCAGAAACAATTCCAAACGAACTCATTACTTCTTCAATTGCCCGGTAAATATTTTCAAGGCTATTTGATTTTTCAATCCCAAACCATAATGCTTTGGGATTAAAAACACTCCTAAAAACACCAAGACCTACACATGATATATCAAATGTTTTTACTCCGCTAAGAGCTTTTGTTAACTTATCACTTATTTCATTAATCTTACTTTCCTCTGTATCTCCAAGAAATAAAATTGTTATATGTATATTATTGTCCTCTACCCACCTAATTCTCTCATCTTTTAAAATTATTTTAAACTCATTTAAAAGTTCTTTAGTGTTTTTTGATATTGGAATCTTAATAGCAACGAATGTTCTTTTCATTGAATTTATTTCTTGAATTCGATGTAAATTAAAATTATATTTACAATTATACAATAAAATATTAACGTAACTTTTTCAGTATAAAATTTAATAATCATGAAAAAAATCGCAGTTGTTTTAGCAGGAAATGGAGTTTTTGATGGAGCAGAAATCCATGAAGCTACACTTACAATGTATTCAATTGTAAAACACGGAGCTACATATGAAATTTTTGCTCCAAATATAAACCAACACCATGTTATTAATCATATTACGGGCGAGGAAATGCCTGAAAAAAGAAATGTAATGGTTGAAGCTGCAAGAATTGCTCGCGGAAAAATAAACGACCTGGCAGATTTTAAAGCCTCTGATTTTGATGCTTTGATTTTTCCCGGAGGATTTGGTGTAGCTAAAAATCTATGTTCTTTTGCTTTTGACGGAATTGAATGTGCAATAGATCAAGATGTTGGGAATGCAATTAAAAACATGATTCAACTGAAGAAGCCTATTGGAGCGCTTTGTATAGCTCCTGTTTTACTTGCCAAAATATTAAACGACGTAGAACTTACTATTGGACAAGACCAAAACACAGCTCAAGCAATTAAAACAATGGGTGCAAAACATATTGAAACAACACACGGAGAAGTAGTAATTGATAAAAAGTACAATATTGTTACAACACCATGTTATATGCTCGACGCTAATATTGTTCAGATTGCTAAAGGTGCTAATAATGTTGTTATTGCAATCTTAAATTTATGTAAATAATATTCACTTGGCAATGTTGTATCGTTCAATATAATATGACATTCCCAACTTTTCCAAAACAATAGGATCTAACTTAATCTGACCGTCTTCTATAAGTCTTACAACTCTTTCGATTAACCGATCTGCTCCATTTGGATCATATTGTGATTTCAAATCAGAACCAAACAATCGTGCTAAAGCTTGCCAAAAAACTGCTGATATAGATCCTCTTAACTCTTTTAATAATTCATAAGATGTATCCCCTGTTTCTCTATCAATAAGCTTAAGAAGTATTCGGCCTTGCGTTACTGTAAGTTTCTTTAGCTCATTGCCAAATTCTCCCATTAATTGATTCTCGATCGTTTTTACATATTTTTTCTTTTCCTTCTCAGTTGTTAGACTTTGAAACTCTTTTTCCATCTTATCCAGCATATTCCCGGCATATTTAGCATATGGATAAGCTCTTGTAACATCACGTATTAATTTGGAATACCTTCTCTTTCTGTATCTATTTTTAAATACTAAACTAGGAAAGACAACAACCTCTTCTAAAGTAACATTAGGAATTGTATCACCATCGATTATTACAGTATGCAAAATATAAATACTATCCTTCTCAGAATCTACCTGAGCAACGGAGCTATTTGTTATGGCAACTACAAATAAAAAGATACATACTAATAAAAACCTCATAATTTGTTTTTAAAAATTCCCAATAAAAAATACAAACCTAATTTAAATTAGTTTGTACAGATAATTTAAACGATCATTTTTTAAATATGTTAAGCAATTGTTAATAAATTTCTCGTATTTCTTTAACAATGTTTAATTTACATTTTATAAATTACATCTTCTAAACAAATATTATTTTCTAAATTTATGGAAAATCAGATAAAAGATTCCAATCATGGATTAAAAATTAATGAAATTGAACTCCCGATTATCATAAAGGCTTCACAAGAATTATCTGATGAAATACATAAAGAAAAACTATTACTTAAATTTTTAAACCTTTGCTCAAATTTTATTGAGGCAACAAAGTCAATACTATTAGTATATAATAGTAACACTTTAATGATAAGAGCAATTAAAAACGAAGTTATTCATGACCCAATAATTGTAGACTCAACTCCTTATATAAATTCTAAAAATCTCTCCCATAAGATAATCGAATCTGTTATAAACACTAAAAACCTTTTCGTTTTAGACAATTCGACTAATAATTTTGCATCACAATCCGAATACATTAAAAATAATAATGTAAAATCCTTATTATGTTGTCCAATAATTTATAAATCGAAACCTTTAGGATTAATCTATTTAGAAAATAATATTATTGAAAATGCATTCCCTTTGTTTAAAATTGAAGCAATTGAAATTCTAATAAATCAATTATCCATTTCATTAAATAATGCCATTTTCTATTCAGAAATAAAAAGCAGTTTAATTGATAGAACTCAAAAAACGGAACAACAAGTAGAAGAAATTGCTGTACAAACAGAACATCTTAAACTAACAAACAAGGATTTAGAAGAAACGAATGTAAAAATACATTTACAAAAAAAAGAAATACAAGAGCAGGCCAGACAATTAGAGATTAAAAATAAGGAACTTGAGAAGCTATTTATTTCTACTCAGAAAACAGATAATTCAATAGTTATTGCTGATATTAACGGTGAAATTGAGTGGGTAAATGAAGGTTTCTCCAGAATGTATGGGTATTCTCTTCCAGAATTCATCGAAGAACAAGGATTAAGCTTAATTTCTACAAGTTCATATCCTAAAATAAAAGAAACACTAGAAAAAATAATACAAACAAAAAAATCAATTAGCTACAATACACAAAGAAATAATAAATCAAATCAATCAATTTGGATGCGAACAACAATCACTCCTATTGTTGATGAAAGTGGAGAAGTATATAATTTAGTCGCAATTGATTCAGATATAACAAAACTTAAAGAAGCCGAAGAAGAAATCCTAAAACATAAAGAAGAAATAGAAGCCCAACGGGATTTTGCTAATAATCAAAACAAACAAATTCAAAAGCAAAATGTTGAACTTGAAATACATCAAACTCAACTTGAGAAAACAGTAGAACAAAGAACTGCACAATTAAAAATAGCTAAAGAAAAAGCAGAAGCATCAGATCGCTTAAAATCCTCTTTCTTAGCAAACATGTCACACGAGATAAGAACACCAATGAATGCAATAATTGGTTTTTCCGAGTTAATCTCAGATCTGGATATTGATGAAGTTCAACGTAAAGAAATGGTTGGACATTTAAATAGCAACTGCAATTCTTTACTTCATTTAATCGATGATATAATTGATATTGCCAGAATAGAAGCTGGTCAATTACGAATATATAAGCAGGATTGTTTTATTAATAAATCGATCATTGAACTTTACGATTTATTTAGTGAAACTGAACTAAAAGACAATAAAGATGTAGAATTGATTGTAGAAATCGAAAACACCGATCAAAATTTATCAATTTGTTCTGATCCATATCGATTTAGACAGATTCTAACCAATTTAATAGGTAATGCTATAAAGTTCACCGATCATGGTTATATAAAATTTGGATATAAAATTTCACCTAAAGGATACGAAAACTATGTTATGTTTTTTGTGGAAGATTCTGGAATTGGACTAAATAAAAAAGAACAAAAAGAAATTTTTGAGCAATTCAGAAAAATAGAATCAGGTGATAAAAACAAATTGTATCGAGGAGCGGGTTTAGGCTTGTCCATATCGAAAAATTTAGTAAATGAACTTGGAGGTAAATTATGGATTGAATCAGAAACCGGTATTGGCTCAACTTTCTATTTCACTCTTCCTAATATTAAAACAACCAAAACGCAAGAACAAGCCAAATTGGCAAACAATGATTATAACTGGAAAAACAAAACTATTCTAATTGCCGAAGACGAAATAAGTAATATAAAAATAATTAAACTGCTTCTTAAAAAAACTAATGTTAATATTATTCATGTTCAAAACGGTAAGGATGTAATTAAAAAATGTAAAAATAATAATGATATTGACTTGGTGCTTATGGATATTAAAATGCCTAAATTAAATGGATTAGACGCTGCCAGAGAAATCCGAAAATTCAACAATGATATTCCTATAATTGCATTCTCGGCATATGCAATGCCTACCGACCAACAAAAAACAAAAGAAGCAGGTTGCAATGACTTTATTGCTAAACCAATAAAAAAGGATAATTTATTTTCAAAATTAGATGAATACTTAATAAATAATTAAACATTCTCATAGCTTTCATTGTAAATAACAAATAGTTATTTATTTTCGAATAAAATATATACATGGATAAAAATAATAGAGATTATAGTAATAAAGATATAACTGTTCACTGGCGTCCGGCCAAATGTGTTCATGCTACCATTTGTTATGTAAGACTTAGAAAAGTTTTCGACCCGTCAAGTCGACCTTGGATAAATATGGAAGGTGCCAGTACCGATGAAATAATTGATATTGTAAATCAGTGCCCAACTGATGCATTAACTTTTACAAAACTAAACAAAACAGAGAAAGACACTTCTGTTGATGAAGAAAAAAATGAACTTATAACAGAAGATGATTCAAATACAAAAATTCAAATAATTAAAGACGGGCCTGCTCTAATTTCAGGAAAATTCGTAATTACAGACATAAATGGAAGTAAATTAGCAAATGCTGATAATGTTGCTATTTGCAGATGTGGTAAATCGTCAACAATGCCTTTTTGTGATGGAACACATAACAATATTGGATTTAAAGAAACCAGATAGCAATTGACTAAATTGATTAAACAACCTTCAAGCATTTTTCTTAAATATCTTTTAGCTTTTCTTGGCTTAATTTCATTATTTCTAGGAATAATAGGAATATTTATACCATTACTTCCAACCACACCATTCCTTTTATTATCAGCAACTTTATTTATGAAAAGCTCTACACGGCTGTACAATTGGTTAATGAACCATAAATATCTCGGAAAATATTTAAAAAATTATATTGAACATAGAACTATTTCTACAAGCACAAAAATTTCAACTATTTCTTTTTTATGGATTTTTTTAACAATATCAATATTCCTTGTTATAGAAAATTTAATTTTTAAAATATTACTTTTGGCAATTGCTATAGGAGTAACAATTCATATTTTATCTTTTAAATCAAAAAAAGAAAAATGATTATAGTTTTAATATTAATGAGCTTTGGAATTGGAATTGGTTGGTTTTTACATAAACATAAAAAATTTATAAAAATCACTTCCGAACTAACGAATTGGGCAATATATCTACTTTTATTCCTGCTTGGATTATCTGTTGGTACAAATGATGAGATTCTGAATAATTTTGACGAAATAGGTTACCAATCTATTATAATCACAGTTTTCGCTGTTATGGGAAGCGTGTTAGTTTCATGGTTATGTTTTACTTTATTTTTCAAAAAAGATGAAAGGTAGTTTAATTATATTGTCGTTTTTTGCTCTTGGCTTATTGGTTGGGATTTATAATATGGTGCCCGAACATTTTTCACAAAACGACTACAGCATTTATGCCTTATATATTTTAATGTTTTTAGTAGGAATAGGTGTTGGAAGCAATAAAAAATCTTTAAGCCTTATAAAATCAGTAAATTTTAAAATTCTTTTAGTTCCACTATCAGTAATTACAGGTACATATATTGGAGTTTCCGTTTTTTCATTATTACAAGATGAATTAAGCTTAATCGATTCTCTTGCTGTTGGATCCGGTTTTGGATATTATAGCTTATCGAGTGTTCTTATTTCGGAAGTTTCTAGCGACACCTTAGGTGTAATCGCATTATTATCAAATATTACACGTGAAATAATCACATTATTACTAACTCCTTTATTTGCAAGGTATTTTGGAAAACTTGCACCTATTGCATCAGGAGGTGCGACAGCAATGGATACTACTTTGCCCGTAATTACAAAATACATAGGATCCGACTATGCTATAATCTCAGTATTTAGTGGAGTTGTATTAACTATTTTGGTTCCTGTTTTAATTACTATAATATTGTAAATATTTATTAATTATTAACTTGTATTTATTTAATTATATGAATAACAATTCATAATTTTGCACGCTCTATTTTTTATTAAATCATATTATTATGGCAGGGAAAATTAACGTTAATGTTAGATCTGAGATAGGAGAATTAGAAGGAGTAATACTTCATACTCCGGGAAGCGAAGTTGAGAATATGACTCCAAAGAATGCTGAAAGAGCATTATACAGTGATATTTTAAATCTTTCAGTAGCTAAAAAAGAGTATTCGCAATTAAGCGGAGTACTTGATAAATTAACTAAAACATTTCAAGTAAAAGACTTATTAGCAGATATACTTACTAATGAAAAAGTAAAAGATAATATATTAAGTAAAATCTGCCAACATGAAGGAAAGTGTAATTTGAACAAACACTTAAAATCGCTAAATTCAAGTGAACTTGCACGTCAACTTATTGAAGGTGTTATCGAAGAAAAAAACACACTGACTAAGTATCTAAATAAAGAACGATATTCTTTAAGACCATTACATAACTTCTTTTTTACTCGTGATTCTGCAATGTCGGTACTCGACGAAGTATTGATCGGACGAATGGCAAATAGTGTTCGTGAACGCGAATCCTTTATAATGGAAGCTATTTTTGATTATCACGAAATGTTTGTAACTAAGACTGTTAACCCTATTAACAGTGCAAAATACAGTGAAAAAACTTCAATCGAAGGGGGTGACATTTTAGTAGCTCGTGATGATATTATGTGTATTGGCACTGGGACAAGAACTACAGCACAAGGAATTGATTTTATTTTGGAACGACTTTCAGTTCAAAAAGAAAAGAAACGTCATATTCTCATTCAAGAGTTACCATACAAACCAGAATCATTTATTCACCTTGATATGGTATTTACATTTTTGGACGTTGATACATGTATGGTTTACGAACCATTAATATTAAAAACTAACAAATACCAAACTATACATATTACCATAGATAACGGTATTGTAACTTCTATTAAAGAAGAAGAAAACCTTCTAAAATCCTTAAAAGATTTAGGAATGGACTTAAAACCTGTATATTGTGGAGGAAGAAAAGATCCGTGGGTACAAGAACGCGAACAATGGCACAGTGGAGCTAACTTTTTCGCTGTTGGACCGGGAAAAGTAATTGGATACGGGCGTAATACCTATACCATGGAAGAAATGAATAAAAATGGTTTTGAAATTCTTAAGGCCAACGATATTATAAAAGGAAAAATTGATCCTAAAAAATATGAAAAATATGTTATTACACTTGAAGGATCAGAATTACCTCGTGGTGGTGGAGGTGCAAGATGTATGACAATGCCTATTCGCAGAAAATCAGTAAAATGGTAAAATTTAAAAAAAGGATGTTATAAATAACATCCTTTTTCTTTCTTATCTATATAATTATTAAACTAATTCTTTTACTAAATCAGCAGCTTCTTGAAGTGTAATTGCAGAATATACTTTCAAGCCGGAATCATCAATTATCTTTTTACCTTCTTCTGCATTTGTTCCTTGCAAACGAACGATTACAGGAATTTTAATTGAACCAATAGCGTTATATGCATCTACAACTCCCTGAGCAACTCTATCGCAACGTACTATTCCTCCGAAAATATTAATTAATATCGCTTTTACATTAGCATCTTTTAATATAATTCTAAATCCAGCTTCTACTGTTTCTGCATTTGCTGTCCCCCCTACATCCAAAAAGTTTGCAGGGTCACCTCCGGCTAATTTTATTATATCCATAGTAGCCATTGCCAAACCTGCACCATTAACCATACATCCAACGTCACCATCAAGTTTTACAAAATTCAGATTATACTTAGCCGCTTCCAATTCATTTGGATCTTCTTCAGAGAAATCACGCATTTCTTCATATGCAGGATGTCTATACAATGCATTATCATCTATATTGACTTTGGCATCAGCAGCAAAAACTCTATTATCTGAGGTCTTAAAAACAGGATTAATCTCAAATAAAGATGCATCACTATTCTCATATGCTGTATAAAGAGAAATTACAAATTTCACCATTTCTTTAAACGCTTTCCCGCTTAAACCAAGATTAAATGCGATTCTTCGGGCTTGAAATCCTTGAATTCCTACTTTAGGGTCTACTTCTTCTTTAAAAATTAAATGAGGTGTTTTTTCAGCTACTGTTTCAATATCCATTCCTCCTTCGGTTGAATACATTATAATGTTTCTTCCTGCTTCACGATTTAACAGAACACTCATGTAAAATTCTTCAACTTCACTTTCTCCAGGGTAATAAATTCCTTGTTCAATTAGAATTTTACTCACTTTCTTGCCTTCCGAACCTGTTTGATGAGTAATCAAATTCATTCCAATAATATCAGTAGCAAAAACTTTTACATCATCCAGCGATTTTGCGATTTTCACGCCTCCCCCCTTGCCTCTTCCACCAGCATGAATCTGTGCTTTCACAGCCCAAGTATCCGTACCTGTTTTTTCTTGGATTTGCTTTGCAGCTTCAATTGCATTTTCAGCATTTTCAATAACAATTCCTTCAGGAATGGCTACACCGTATTGCTTTAATATACTTTTGGCTTGATATTCATGAATATTCATATTTATTATTTTACGTTTAAAATTAATACTACTAAATTATTGTTTTTTTATACATTTAACCAATTTTTTGTTTATAAATTAATTAACTATAAAAATGCGAAAATTAAAGAACAGCGAATTAAACCGATTAAGTATTAACGATTTTAAAAAATCGGATAAAACTCCTTTAATTGTAGTACTCGATAATATTCGAAGTTTAAATAATATAGGAAGTGTTTTTAGAACCTCAGATGCGTTTCTAATAGAGAGAATAATTTTATGTGGTATAACAGCCATACCTCCGCATAAAGACATACACAAAACAGCATTAGGAGCGACAGATTCGGTAGATTGGGAGTATAATAAAGATACTTCTGATGCAATTAGTAAGCTTAAAAACGAAGGTTATATTATTGCTTCCATTGAACAAACAGAAAAAGCTGTTATGCTTCAAGACTTTAAGGTTGAAAAGAATAAAAAATATGCAATTGTTTTTGGCAATGAAGTAAAAGGTGTTCAACAAGAAATTGTTGATATGAGCGACAATGCAATAGAGATACCTCAATTTGGAACTAAGCACTCTTTAAATATTTCGGTTAGTGCAGGTGTTGTTCTATGGGAGTTTTTCAGAAATATAAAAGCAGTGTAAAAAAACATTAAAAATTTAAAATAAAAAAAGCGGTTCATCTCTGAACCGCTTTTTATTATATTATTTCGAATTACTTATTCAACGATAGTTTTGAAAGTATCATTTTCAAAATAATTTCTAAATTCTAAATCAGTTTTAGCCATTTGCTTAAGATCAGCGTCTTTTTCAATTGCAGTTGTAAGGTTACTCATTACTGCAGCTTCATCACCTATTCTTGCATTAATAACAGCCTTTAGATAATAATTTAAAGGAACATCTTTCTCAACTACATCAATAGTTTTATTTGCTGAATCATTTTTACCAGCTAATAACATTGATAATGCAGTATTGAATGTTTTATGGTTTTGGAAGTAATTAACCGCAGCTTCATACTCACCATCCATAATATTAATGATACCTAAGTTATAATCAACAGCATTTCCAGCATCCGTTGCATTTAAGAAATGAGATTTTGCAGTTTCTTTATCACCTTCCATAAGAGCAACAACTCCTAAGTTATTAGTAATAATTGCATCACCTTCTTTTAATTCGTTAGCTTTCTCTAAAGCAACTTTAGCATCAGTTAAGTTTCCTTGTAGGATATTAATATAAGCTAAGTTATTAAATGCTCTAAAACAATCAGCATATTTTACAGTAGCAGCAGTATAAACAGCAGCTTTTGCTTCTAATCCTTCAATTAATTTACCTGCATACAATAATTCTTCTATATTTAAAGTATCAGGATTACTAACAGCTAATACAAGAAGCATTGAATCTGAATAACCAATTCTGTCAACTTTAACTAAAAGTTCTGATCTTCTTAATTGTGGTAAAATATCATCAGCTAACACTTCATAAGTAGCAGCTATATTTTTAATTTCTTTTTCACGAACAACAGGATCAGAATACATAGAAAGAACACGTAAGATAAGATCTTTGTCTTCGATAGTTGAACCTTCAACTAAACTTTTAAAACCATCCCAATCTTCAGCTGTAGATTTTAAAGAATATAAAGTTGCAGCATCTTCTTTGCTAACTTTTGTTTTACCAATAACTTTAGTTAAATATTTATCAGCAGTTTTCTTTCTTTGCTCAGATAATCTTGTATTTAATTTTTCTGATCCATCAGGTGAAGCATAAGCAGAAATTTCAATTCCTTTAAATTCTTCATTTTCAGTTTCATTAACAGTTTTAACAAACTCCTCAAGAGCAGCAATATCATCAGCTTTTAATTCTGATCTACGTACTTTTGATTGTTGAATTAAATAATGAATGTCAGCCTCTTTAGTTTCAGAGATAACTCTTTGAAAATTGTCTTTAGCAGCAATTGGCATAGGATCAACCATTACCAATAATGGAGTAGAAACAGTACCATCACATAATTTGTAAGCAACTAAATCTAAAGTTTTATCTTTAATTGTAGCTAAACCTCTGATTTCAAGTTCGCCATTTCTCATAGCCTCTTGATACTTAAATTCACCAGCAAATTCGATAGAACCACCAGTTTCAAATGCGATTACTTTATTATTAGCTTCAACACTTTCACCTTGTAATGTTTTAGACTCTAAAACTTCTTCTCCTCCTTCATATTTGTACACTGGAGTAAATTCTACAATAGCTTTTTTGTTGAACCATTCAGCAGGAATATCACCTTTTAATTCATACTTTACTACACCTGCGTGCATTTCAAGTGGATTTGGTGTTACACTATACTGAATATTAGAAGCTTCTTCTTTCATTTTATCCAATCCACCACAGCTACTTAAAAGTATTGCAGCAAATAAGAAAGATGCTAAATAGTTAATTCTTTTCATAGTTTGATTGAGTTATTTGTTTTTAAATTGCTAGTTCAGTTTTTGCTCTTAAAATACAAACTTAATATGTTTTCGTTTAAAAAAAAAAAAAAAAGCCTAAAATATGTATTTATAAGGGATTATATGGTTATTCTGTTTATTCCGATCGGATAATCTTTCTTAAAAATCAACTCTTTTACTTTTGAGTAATCTCCTTGATTTTCAACAAAATCCATATCATTTGAGTCAATTATTAAATACTTTATATCGTTTTGCTGCTTAAAGAAGTCGAAATAACCCTCTTGAAGTTTTAATAAATACTCTTGACTTATTTCTTTTTCGTAATCTCTACCACGCTTTGCAATGTTATTTGCTAAATTATTAACGTCTATATGCAAATAAATATATAAATCAGGCTTAGGAATTGATTTATAAATAATATCAAATATTTGTCGATAAAGATTGTATTCATCCTCTTTTAAAGTAGCACGTGCAAAAATTAAAGATTTCATGAAAAAATAATCAGCAACGGTAAATGTTTTAAACAAGTCCCTTGAAGTTAATTCTTTATTTAATTGATGATAACGTTCTGCCAAAAAGGATAGTTCAAGTTGAAAAGAATATTTATCAGGTTCTTTATAAAATTTAGGAAGAAAAGGATTATCTTCAAACTGCTCTAATATAAGTTTAGCATTATATTCTTCAGCAATCATCTTAGACAAGGTGGTTTTACCTGCTCCTATATTTCCCTCAATTACAATATAATTTAAATTCACCGATTTTATTTATTAAAAAACTGCTCCAAAGATAAAGTTCAAAGCAGTTTTAATTATAAAATATTAAGCCTTTTTATAAACAATTTTTATTTTAATCCAAAATTTGGAGTTTCTCCCATATTATAGAATGCAAAAGACCATTTATCAGTAGCTTCTTGAATTTTCATACTTATTGATTTTCCTGAGCCATGACCTGCTTTTGTTTGGATTCTGATAAAAGTTGGATTTTTTCCAGTGTATTTTTCCTGCAAAGTAGCAATATATTTAAATGAATGGGCAGGAACAACTCTATCATCATTATCAGCCGTAACAACCATTATAGCAGGATAATCAATGTCTTTCCGAATATTATGTAATGGAGAATAATTATACAAGTTTTGAAAATGAATTGAATCTGCACTAAATCCATATTCTTCAATCCAAGCCCAACCAATAGTAAATTTATGATAGCGTAGCATATCCAATACTCCTACTTCAGGAAATGCCACTTTAAATAAATCCGGACGTTGATTAACAACTGCACCAATTAACAATCCACCGTTTGATTCACCTTGAATAGTAAGTTTTTCCGACGATGTATATTTTTCCTCAATTAAATATTCAGAAGCAGCTATAAAGTCATCATATACATTTTGTTTATTTAAACGGATTCCTGCTCTATGCCAGTTCTCTCCATATTCTCCTCCACCTCGAATATTTGCTAAAGCAAAAACGCCTCCATTCTCTAACCAAATTAGCCTATCCTCTTCAAAATAAGGCAACTTCCTAGCACCAAATCCTCCATAAGCATATAATAAAGTCGGATTTTTTCCATTAAGTTCTAAGCCTTTTTTATATACAATAAACATTGGGATTTTTATACCATCTTTACCTTTATAAAAGATTTGCTTTGTTTCATATTCCGAGGCATTAAAATTAATCTGAGGCTCAAAATAAATCTCACTTTTTTTAGTTTCTACATTATGTTTAAAAATGGTTGAAGCTACAGTAAATGATTTAAAAGTATAAAACACTTCATTACTATTTACTGAGCTATTAATATCACTTACACTACCTAAGGCTGGTAATTCAATATCATATAAATAGCTACCTTTAATATTATATACTTCTAATTTAGTTTTTACATCCTGCAAATATGTGGCAATAATTTTATCACCGGCCAAAGCACATTTTTCTAAAATTTCCTTTTTTTCAGGTAAAACATCAATCCAATTACCAATATTAAGTGAATTAACATTTATTCGTACTAATTTATACTTTGGTGCATTGAAGTTTGTTAAAACAAAAAGATTATCTCCAACTTGATCTAATACATCATAGTCATAATTAAATCCCTTTGTTAACATAACGAAACCATCCTTTTTTTGTAAATTCTTTACATACAGATTATTTCCACTGGTCGATTCCGTTTCATATATAAATAAATACTTTTCATCACCTGAAACTTCAGCGGTGTAATTTCTAAATGGATAATCTTTATCTTCAAAAACAATTTTATCTTCAATTGTTGGAGTTCCTAGTTTATGATAATATATTTTATGAAATTCATTTAAACCTGATAATTCTTCTCCTACTTTTGATTCAAGGTATCTGCTATAATAAAATCCATCTTTATACCATGCAATTTTAGAAAACTTTACCCATGTTATATGATCCTCAAGATCTTGTTTTGTTTCTATGTCACGCACTAATATTTCTTGCCAATCGGAACCACCGCGGGAAATTTGATATGCTATATATTTTCCATCTTTAGAAATAGCATACACACTGCTCATTGATGCAGTTCCATCATCTGATAATTCATTCGGATCAACTAATATCTCTGCATTCTCTTCCAATGAATTTTGCACATATAAAACATGTTGCTCTTGCAAACCATCATTTTTAAAAAAGAAATATTTATCTCCTACTTTAGACGTAGATTCTATTGTTTCATAATCCCACAATTCAGTAAGGCGATTTTTAATTTTTTCTCTAAAAGGAATCTTAACCAAATAACTTTGAGTTAACTCATTTTGAGCACGAACCCAGCTTTCTGTTTCCTCAGAATTATCATCTTCCAACCAACGATATGGATCTTTTACTTCTTCACCAAAATAATTATCAACTTGATTAACTTTCTTTGTATCTGGATAGTTAAATTTAGATTTATTGCATGATACACCTATGATTGAAAGTAATAAAATAATAAGAAATACTTTTTGCTTCATCTGTTTACAATTTACTAATTAGCTATACTCTGCCAATTAAGATTCTAGTTTATATTCTTTTAATTTTTCAAAGCTAATATAAATAGTCATGTTATAATAAACAAGCTATTAACCAATTTTATCAATTAGGTAAATTTATAAAAGAATTAAATATATTCAAAATGTATATGTAAATGAAATGCGAGGTACTAAAACAAAAAAGCAGAGATAAATCTCTGCTTTTTTTAGTTATTTTTTTTCTTCTCCGTCTGACGGACGAGTAGGATTATCCTTTTTTTCGGGCTTTGGTAGCAACGCTTTTCTCGAAAGTTTTAGCTTACCATTTCGTTGATCAATCTCAATTACTTTAACCTCTATTTCGTCTCCTTCTTTTAAAACTTCTTCAACTTTTTCAAGTCTTTTCCATGCAATTTCAGATATATGAAGTAAGCCATCTTTTCCTGGAAGTATTTCAACAAATGCACCAAATGCTACAATTGATTTAACTTTTCCTTGATATACTTTTCCAACTTCAGGTACTTCAATTATACCATTTACACGTGCAAGAGCAGCATCAATAACATCTTTATCTTCAGCAAAGATATCAACAATACCTATATCACCTTCTTGTGTAATAGTAATTGTAGCTCCTGTTTTTTCCTGAATATCTTGAATTACTTTTCCTCCTGGACCAATAACTGCACCAATCATTTCTTTAGGAATTGTTATTTGTACAATTCTAGGAGTATGTGGTTTAAATTCAGCTCTTGGTTCTGATATTGTTTTAAGCATTTCCCCAAGGATATGCATTCTTCCTTCTTTTGCTTGTTCTAAAGCTTTGTTCATAATTTCATATGACAAACCTTCGATCTTAATATCCATTTGACAAGCAGTAATTCCATCAACAGTACCTGTTACTTTAAAGTCCATATCACCTAAATGATCTTCATCACCAAGAATATCAGAAAGAACTGCAAATTTATCACCATCGGTAATTAAACCCATTGCGATACCTGAAACTGGCTTCTTCAATTTAATACCAGCGTCCATTAGTGCAAGAGTACCTGCACAAACTGTAGCCATTGAAGATGAACCATTAGATTCTAAGATATCAGAAACAACCCGGATTGCATATGGATTTTCTTCTCCTTTAGGAACCATTCCTTTTAAAGCTCTATATGCTAAATTTCCATGCCCTACTTCACGTCTGCCAACACCTCTATAAGGACGTGCATCACCAGTTGAGAAAGGCAAGAAATTATAATGCAATACGAATTTCTCTTTTCCCTGTATTAAAACTTGATCGATAACTTTCTCGTCTAGCTTAGTTCCTAAAGTTACTGTTGTTAAGGATTGTGTTTCACCACGAGTAAATATTGCAGAACCATGCGCTGCTGGTAAATAATCAACTTCACTCCAGATTGGACGGATCTCATTAGTTTTACGACCATCTAAACGCATTCCTTCATCTAAAATTAGATTACGAACTGCTTTTTTCTCTACTTCATCATGAAAATATTTAGCTACTAGCTTAACATTAACTTCTTCATCTTCATTCTCAGCTTGCAACTTTTCAACATATGCTACTTCTGCTGCTTTAAAAGCTTCAGATCTTTCGTGCTTTGATTTTTGTGATTTAGCTATTTCGTATACCTGATCGTATAAATCAGTTTGAATTCTTTTTCTTAATTCCTCATCGTTTGTTTCGTGACAATATTCACGTTTTACAATCTTAAGTTCTTCAGCTAATTCTAACTGTGCTTTACATTGCAATTTAATTGCTTCGTGCGCTATTTTAATTGCTTCTAACATTTCTTGTTCAGAAACCTCATCCATTTCACCCTCAACCATCATTACATTATCGAGAGTTGCAGCAACCATTATATCAATATCTGCACTTTCTAATTGTGTGAAAGTAGGATTAATCACAAATTTACCTTCTACTCTTGCAACTCGAGTTTCTGAAATTGGTCCATGAAAAGGAATATCGGAAACACTTAATGCGGCTGAAGCTGCTAAACCAGCTAATGCATCAGGCATAATATCTGAATCTGCTGAAATAAGCTGAACATTTACAAATGTTTCAGCGTGAAAATCATCTGGGAATAATGGACGTAAAGCTCTATCAACTAAACGTGACACTAATATTTCATAATCATTTGCTCGTCCTTCGCGTTTTAAAAATCCGCCAGGATAACGACCCAATGATGCATATTTTTCTTTATACTCTACTGACAAGGGCATAAAATCCATGTCTTCTCGTGCTTCTTTAGCTGACACTACTGTTGCTAAAAGCATTGTACGCCCCATTCTTACTACAACTGACCCATCGGCTTGTTTTGCCAATTTCCCAGTTTCAATTGTTATTGATCTTCCCTCGCCAAGATCAATTGTTTTTTCAATTACTTTATACATATTACATTTCTTTAGTTAACCTGCACTTTGCAGGAGTTTTTTATATTACTCTCACTTGTTTTCTTAAATTGCAATTATTCAAAAATATTCTGTTTGCAATATTGTCTTACTGAACAAACAATATTATAAAAAGTTTATATAAACAGCTAAGTAAAAATATTTTCTATTGTTATATTAAAAAAGGCAATTATTAAATTGCCTTTTTCTGTATTATTTACGTATTTTAAGTTCTTTTATTAAAACTCGATATTTTTCTACATCTCGGTCTTTTAAATAATCAAGTAGTCTTCTTCTTTTACCAACAAGTCTAAGAAGAGCCCTTTGAGTACTATAATCTTTTCTGTTTGTTTTCAGGTGACCTGTCAAATGACTAATTCGATGAGTAAAAAGAGCAATCTGTCCCTCTGTTGAACCTGTATTAGTTTCCGACTTCCCAAACTCCTTAAAAAATTCTTGCTTTTTTTCTGCTGTTAAATAGTTCATACTATCCGTTTTATTTTAATTAATCTATTATATACACTTTAAGACGTGCAAAAGTATTTATTTTTTTTCATTTTACAAGACATTTGAGTAAAAAAAATTCATTATTTTGATTTAAAAAACTCTTAAAATCTAAGATTAAAACATTAATAATCATTTGGAATATAAATATTTAAACAATAAGAATTTAACCTTGCAATAATACTTTTTTCAATTTACCAATTTGTTCGGGACTGCCTAAAACAAAGATTTGATCTTTATTTGAAATCTTTACATCTGCCGATGGATTTACAACATAATTGTTATCTGATGTTTTTAATCCAATTATATTTGCACCTGTAGTTGTTCTTATCGACCATTCACCTATTGATTTTTCGGTAAATTTCACAGACATATTTTCACAAGATATTTCCTCAATATATGCTTCTTCGCTTTCGCGAAGCATTATAAATTCTAAAAAATCAACAATGTCGGGTTGAGCTACAAGCTTTGCCATTCGTTGCCCTCCTATTTTATCAGGCATAATTACATTGGTTGCACCAGCGCTTCGGAGCTTTCTGTCGGAATTAAAATTCGATGCCCTGCTAATAATTTTCATTTCAGGATTCATTGTTTTTGCGGTTAAAACAACAAATAAATTATCGGCATCTTTGGGTAATGCTGTTATTAAAGCTTGTGCCTTTTCTATTTTTGCATCAAGCAATGTTTCATCTTGTGTTGCATCCCCTTGAATATACAGTAAATTAACATCTTCCCGTATTTTTTCAATAATAGCATCGTCACTATCAATAACAACAACCGGGAATTTGTGCCTGATTAGTTCTTTGATTGCCTGATTACCATTGCGACCATAGCCAACAACAATAACATGATTACTGAGTTTTTCGATTTTAGTTTTCACTTTATTATCTTTTAAATAATTTCTTAAAACACCATCAACAATATATTTGGTAAAAGTTGTAACTGCATATGCAAATATCCCAAAACTGATAATAATTAAAAATGCAGTAAAAAACTGCCCTAATCCGGATAGTGGGTGAACTTCTCTAAAACCTACTGTAGATATCGTAATGATTGTCATAAAAACAGCTTCGGAAATTGTAAATCTTTCGATTAAAACATAACCAACTGTCCCTATAACAACAACCAATAACAATAAAGTTATTGCTACATACATGGATCTAATATTTTCTTTTCCTAATCTAGCGGCTTTCATGTACTTTTTCGAATTATATAATTCCCAATTTGGCAATTTAAGCATTTTTTCGAATCACAGTAATTATTCTTCAATTGAATTAATGCCTGAGTGCTAAATGCATTCCCTGCTTTCACTCCTAAATCATTCCATTTTGCAATGATTGCATTTTTTTCAGGTTTAATGTTTTCTAATAAGCTTATTGATCGTTCCTGCAAATCTTGCAAACCTTTTACTTTTCCGTAAATAAATAAAAATGGAATGATTGTATTAATCAATAAGATATCGACAGCTGACTTACCTATTGGTTTTGATTTTTTAATTGAGTCTCTATTTAATATATAATGATTCTCCCAATAATCCGATGGATTAACAATTAATAAATCGTAACAATCATTAATCGTTTTTATTTCAAGCAATTTAGAGAACAATGATGATGATCTATGAATTAATGTGGCAAATTGAGCAATTCGAACTGAAGGGAAATTACCCGGCCTTGATCTAAGAAACTTCCATAAATATTTTTCGATTGGTATAAGCTTAAATTTCTTTTGTAAATATAAATATTCCTTTTTGAGACTCTCGTAATAATTATCGCCTGATTCTTCATCAAGAAATCCTGCTTGTCCGAATAATAATGCTTCAATTTGAAAAAGATTATCCTTATGTTTTGCCAAATAAGTTAAAGGCAATGATTTTGCCAGTAATTCGAATGGATCTGAATTTAGTTTAAAACCAAAATTCCTTGCCAATTGAATATAAAATGCATTTTCCCAACTATTATTTGTCTGTTGAAGTATTCGATTTATTCTTTCGGCTTTTCCTTCTAGTCTTTCAAAACTTAGTGTTTCCAAACAATTCTGAAGTATAAAAGGATCGATATTTTTAATCTCATTTTGACATGGAATCCATGTTTCTCTTTTTATTAATGCCTCGTAATTATCTAATAATTCCTGATCAAATTTTATTTCCATGGTTGGAATTAGCTGACCATTCGTTCTGGTTATTTCCTTATCGTGATTATGAACAATCTGAAGAATAACATTATCATATGCTTTATCTTTATGATGATTATGTACATACCAATCCGATGAATTAATATGAATCTCCACATTCCCTGCCCAAACAGTTTCGTTTATTTTGATTTTAGCATTGAAAAAATCTGGCCCTGAATCTGAGTTATGTGTGCCTTGATTCAGAATCTCAATCTTATCTTTTTTCTGATCCTTTATGCTATCCTTATTATAAAGTTTGTACTTCCAAACGTAATGTAAAAATTCCTCTTTCATCATTAATATTTATTCGATTGTACTATAAAATTAATAAATAAAAGAAAGGATGCAAGGAAAGATAACTTTAAGCAATAAGGGTAACATACAATAAGAACCTCAACCGCAAAAGCGGATAGACGCAAAGTAAGAGAATCAATGCTCTAAAAAACTTAGAATGACTTCTTTTACAGTATTTATAAAGTATTTAGATTATATCTTTTGCTCTAAGCAGGTCAGCCATTTCACTTTGCAGTTCTCTGGCAGCATTCCCTGCTTTCCTATCAAAATCAGTAGAGCTATCCGCATAAATTATTGACCGAGAAGAGTTTACCAGCAAACCACAAGTGTCGTTCATTCCATATTCAGCTACTTCTTTTAAACTACCTCCTTGAGTTCCAACACCTGGAATTAAAAGAAAATGCTCAGGAATGATCCCACGTACTTTTTTAAGGAATTCTGCCTTTGTAGCACCAATTACATACATCAAATTATTCTTATTTCCCCATTCCGAAGATTTATGAAGAACGGTCTCAAATAAATTATTTTCAGAACCTTTTATATCCAATAATTGAAAATCTTTTGCACTTTCGTTTGATGTTAATGCCAATAAAATTACCCACTTATTGTTAAACTCAAGAAACGGAGAAACAGAATCTTTTCCCATGTATGGGGCAACTGTAACTGCATCGCAATTAAATTGCTCAAAATATGCCCGCGCATACATTTTAGAAGTATTCCCGATATCACCTCGTTTAGCGTCAGCAATTACAAAAATATCTTCATGAATAAGATTTATGTAATTAATTGTTTTTTCAAGGCTTTTCCATCCGGAAACTCCATGGGCTTCGTAAAATGCAATATTGGGTTTGTATGCAACTGTATATTGAGCTGTTGCATCAATTATTCGTTTATTGAATTCAAAGATAGGGTCTTCTTCTTTTAATAAGAAACTCGGAATTTTAGTAATATCCGTATCTAAACCCACACAAAGAAAACTTTTCTTTTTCTTAATTTGCTCAAATAATTGATTGTAATCCATAAAACTTAAATTTCAAAAAACAATATTCAAATTATAAATTTATAAATACCAAACACTTAATTCAATATTTTGTTTTTGATGATTGTAATTTATTTGTTTTTTGGTATTTGCCGTTTGTTATTTTATTTTTTATTCTACTCCTGCTTCTTTTAATCTTTCGGCATTTTCTGCCATTTGTAACTGATCGATTACATTTTGAATATCGCCACCAATAATTGCCGGCAAGTTATAAAGAGTTAGATTTATTCTATGATCAGTAACACGCCCTTGTGGGTAATTATATGTTCTTATTTTTGCAGAACGGTCGCCAGTAGAAACCATTGTTTTACGTTTCGAAGAAATTTCGTCGATATATTTTTGGTACTCTAAGTTATACAGTCGGGTTCGCAATTCTGCATATGCTTTATCATAATTTTTATGCTGTGATTTCTGATCCTGGCAAGTAACTACAATTCCTGATGGCTCGTGAACTAAACGAACAGCTGAATATGTTGTATTTACAGACTGTCCACCTGGACCTGATGCACAATATGTATCTTTTCTAATATCTTCCGGTTTTAAGTTGATATCAAATTCTTCGGCCTCAGGCAAAACAGCAACTGTTGCAGCTGAAGTATGCACACGACCTTGTGTTTCAGTTTGAGGAACTCGTTGTACACGATGCACACCTGACTCATATTTCAGGATACCATAAACTCCAGCACCACTTACTTTCATTACTACTTCCTTGAATCCACCAACAGTACCTTCACTTGTATTAGTAACTTCTATTTTCCACTTTTTGCTTTCGCAATAGTGTGTATACATTCGAAATAAATCTCCTGCAAAAATACTTGCCTCGTCCCCACCTGTTCCAGCACGAATTTCAAGAATGGCATTTTTATTGTCCTCAGGATCTTTAGGAAGCAATAGAACTTTTATTTCTTCCTCCATTGGTTCAATTTGTGCTTCAAGTTCATCAAGTTCCATTTTTGCCATCTCTTTCATCTCTTCATCCTTTTCGGTAGATAAAATTTCCTTGGCAGACTGAATGTTACTTAATATATTTTTATAGGTATTATATGTCTCAACAAGCGGTTCAAGTTCTTTGTACTCTTTATTTAACTTAATATACTTCTTCATATCATTAATAACATCGGGATCTGTTATCAATTGACCAACCTCCTCAAATCTTATCTTTACCCCTTCAAGTTTTTCTAATATCATTTCATTTCCTCCTAATTAAAATCGATGCAAAATTAACAATTTAATTTTTTAATACTGAAATTCGCCAAACTCACTCTTTATAGTTAGTTTGTTTTCATTTGCTTTTTCACATCGACCAACAATTTTAGCATCAACATTAAAGCTTTTAGAGATATTTATTATTTCCTCAGCATATTCCGGTGCAATATAAATCTCCATTCTGTGCCCCATATTAAATACCTTATACATTTCTTCCCAAGATGTTCCAGACTCTTTTTGTATTATTTTAAATAATTCCGGTAAATCAAATAGATTATCTTTTATTACGTGTAAATTCTCTACAAAGTGCATCACTTTTGTTTGCGCACCACCTGAACAATGAACGAGTCCATGAATTTTTGATCTTAATTTATTAAAAATCTCAATCATTATTGGAGCATAGGTACGAGTTGGTGAAAGCACAAGTTTTCCAGCATCAATATCGAGTCCTTCGATTTTATCTGTTAACTTATAAGTACCTGAATAAACAACTTCTGAAGGTACCGATGGATCAAAACTTTCAGGATAATTCTCTGCTATGTATTTATCAAATACATCGTGACGTGCAGATGTTAATCCATTACTTCCCATGCCTCCATTATATTCTGTTTCATAACTAGCTTGTCCGGATGACGATAAGCCAACAATAACATCTCCATCCTGAATATTGCTATTATCAATAACATCGGATCGTTTCATTCTTGCCGTTACTGTTGAATCAACAATAATTGTACGAACCAAATCGCCAACGTCTGCTGTTTCTCCACCTGTTGAAAAAATTGAAACACCCATTTTACGATATTCGGCTAATAACTCCTCTGTGCCATTTATAAGGGCAGCAATTACTTCACCTGGAATTAAATTTTTATTTCTTCCAATTGTTGATGACAATAAAATATTATCAGTTGCTCCAACACAAAGTAAATCATCAAGATTCATAACAATTGCATCTTGTGCAATTCCTTTCCAAACAGAAATATCTCCAGTTTCTTTCCAATATAAATATGCTAGAGAGGATTTTGTTCCTGCTCCATCAGCATGCATAATATTACAATACTCATCGCTGCCTCCAATTATATCAGGAATAATTTTACAGAATGCCTGTGGGAATAGTCCTTTAT
This sequence comes from Bacteroidales bacterium, assembly GCA_013138975.1. Classification (GTDB taxonomy): domain Bacteria; phylum Bacteroidota; class Bacteroidia; order Bacteroidales; family UBA12077; genus UBA12077. The sequence continues at coordinate 37,628 of WTBR01000003.1, forward strand.
CAATATTTTTAATTGCGTTATGAACATCTTCTTTAGATGCTGAAACTCCTCTTAATTTATATCGTGAATCTTGAGACATATTTTTTGAAAATGATTTAAGGTGCAAAATTACTAATTACTTATAAGAATTAAAATAAAAAAAGGATTCCCGAAAAATCGGGAATCCTAAATTATATATTATTTAAGCTAATTTTGAGGTTTAAACTCTGTAGAAATTACTTGAAATTCTGTTCTACGATTTATCTGATGTGCAATTTCTTGTTGCTCTTCAGATTCTAAATTCTCAATATAATCAGCTGTTAATTTTGTTCCGCCTACTAAGAAAGTATTTTGCCCAATAGTTTTATTATCAATTACTTTTGGCATTGTTGATGCATATCCTTTAGCTCTTAATCTCGCAGATTCAATTCCTTTTTCGATTAAATAATTTACAACTGATTGAGCTCGCTTTTGAGATAACTCAACGTTTGTTAATGCACTACCACGGGAATCGGTATGAGAACGCAGTTCAATTACAACAGTTGGATTATCATTTAATGTTTCAACAAGCTTATCAAGTGCTACCATTGACTCAGGACGAAGATTCCATTTTGCAAAATCGTAAAAAATATTTGGTAGCTCAATTGGCTCTGCAATTGATGACAATTTAATTTCAGCAGAAAATGTCTGGCTCTCGATAAGTCCTTTTGTTGTTTCCTTATCTTTCCCTGTTAAATAGCCTTTTTTAGATGCAACAAAAACATAATCGGTTCCTGGTCGCAGCATAAATTTAAAAGATCCTGCGTCATCGGTTTCGTTTGTCAAGGTCATCCCGTCGCTACCAACTAATTTAACTGTTGCACTTGCTAATGGAGCATCATTTTTATCATTTAGAATAAGACCCTCAACACTAAATTTAAGTGGTGGTAAAACAAATGAGTAAATATCATCATCGCCATCTCTTGATGAGCTAAAATATCCTCTCTCCAAATCTTTTTCGATTATCATTCCAAAATCATCTTTTGTAGAGTTTATTGGATATCTCATATTTTCAACTTTCCAATTTCCATTTTCTTTGAATGCTCTAAAGATATCTAAACCACCCATTCCTAAATGATAATCTGAAGAAAAATATAATGTCCCATCATCATGTATAAAAGGAAACATTTCATTTCCGGGTGTATTTATCTCTGCTCCGAGCGATTCAGGAACTCCCCATTCTCCATCAGGACTTGTACGGGTAACTTTCCAAATATCTTTTGCTCCCATTCCACCTTTCATATCAGAAACAAAATATAAATTTAGTTCATCATCTGATAATGATGGATGAGCCACAACAATACTGTCATCAAGCATTAAAATCTGTTCTGCTTTTCCCCACTCTTCATTTCTTTTCATTGATTGAAACATCATACATCCAATAGCATCTTTCTTATGACGTTCACAACGCGTAAAAAACATGGTATTAAAGTCTTTGCTCATTGAAACTGCTCCTTCTTCGAATTCTGTATTGACGTTTTGGCCCAGTGGAACCGGAGTGCTCCAGTTTCCTTTATTATCTTTTTTTGATGTGAAAATATCGGAGAAATTCAAACCTGTTCCTCCATGTGTATCATCGCCTGTTGCACCGTCGCGTGATGATGTAAAATAAACCTCGTCATATTCAGCTTTTGCAAATGCAGGGCTATATTCACTCTCCTTTGAATTAAAGAATTTCATATTAGCTACTTTATAGCCGTTTTCATTCTCCATCCATTTTATTGCTAATTCGCATGATTTAACTCCCATTTCTCCACGAGGATCTGCAGGTACTAATTTTTTATACTCTTTATAATTTATGATTGCATCTTCAAATTTTTCATTCATTTTTAATGCATCAGCATAATATAAGTAAATTGTAGGATTTGAATATTTCTTTTGAATAGATTTTTTATACCACATTTCTGCCTTTCTAGGCTGATTTGTTTTTCGATAACATTCTGCAACCTGAAAGGTAATATCACTTTTTATATTACTATCGGTTACTTTACTATATGCATTACGAAGTAAATCGATGGCCTGATAATACTGTCCATTTTTATAATAAGTATTTGCTTTATTATATACACTGGTCTGCGCAACCGAAATGCTATGAATTAACAAAACAAAGATGCTAAAAAGAAAAACTATTCTGATTTTCATATCTATTATAGATTATGTAGTTGTAAAATGTAAAAGTAAGATTTTTTAAATTAAATTAAAAGACGATAATATAATGAGTTATCACCATTTTATAAGCAGTCTTTGCAAGAAAACGCCAAATACTTCGTTACTCTCGTGTTGAAAACAGTCACTTACAAAAGTAAGTTCCTTGGATTCCAACACTTCGAAAGCCTTGTCTTTGACGTTTTCTTATCAAAGACTTGAAAAAAGGCAGTTTTCTTGCTGACACTAAGTACGAAATATAAACATATTTATTGCAAAAAGCATGATTACGATATGTAACCATGCTTTTTTAATTTAGAAATAATCGTCTGTTAATCGAAACTACTAAATATCTTCTATATTATCTTAAACCAATTTCCATTTTCTCGTCTAGCTATTGCCAATCCCTCTCCTCTTCCTTCAATTTCTGATATAATTTCTCCATTACTTGAAAAAATCATGCTTTTACCAGCCGCTTCATAGCCTCCTGAATCTCCACCAAAATTCGACAATACAACTAACATTTTATAATTCGTTGCATAATCCTTCATCAACTTTATATCATTTTTATACCCTTCTGTACTCCATAAAACTCCTGCTATGTAAACATTTGCTCCATTACTTGAGGCTTTTTTCGGATGAGAAGCATTGTTAATATCAGCACAAATGGCCAAAGACACAGTTTCTCCTTTCAATTCTATTTGAGGATCGAGTTCTCCTGGATCAAAAAACTTATCTTCCCCTGTGTGCAAATATCGTTTTGTATAAATTGCACTTGATTTATTGGGATAAATTATAAACGCTCCAATATGAAGTTTTCCATTTTTCTGAATTGGCGCTCCTACAACTAAAATCATTTGCTTTTCATACGCAGTTTCCATCAAAGGATTTAATCTTTCATCTTTTTCGGTAAACGCTAAAGCTCTTGCCAGTTCAGGTTCATAACCTGTTAAAGATAATTCAGGAAATACAATCAGGTCAACTCCTTTTTGATGTGCCTGATCAATTAATGAAATATGTTTTTTAATATTTTCATCAACATCTCCTTTCACTGGAATTGTTTGCGCAGCTGCAATAATTAAATTTTCCATTTAGAGTTAAATCATTAAATAGCTGTGGTACGACTCATTTAAACAGATGACAGCAAATTGCAATTATTTATTGATTATAATAAAAGTCGTGCCACACCTTGCGGATTTAAGATAAGCTTTATTAAATTTTCTAATCTTCAATTTCCGCCCAGAACATTTTTCCCTCAATTGGCTGATGTGCTGCAACTTCTACACCTTGATTTTTTACATTATTTATTGAACGAGCTAGCATTGCTGCTCTTTTTTTTATTTTTAAAGTATTATTTGTTGTTATAATTATATTTTCCATAATTTTTTCTTTTTAATTGTTAATAATTTACTAATGAGTAAAAAGCATCTCCCTATATTTAGGTAATGGCCAGATTTCATCGTCGACGATAAGTTCAAGCTTATCGACATGATACCTGATTTTCTCAAAATACGGAACTACATTTTTTGAATAATCTGATGCCTTTTCTCTAATTTCCTCAATTTTATTTGCTTTCTTTCTAGCCTCTATCATCTCATCCACAGCTTCTTTAATAATTGCTATTCGCTCTGAAATTTCGCTAATTGTTTTCAACTGAGGCTCAGCCATTTTTTCATAAGTTCCCTTAGGATATAGATCCTTTATCCCTCGCACATTTTCAATAAGTACATTCTGATATTTAATCAAGGTTGGTATAATATGATTCCCAATTAAATCACCTAATACTCTGGCCTCGATTTGTATCTTCTTGGTATAAATTTCTAAACGAATTTCATATCGTGCATCTAACTCCCTGCTGGTTAATATTTGAGATTTTTCAAAAACATCTTTTGTATGCTTACTCACAAAAGCTTTTAGGGCTTCAGGTACATCTGAAATATTAGATAAACCTCTTTTTTCAGCTTCTTTCACCCACTCTTCTCCATATCCATTTCCTTCGAATCGGATTTTCTTTGATGCAATAATGTACTTCTTTAATACCTGAAAAATCGCTTCATCCTTTTTAATATCTTTTTCAATTAAAGCATCGACCTCATTTTTAAACTTAACTAACTGATCAGCAACAACGGTATTTAAGGTAATCATGGGTGATGCAACATTTGCCGATGAGCCGACAGCACGAAACTCGAATCTATTTCCGGTAAATGCAAAAGGAGAAGTTCTATTACGATCAGTATTATCAAGTAAAATCTCAGGTATTTTACCAATATCAAGTTTTAACTCTGTTTTTTCATCTGGAGTCATTTTTTTACTTGTAACTCTTTCCTCTAACTGATCGAGCATTCCTGTAAGCTGAGATCCTATAAACACAGACATAATAGCAGGTGGAGCTTCATGCGCTCCTAGTCGATGTTCATTACCGGCAACAGCCACACTTGCTCTTAAAATATCAGCATAATCATGAACAGCCATTACTGTATTAATTAAAAATGTAAGAAACCTCATATTACTACGAGGAGTTTTACCTGGTGAAAGCAAGTTTTTACCGGTATTTGTTGCCATCGACCAGTTATTATGTTTCCCAGATCCATTAACTCCTTTAAACGGTTTTTCATGGAAAAGAACTCTGAAATTATGTTTTCGCGCAACTTTATCCATTAAAGTCATTAAGATTTGATTATGATCGACAGCCAAATTCGCTTCTTCGAAAATTGGTGCACATTCAAACTGATTTGGAGCAACTTCATTATGTCGGGTTTTAACAGGAATTCCCAATTTATAAGCTTCAATTTCAAAATCAACCATATAATTTTTTACACGATCTGATATTGAACCAAAATAATGATCACTTAATTGCTGATCTTTTGCAGAGGCATGACCAATTAATGTTCTTCCTGTTAGACACAAATCAGGACGAGCATTGAAAAGCGCATTATCTATTAAAAAATATTCCTGTTCCCAACCTAAAGTTACATTTACCTTTTCAATATCCTTATTAAAATATTGACACACATCAACAGCCGCTTTGTCAATAAGGTTCAATGATTTAATTAAAGGCGTTTTATAATCTAATGCTTCTCCAGTATATGCAACAAAAATAGTTGGAATACAAAGTGTGTTTCCATACACAAATGCAGGAGAAGAAGGATCCCAAGCTGTGTAACCACGAGCCTCAAAAGTATTCCGAATACCTCCACTTGGGAAGCTTGATGCATCGGGTTCTTGTTGCACCAACATTTCTCCCTGGAAATTTTCAATTACTCCACCTCCATCAGCAGGTTCAAAAAATGCATCGTGTTTTTCAGCAGTTGCTCCGTTTAATGGATGAAACCAGTGAGTGTAATGAGTTGCTCTGCGCTCAACCGCCCATGCTTTCATTCCAATAGCTACTTGATTTGCAATTTTTCGATCAATACGTATTCCTTGATTAATTGACTCGATAACATTTTGGTAAGCTTCGTGCGAAAGATACTCCTGCATTTTATAATCGTTAAATACATTTTCGCCAAAATACTCGGAAGTTTTAACCGATGGTAAAGTTACATCCACAGGTTTCCTTTTTGACACTTCTTCAATTGCTTTAAATCTGATTGTAGCCATAATAATTTTTAATAATGCATTAAAATTTATACTAATCGATGCAAATATACATTTTTTTGACGAGACCCCCTAATTTTTACATGCCCTCTTTATATTTTTATGTTTTTCAGAAACACACCCCCATTATTTTCGATGTGTGTTTTATATTTTCATACTTTTTACAAGAGCCTACAAAAAAGCATAAAAAAAAGCCCGACAATTATGTCGAGCTTTCAGATATTTTCAAATTATAGTTTCTTACTTCATTATTTCAGTATAATACTTATAGAAATAAGGAATTGTATTTATTCCATTATAGAATTGCTCTAATGGATAATTTTCGTTTGGTGAGTGAATTGCATCAGACTCTAAACCAAATCCCATTAGTACAGACTTAATTCCTAATATTTTTTCAAATTCAGAAATAATTGGAATACTACCTCCACTACGAACAGGTACCGGTTTTCTATTGTAAATTTTTTCATATGCTTTTTCAGCAGCTTCGTATGCCGGTAAATCGATTGGACAAACGTAAGCCTGACCACCATGTAAGAATTCTACATTTACTTTTACATAATCAGGTGCAATTTTCTCGAAATGCTCTTTAAACATTACAGCAATTTTCTCATTATTTTGATCTGGCACTAAACGAGAAGATATTTTAGCAAATGCCTTTGAAGGAAGAACTGTTTTAGCACCTTCTCCAGTATATCCACCCCAAATACCACACACATCAAATGATGGGCGAATACCTGTGCGCTCATTGGTAGAAAATCCTTTTTCTCCATGCAATTCTTTTACATCAATAGCTTTCTTATATTCATCTTCTGAGTATGGAGCTTCAGCCATTTTTTCTCTTTCTGCATCAGAAACTTCTAATACATCGTCGTAAAATCCAGGAATTGTAATATGACCATTTTCATCAACCATATCGGTTATCATTTTAGCCATAACATTAATTGGATTAGCAACTGCACCACCAAATAATCCTGAATGAAGATCTCTATTTGGACCTGTAACTTCAACTTCCCAATAAGATAATCCACGTAATCCTGTAGTAATTGCTGGAACATCAGGAGCAATCATTCCTGTATCAGAAACCAAAATAATATCGGCTTTTACAAGATCTTTGTTTTCTGTGCACCATTTTGGAAGATTTGGAGAACCTATTTCTTCTTCACCTTCAATCATGAATTTTATGTTACATGGTAAAGAATCTGTTTTTACCATTGCCTCAAATGCTTTGATATGCATAAATCCTTGTCCCTTATCATCATCAGCACCGCGAGCCCAAATCTTACCGTCTTTAACAACTGGCTCAAATGGCTTAGTATCCCATAATTCGATAGGATCAACAGGCATTACATCATAGTGAGCATATACCAATACTGTTGGTTTTGCAGGATCAATAATTTTCTCAGCAAATACAACTGGATTACCATCAGAAGGCATTACTACAGCCTTATCGCAACCAGCAGCCAATAACGCTGATTTTAGAGCCTCAGCTGTTTTCTCCATATCAGGTTTATGATCTTTGATTGAAGAAATTGAAGGAATTCTTATCAACTCGAAAAGTTCTTCAAGAAATCGATCCTTATTTGCTTCGATGTATTGTTCTACTTTTTCCATTTTAATTTGATTTTATTATTTAATTATTGCGTTTTTTATAAATGAGTGCCTAAATTAATACTTTTAAAACTTATTCGCAATCTTCAGACTTTTCTGAATATTCAATTTCTTTTTTATATGCTTCAACAGTCTCCAATAATTCATCGTACCATTCTCTTCCATACTTTCGCACCAAAGCTTCTTCCAAAAACAAATATGCTTTCACTTTTTTCTTACAACCATATTTTCTTGCCGGATCGCAAACATCCCAGAAATGGTAATTCAGTGCTTCCATATCATCACCCATTTTTTTAATTCTGATTGGGTATATATGACAAGAGATTGGTTTTCGAAATGAAATTTTACCTCTTAAAAATTCTTTCTCAATTCCACACTTTGCTATGCCATTCTCAAATATTACATAGACACATTCTTTCCCTTTTAATAAAGGCGTTACTAATTCACCATCTCTTTTATCGATAACCGAAAATCCGTTTTTTTCTATCTCTTTAATAGATTCTTCTCTTAAGTGTTTTTTAAACTTGGGATAAAACTCTTCTATTTGCTTTTCTTCTCCTTCATCAAGAGGAGCTCCGGACTCTCCCTCAACGCAACAATGTCCTTTACAACTATCAAGATTACACAAAAAGTTTTCTTCGAGCAATTCCGTTCCCACGATACAATTGCCTACCTGCATCATATAATTCATTCGTATATACTATTTTTAAATTTTTATTTTCAATCTATTATTCGATTACTAAATTCTTACCTGTCATTTCTTCGGAAGGATTTATCCCCATTAATGAAAGAATTGTTGGAGCTACATCAGCCAAAATACCGTTCTGAACTGATTTAAATCGATCTGAAACCAAAATAAACGGAACAGGATTTAATGAATGAGCTGTATTTACTGAATCATCGGCATTAACCGCATTATCGGCATTACCATGATCGGCTATAATTATTGCCTCGTATCCATTCGCTTTTGCAGTTTCGACTACCTCACTCACACATTGATCTACTGTTTCAACAGCCTTTGTGATTGCTTCATAAACACCCGTATGCCCAACCATATCACCATTTGCGAAGTTCAAACAAACAAAATCTGTTTCTTGTTTTTTCAATTCCTCAACAATAGCATCTTTCACTAAAAAAGCACTCATTTCTGGTTGCAAATCATATGTTGCTACTTTGGGGGATTCCTTCAAAATTCGTTCTTCATTTTCGAAATTTTGCTCTCGACCTCCTGAGAAAAAGAAAGTAACATGTGCATATTTCTCAGTTTCGGCTATACGAATTTGTTTTTTACCATTGTTAGCTAAAATATCGCCTAATGTATTTTTTAAATTATCCTTATCGTATGCAATATGAACATTTTTAAATTTCTCGTCGTAGCGAGTCATTGTTATATAATGTAATGGCATGGTTTGCATTCCATGCTCGGGCATATCTTGCTGAGACAATGCCATTGTCATTTGGCGTAAACGATCGGTACGAAAGTTAAAGCAAATTACTACATCGTTTGGCTTAATCTTACCAACTGGATTTCCATTGACATCAACTTTTACTATTGGCTTTATAAACTCATCTGTAACATTTTCGTTATACGATTCCTGAACCGAATTAACAATATCCGTTGTTTGTTTTCCTTTTCCATGCACAAATAAATCATATGCTTCTTTTATTCGCTCCCAACGATTATCACGATCCATTCCGTAATAACGACCAACCAAACTTGCTATCTCACCATTCGAACTATCTAAATGGTTTTGCAAACTCTCAATAAATCCTTTTCCACTTCGAGGATCAACATCCCGACCATCGGTTAATGCATGAATATATACTTTATCTAAACCATGATCTTTTGTTAAATCGCATAATTTATATAAATGCTTATCGGATGAATGCACTCCTCCATCGGAAACTAAACCTATAAAATGAACGGCTACATTTTTCTCCTTTGCATATTTAAAAGCATTTACCAAAGCTTCGTTTGATGCTATACTATTATCTTCTACCGCTTTATTTATTCGTACCAAATCCTGATAAACCACACGACCGGCACCAATATTTAAATGCCCTACTTCGGAATTACCCATTTGACCTTTGGGCAATCCCACATTATTACCTGAAGTTTGTAATTGCGAGTGTGGATATTTTGTATATAAACTATCTATATATGGTGTATTTGCATTATATATTACGTCTGATTTTGACTTATTTCCTACTCCCCAACCATCAAGAATAAGTAAAATAAGCTTTTTATTTGCCTCCATATTAATGTCCTTTGTTTTAAAGTTGCTAAATTTAAACAAACTCTTCATAAAAGAGTTCGCTCAAAATTATTCTTTTTTATCCCCAAAAAAAACTTTACAAAGTATATAAAAACAAGAAAGAGAACAACTCCCTAACAAGCTATTCTCTTTTCTCTAACCCTAAATTTACTTTGAAAAATTTAACCCTAACACTTCTTAACCTAAATTTCTTACTACCCCTATACTTTATGTTATTCAACACTTCCAACCAAGTGAAAGTAAATATCTTATCTATTTTTGAGGCTGCAAATGTAATCAAGAAAGTAAAACCTCCAAGTAATTTTTTATATTTTTTTTTATGATGTAAAACATGTTTTTAAAACACTGATTAAATAAGACTTACAGCGACATTAAACTTTAGGTTTATGTGAAAGTCAAATAATAATTAGTCTTTGCAAGAAAACGCCAAACACTTCGTTACTCTCGTTTTGAAAACAGTCATTCACAAAAGTGAACTCCTTGGTTTTCAAAACTTCGAAAGCCTCGTCTTTGACGCTTTCTTATCAAAGACTTTAAAAATAAGTAGTTTTCTTACTGGTACTAATTAATATTTATTTATAATAACAAACAACAAAATTCAAAAAACAAATAAACTCCAAATTCCATTTTTTGAAATTAGAAAATTGGAATTTAATTGAGTTTTGTTAATTGAGTTTTGAAATTTTATCAGATATTAGCACGTTAAAAATTTATATTGAATAATTCTCAAAAACATAATAATATCATGTCTACAAAAACAAGTGTATTTAAAAAATTCCCTCGCACATTCTGGATTGCCAACTCAATGGAACTATTTGAGCGTTGGGCATGGTACGGATTTTATATGTTATTGGCAAATTACTTAACCAAATCGACAGATGTTGGTGCTTTAGGTTTAAGCCAAGAAGAAAAGGGTATGATAATGGGTATCGGAACAGCTGTACTTTATTTTTTACCTATTATTACCGGGGCAATTGCTGACAGATATGGCTATAAAAAAGTATTATTCACGGCTTTCATAATTTATGCAATAGGATTTTTAATTATGCCTTATTGCCAATCGTTTGGATCATTCTTTGCAATTTTCCTTTTTGTGGCAATCGGAGGCTCACTTTTTAAACCTGTTATTACTGCTACTATTTCAAAAACTACCGACGATACAACATCATCTATTGGATTTGGGATTTATTACTGGATGGTAAATGTTGGTGCATTTATTGGCCCTATAGTTGCCTTGCAGTTTAGTGTAATTTCTTATACCACGGTATTTTATTTAAGTGCTGTAATTATTTTAGTTAACATTCCTTTTCTATTCTTCTATAAAGAACCGGAAAGAAAACCATCCGATTTATCTTTCGGGAAATCGCTCAAATTGATTTTCAAAAATATTGGAATTGCTTTAAGCGATTATAAATTCATCTTTTTCTTATTAATCGTTGCAGGATTTTGGGCGATGTATTATCAATTATTTTATACTTTACCTGTATTTATTGATCAGTGGGTTGATACGCACTCCTTATATAATTTCATAGAAAAAGTTTGGCCTTGGTTAGTTGAAAAAATTGGCTCACCGGATGGCACCATTGCAGCCGAATACATTACTAATATTGATGCAATGTATATTATTATGTTCCAAATAATGGTCTCAACTATTATTATGAAATGGAAACCTCTAACTTCAATGATGACTGGATTTTTTGTTTGTTCAATAGGTATGTCTTTAACGCTGTTTACAAACAATCCGTTTTTTATAATTGCAGCAATATTCATTTTTGGCGTCGGTGAAATGATGGGATCACCTAAAATTACAGAATACATTGGAAAGATTGCCCCAAAAGATAAAATTGCTTTGTACATGGGTTGCGCATTTTTACCTGTAACATTAGGTAACTTATTGGCAGGATATATTTCAGGTGGCGTGTATGGAAGAATGGCCGACAAGCTAACCTTATTGCAAAAGGACTTATCTATTAAAGGTATATCTGTTCCTGAAATTTCGGAATCTTTTACCCAAAATGATTTATACAATAAAGCCGGGGAACTTTTTAATATGACTCAAACCGAACTTACTAATTATTTATGGACTAGCTACAATCCGGGAAGAATTTGGTTTGTACTGCTCGGAATTGGTGTTGGGGCTTCGTTTTTACTGTTTTTGTATGATCGTTTGTTGATAAGGAAAGTGAGATAGATTTTATTCATATTTAGCCCTGCATTCGCAGGGCTTTTTTATGGTATTAGAATTACTATCCTTGTAAAGTCATATTAACGCAATTAGCTTTTAAATTACCTCTTCTTACGTTTTAATTTCGTTGCTATTTTATTAATACCCATCCCTAAACTCTTAATATATTCAAGGAATTCGGTATCGTCTTTATTTAATTTATTTAATTCACTTTTTAAGTCTTTACTATTAAAAAAAATCTTTTCTCTCGATGCAATCCTATCGGCTCTTTCTATGGATAAATAAGCAATGTTCAGATTGTGCTCGCTATATCCTTCTATTTTTTTTAGTTCAGCAATAATTTCTTTTAAATCGTAATCCTTAAAGCATTCTTGAATAATCTTATATTCCATCTGTTTTTACTTATAATTTAGAATTTATAAAGATACAAAATTAAGAAATAAGCATTTAGAGAGTATATTAATCGTAATATTCTTTTCACATTAGATGAGAAAAGAAGCGAGAGTACAAAAATTAAATGAGTTGAAAAAACATTCCGACAAGCTCAGAATGACAGACAATGACTTTTTGGACACTCTCTTACAAGATCTTCTAGTTGAATATTATTTTTCCAACTTATAGAAAATTTTATTTACCATCTTCCAGCCATCATCAAACTTATACAATGATATGTAATCAATATAGGTAAGTTTTTCGCCAACATAAAATTCAATTTTAGCCACAGCAGCAGTTCCTGTAACATCAATTAAAGGGAATTTCACAGATACTTTTTTACCTTCCTCTGGCAATTTACCTTCTTCACGTTTTTTAACTGCCCTAGCTTTCCAATCGGCGATTGACAATTTCCACATCGCATTACCTTCGCCAATACCTAATAAATTAAAGTCGGGGTGTATTCCAGAATCAATTTTATCGGCATCACCTTCATTTTGTAATCCTTCAACATAAGCTGTTTGAATAACTTTTTTAATTGCCTCTTTTTCTTCGTCAATATTTTGAGCGTTTAATACTATTGTTGCTAAAAACAGCATTCCAAACAATGTTAGCTTTTTCATTTCTATAGGTTTTAATAATTAACTGAATATCTAATTTGCTTTACATATTTAAACAAGCATTATGCCATGCAAGTTAAATAACTAAACCTCAAATTCATAATTACAAAAAGGGTTTTCAAAAATGAATTGGATTGTCAAGAAATGTTACAATTGTGTTCGAATACAAACAGTAATTTTATTGCATAAAAAAAACCTCAACATTTCCGCTGAGATCTTGTTACACAAACCCACTCTAACAATTCATAATATAAATCAATTATCTTTTTTTTCTTTTTCAGCTAACAAGCAATAAAATATGGCTGTTCATTCAACTCCCCAAATACAAATATTAATACATTTATTTAATCTTTACCATACATTCTAAATGCTTGAATTCCTTGATAAATTAGAAAATAATTTATAATACGATGAAAGATATCAATAAAATATGACCAGCCACTATAACTGTATTCATCACCCATTAAATGTATATTATGAAAGGGAGTTATAAAAAGCCAATATTTTTGCCAAAACTCTTCAAATCCCATTATATTATTACAAATTGAACTTAAGTACCCACAATAAGAACCAAACCCAATTACTAAAATTAACAGTACGGAAGGCCACCATTTGGTTCCATAATAGTTTGAAAATTTACCGAAGCCTAATACAATTAAACTATTAAAATTATTCTTGCAGTAAGCTACCCATTTTTTAAAAGAACCTAATTTTTTAGAATTAAAGATAATATCTTTCAAATAGGCATTTTGCTCTTTAGCTTTGTATTTTAGTTCACTAAATCTATCATATTGCTTCTTTGAAACAATTTTCAGTTGTCTATAAGCTTCAATCGATTCTCTTTTTGAATCAATATCAGTTGCATTTTTTGGTAAAACAGAATTAATATATCGTAGCTCAGTCAAATTACTATTCTTAAATTTAATCTGAGAATTGAACATATTACAATTAAAAAATGTTATCCCTTCCAAATCGGAGCCTTGAATACGGACAACTGAATTTTTATCGGGATTATAACTTTCAATTGTACCGCCTGGACTAGCATAGCCCATTGGGTCTTCATATGATTCATAATTTAAAAAACCAATATTCTTAAATCTGCAATCTAGCTTAACTGTATCAAAACTGCCTGAGTTCTCAGAAAAAATAAGTTCGTCTACTAATTCAAACCCATCTAAATTCAATTGATCTATATAATCCAGTTTCCCAACTTCAACATTTTTAAAATCAGGATTAGATAAAAAACCTGTTAGATAATCAATTACGCCTCCATTAAAACTAAAATAATGCGCACTAGTTCTATCCGCAATTCTTACCTTATTAAAACTACAGTCTTGAAAATTAATATGGAAACTTCCATCTATAGTTATGTTTTTAAATTTACAGTTGATAAATACAACTCTAAAATCATCATGACTTTCATGAATAACTATATCATGTTTTGTAAAATCGTAATTTTTTAAGGGGCTAATTTCTCTGATGGAATAATGCGTAGTATTTATATGCAAAACACCCTCACTAGGAAGAATTAATTCACCTCTAAAAAGTGAAACAGTATCTATAAAATTAATATGTCTCATATCAAAAAAGACTCAGCTATAATATTTGCGTATCAACATGATGTTGTGCAATTCTTTGTGCATCAACATAACTCTTAACATTTTCACCAACTCCAATCCATGCACCATTTGGCATTCGAAGGTATACAATTTCATCCTGCTGATTGTATTCGAATTGGTAAGTAATTCCTGTTGTTTTTGATTTGACTGTTCGTAACATAAGATTATCATTTTAAAACCCCCGGTCACCACAGCTGGGGACACCAAACACCATGGCTAACACACCACATGCTCACCGCAGTTTCTTAAATATTTTTATTGATCTCGATCAGCATTAAAGTGATCGCGTTCTTCTCTAGAAAATTCCTTTCCACAAGTATCGCAAACCCAATCTGTTGTAGCTGCACCTAAATCGTATTCTTTTAAAATTCTAGGGTGGTCACAATCTGATCCATCCCAATCGGCTCTTAATCTTTGTGATTCCTTAAATTGCATAATTATTCCTTTTTTAGTTAATACATAAAGATACAAAATTAAACAATACACATTTAGTCATATTTTATCTTTTCTATCCTTTATCCGTAGCAGAGAAAAGAACCAATTTAACGAAATGTCACATAGGTGAAAAATAAAAGAATTAATATCGAATGTCGATTAACGAATAATGAAGTATGAAGTAACACTTAAATCGAAATTCATCATTCGAAATTCCTTGTTCATTATTCAATTTTAAGCATAAAAAAAGAGCCTTGATTTCTCAAGGCTCTCTGTGGTGCCACCTGGAATCGAACCAGGGACACATGGATTTTCAGTCCATTGCTCTACCAACTGAGCTATGGCACCATTCTTGCATTCTTGCTCAATTGCGAGTGCAAATATAAGTGAAAATTTTCTTTTTCAAAATATTTTGCAATAATTTTTAAAAAAACTTAAACATCCTAAAACTTTACTTGTTTTAGTATTTTGATTGCTAGTTTTTTATACTTTTGCAGCTTATATAAAAAATTTAATGAAGTACGAGAATTTTACACTGGAGAACGGGATACGAATTATTCATTTACATTCGAAATCGGCAGTTGGGCATTGTGGTTTAATTATTAATACCGGAGCACGCGATGAGGAAGAGCATGAGCACGGTATGGCTCATTTTATTGAACATGCAATTTTTAAAGGTACAAAAAATCGAAAAGCTTACCATATTCTTAGTCGACTAGAAGATGTTGGTGGTGAGATAAATGCATATACAAGCAAAGAAGAAACTACAATTCATACTTCATTTTTAAAAGATGATTACGAAAGAGCGATAGAAATTATTTCGGATGTAATATTCAATTCTACTTTCCCTGCGAAAGAAATTACACGCGAGAAAGAAGTTATTATTGAAGAAATTAATTCATATAAGGATGATCCGGCTGAATTAATTTTTGATGAATTCGAAGAGTTAATTTTTAAAAATCAGCCTTTGGGAAAAAATATTTTAGGCACTCCTAAAGATTTACGCCGTTTTACCAAAAAGGATATTGAATCGTTTATCTCAAAAAATTACAATACCGATGAAATGGTTTT
Source organism: Bacteroidales bacterium (assembly GCA_013138975.1). Lineage (GTDB taxonomy): Bacteria > Bacteroidota > Bacteroidia > Bacteroidales > UBA12077 > UBA12077. The sequence goes on from WTBR01000003.1 coordinate 53,634, forward strand.
TTGTTCTGTGGGTGACATCTCATTTACAAAAATTAAAAAATTAACAAACAAATATTTTGGTCAAATTGAGTCAAATCCAAGGATAAATCCAAGAGACCAAACAAACCATTATATTCCTGAAACTAAAATCGTTAAAAAGAAGACACACCAAACACATTGTATTATTGGCAACAAAGCATATAATGCTCACGACAAGAAAAAGGTTGCAATGGTTTTATTGGATAATATGTTGGGTGGCCCCGGTTTAAATTCACGATTAAGTCTTTTACTTCGCGAAAAACATGGATATGCTTATCATGTGGAATCTAATTATTCAGCATATTCGGATACAGGGATTTTTTCTGTTTATTTTGGTACTGATAAAGAAAATTACGAAAAATGTATAAAGCTGATAAAAAAGGAATTTGAACTATTACGAACAAAAAAACTTGGGGTAGTGCAACTTAAAAAAGCCAAGCGTCAATTATTTGGGCAAATTGCTATTGGTTCTGAAAATAATGCCAGCTTAGTTTTAGCATTAGGTAAAAGCTTTATGCTTTTCAATAGGGTTGATGATTTAGAGAGGGTAAAAGAAAAGATTGAAGCTGTTACAGTTGAAAATATTCAGGAAATTGCAAATGAGGTTTTAGATATTGATAAAATGTCGATGTTGGTTTATCAATAACTCAAAGAAAGTATTACACTCCGACAGGCTCAGGGTGACACTTTCGTATTAATGTTTGTCATATTGAGTCTGCCTGACGGCAGTCAGGCTTGTCGAATTTACCTTTTCCGAAGCAAAAATATGAACATCTTAATAAATTCTATACATGTCCGATTCCCATTTAAATATTGAAGAATATATATTAAATCACTCCGACAAGGAAGACCCAATTTTAGCTGAATTATATCGAGAAACGCATGTGAAAATTCTTAATCCCAGAATGCTTTCGGGTCATTTACAAGGTAAAGTTCTTGAAATGATTAGCAAAATGATTAATCCAGAAAAAATTCTTGAAATTGGAACTTACACAGGATATTCTGCTATTTGCTTGGCTAAAGGATTAAAAGATACAGGCATTCTTCATACCATCGAAATTAATGATGAACTTGAGGATTTAATTTCGAAGTATCTTCACAAATCAGGATTAGAAAATAAAGTTAAACTACATTTTGGCGATGCCCGAAAAATTATTCCTGAAATTAATGAGCAATTCGACTTGGTTTTTATTGATGCCGATAAAAGGGAGTATCTTGAATATTACAATATCATTTTGGAATATATAAAACCCGGCGGATTTATTTTGGCTGACAATGTATTATGGAGTGGCAAAGTAATTGAGCAAGAATCACCCGAAGATTTGCATACAAAAGGCATAATTGAATTCAATGAATTTATTAAAAACGATAATCGGATTGAGAAAGTTATCTTGCCTTTAAGAGATGGTTTGACGTTGATTAGGAAAAAAAATACTTAGTCTTTGCAAGAAAACGCCAAATACTTCGTTACTCTCGTTTTGAAAACAGTCATTCACAAAAGTGAACTCCTTGGTTTTCAAAACTTCGAAAGCCTCGTCTTTGACGCTTTCTTATCAAAGACTTGAAAAAAGGCAGTTTTCTTGTAGGCACTACTTAAGGTATTCAATACCTTGTCAATCTTTGGCAAAGTTAAATTTTACAAACAGTCAAACTACTGATAATTAGCCGTATGATTAAATTACGTTAGCTTTGCCAAAGTTCTTAATTTCATACTAATACAAAAATGTAACGAACTATTAGTATAATGAATAATTCTATTTTCTTATATTTAGTGCTTTAATTTTAAAGCTATCCTTTAATGTATAATTCTATTCGATTACTTTATTTTATTGCTTTCTCATTGGTCATTTCTTCATGTTCTTTTGAAGAAAGTTCTCATAGAATAATTAGCCTAAACAATAATTGGGAGTTTACTTCCGAAATTTACAATCAGACATATCCGGCAATTATTCCCGGTTCAATCCATACAGATTTATTTCAAAACAATCTTATACTCGATCCATTTTCAGGAGAAAATGAAAATTATTTACAATGGATAGACACATTGATGTGGATTTACACTACTGAATTTAAAAAACCAGATGGCCTTAAATCTGATGAAGGGTTAGAGATTATTTTTAAGGGACTTGATACGTATGCTGATGTTTATTTAAATGACTCGCTCCTATTTTCGGCAAATAATATGTTTGTTCCGTGGAAGATTAAGATCGATCCTAACCAGTTAAAGATTAAAAATACCCTAAGCGTAAAGTTAAAACCTGCAATAAAAGAAGAGTTAAAACTGTATAAAAATTTATCTTTTGAACTTCCTGAAGGATCAAGAGCATATACCCGAAAAGCTGCTTATCATTATGGTTGGGATTGGGGACCCAAATATATTACATCAGGCATTTGGCAAAACGTTGAATTGCATATTTGGAATACAGCCCGAATTAAAGAACTAAATTATTCCATTCAGAACTTAGATTCATCTGTTGCTAAAGTGAATATTCACGTAAGTCTGGAATCTGAAAAAGATTTTAAGGGAACTCTAAAATTAAATTCTACAAACCAAGAAATCAATTATTCGATTGAAGATATCACGATTAAAAAAGGTATTCATGATTATAATATTCCGGTAGAAATAAAAAAGCCTAAACTATGGTGGACACATAATTTAGGTGTACCATTCCTTTATAAATTTGAAGCACAATTAATAGAAAACAAACAGATTTTTGATTCTAAAAAAATCAATATTGGACTTAGAACAATTGAATTAATTAGAGAACCCGACGATTTTGGAGAATCCTTTTATTTTAAATTAAACGGGATACCTGTTTTTATGAAAGGAGCAAATTATATTCCTTTAAGTTCATTTCCGGGAAATGTTAAAGATATTCAATACAATAAAATAATTTCCGATGCAGTTAACGCTAACATGAATATGCTGCGTGTTTGGGGTGGTGGTATTTATGAAAAGGATATATTTTATGATTTATGTGACAAAGAAGGAATTCTGATTTGGCAGGATTTTATGTTTGCTAATAATATGTTTCCGAACGACAGCATGTTTCTTGAAAATATAAAAAATGAAGCCGAGTTTCAGGTCAACAGATTAAAAAAACATCCATCCATTGCAGTTTGGTGTGGCAACAACGAAATCGACGAAGCGTGGCATAATTGGGGATGGTCGAATTCTTATTCCAAAAAAGATTCTGCTGAATTATGGAATAATTATGTAGATATATTTCACAAAATACTTCCTGAAATCATTAAAGAAAATAGCCCTGAAATATCATATACATCATCATCTCCATTATTTGGAAGAGGAAACTCACGAAGCTCAACCGAAGGAGATAATCATTACTGGTACGTATGGCATGATGCTTATGATTTTGATTGGTACAATAAAGTTACTGGACGATTCATGAGCGAATTTGGTTTCCAGTCGTTTCCGAGCATTGAAACCATAGAATATTTCGATACTTCCGTAAATAAAAGCATTGATTCTGAAGTGATGCTGGTGCATCAGAAACATCATAAGGGGAACTTTCTGATAAATCATTACATGAAAGATTACTATCCTGTTCCTGAAAATTTTGAGGATTTTATTTATATCAGTCAGCTCTTACAAGCCGAAGGGATTAGAACAGGCATTCTTGCCCAGCGCAGAGCCAAACCATTTTGCATGGGTAGTTTGTACTGGCAACTGAATGATTGTTGGCCGGCAATTTCATGGTCGAGCATTGATTATTCAGGTAATTGGAAAGCCTTGCATTATTTCGCAAAAGATGATTTCAAAAACATAATAATTGATCCATATCTAAACAAAGATTCTTTAGAAATCTTTATTGTTTCGGATAGTTTAAAGAATTTAGATATTGATCTTAGATTAAGTTTAATGAATTTTGAAGGAGAAATAAAACACATCAAATCTTATCAATCTGTTATACCTAAAAACTCCAGCAAATTGGTTTATAAAAAAGCTATCTCTGAGATTTTAAACCATGCCGATCTCAACAAATACTTTTTATTTATAGAGCTAAGTCATAACAAGAAAATATTAGATTCACGACATGTATATTTTACGAAGCAAAAAGATCTTGAATTAACTAAGTTTGAAATCGACACAAAAATCAAACCCATTTCAGGTGGTTTTGAGATAAGATTAAAAACAAAATCCTTAATAAAAAACTTATACATCCAAGTTCCGATTAAAGGGCAATGGAGTGAAAATTATTTTGATCTCTTACCAAATATTGAAAAAAGGATTACTTTTAGAACCGAAGTTGAGATAAAAAACATTACTGACAAAATGACATATAACTCATTAAATCAAATCCTTACAAACAAATAATCATCTATAATTCCAAAAACATATTCGCTTATTTACTGTATTCTGGTATGATTGATTATATCATGAAATCTAATGAATAAAAGTTTTATTTTTACATCTGAAATTTACACATTTTAATAATTCTAAATATTTTATATAATGCAAAAACTTGCTATTGGTATTGATATTGGTGGAACAAATGTCTCATATGGAATTGTTACAAACGAAGGAGAAGTAATTCTAAAGAAATCATTTCCTTTTAAAAATTTTAAAACAGCAGAAATTTTTATAGATTTTCTAACAAAAGAACTAAAAAACACTTTTAAGGATTTACCAAAGGGTAGTTCTATTAAGGGTATCGGAATTGGGGCTCCAAATGGCAATTTTTATACCGGTACTATTGAGTATGCTCCAAATTTAAATTGGGAAGGAATTATTCCATTAGCAGATATGCTAAACAAGACATTAAATTACCCCGTAAAGCTAACTAATGATGCTAATGCAGCCACAATTGGAGAAATGATTTATGGAAATGCTAAAAACATAAAAAACTTTATGTTTATAACACTGGGAACGGGTGTAGGAAGTGGGTTTGTTGCAAACGGGGAAATAATATTGGGTCATGATGGATTTGCAGGAGAACTGGGGCATGCTATTTTTGATCCAAACGGACGACAATGTAATTGTGGTAGAAAAGGATGTTTAGAAACTTATGCTTCGGCATCAGGAATTGTTAGGACTGTTTTAGAATTACTTTCAAAATCGGATGAACCTAGTGTTTTAAGAGAAATTTCTCTAGATGAAATATCAAGTAAAATGATATATGAAGCTGCATTAGAAGAAGACATAATTGCCCTTACTGCTTTTGATTATACAAGTTATGTTTTAGGAATTATGTTAGCCAACGCAGTTGCCATTACAAGCCCTGAAGCTATCTTCTTATTTGGGGGACTTGCAAATGCAGGCGATTTAATTTTTAAGCCTACAAAAAAGTACATGGAAGAATATTTATTAAATATTTATAAAAATAAAATTGACATTAAAGCTTCGGCTTTACCAGAAAATGATGCAGCCATATTGGGCGCTGCTGCATTGGTATGGGAATAAAATTAAATAAACTCTGTCCGTAAAGTCGGGTGTTTGATTCAGAAAGTTCGAGATTAAGGCTTGTGAAGTTTTAAAAATCAAGAGTTTAATTATGTAAATGATTGATTTTTAAAACGAGCATAACGCAGATATCGGATTTTATGGACAAACACTAAATAGTTTCAATTTTCTTATTGGGCATAATACTGAAAAAAGGTTTCCAACTAATTAACAATTTTACATAAATATAAAATTGATTATCGACGCTAAAGCTGTTACTTAACTATTTTTGATTTCAATTTATAATTATATAAAATCCTACCTAAAAATTGCCCAGTAATAAACATTAATACAAATAACAAAAGATATAACCACTCAAACTTAATATCGCATAAATACCTCAACCCTATTGAAATAATAACCGGAATATGAATTGATAAAAACCAGTTTAAAGAAAATCTCTTCTGACCTTTTCTCCAAAAACCAAATGGTATATTAATTATAAAAACAATAAATGCTAAAAAAGCTATAATCATATTAAACATATTTTCATATCACTCTAGTTGTTTTTTTTTCTGCTTAGCAAAATGAACGGTATAGATTCCGATAATTACAATTACACCACCAAAAATTTGCCAAATACTTAGCTCTTCACCTAACATAAAAAATGCTATTATTCCTGCCATTACAGGTTGTGCCAACAAAGTTGGAGAAATCAATGATGCAGGCAAGTATCCTTGAGCAAAGTTTATAAGAAACCAGGCACCGGCTTGAATGAATACGCCCATTATAACAAACAAACCCCAGGCTTTTGACGAAAATCCTACAAATTCAAAGTTTTGAATTAACATAAATATTCCAAGAAAAACTGTTGTTGCCAAGCTACTAATAAATAAAAAGGATATAGTATTTAATAGCTTTCTTCCTGATTGAGCGAAGAGCATAAAAGAAGCATAAAACACACCTGCAAAAAGTCCAAAAATTAGTCCTTTAAAAATACCATTAGGTTGAAACAAATCTTGAATAATTAAAAAAGTAACACCAACCAAGGCAACAAAAAGTCCTATCCAGAATTTAGAGTTTTGCCTTTCTTTAAAGAACAAGAAAGCACCTATTCCTACCCACAATGGTGCTAAATTTCCAACCAAGGTAGGCATTGCTGCATTTGACAGCATAATACCTGTTGCCCATAAAGCCATATCAATGGCTAAACACAATCCAGCTAAAACTGCTAAAATAATTCCCTTTGTTTTTAAAGCTTCTTTACTTTTAATTCTTGAAAGAACAAATGGTATAAGCAGTGTAATAGTCCCAAAAAACAATCGATAAAAGACGGTTGTTGTACCTGGAGCACCTGCATCCTTAATTAATACAGGAGAAAAAGAAATTAACAGGGCTCCCATTAACAAAAAGATGTATGATTTTTTAATATTATCCATAAAATAGTAATCGTATATTATAATTAATTACAAAGAAATTAAAATTAGATGAAATATTGGATTATGCCTAAAACTTTCTACAATTTAAAAATGAACTACCCCGCCGGTATCAGCTGTGTAATTATTCTTAAATCGCTCCAAGAGGTGAGGAATAAGACCCAATAGATCCCTCGACTGTACTTTGACAAGCTCAGTGGAACCCGCTCGGGATCAGTTCGATTAATTAAAAGAAATTATTTCCAAAATTAGAATTGCTATGAGCTTTAAATCTTCATTAAATTACGTTTAAAGAATTGATTAGAATGAGCTATAGGTAAAATGAAAAAAATAAGAAGCAAATAAGCCAATAATTTTTCATCCACGTAATTATCTGGAGCATCTGTCGACCAAAAATAATCTCTATAAGAATTATACAAAATAAAATAGATCTCCAACTTAATTAATAGAATAAATCGTCAAATATTCAATAAGAATGCAGTTACACATAAAAATACAGATATAATTCCTAAACAATCTTCTAAATTTTGAGATACAGATTTTACAATTAGCAATTTATCAAAAAAATGGATGTTTAATATCTATCACTCCTAAACAAATGTCGGAATTATTCTAAATTCGAGTTTAAGCACCATCCCCAAACTTACTACTCACTGGGGTATTCAACCAATATATCAAATATCTTCGATTGTTCACTGTTGAATTTTTCGGCAGTGTCGAATATTTCAACAGTGGTCGTAAACGATTGCTTTTCACAACACTTACAACATTATCAAAAATTTAGTGTTGAATTTTTCGGCAATAAATGCTTTTACCTTGAAAATCATCAATTCCGTATAGTCTTGTATTTCAGTATTTTATACTCGTTTTTTTGGCTTTGGCACACCGTTTGATTTAGGCAAGATTGTACAGCACATTAATGAACCAAGTACATAATTTAAAATAAATATAGACATGAAAAATTTATTAGTATTAATCAGCTCGATGACATTCTTTGTAGTTTTTTCTGCAAATTTAAATGCCAAATCATCATTGCACAGCGCAACCGTGGAAGATTCAATTTATGTTTGGACAAGTCCAGATCTATTTGATATTGCTACAACTTGGGTAAGTGCATATGAAAGCATCAATCCGGAAGCTAAAATTAATGTTTCCAATATCCCTAATGATATGGTAAGCCATATGCTAGATAAATCTGGAAATATTGGCTTAATCACAAAAAATTACCTTCCTGCTGCGAATAAATCCATTTGGAAAATGTCTGTAGGCAGGGATATAATTGTTCCTATAATGAATTCGAATAATCCATTTTTGGAAGAAATATTCCAGAAAGGAATTTCACAAGAGGAATTTGCGAACGTATTTACAGATTCAAAAAAACCAACTTGGGGAATCTTACTTAATAACAAGCAGTCGATTCCTGTTAATTGCTATTACATTAATGGCGAATTAAACAAGCCTTATCTGGCTGAGTTTTTACAAACAGATCTACAGAAAATAAATGGAAGAGATGTTGATGGCATTGATGAAATGCTAAATAAAATTCAAAATGATAAATACGCCTTAGGATACTGCAAGTTAGTTGACATATTAGATCTTGAAGGTAAGGAATTAAAAGAAGGCATAAGTCTTATACCGATTGATATTAACGGGAACGATAAGGTAGATCTTTTTGAAAATATCTATAAAAGCTCTAACGCACTAGAAAGAGGTGTATGGATAGGAAAATACCCTAAAGTATTATACAGCAATATATATTCTGTTGCTGGTGATCAACCGATCAATAGTAATGAACTTGCATTCCTTGAGTGGATTGTAACTGACGGTCAACAACACCTCAACTCTAATGGCTATTCTGAACTCCTTATTAGTGAAAGACAGCGTAAAGTACAAAGCATTCATGATAATCATATGACTGTAGTAGATGTTCAAAAACCTGTAAACACTACAAGCACAACAATTATTATTGTACTTATAATAACAGGAGTGCTTTTAACTCCAATTGTATTAATGTACAGAAAATCAAAAAATCCTACAATTGTAGAAGATAAAATAATTACTCCACAAGTTTTTAAAGAATCATCAATAGCCGCTCCAAACGGGATGTATTTTGACAAATCACATACTTGGGCCTTTATGGAAAGAGATGGATTTGTAAGAATTGGGATAGCTGATTTTCTTCAGCATGTAACTGGTCAAATTACAAATGTAAAAATGAAAAACTCTGGAGAATCAATAAAAAAAGGGGAATCATTCCTTTCCATTATCCAGCATGGTAAACAACTGGATATAAATTCACCTATCTCCGGAAAAATTAAAGAAATTAATACTCAACTGAACTTTAACTCATCTGTAATAAATTCTTCCCCATATTCAGAAGGTTGGATATATACTATTGAATCTAATAATTGGCTTACAGAAATCAAGACTTTTTTAATGGGTGAAACATATAAAGCATGGCTCAAAAATGAATTTTCCCGACTAAAAGATTTCTTCTCTTCTGCAATTAAACTAGAAGTTACGGATCATTTACAAGCTGTTATTCAAGATGGTGGTGAGATAAATGATAATCCAATGGAAAGTTTTGGTCCTGAGATTTGGGAAGAATTTCAAACGGAATTTATTAACAAAGCAAAATAACTATAATAACTATAACATCAATAACATATTACAAACTAAACATTAAGAAACAATATGGGTATTAATCGATTAAACTTCTTGAAAGTACTTGGTCTAACAGGCGCCACACTTGCATTTGGTAAGAAATTAAATGCAAGTCAGCCCAGCCGTACAAAGGGAGAACAAAAAGAATTCGTTGGAGTCCTTTATGACTCAACACGTTGTGTCGGATGTCAGGAATGTGAAATAGTCTGTGCGAAAGAACACGGGCTACCAGAACCTGATTCTGACGACTATCCAACAACAGAAGTTGTTAGAAAAACAAATGAGAATAGACGCTCTGTAATTAATGTGTTTAACACATCAAAAGGCGAGGTTTATGCTAAAAAGCAATGTATGCATTGTAGCGAACCTGCATGTGGTGCTGCATGCCTAACAGAAGCTATGCATAAAACTCATGAGGGACCTGTAATTTGGAGAGGTGATAAATGCATGGGTTGTCGCTATTGTATGATTTCATGTCCATTTGATGTTCCTAAATTCGAATATCAAAGTACTAATCCTGAAATTGTTAAGTGTACAATGTGTAATGAAAGGGTACAAGAAGGTGGAATTCCTGCTTGTGTTGAAAATTGTCCTGCAGAAGCATTAATGTTTGGTACAAGAAAAGACCTTCTAAAGGAAGCAAGGAAGAGAATAGTAGAAAATCCTGATTTATATTATGATCATATTTATGGTGAACATGAGGCTGGTGGTACAGAATTTCTATATTTATCACCTGTACCATTTAAAGAAATAGGATTTAAAACTAATCTTCAGAATAAATCATATCCTTCACTAACAAAAGGTTTTATTGGAGCCATTGCTCCTGTAGATATATTGCTTCCGGCAGCTCTTTTGGGAATTTATGAAGCAACCAAGTCTAATAAAACAAAAACGGAGGACGAAGAATGAGACAAGCAATAAATATACAATCAGAAGAAAAGCGTGAAAATAAAATTTGGCCTTTTTTATTAAGTGAATTAAAGCCAAAAGGTAAAATTTTTACACCATTCAATATTATAAGTGCACCAATAATGTTGGCTGGAATTATAATTATCTTTTTAAGATTCTGGAACGGAATAGGTTCTGTTACAAACTTATCTCAAGACGTTCCCTGGGGCCTCTGGATCGGATTTGATGTTGTAACTGGAGTTGCTTTTGCTGGTGGTGCTTATGTATTGGTATTTCTTGTCTATATATTAAACATGGAAAAGTATAAGCCAATCGCACGAATTACAGTTCTTAATGGATTTTTAGCTTATTTATTTTATTCAGGCGCATTATTACTTGATTTAGGTAGACCATTAAATGTTATAAATGTCGTTATTGGAAATAACTTCGGTGTTAGCTCTGTTCTATTCTTGGTAGGTTGGCATTTTTTATTGTATATGCTCGCTTTATTTCTAGAATTTTCGCCTGCAATAGCAGAATGGCTTGGTGCTCGTAAATTAAGAAAAGCACTTTCCGGATTGACTCTAGTTGCAGTTATATTTGGAATAACATTATCTGTTTTACACCAATCCGGTATCGGTGCATTGTTTTTAATGGCTAAAGAAAAAATACATCCTTTATGGTATAATTCATATATGCCAATTATGTTTGTTGTATCGAGTATTTTTGCTGGAATCTCCATGGTAATTTTTGAAGGTTCAATTAGCCACAAAGTATTTTCGGATCAACTTGAAGAAGGTAGCCATGAAAAACATAATGACATCTTGCATGGCCTATCTAAGATTTGCACCGGAGGTATGTTTGTATACCTGTTTTTATTGGTGCTTATTTTTGTACACCAACAAAACTGGGAATACCTACCTACTAAAATGGGAGCTTGGTTTTTAGTAGAAGTCATTGGGTTTGTATTAACACCTATGATCTTATTCTATTATAGTTATAGAACCAAAAAAATACTCTGGATTAAAATTGCATCTATAATGACCTTAGTTGGAATTCTCCTTAACAGAATGAATATCTCAATTATTGCTTATAAGTGGGATGCTGCTGTAAGATACATTCCTGATTGGAAAGAGTTTGTTGTTACATTCACAATTATTTTTATTGAAATTTGGATATTTAGATGGATTGTAAGGCGAATGCCTGTTATTCGTAAATCTCCATCTTGGGTTAAAGATTCACATTAAAAACATATAATATGGAAGAAAGTTTTAATTATGTAAATATTTTCGAAACAAAAGGAATTGAATATTTAATGACAATAGCATTTTTTGCTATTCTAATTCCATTTTGGTTATATCTTAAAAATCCAAAGGCTATAAATGAAAAATTCACACAGGTTATTGGTACACTCTCTGAAAAGATCCTTAAAATACCACTAGGATTATTTTATAGTAAAAATCACACATGGATGCAATTGGAAAAATCGGGTAATGCTAAAGTAGGATTAGATGATCTACTTATGCATATTACAGGCGAAGTTAATGTAAGCAATTTTAAGCAACCTGGGGAAAAGGTTAGACCCGGGGATGTAATTGCCCAAATTGAACAAAATGGGAAACAGTTAAACATTTCGTCTCCTATTTCCGGTGAAGTTCAAAGTGTAAATACATCTATCAATGAAGATCCTAGTATTATAAATGAAGATCCTTATGGAAAGGGATGGATTTTAAAAATAAAGCCAGAAAAATGGATTGCAGAAACTAATACATGCTTAGTGGCTGAAGATGCTGAAGAATGGTTGAAAAATGAGTTGACGAGATTTAAAGATTTTGTTGCCTCTTCCATGGGTAATCTATCTCCAGAGCCATCTATGACAATCTTACAAGACGGTGGTGAATTATCAGACAATCCACTATCGGGGATGCCGAACGAGGTTTGGAAAGACTTTCAAACAAAGTTTCTTGACCAAATAGGCTGAAAAACATAAATTTAAATAGTGTTGATTAAGAGCTTTTATGTAACTTTAGTTCATCTTAATAACACAAAAAGGACTAGATTAATAAGCAATAAAAATGGGGGAAGGCGAACTATTCAGGGAGCCTTCTCCCTATATGTTAATATACAAAAGAGTAATATTAACTCACATAATAATTCGATTCGATGATGGAGGGACGTTCAAAAAAATTCTTTAAGAGATTACTAGAAATCGAAACATTGAAAAAATTTACCAGATTCAAATCTTCCATATATGGCCGCGTAGTATTTATAATTACTGGAGCATTAATTGTCCTTTTTATTCTTTTCAATATTGTTTTCCGATCCGTTTATGGTAATTTTTTTAATACTAATGTTCACCAAAATGGCGATAACATCAGCTCTATTGTAGAGGGAGCATTATATTATTCCATGCTTGGGAATGATAAAGCCATGCTACAACGAACTCTTGATATTATTAGTACTATGTCAGGTATCGACGAAGTTAATATGTATGATCATAATGATAGTCTTGCTTATACTTCTGTTACTTCATTTCAAGAAACCTCCTGTAACCCAAACTGTACGGAATGTCACAATGATTTGGATTTAATGTTTTCTTCAAATGAAAAATCGTATAGAATTGTTGGAGAAACACTTAGTAGCGGACGCTTTCATAGTGGAGACAATGAGAGGCACTTAATAATAAGAAAGCCCATACTTAATGAAAAATCTTGTTATACATCTGCTTGCCATGCGCATAGTGTAGATGATGAAATACTTGGATCCTTAATTATAAAATTGCCATTGAAAGATCTTGATTCATTTGTAAATAAATCATCAACAAATTTCTTAGTACTGGCAACGCTTATAACTAGTTTCCTTGTTACGATTCTTATTGTCTTTACGAGGAAAAAAATTAAAAATCCTCTTAATTCTATAATTGAGGCCAGCGAGGCTGTTTCAAAAGGTGATAACAGCATTAGGTTAGAAATTAAGCCAGATCTTCTTGACGATTTAAATAAAGTATCGCTTGCCTTTAATAATATGCTTGATAATATTGATACAAATTCCAAAGAATTACAAAATTGGTCGCATCAACTGGAATATAAAGTTCAAAAGAAAACGGAGGAATTATCTGAAGCACAAAACGAACTTATACATGTCGAAAGAATCGCATCTTTAGGCAAACTATCATCTTCGGTAGCTCATGAAATCAACAATCCTTTATCCGGAATACTGATTTTTACTAAATTGATATATAAACAACTAAATAGCTCAGACTTCTATCACGCAAAAAAAGAATCAATACTAAAACATCTTAAATTTATTGAAACTGAAACCAAACGTTGCGGGGATATTGTGAAGGGCTTACTTGATTTCTCCAGAAAAGGTCAGGATGATTTTGTAATAACGGATCTGCACCCTATATTAAGTGCAACTTACGATTTAATGACTCATTCTATTAAAATCGCAGATATAAACTTCATAACTGATCTTAAAGCAAGCTCTGATAAAATCAATTGTAGCCCAAATCAAATAAAACAAGCTTGTGTTGCTTTGTTGGTAAATGCATCGGAAGCAATTCAAGAACGAGGTGAAATAATTATCAGAACATCTACTCCTGCTGAACCTGAAGATAGTATCAAAATTGAGATTTCGGATAACGGCAACGGTATAGCTCCTGAAGATATTCCTCATATTTTCGAACCATTTTTTTCAACTAAACATGACGCAAGCGGCATTGGTCTTGGTCTTTCAATAGTTCATGGTATAATTGAGAATCATAAGGGAAGTATAGAGGTAAACTCAGAACATGGTATAGGAACTACCATATCAATAATATTCCCACTTTATAAGGATTAAAGAATAATAAAATGGCAAAACAGGTATCTATATTAATTGTTGATGACGAAGAATCTGTAAGGGATTCCCTTTATAATTGGTTTATAGATGATGGATATGTTGTTGAATGTGCTGAAAATGCACAGAAAGCATTATCAATCCTTCAGTCTAAAGATTTTGATATTATATTGGCTGACATAAAAATGCCGGGCATGGATGGAATGGAGATGCATAGGCGCATTAAAACAATGAAAAAAGATCCCATTTTCATTTTCATGACAGCTTTTGCTTCTGTTGACACGGCAGTACAAGCTCTAAAAGATGGAGCTTATGACTATGTTACGAAGCCTTTTGACCCTGATGACCTTTCTCACCTCATCAGAAATGCTTCCGCTCAAATCGCTTTAAAGGTTGAAAATGAAAATCTTAAAAATAAAATATCTTCTCTGGATAATGTAGAAGATATGATTGGTGAAAGTGCAGCCTTAAAAGCAGTTCTTAAAGAAGTAGAAAGTGTGGCTCAATCTAATTCATCAGTAATAATTACTGGAGAAAGTGGTACAGGTAAAGAATTAATTGCCCGTGCTATACACGCCAATTCACCAAGAAAATATTTCCCATTGATAAGCGTTCATTGTGGTGCATTAACTGAAAGTCTGCTTGAAAGCGAACTTTTTGGACACGAAAAAGGATCATTTACCGGAGCTACTTTTAACCGGAAAGGAAGATTTGAAATGGCCGATGGTGGAACAATATTTCTTGACGAAATTGCCACTATTTCATCAAAAATGCAAATTGAACTGCTTCGTGTTCTTGAAACCAAAACTTTTGTGAGAGTTGGTGACAACAAAGAAATTTCATCAGACTTTAGAGTTATTTGTGCCACAAACAAAGACTTAAAAAGCATGGTTAATAACGGTACTTTTCGCGAAGATCTTTATTATAGGCTCAATGTTGTAAATATTGAGGTTCCTCCATTACGAGAAAGAATTGAAGACATTCCACTTCTTGCATTTCATTTTGTTAAAAAATACTGTACTTCAATGAGTAGAGATATAATTTCTATTGAACATGCTGCATTGAAACAGCTCGAAGAATTTGAATTCCCCGGAAATGTGCGTGAGCTAGAAAATATGATTGAACGTGCAATTGTAATTGGCAACGGAAAGGAATTAAGGCTAAAAGACCTTCCAATGGGTAAAAATGTGATTAGCAGTTCGATTGAAAGTCTGGACGACCTTGAAAGAAAACATATTGCCACAATACTAAATAAATACGAATGGAATATATCACGATCGGCAAAAGCACTAAGAGTTGATAGAGCTACTCTTTATAATAAGATCAAAAAATACGATTTGAAACAAGAAAAATAAAAGTGCTTCGAAGATAGACTGATATATATTTTAAAGAGTATAACACCCATTTAACAAAACTACTGATTGAAAAAGCAAAGCATTATATTAATATCGTGCGATCATTTTGAAAAGGATCTTACTGATGATATAGTTAAAGCTATTGTTCATGAATTTCAGCACCCTGTTGTTTTTAAAGAATATGATTTTGAAATAAGTAATTTTTATTTTCCGGGACGCAGACAATACGATGCTAACAAAATATTAAAAGAAGTATCGGAAATGGTTTTACCTGGTTCCTTCAAGAAAATTGGACTCTTTAGAGTCGATTTGTTTATCCCTATTCTTACCTATATTTTCGGACAAGCTTTTTTAAATGGCAATACAGGCATTGTCTCCTTACACAGACTCAGGAATGAGCTTTATGGCATAAAACAGAGCAAGACAATCCTTAATGAACGTTTTAAGAAAGTAGTTATTCATGAAATAGGACATATGTTTGGGCTTATACATTGCCAAAATCCGATTTGTGTAATGCGATCAAGTACTTATGTGGAAGATATCGATCAGAAAAGTCAAAACCTCTGCGCTAAATGCAAAACTGAAATTGGAATAAGTTAAAACTATAAAACGGCATCAATTTAATTTTGCTGCCAATATATAGTTTTGTGTATTAAAAAAAAGAAAACGAAAATAGCAAATTACATACTGCAATATTAAAAAGAACATTCAAAGACGGACAAGTTATTTTCATTTTTAATCTTTTTATAAATCACTAGACCAAAATGTAAAAAAACAACTGTTAATTGAAGGATTTACATACTTATTCGAACAGGTATTCTCCGCTAAACGACATATGAAATAAATCGAAGATGCCAAGCTTTCTAAGAGAAAACCAAATTAATTGGTTTTTCTTTATTTAAAAACATTTTATTTACGAACAGAACCATCGCCGAGAAAGGGGCTGTATATTTGTGTTAGTTTGATTAATTTTCTTTTAAAAGCGGAATTGCAAATTCCGCTCAGCTGGGGATTTATTTTGTTTTTTCTCTTCCACTCAAATAAAAAAAAAAAACCACAACACAAACAACACATTTATTCGCTTAATTTTCAAAGGAACTCATAATCTTCAATTATCAATAGCACAGGCCATCGCACATAACCGAATTTTGCAAAAGAGCTATTTAACCTGCCCCTTATAAGACTACTATTAATTCGTATCTTTGTAAAATGAATTCCACAACCCTCCATATCAAAAACATGGTTTGCAACCGCTGCATAAAGGTTGTAAAAGATGAATTTGAAAAGATTCATTTATCAATTGAAGAAATTGAACTTGGTAAGGTGAAGGTGTCCACATTAATCAATGAAGAAAAGCTAAATAACGTTCGTGAACTTCTTATTGAAAATGGTTTTGAACTAATTGATGATAAAAAAAGTCAACTCATTGATAATATCAAAACATTAATAATCGAAAGAATTCATCATGGAAAAGATATGCCGGAAACTTTAAATTGTTCAGATATAATCACTGCTGAAATTGGCTACGACTACTCTTACCTAAGCAATCTTTTTTCCTCTGTTGAAGGCATCACAATCGAAAAATACATTATCCATCAAAAAATTGAGAAAGCTAAAGAACTTTTAGTTTATAACGAATTATCCTTAAAGGAAATCTCTTACCAATTGGGCTATAGCAGTGTTCAATATCTTTCAAATCAATTCAAGAAAGTTTCAGGATTAACACCTTCTCATTTTAAAAAGTTGAAAGAAAATAAACGCAAACCTCTTGATAAGATGTAATACCAATTAAACACCAAAACAATCTATATAATTCGTTTCTTTTTCACTTATATTTCTTCAAAAAATAAAACCATAGTTACGGCTATGCTTGAATGTTTTGAATCATCTAAGCAAAAAATAATTCAAATTATTTATAGGTTATTTTGAAATTTAATTGGTATAATCCAAAAAAAGTATAATCCTTTTCCAAAATAGTGTAAAAATTCTACACCTCTTACTACCTTACTTTGTAATTTAAAATTTAAAGTAATGGAAGTAAAGAAATTTATCGTATCGTTTTTCAGAGATTTTGTTGCCATTCTAAGTGAAATGTCTCCTTATCTCTTACTTGGTTTTTTCTTTGCCGGATTATTATATGCTTTTATCCCTAAACAACGAATTGAAAAGTACTTTAGTGGTAAACCATTAAGGTCATCTGTGTTGGCTTCTATTTTTGGGATACCATTACCACTATGCTCCTGTGGTGTGATCCCAACCGGAACGGCATTTTATAAAAATGGAGCATCAAAGGGTGGAACAGTTTCATTTTTAATATCCACACCTCAAACCGGAGTTGATTCCATTTTAGCTACATTCTCATTAATAGGATTGCCTTTTGCCATTATCAGACCTTTGGCAGCTTTAATAACAGGCATTACCGGAGGTCTTATTACAAGTGCAATTACAAATAATGAAAACGATAATAGAGTTTATAAGCAGGAAGAAGAAAAACATAAAAGCTTTATTCAAAAAATATCTGATGTATTTCGTTACGGATTTATAGATTTCATACAAGATATTTCAAAATGGTTAGTAATAGGCTTAGTATTGGCAGCCATTATTTCAGCATTAATACCTAATGAGTTTTTTGAATTACTGAACATGCCTCCAATTGTACAAATGCTGATGATACTTGTTGTTTCAATTCCTTTATACATTTGCGCCACCGGCTCAATTCCTTTGGCAGCAATTTTAATCTTAAAAGGTATTAGTCCGGGAGCTGCTTTTGTTTTTTTAATGGCTGGGCCGGCAACCAATGCTGCCACCATAACAATGATTGGCAAAGTATTAGGAAAGCGAAGCTTGTTTGCGTATTTAGGAACAATAATACTAGGCGCATTGTCCTTCGGATTACTTATTGATTATGTATTGCCTATAGAATGGTTTACGCAAATTGCCAATCAACACTTAGGACATAATCATGGCGAACATCTTAGCTGGTGGCAAATTACATCGGGTATAGTTCTAATGATCTTAATCATTAATGGATACATTCAAAAATATAGGAATTCTAAACCGCAGTTAAATAATCAAATAAATATAAGTACAATGGAAATTAAAACAATTAAAGTAGAAGGCATGACTTGTAATCACTGCAAATCTAACGTAGAGACTAATCTTGAAAAACTTTCTTTTGTGAAAAATGCTAAAGTGAATTTAAACGAGAAAACGGTAACGCTTGAGGGAGATAAGATTGCAATAAATATAGCAAAAGAGACCATAGAGTCACTTGGTTATAAATGTGCTTAATCATTAAATGAAATTATGAAAAAAATATCTTTTAGTTTAATTCGCAGAAGAAATCAGACCATTTCCTTTTTGGTATTTTTACTATTAACGGTAATAATGTTTGCTACACTTTTTTCAAATCCTTGGTATAAAGTTCCAGTCGAATGGTATTTTATTCCGGTTTTAGGCATTGTGGGCTCATTTATTTTACCAGCCTTTACCGGCAGGCATTATTGTGGTCAGTATTGTCCAACGGGATTTTTGGCAGATAGTATGCCTTTAAAAAACAAGGCCGGAAAGTTACTAAAGTCAAAAGCTTTGCAAGTGTTAATGGTAGCTTTGCTATTAAGCATTTTTATTGTTTCGTTTCTTCCTTGGAATATGGGGCTTCCGGAAAAAATGACTTTAACTTATTGGGATGCCGTAATAAATAAACTTTGGATACTATGGTTGGTTTGTCCTTTTGCCATTGCCCTACCTTCTGTTATTATGTTGGGACTATCCAAAGGTGGCAGAACCTGGTGTAACTATATTTGTCCATGGGGCGCAATTGCTACCTGGTTTGGTAAAAGTCAATTAAAAATAAATGATAATTGCACCGGCTGCAATGAATGTGTTTCCAGCTGTTCTCAACCTGAGATTTTAACCAAGGCTATAAACCAAAAAAGCGAAATTCATAAAAGCTGTTTAGTATGTTTATCTTGTGTTGACACTTGTGAAAACAATGCTATTGAATCAACGAAATAAGTATGAAAACATTTCAATTTAAGAAATTAGAAATAAAACAAGAAGCTAGTTGGCTGAAACGACTCTTTAGCTCTGACCACTTAAAGAAAACAGCTATATATAGTATTATTGGAGCCTTAGTAGGATACATACTATTTTATTTGGGGCAAGCAGAAATCGTACGTGAACTCTGGAATGACGAAGCTCTTAAAAATATGCTAATAGGAATTGGTTTTGCCATATTTTTAACTAACAGCCCTTGCGCTAAAGGAAGGTGTTAAAGAAGCAAGCTCAGTTGGCTCGTTCAAAAATTATTACCGAAACATTAATTGCTGGTGTAAACTGACAACTGATTTAGAAGCTGTAAGAGCCCAATATTTAGGAGAAAAAGGTGAATCCTCCGCTAAGCATAATATGAATTAAATCGAAGATGCTAAGCGGCAAATGTTTTGCCGCTTTCTTTTTAATTGAATTTACAATTCAATAGGTAATTAATTGGTTTATCTTTATTTAAAAACATTTTATATACCAACAGGGACATCGCCAAGCGAGGGGCAATATATTTGTGTTAGTTTGATTAATTTTCTTTGAAAAGCGGAATTACAAATTCCGCTCAGCTGAGGTTTAAAAAAGCACAGAAAAATAACAGAAATTTTTAAGAAAGAACAAATGGACAACACATGAGGAAAGTTTACAATTGTCAATTAACAAAACCTACATAAATATCGTATTGTATTTATTGTCATTATATTAGAAATATACGCTTATTGACAAATGTCAAGTAAATGACGCCATTTACTTGACATTTTAATTTCTTTTACTACCTTTGTCTTATTATGTCAGTAGCTAAAAAAATAGAAAAGAAAATAAATCAGATAAAAGAAGGCACGATCTTTAGATACCAACAACTATCTATTGATCCAGAGGAGTACGTTGCTGCAACAAAAGCTATTGAGCGACTTATTGCCAAAGGAATGATTAAAAGAATTTCTGCTGGAGTATTTTATAAACAGAAACAATCTATTTTTGGAGAACTGAAACCAAAAGAAGAAGAACTGTTAAAGCCATATTTATTTAAAAATGGGAAAAGAGTTGCATATATAACAGGACTTTCTTTATATAATAGAATGGGATTAACAACTCAGGTTCCAAGAACAATAAGAATTGCAAGCAGAGATAAAAGGATCAGAGTAAGTGTTGGAAATATTAAGGGAAAAGCTGTAAAAAGTTATATAGATGTAACGGATAAATATTATTATTTATTAGAAATACTTGATGCATTAAAAGACTTTAATAAAATAACTGACATTGATAAAAAATCGGCAATAAAAATCCTTTCGAATAAAATAAAAAAATTAAACGAATCTGAGATAAAACAATTGGTAAAATATAGTTTATCATACCCCCCTAGAACAAGAGCTTTTTTAGGAGCCATACTTGACCAAATAAATTCTTTAGTAGATTTAACTTCTCTCAAGAAAAGCTTGAATCCGCTTTCTACATATAAATATGGAATAAATGAAGATTTATTACCAACTTCTAAAAATTGGAATTTAGCATGACCTTACACGAAAACAAAGAGTTATTTGAAGAAGCAATACTAGCAACGGCACAACAAAAGAATATTCCTGAAATATACATTGAAAAAGATTATTGGGTAACTCTTGTACTAAAAACAATTTTTAATGATGAAATAGGCACTGAATCAGTATTTAAAGGAGGAACAGCCTTATCAAAATGTCATCAACTAATAGACAGATTTTCGGAAGATTTAGATTTAGTAATATTAAAAAGAGAAGGAGAAGGTAGTAACCAACTAAGAAAGAAAATAAAAAAGATCTCCAAATGTGTTGAAAAAATACTTCCTGAAATAGAAGTGGAAGGAATCACGAATAAATTTGGAATGATAAGAAAAACAGCTCATAGTTACACTAAAATATTTGAAGGTAATTTTGGACAAGTTAGAGATATTATCATTGTAGAGTCTACATGGCTTGGAAATTCTGAACCTTATACAACTGAAACTGTCGGCACCTATATTTATGACATGATGGTTCAAACTGGTCAATTAGAAGTTGCAAAAGAATATGGACTGGAACCATTTGACGTAAGAACACTTAGTGTAGAAAGAACATTATGTGAAAAAATAATGAGTCTGATCCGATTTTCTCAAACGGAAGACCCAATATCAGACTTAAGAAATAAGATTAGACACACATATGACATTCATATGATGTTGCAAGACAAAGAATTATCCAAATTCTTTAATTCTGAGAAATTTTACGAAATGCTTCTTACGGTTGCAAATGATGATGTTCAGAGCTTTAAGAATAATAATAATTGGTTGGAGAATCATCCATCAACCGCAATAATATTTTCTGATACTGAAAAAATCTGGATCCAGATTAAGAACACTTATGTAACTGATTTCAAAGAATTAGTTTTTGGAGAATTCCCAGATGAGTCTGAAATACTTAAAACATTATTAAAAGTATCTGAAAGACTAAAAGGAATTAAATGGAATATTGAAATTAACAAATGAGTAAATCCTGTCTGTCCTATTACACCTTCCAGAGAGTATAAGCCTAATAATTTAAATTTCTAACTCAAGTGAAATTACTCAAGCTTAATGTAGAACCCAATTAAAAAAGACGTAGTTGCAAATTCCGCTCAGCTAGGAATCAGTATTGTTAACATTATTATTTCATTAATTTGGTATTGCTTGGATATTTTAGCTCTTGTTCATCATCAATTTCAATATTTGAATTAATTGTGAGCTTACTTTCTGGAACAAAAATATCTTCAGCTATTCTACGTTTCAATTTCTTGTAATTTAATAATGTGTATGAATTGTTACCTGAAAAGCCCCAAATTTCATCATAATCTTGTTCAACTAAAATGTCTTGAGTTTCGTATTTAATACTTTTTAATATTATTTCTTCAGAAACAGTCTCAAATTCAATATCAAGTGAAATTCCTGTTGAATTTATTGAAGGATTATAAAATAAAACATTATTGTGTGGCTGCAAAATTACATTTAGGAATTGCATACTCTCTTTATATCTTTCATTATCAAGAGTTTTGTACAATTCAGATAAGTACTCACTCTTAATATTATCCTGACGAAAGCTGCCATAAGCATCAAAAAAAGTTTCAAAGATAATTCCGTTCAAAACATGATTTTTATTCTCATGAGTAAAAGAATCTATCCTTTCTTCTAAATTATTCATAAATCTTTCAGCTGAATTGGCACTACCACAAGCTGATTGAAGAATATTCCGACCAATTAAAAAAAGCTTATTCATATCTTCTTCTGCTAAATTTAGTCTTCTTAGATTATCAATTGCAGGGTTTTGTATATAAAAGTTATGTGATTTTAAATCTTTTATTATCAAATCCGCCAATGTATCGCCACCAACTTCATATAAACTATCTTTTATTGCTCGGTCATTATACTCTATTGACAACGAATGAGATAATTGACCAGAATTAAAAAAGAATGTGCCAGTTAATGAAGTATGTTCCCAACTTGTCTGTTTACCTTTAGAAAGAGCAAATACTGTATTTCTAACTCGCTTAAACATTTCTTCGATAGGTATTTCTGCAACCATATGTTCCAACAAAGCTCCAGTATATATACCATTTCTTCTTCCTGTACCATCTAATGCTTTTTCTCCAGGTGATGTTGCGTAAGCTATAAGAGTGCCTTTGGGAGCATAAACAGGTGCTAAACCAGCATTTCCTACGGATCTATACCAACTCTTTTTATTTAATAGTTCTCTACATGCATCCAAAATAATTATGCTTGTCCTATTTTTTGACTTACTTAAATATGACAATAGCATATTTAAAGAAAATGCAGAATGTGCTGCATGTTCTTCATCGTCAAAATTTGTATCAATAGCAGCTAAATAATTTGCATTATTTAATTGAAATCCATGTCCAGCAAAATAGAATAATCCAATATCATATTCATCAAGACTTTTTGCAAACTCTGTTATTGTTTTATCTTGAGTTACAGTATTTGCATTAAGCACAGTATTTGTTTTAAAGCCGAGTCTTCCTATGATTTCTGCAATATCATTCGCATCATTCTCAGGGTTGTCAAGAACGTTGTTCAAATAATTTGAATTTCCAATAATTAACGCTGCTGCTTTCATAATTATACTTTAAGTTAATAAGTGGTGTTGTGAAATTAACAAAAAGGCAATAAAAATCAAATGTAACTCGAATTTAAATCTTATTTGCGCATTAGCGCAAAAGCAGGTGGGAAAACTAAAAAATAATTTGTATCATACCTACCAAACCAATCAAGTACAATTTAGTATCAAGAAGTCCTCGCTAAACTGCATATGAAATAAATCGAAGATGCTAAGCGGCAAACCTGACTGCCGTCAGGCAAGTTGTTTTGCCACTTTCTTTTTAATTGAATTTGCAATTCAATAACATAATTAGCTGGTTAATAATTATTTAATGACATTTCATACATCGATAGGAACTTCACCGAGCAAAGGACTGTATATTTATGTTAGTTTGACTACTTTTATTTGAAAAGCGGAATTGCAAATTCCGCTCAGCTGGGGGCTTTATTTACATTTATCAATTTCATTTTAGCCCCAAATATTTGCTGTTTTAGAGTCGAAGATATTTACCTTACATTTAAATTTATCTTGGATTGATTTAATATGTTTCTCATCACTCTCAGAAAAAACACCAATATAAATGCTATAAAGTTTTTGAAAATTATTGTTGGCATCATAATAACCTTTAGCTGCTTTATTTATAGCGTCAATTATGTGCATGTCGTATTCACCAAAATTAAATCCGAATGTTACCAATGACCCAGATATCTGTGCAAGTTTCTCGTAGCAATATGTAAGATATCTGTTATGCATAATATTTTTCAATTTCTCATCACCGTCCCCTGCTGTAATAAATATTGGATATTCCTTATTACTCATTTTATCATTTATGACTTCCAGCAAATTCTGATAGCCATTGTATTCTTCTTTAATTATTTCAATACCTTGGTCGAATATTTGGAGTGCACCGTGGAGATAATGTACATTCTGAATATCACTATGCTTCCCCCAACGTAACTCAGAATACTCTGCTTCTTCAGATGGGACATATTCTTCAGACTCTTTATCTCGTCCAAAACCATCAACATGATGTTTAGAACTGTTTCTCATTAATACCCAATAAAGAAGTAAATCATAATTGGAAGTAAAAATATTTCCTCCTGTACTTAAATATTCATTTAACCACTGAAAGCAACTTCGACTTTTTTCTTCAGAAACAGTAAATACGTGTTCTGGATGTAACTTTTTAACAGCACTAATTAGTGATTCTTTTAACAAAGAACTTGTTGAATCAATATTTGAAAGAAGAGTCTTATCCGCATCAAACACTTTTGCAATTTCTTTGAAGTTATCAAGTTGTTGCATTACAACTTCGAAATTTTTATTATCCGTAATTTCAAAAAGCTTGTTAAGTAACTTATTGTCAATAGACTCTATAAAGCTATTCAAAGAGTTATATGAAAATATATCATAATCATAGGCAATACTAAATCCATTCCCCATCAATAGATGTTTTTTGCGATTCTTATTATTTAAATATTCGATAACTTGCTGATAATTTTTCATATTTTACTCTTTTGTATAATTGAAATTGTCGCTACTCGGCCTGTAGCTAAAGGTGAGCATATGAAACTGTAAGGGATTTTGAAAAGTTTACTTGTCAAAATAGTTGTGAGCCACATATGCGATTAGACACAAATTTAGCTTTTTATTTTTTACCGTCAAATTGCAGATTTGGCGGAGCTTATTTCTTGCAAAAAACTAACCAAAAACGTCTGAAACCCTTATGTTTTATGATGCATTGTTGAACTAAACCCCGCCGAAGCGGGGTAGCTTTTGAGCAGTGCCACTAAAAAGCAGTAATGCTCGTATTATTAATTGAAAAAATAAATAATATGAGTAAAAA
>WTBR01000051.1 GCA_013138975.1 Bacteroidales bacterium
CAAAAATTAACCATTGCAGACATATTATATGGTGCTTGGGGAATTCTTTTAAGCAAATACTCTGGAGAGACTGAGATGCTTTTTGGAACTACTGTATCAGGAAGGAATATTAAGTTTGAAGGTATAGAACGGATGGTTGGATTATTCATTAATACCATTCCAATAAGGATAAGAATCACACCAGATAAACCTTTAATTTCCGTATTAAAAGAGAATGCAAACCAAACATTAGAGCGAGGGCGATTTGAAAATGTTCCTTTACTAAATATTTTAGATTATTCAGGATATAAAGAAAATGACTTAATAGAGTCAATATTTGTAGTAGAGAACTATCCACTCGATAAAGAGAATTTACAACAGCAAGATGAGCTTGCCTTTAAATCTTTCTCAATACAAGAAACAACAAATTATAAACTAACAGTAAGTGCTTTAATATCTGATGAAATAGAAATTAGCTTTAATTATATCAATGCCTATTTTGAAAGAGAATTAATAGAGAATATAGAGAAGCATTATGTAAGGATAATTGATACGATAATAGATGATAATAAATCGGCAATACAATCATTGGATATTCTTTCAGATATTGAAAAACATCAATTATTATATGAGTTTAATGATACAAAATCAGATTATCCAAAGGATAAATGTATTCATCAGTTATTTGAGGCGCAGGTAAGGAAGACTCCTGATAAAATTGCTATAGTTGATAATGATAAGGAGTTGACATTTAATGAATTGAATACAAAGGCTAATTGCTTGTCTACTACCTTAAGAGAGTATGGGGTTATACCCAATTGTATAGTGAGTATATATGGAGAGAGATCGTCTGATTTAATTGTTTCACAATTTGCTGTTTTGAAAGCAGGAGGGGCTTTTCTCCCAATTGATAGCTTAACGACATCGATTAGTCGTTGCGAATTAATTTTAGATGAGAGTAACACAGTATTGTTACTATCGCAGAATAAATATGTTGATAAAGTAAGCTTTACAGGTGAAATATTAGATATTGAAAATGATATTTTTTATAGTGATAATATAGAGAATATTACAAATTTAAATAATAATGATGATCTGGTTTATGTAATTTATACTTCAGGTTCTTCGGGTAAGCCAAAGGGAGTTATGGTTGAACATAGAAATTATGTCAATGCATATTATGCTTGGAGAGAAAAGTATAATCTGATTAAAAGGGATATCAATATTCTTCAGATAGCAAGCTTTGGATTTGATGTATTTGCCGGTGATATTGCCCGATCATTGCTGAACGGTGGGAAATTAGTTATATGTAATAATGAAGAAAGATCTGATTTAGGTAAATTGTTAAAAATCCTGGTAAGCCAAAAGATTAATGTTTTTGAATCTACTCCGGGCTTAATTATCCCCCTATTCGATTATGCAGCTGAAAGTCAAAAAGTTTTTAATGACTTAGAATTAATAATTATAGGATCAGATATTTTAAAAACTCAAGATTATATAAATATACAATCGAAATATGGAGAGAAGATAAGAATAATAAATAGTTACGGTGTTACCGAAGCAACTATTGATACCAGTTTTTATGAAGAAAAAAACAATATTTCTCAA
Source organism: Bacteroidales bacterium (assembly GCA_013138975.1). GTDB lineage: Bacteria > Bacteroidota > Bacteroidia > Bacteroidales > UBA12077 > UBA12077. Next base: position 1,588 of record WTBR01000051.1, read on the forward strand.
GAAGGAAATATACCAATAGGTAAACCGATGCCTAATATGGAGTTTTATGTTCTAAATAATAATATGTTACAACCGGTAGGAGTGTCCGGAGAATTGTGTATTGGAGGAGACGGGCTTGCGAGAGGCTATTTAAATAATTGCACTTTGACTTCTGAAAAATTCACACCGCATCCCTTTAAAGAAGGCAATCGTTTATATCGAACAGGAGATTTAGCACGATGCTTACCCGATGGTAATATAGAGTTTTTAGGAAGGATAGACCTCCAGGTAAAGATTAGAGGATTTAGGATAGAGTTAGGCGAGATAGAAAATGTTTTGCAAAAGCATGTAAGCATAAAAGAAAGTGTAGTAATAGACAGAGAGGAAAACGGAGAAAAATATCTGTGTGCTTACTTGGTTAAAAAGGAAGACTGCAGCGAGCAAGAAATCCGTAGCTATTTATCAACAAGCCTACCTGATTATATGATCCCGAGTTATTTTGTTGAGTTGGACAAAATTCCATTAACCGACAATGGCAAAATAAACAGAAAAGTACTGCCGGCACCGGAAATAAAAGCAGGCGATAATTACGAAGCGCCATCCAATGAAATTGAAGAAAAGTTGCTTGAAATATGGTCAAAAGTATTAAATATCAATAAGGAAGATATAAGTGTAAATGCTAATTTCTTTTCAATAGGAGGACATTCGCTCAAAGCGACTATTTTAACAAGTAATATACATAAAGAAATAGGAGTTGAATTTCCATTACAAGAAGTATTTTTACATTCAACTATAAAATCCCAGGCAAATCAGATAGCAAAAAGTACAAAGAAAGAGTTCATATCCATACCAAAAGCAAAGGAACAATCAAATTACCTATTATCCGCAGCGCAGAAGCGATTGTATTTGTTGCAACAGTTTGATTTGACCTCAATAGCCTATAATATGCCCTATATACTTCCATTGGGAAAAGAGGCAGATAAATCAAAAATAGAAAATGTATTTAAACAACTAATAAATCGGCACGAGAGTTTCCGTACAAGTATTATTTTAGTTGATCAAGAGCCTGTTCAGCTTATAAGTAAAGATGTTGAATTTGAGCTTGAAGAAATAAGTATAGAAAGCACAGAACTTGAAAATACACGAAATAAATTCACAAAGCCCTTTGATTTATCTAAAGCACCCTTATTACGAGTAGCTATAGTAGATATAAAAGGAGAAGCCAGCTTGCTAATTGATATGCATCATATAATAAGTGATGGAATTTCGCATACAATCTTAGAGAAAGAATTTCAAGCCTTGCTATCAGGAGAAGAATTATCTCCATTATCCTTACAATACAAGGATTATAGCGAGTGGCAAAATAGTAAAGAACAGCAAGAGATTATAAAAGATCAGGAACAATATTGGCTTACTAAATTTGAAGGAGAGATACCTGTATTGAGCCTTCCAATAGATTATGTTCGTCCTTTACTGCAAAGTCACGAAGGAGCAACAGTAAATTTTGTACTGAGCAAAGAAGAGACAGAAGGGATAAGATTTTTCACAGAAGAAAATGACCTTACATTGTATATGTCCTTGCTATCTGCTTTTAGTATTCTACTATCGAAGCTAAGCGGACAAGATGATATAATTGTGGGAACACCAATAGCCGGAAGGAACCATGTCGATCTGGAGAATATTGTGGGTATGTTTGTTAATACACTATCCATACGTAATGAAGCAAAAGGAGAAGAAACAATACAAGAGTTTGTATCAAGCTTAAAGCAAACCGTACTTGAAGCTTTTGAAAATCAGAATTACCAGTTCGAGGATTTAGTAGACAAGGTATCTGTAGAAAGGGATGCAAGCCGCAATCCTATTTTCGATGTGATGTTTAATTTATTGAATCAGGAAGAAAATATTGAAGATATATCTGGATTTAATAACAGGGAGCAAGCACATGAAATAGGGATGTCGAAGTTTGATTTGACTTTGACAAGTGTTGATTATGGAGAACAGATACTGTTTAGTTTTACATATTGCAAAAACTTGTTTAACTCAGAAACCATAGATAGGTTTATAAGCTACTTCAAAAAAATTATTGCTGATTTAGGGAAATCCGGAAAGAACTTAAGAATTAAAGAAATAGAAATAATTCCGGAAATACTAAAGCAAAAGAAGCTCTCATATTTTAACGATAATCTGAAATGTAAATTAGAGCACTCGAACATACAAGCTAAATTAGAAGAGACTTATTCAAAATATAAAGATAATGTGGCCATTGAGACAGGAGCTGAACATCTGACATATTCAGTACTGAACAATCGTAAACAGCTCATATCAAATTGGGTAATTGATAAAAATATTGAAAAAGAAAGTTTAGTTGGCATATTTATCGATGATAAGACAAAAGTTATTATTTCTATTTTGGGTATTCTGGACAGTAGTTGTGTATTTGTTCCAATAGATACAAATCTCCCTGTTAATAGAATAAAGACGATGATTGATACAATCGGTCTAAAATATTTTATCACCGGCACAGAGGAAGAATCAAAATTAAGCCAAATCATTTCAAGTCTTGAAAAAGATAATATATTAATCCTTGATGATTGTATTCATAATGTAAATACTCGTAAAATAGAAAATAAGAGAATAAGTTTATTTTCAGATAAAATCTATATCTATTTTACTTCCGGATCTTCAGGTACACCAAAACCAATTATTGGCAAAAATGAAAGTCTATTACAATTTATTGAGTGGGAAATAGCGCAGATTAAAGTTGATAAAACGTTTAGGGTAAGCCAACTTGCAAGTATTGGATTTGATGCCTCTTTAAAAGATATATTCGTGCCATTGCTTTCCGGAGGCACAGTATGTATCCCTTATGATAACAAAATAATTATTGATGAACAAGGTCTGAGCACATGGATCGACCATAGGATGTTGACTTTAGTTCATTGTGTTCCAAGTGTGTTTAAGATATTTAGCAATGAAAATGTCTTAAATTCATATTATAGAGGCTTAGAATATGTATTGATGGCCGGGGAACAAATAAGCTTACCCGATTTAGCGAATTGGTATTCTACATTTGGCAATAGGATTCAAATGGTAAATTTATATGGGGCAACAGAAACCACCTTAATTAGAACATTTTATTTTATAAAACCAGAAGATCTTGAAAGAAGCAGACTACCCATAGGCCAACCGATTCCGGGTAGCCGTATGTTAATTCTAGATAAGAATAAAAATGTTTGTGATGTAGGAATCTCAGGTGAATTATATATACGAACCGCTTATTCAACATATGGATATTATAATGATAATCAACTAACTAAAGAAAAGTTTATAAAAAATCCATTTATTAGTGATGATATATTATTATATCGTACCGGAGATGTGGCAGTAGAAAACACGAGTGGCGAAATAGAAATAATTGGGCGAATCGACCATCAAGTCAAGATCCGTGGAATAAGAATAGAATTAGGCGAGATAGAGAGTACTTTATTAAAACATGAAAATATAAAAGCGAGTGTAGTGCTTGCCAGGGAAGAAAACGAGGATAAATACCTGTGTGCTTATCTTGTCACAGAGGAAGATTTAAATCAGGAAGAAATACGCACATATTTATCGGCAAGCCTTCCCGATTATATGATACCTTCCTATTTTGTAGAGCTGGAAAGTTTACCGCTAAATGCAAATGGAAAGGTAAATCGCAAAGCTCTGCCATCACCAGAAGTAAAAGCAGGCGACGATTATGCAGCACCATCCAATGAAATAGAAGAAAAATTAGTTGAAATATGGTCAAAAGTATTAAATATCAATAAAGAAGATATAAGTGTAAATGCTAATTTTTTCTCAATAGGCGGTCATTCGCTTAAAGCTACCGTGTTAACAAGTAACATACACAAAGAAATAGGAGTTGAATTTCCTTTGCGAGATGTGTTTTTACATCAAACAATAAAATCCCAGGCAAGCCGGATAGAAAAGAGTACAAAGAAAGAGTTTGTATCCATACCAAAAGCAAAGGAACAATTAAATTACCCATTATCTTCGGCACAGAAGCGATTGTATTTGTTGCAACAGTTTGATTTAACATCAACAGCCTATAATATGCCCAATATAATTCCATTGGGAAAAGAGGCAGATAAAGAGAAAATAGAAACTGTATTTAAACAACTAATAAATCGCCATGAAAGTTTCCGTACAAGCATAATTGTAGTTGATCAAGATCCTGTTCAGCTAATAAGTAAGGATGTTGAGTTTGAGATTGGAGAACTAAGTATAGAAAGCACAGAACTTGAAAACACACGAATTAACTTTATAAAGCCCTTTGATTTATCCCAAGCACCCTTTTTACGAGCAGCTATTGTAGATATAAAAGGAGAAGAAAGCATGTTAATGATTGATATGCATCATATTATCAGCGATGGAAGCTCGCATGCAATCTTAGAGAAAGAATTTCAGGCACTGCTTTCAGGAGAAGAATTAGCTCCATTACCATTACAATATAAAGACTATAGCCAGTGGCAAAATAGTAAAGAGCAGCAAGAACTTAAAAAAAATCAGGAACAATATTGGCTTAATAAATTTGAAGGAGAGATACCCGTATTGAACCTTCCAATAGATTATGTTCGTCCTTTACTGCAAAATCATGAAGGAGCAACAGTCGATTTTGTACTGAGCAAAGAAGAGACAAAAGGAATAAAAATTTTCACTAAAGAAAATGACCTTACATTGTATATGACCTTGTTATCCGTATTTAGTATTCTTTTATCGAAGCTAAGCGGACAAGATGATATAATAGTAGGAACACCAATAGCCGGAAGGAATTATGCAGATCTGGAAAATATTGTGGGTATGTTTGTTAATACACTATCCATACGTAATGAAGTAAAAGCAGAAGCAACTATAAGAGATTTCGTATCAAGCTTAAAGCAAACCGTGCTTGGAGCTTACGAAAATCAGAACTACCAGTTTGAAGATTTAGTAGACAAGGTATCAGTAGAGCGAGATACCAGCCGCAATCCTATTTTCGATGTGGTGTTTAATTTATTAAATCAAGCTGAGCATAGTGGCGATATATCAGGAATAGTTAATGAAAATCTTGTTCATATCAAAGGAGTTTCTAAGTTCGATTTAGCTTTGATAGCGGCAGAATATGGAGACCAATTGATGTTTCGTTTAGAATATTGCACACAACTATTCAAAGCCGAAACAATAGATAGATTTATAGTATATTTTAAACAGATAGTAAGTCAATTAGCCAGAAAACCTGAGATTAAAATCACTGAAATTGATATTATAACCGAAGCAGAGAGAAAACAATTGCTCTTCGAGTTTAATGACACTCAAAGAGAATATCCTAGAGAAAAGACTATATATCAGTTATTTGAGGAGCAGGTTGAACGAACACCGGAAAACACTGTACTTGTGTTTGAGGGGAAAGAGATGACATATAGAGATTTAAACTCTAAATCTAATCAATTAGCACGATTATTAAGGAAAAAAGGTGTCGGATCAGAAATGATTATTGGTTTAATGCTTGAAAGTTCATTTGAGTTGATCATAGGAATAATGGGAATATTAAAAGCAGGAGGTGCATACTTGCCTATTGATCCTATGCTTCCAGAAAGCAGAAAGCAATTTATGCTGAATAATAGTCATACAAAAATACTGTTGACTGTATCCAGTATTGCTAGTTTAAATGTGCATGAAACATTGTTTTTAGATTCTGAAAATAATTATCAGGGTAGATCAGAAAATTTGAATCATATTAATGAATCATCTGATTCGTGCTATATTATTTATACTTCAGGATCAACCGGAGTGCCAAAAGCTGTAGTTATAGAGCATACTTCTGTTGTAAACTTTATTTATTCAATGTATAATGATTTCAAAGGCGGATTTTCTACTTTGGATAGCTGTTTGTCTTTAACAAGATTTTCATTTGATGTTTCCGTTGCAGAATACTTCTTACCAATGTCATTTGGTGCAAAAATTGTTTTTTATAATAGTAAAGAAGTGTCTGATATTAAGTTGCTAACTCAAGCAATTGTGGATTATGGAATTACATTCACATATATTCCTCCCTCATTATTAAGAAGTGTATACTCTTTATTAATTCAGCAAGTTGATAAAGTGAAACTAAATAAGATGCTCGTTGGAGTAGAGCCAATAAAAGATGAAATATTGGAGGATTATTTAAAGTTAAATGAAGAATTTAGGATAATAAATGCTTATGGCCCAACAGAAGCAACGATTTGTGCAACAAGATATTTATATAAATCACATTTGGTAAAAAATACCATAGTTCCAATTGGTCAAGGATTGAGTAATTCAAATATTTATTTATTAGATCAATACAATAAATTAGTACCCATAAGTGTTCTTGGCGAGTTATGTATAAGTGGAGTTGGTCTAAGTCGTGGTTATTTAAATAATCCTGAATTAAGTAGGGAGAAGTTTATTGATCATCCTTTTAAGGCAAGTGAGCGTTTGTATAAGACCGGAGATTTAGCACGATTGTTACCTGATGGGAATATAGAGTTTGTAGGAAGGATTGACTATCAGGTGAAAATCCGCGGTTTCAGGGTCGAACTTGGCGAGATAGAAAATGCCATACTAAAACATGAAAACATAAAAGAGAGTGTAGTGCTAGCCAGAGAGGAAAATGGAGACAAGTACCTATGCGCATATATCCTTAGTAAAGAAGAATTCAATCAGGAAGAAATACGTACTTATTTGTCGTTAAGCCTTCCCGATTATATGATCCCATCTTATTTTATAGAGTTAGAAAAAATACCATTAACCACAAATGGAAAGGTAAATCGCAAAGCTCTACCATCTCCGGAAATAAAAGCAGGAGACGATTATGTTGCTCCATCGAATGAAATAGAAGAAAAGCTGCTTGAAATATGGTCAGAGGTTTTAAATATAGAAAAAGAAGAAATAAGTGTAAATGCTAATTTTTTCTCAATAGGAGGTCATTCGCTCAAAGCTACTGTGTTAACAAGTAATATACATAAAGAAATAGGAGTTGAATTTCCATTACGTGAAATATTTTTACATCCAACAATAAAATCCCAGGCAAGTCAGATAGAAAAAAGTACAAAGAAAGACTTTGTATCCATACCAAAAACAAAGGAACAATCAAATTACCTGTTATCTCCGGCACAGAAACGATTGTACGTTTTACAACAGTTTGATTTGACATCAATAGCCTATAATATGCTCGGTATTATTAGTTTAGGAAAAGAAGTTGATAAATCAAGAATAGAAGAAGTATTCAAACAACTAATAAATCGGCACGAGAATTTCCGCACAAGTATAAATATAGTTGATCAAGTTCCTGTTCAGCTAATAAACAAGGATGTTGATTTTGACCTTGAAGAACTGAGTATAGAAAGCACAGAACTTGAACACACACGAAATAAATTCATAAAGCCCTTCGATTTATCTAAAGCACCCTTCTTGCGAGCAGCTATAGTAGATATAAAAGAAGAAGACAGCTTGTTAATGATTGATATGCATCATATAATAAGTGATGGAACTTCGCATTCAATCTTAGAAAAAGAATTTCGGGCCCTGCTTTCAGGAGAAGAATTAGCTCCATTACCATTACAATACAAGGATTATAGCGAGTGGCAAAATAGTAAAGAGCAGCAAGAGCTTATAAAAAACCAGGAACAATATTGGCTTACTAAATTTGAAGGAGAGATACCGGTATTGAATCTTCCAATTGATTATGCTCGACCTTTAATGCAAAGTCATGAAGGAGCAACAGTTAATTTTGTATTGAGCAGAAAAGAGACAGACAATATCAAATTATTCACCAAAGAAAATGAGCTTACATTGTATATGTCCTTGCTATCAGTATTTAGTATTCTTTTATCGAAGCTAAGCGGACAAGATGATATCGTTGTAGGCACACCAATAGCCGGAAGGAATCATGCCGATCTGGAGAATATTGTGGGTATGTTTGTTAATACACTATCCATACCTAATGAAGTAAAAGGAAATGAAACCATACAAGAGTTCGTATCAAGCTTAAAGCAAACCGTACTTGGAGCTTACGAAAATCAGAACTACCAGTTCGAAGATTTAGTTGACAAGGTATCAGTAGAACGAGATATCAGCCGCAATCCTATTTTCGATGTATTGTTTAATTTATTGAATCAGGCAGAATATAATGGAGATATATCTGAATTTAATAATCAGGAGCAGGTACATGACATTGGGATATCGAAGTTTGATTTGACTTTGACAGCTGTTGATTATGGAGAGCAATTGATGTTAAGTTTTGAATATTGCACTCAACTATTCAAAGCCGAAACAATAGATAGGTTTATATTATATTTTAAAAAGATAGTAAGTCAATTAGCAAGAACGTCTGAGATTAAAATTTCTGAAATAGATATTATAACCGAAGCAGAGAAACATCAGTTATTGTACGAGTTTAACAATACAGAAGCCGATTATCCAAAAGATAAGACAATTCATCAATTATTTGAGGAACAAGTAGAACGATCCTCAGAAAGTATAGCTTTAGTGTTTAATGACCAAGTCCTTACGTATAAAGAATTAAATTTAAGATCGAATCAGTTAGCACAATTATTATTATTAAAAGGATTAAAAACGGAAGATATTGTAGGGATATTTGTAGATCGATCCATAGAAATGATAATAGGAATTTTAGGGATTTTGAAAGCGGGAGGGACTTACTTGCCATTGGATATAGAATCTCCTAAAGAAAGGATTCAGTATATAATTAAGGAAAGTAGACTAAAAATTATTCTTAGTCGGGTTTCGGATTTTGAGGGAATAGGATTCGAAGAAAAGTTTTTGAATTTATTTGATCCATCCCTTTATTTAAATAATCCAGATCAAAATATTAGCAAAGGCAAAGCAAGTGATGCAGCTTATATTATTTATACCTCAGGATCAAGTGGTAAACCAAAAGGAGTAATAGTAGAGCATGGTAATGTAGTTAATTTGGTAAATGGTCTTATAATAAGTATATACAATAATTATCATGACACACTTCATGTTTCCTTGATTTCACCCATATACTTCGATGCATCCGTAAAGCAAATTTTCCCCTCATTAACTTTAGGCCATAGCTTGAATATTATCTCGGAATCTACCCGTTTCGAAGGCTTGAAATTAGTTAATCATTATACACGACATGATATCCAGATTGTCGATGGTACTCCTTTTCATGCACAAATGTTGGCTCAATACGTAGATAACAAAACGCAAGGATTAAATATTCGTCAATTCATTATAGGAGGCGATGAACTAAAATTAGAATTGATGCAGAGCTTATTTCAGAAGATTGATGTAAAAAATCTTAAGATAAGCAATGTTTATGGCCCAACCGAATGTGCAGATGTAACAACAATTAAGACAAGTACTATTGAGAGTTTGAAAGAGAAAACATCAATAGGTAAACCAATTTCGAATTATGAAATTTTCATATTAGGTAAAAACTTAGAATTATTACCGATTGGCGTATCCGGTGAATTGTGTATAAGCGGAGCAGGAGTGTCAAGGGGGTATTTATATAATGAAGAATTAACATCAGAAAAATTTATAGAGAATCCGTTTAAAGAAGGTGAGCGATTATATAAGACCGGAGATATAGCACGCTGGTTACCCGATGGTAATGTAGAATTTTTAGGCAGGATAGACCATCAGGTAAAAATTCGTGGCTTTAGAATAGAATTAGGTGAGATAGAAAATGCATTACAAAAGCATGTAAACATAAAAGAAAGTGTAGTAATATCCAGAGAAGAAAACGGGGAAAAATACCTATGTGCTTATCTTGTAACAGAGAATAATTTCAATGAAGAAGAAATTCGCACATATTTATCAGCAAGCCTTCCCGATTATATGATACCGGCTTACTTTGTAGAATTGGAGAGTTTACCAATAAATGCAAATGGAAAAGTAAATCGAAAAGTTCTGCCATCGCCTGAAATAAAAGCAGGAAACGATTATGTTGCACCATCAACAGAAACAGAAGAAAAGTTGCTTGAAATATGGTCAGAGCTGTTAAATATAAATAAGGAAGATATAAGTGTAAATGCTAATTTCTTCTTTATAGGAGGACATTCGCTCAAAGCGACTATTTTAACAGGTAATATACATAAAAAGATAGGAGTTGAATTTCCGCTTCGAGATGTGTTTTTACATCCAACAATAAAATCTCAGGCAAGTCAAATAGAAAAAAGTACAAAGAAAGAGTTTGTATCCATACCAAAAACAAAGGAACAATCAAATTACCCATTATCTCCGGCACAGAAACGATTGTACGTTTTACAACAGTTTGATTTGACATCAACAGCCTATAATATGCCCGGTATTATTAGTTTAGGAAAAGAAGTAGATAAATCAAGAATAGAAGAAGTATTCAAACAACTAATAAATCGCCATGAGAGTTTTCGCACAAGTATTAATGTAGTTGATAATGAGCCTATTCAGCTTATAAGTAAAGATGTTGAGTTTAAGATTGAAGAACTGAGTATCGAGAATACTGAAATTGAACACACACGAAATAAATTCATAAAGCCCTTTGATTTATCTAAAGCACCCTTCTTGCGAGCAACAATAGTAGATATAAAAGGAGAAGAAAGCTTGTTAATGATTGATATACACCATATAATAAGTGATGGAACCTCGCATGCAATCTTAGAAAAAGAATTTCAGGCTCTGCTTTCAGGAGAAGAATTAGCTCCATTACCATTACAATACAGGGATTATAGTCAATGGCAAAATAGTAAAGAGCAGCAAGAGCTTATAAAAAACCAGGAACAATATTGGCTTAATAAATTTGAAGGAGAGATACCGGTATTGAACCTTCCAATTGATTATGCTCGACCTTTAATGCAAAGTCATGAAGGAGCAACAGTTAGTTTTGTATTGAGCAAAGAAGATACAGATGGGCTAAGATTTTTCACCAAAGAAAATGGCCTTACCTTGTATATGTCACTGTTATCTGTATTTAGCATTCTTCTATCGAAGCTAAGCGGACAAGATGATATCGTTGTAGGCACACCAATAGCTGGAAGGAATCATGCCGATTTGGAGAGTATAGTAGGAATGTTTATTAATACACTATCCATACCTAATGAAGTAAAAGGAGAAGAAACCATACGAGAATTCGTATCAAGCTTAAAGCAAACATTACTTGGAACTTACGAAAATCAGAATTACCAGTTCGAAGATTTAGTAGACAAAGTATCAGTAGCGCGAGATACCAGCCGCAATCCTATTTTCGATGTATTGTTTAATTTGTTGAATCAGGCAGAACATAATGGAGATTTATCTGGATTTAATAATCAGGAGCAGGTACATGAAATTGGGATATCGAAGTTTGATTTGACTTTGATAGCTGTTGATTATGGAGAGCAATTGATGTTAAGTTTTGAATATTGCACTCAACTATTCAAAGCCGAAACAATAGATAGATTTATAGTATATTTTAAACAGATATTAATTCAATTAACAGAAACGCCTGAGACTAAAATTTCTGAAATAGATATACTAAGCGAAGAAGAAAGGCAACAAATATTATATGCCTTTAACGATACTCAAGTTTCTTACCCTAGTCAGAAAAGCATACCACAAGTTTTTAATGAGCAAGTAAAAGTATTCTCTAAAAAAATGGCATTAGAGGATAAAGATAATTCATACACCTACCAAGATCTGGATGAAGAATCGAATAAAATAGCCAATTACTTAATAAAGCACGGAGTAACAGAAGGTCAATTAGTCGGTTTAATGGCAGGTCGTTCGTCTGATATGATAATAGGAATACTGGGAATTTTGAAAACAGGAGGCGCATACGTACCAATCGATCCCGCTTATCCAAAAGAAAGAGTAAACCAACTTATAGAAGATAGTGGAATAAATATACTGCTAAGCACCGAACCGATTGATTTTGAATGCAATCTTTCAGGAGGAATAATCAAAATAAGCGACTTAGAAATAAAAGAATCAAGTACAGACTTAAGCTTACCAAGCATAAGTTCAAGTAATATTGCTTATGTAATGTACACTTCGGGATCAACAGGAACACCCAAAGGAGTAGTTATTGAACAAAAAAGCGTACTTCGATTAGTACAAAACAATCAATTCTTTCCATTCCATTCAGAACAAAAAATTCTCTTGACAGGAGCCCCGGTTTTTGATGCCACCACCTTCGAAATTTGGGGAGCATTGCTAAACGGCGGCAGCTTATATATAGCAAGTAACGAAGTAATAATCAATTCAGAATTATTAGGCGAGTGCATTCGAAAAAATAGCATCACAAGTCTTTGGCTTACTGCATCCTTATTTAACCAGCTAGTTGACCAAGAAGAAAGCATTTTTGATACATTAAACTTTTTACTAGTCGGTGGAGATGTTCTGTCAGTTAAACATATCAATAAAGTAAGGCGAAGAAACAAAGATCTAATCATCATAAATGGATATGGGCCAACAGAAAACACAACATTTTCAACCACCTTCAATATTGATAAGGAATATGAAAGTAATATCCCAATAGGTAAACCAATAAGTAATTCAACGGCCTATATATTCGATAAAAGCAATAGATTACAAGCAGTAGGAGTTCCAGGAGAATTGTTAGTAGGAGGAGATGGATTGGCAAGAGAATACTTAAACAATCTGGAACTCACACGAGAAAAATTCATTGAGAATCCGTATAAACCAGAAGAACGATTATACAAAACAGGAGATTTAGCCCGTTGCTTACCCGATGGTAATATAGAGTTTTTAGGAAGAATTGATCAGCAGGTAAAAATCCGTGGTTTCAGGATAGAATTAGGCGAGATAGAAAATGCCTTACTAAAACATAAAAACATTAAAGAAAGTGTAGTATTAGCACGTGAAGAAAATGGAGAAAAGTATCTGTGTGCTTATATTGTAAATAATGGCGAATTCAACGAGGAAGAGATCCGTACATATTTATTAGCAAGCCTTCCTGATTATATGATTCCATCCTATTTTGTAGAGCTTGAGAGTTTACCACTAAATGCAAATGGAAAGGTAAATCGTAAAATACTTCCTTCACCGGAAATTAAAGCGGGAGGCGATTATGCAGCACCATCCACAAAAATAGAAGAAAACTTGGTTGAAATATGGTCAAAAGTATTAAATATCGATAAAGAAGAAATAAGTGTAAATGCTAATTTTTTCTCAATAGGAGGTCATTCGCTCAAAGCTACCGTGTTAACAAGTAACATACATAAAGAATTAGGAGTTGAATTTCCACTTCGAGATGTGTTTTTACATTCAACTATAAAATCCCAGGCAAGTCAAATAGAGATAAGTACAAAGAAAGACTTTGTAAGCATACCAAAAGCAAAGGAACAATCAAATTACCCATTATCTTCGGCACAGAAGCGATTGTATTTGTTGCAACAGTTTGATTTGACATCAACAGCCTATAATATGCCCGGTATTATTAGTTTAGGAAAAGAGGCTGATAAAGGAAAAATAGAAGAAGTATTCAAACAACTAATAAATCGTCATGAAAGTTTCCGTACAAGTATAATTGTAGTTGATCAAGAACCTGTGCAGCTTATAAGTCAGGATGTTGAATTTGAGCTTGGAGAACTAAGTATAGAAAACACAGAACTTGAAAATACACGAAATAAATTTATAAAGCCCTTTGATTTATCCAAAGCACCCTTATTGCGAGCAAGCCTTGTAGATATAAAAGGAGAAGACAGCTTGTTAATGCTTGATATGCACCACATAATAAGTGATGGAACCTCGCATACAATCTTAGAGAAAGAATTTCAAACCCTATTTTCAGGTGAAGAGTTAGCTCCATTACCATTACAATACAAAGATTATAGCCAGTGGCAAAACAGTAAAGAACAGCAAGATCTTATAAAAAATCAGGAACAATATTGGCTTACTAAATTTGAAGAAGAGATACCGGTATTGAACCTGCCAAACGATTATGTTCGCCCTTTAATTCAAAGTCACGAAGGAGCAACAGTAAGTTTTGTATTGAGCAAAGAAGAGACAGAAGGGATAAAATATTTCACCAAAGAAAATGACCTTACATTGTATATGTCCTTGCTATCTGTATTTAGCATTCTTCTATCAAAGCTAAGTGGACAAGATGATATAGTTGTAGGAACACCAATAGCAGGAAGAAATCATGCTGATCTGGAGAATATAGTAGGTATTTTTATTAATACACTATCCATACCTAATGAAGTAAAAGGAGAAGAAAGCATACAAGAATTCGTATCAAGCTTAAAGCAAACCGTACTTGGAGCTTACGAAAATCAGAATTACCAGTTCGAAGATTTAGTAGACAAGGTATCAGTAGAGCGAGATACCAGCCGTAATCCTATTTTCG
>WTBR01000171.1 GCA_013138975.1 Bacteroidales bacterium
ATAAACAAAGCAAGTTGAAAATTAAAAACTATAAAAAAATAAACCGTATCAAAGCTAGCTTTGATACGGTCTGAAAATTTATTAATTTTAGTCCAATAAATCTGTAACGCTTATTTAGGACTAGTCAAATGTTAAATAATAATCCTCAATTCCCAAATTGTTTAACAATTCCCTCAACCCCTTGACATTAATATCACAATTTCTTAATTTAGTATTCTTAAACACTGAACATTAAAGAACTATTATTGATACGAAAGAAAGAGCGTACTTTAAAAGTGAAATAATGGTTTAGAATTTAAAAATCAATCAGTCTCATTTGGGAAATTATTTAAAACGTTTGAATATCAGAATCGTGTTTATTTCCAAGTGTTTCATTAATAACAGAAAAAGTGTTTCATTAATAACAGAAATTAAAATCCCTTTTTCTTTTAATGCTATAACGTAGCTATGCAAGTAAATATTGAGTTTTTGTTGTAGTTTATATTCAGATTAAATGGATTTTTATTTCAAAATTTGAAATTTAGGGTCACCTTTTTCTGTTTTTTGGAATTAATAGGTAGAAGGATTGATTAATTTATACAATAAATAAAACTAAACGAGATCCTGATATGAAAGCAAAATTTTATTTAGTAGGTATTCTACTTTTCTATTGACCATAGCAAATTTGTTCTTCCAATAACAAATTTGTGATTCTCTTCGTGTGATAATAAACATAACAACTGGTTCTTTAGAATCTGTTGTACCATATATAATTCTTGATTGTGAAATTACCAAGGTATTAACAGAGCAGATACTAATTTTAGAACTTATGCTACTTTAGGAACGAAAGATGATATTGATAGCATGGCTGGAGATATTCCATTGAAAAATAATTCCAATATTGGAATTAATATGAGTAATGGAGTGACAGAAAGTTTTATTCCTCTTTTAAATGGTGAAGATGTTAATTTAAACCTAAAAATTGAATTTTTTTATAGAACATCCTCTTATACAGAGTATATCAGTTGAAAAAAATGTAATGTAAAGCATGTCAAATTACAATTGGATATCGTGTGGTTATGCTTCTTCCCGATTAGAATTATTTGGAAGTGTTGATGAGGAATCATCAGTGCTCAAGACAATTGCAGGAATTAGAATTTCAAATTATGAAGGTGATCCGGATGCAGATTTAGCAGTAATTAGTCAAATTGATTTGGACGAGATTGAACTTGACCAGCCCATTATACTAAATGACGATTACGAAACTGTTAAATCACTTTCATACGATAATTTAGTCATAGAAGGGTTTGAAGGCCCCGAAAATAGATTTCTTGATTTGATTTTTGTTTCAGGTTGGAAGCTGGAGTTTACCCAAGAAGATGATGTAATAACGTTTAATTGGTATCTTCTTTCAGATTGGGAAATTGATGCCCATCCGGATTACTTCCCTGGAAGTGCGGTGGGAGAAGTTTCTATTACCGGAAAATTCGGGGAGAATACCGAACCTTCAGACATATCTATTGAAATCCCATGGCCTTTAGCAGTAGAAGGAACATTAAGTTTGGGCGCTCCGTCCAGACAAGAAGATAGATGGAGTACACCTGTAGATCCACTTAAAATCCTCTCAATTTTTGACAGTACCGGACCCTTATTAAGAAACTTTCCTCTTGGTTTTATTGATCTCTCTTTTATAAAGGACAGGATTGAGGAAAGTCTTGAGGATTTTTTAGATGATTTTGGTGATTTCTTTAGCCTGGTAACAGGAATTGATAATTATGGAAGAATCTTTTTTGAAATTAGAATCTCACCTCCACCACAAATTGATATTGCGGAGTTTGGTGGTTTAAAACTTGCTTTAATGGGCGAAGCTGCTATTGTATTAGCTGCTGTTTTTGAAGATGACCATATTGAATTTTCGTTCGGATTATTTGTTTCTAATAATGTAGGCTTAAAACTACATGGGCCTTTCATGAAAAAAGCCGAAGGTGCACTCTCTGAAGCCCGAGAAATTATGGCTATGCTTCCTATTGAGGATGGAGTAGATATTCCTGATTTTCCAAAACTTGAAATTGACTTTGATCTTGGAGATGAGCCTCTCGACATTACTTTTGGTTCTGTGAATTTCCCTCTCCGTTGGGATTTTATTCCAGAAATAGGACCAGCAATAAATTTTTTGCAAGATATCCCATTAATAATTGATCCCTCTCAACTGGTTGGATTCAAATTTGGTAGCTTGGATGGTAATGCACCGCAGGTAGAAATGGAGATTGAAGAAGCTCTATTTCATAATCAAGCACCTGTTTATGGAATTAAATTCTTAATTGCTCTTAGAATAAAGCTTAACGATATGGGTGAGCCAATCGTTCTTAAGGCAGATTGGTTATTCACGTTCGACACCGAAACAATGTCTTTTGATCCGGCGGCTAGTCTAACTATTAAACCTGAATCCAATGAATTCAAAGTAGGAGACTTAAAGGTTACCGGATTAAATACGCTAAGTGTAAGTTTTGTAGCTGGAAATTTACAATTAACAGCACAACGACTAAAAGCAGTTTACGAAGGTATTTCTGAAGACGATAGCGGATTTGAACTGGAAGTTTCCAATTTATTAATCGATGGTGGCGGAATTGATCTTGAACTTTTTTTAACGGGTGGCGTTACAAAAATTTCGGGTATTGGAGAATCATTTAAAGGGGTCAAAGGACAAATCGTCATTAATCGCAGTAGATTTGAGAGTGGGGATATTACAGCGGAAGGGCCACTCCCGTGGATGGATAATGCTACAGGCAGTATCACTTTATTATTTAAAGAAGGTTTTCGATTGGATAGAGTTCAGGCCAATTTCCAACTTGGGATACACCTAAAATCCGATTGGTGGGTTCAACTGGAATTACAATCCGTTAATATCGATATTCATATAGTTAATAATAATCCAAGTTTGATTTTAATGGTTACCGGTAAAGTCAGTATAGTGCCTCCTCCAAATTCAGGCGGCAACTTTATTTTATCCTATTTAAAATCGGTAAACCTTGAATTCAAAGATCTTGTTTTAACCAAGTCATTTGATCGTCTTCCTCCCGGAATAAAGCTTTCCATTGTATTGGCTCAACCTGTTAAAGTAGATTTATTAGGAGTATTTGGCTTTGAAATGAGGAGTATCGGTATTGGTTCCGGTTTTGAAGATGGTGAAGCAGCATTGAACATCGGAGGTCAGGTATTCTTTAGTAGCAAAGACCTTAAAAATACCAATCCTGAGTTTCATAAATTCAAAATAGGCAAGGCTTTACCTAATGAATTAATGCCGCAGATCAACTTTGAGAATCTCGGTCTTGAATTTTCATTTAAACCTACCTTGGCAGTTTCCGGATCTATGGAATACATTGATACACCCGAGTGGAAAGGATTTAAAGGAAGTGGAAAACTCACGATTAATAAAACAGTAAAAATTGGAGTTTTACTTGAGTTTGCAACAGTTTTAAGAGAATCGGATAATAAGAAATTACGTGTTTGGATGATCTATGCTGAATGGCAAGACATCAATATCAAATTTGTAGATGAATTTTATTTACGTGATTTAGGAGTTGGATTTGGTTGGAGAAAAACATTGGATATCATGGATAATCCAAATGTCATTATTGACAATCCATCCAAAGGAACCATGGCAATTGGCCCACACCTTCCATCATCATGGGTAGATGATTTAGAAGGTGATGATGCACGATGGACCGTTGTTGTTTCTGCATGGTTAACTTATGGTTTGCCATCAGAAAAAAGTCCACCTGCTAAAAAGATAGAATTGCCTGCGCCAGGAGTTAAAAAGCCAGTTCGTAAAAAAACAATCAGAGAAAAACCATCACCCTTAGTTGGTGATGTTATTATAGGATTGAGAAGTGACCTTACTGTATTAATATCCATGCGCGGATGGATCTTTGGAGTATTGGATGAGTTGAAAAATGGATCAAGTAGCTTACGTCCTTCCGTAATCGGGCTATTATATTATTCGGCAAGAAACAAACATTTATTGGCAACCTATGTAGTCGATCCAACCGGAACACCACCTAAAGGAGTTCCACCAGCCATAGTTCAATCATTAATTCAAAACCCATTTTCTTTTGTACTCGAAACCAAGCCGGATTTGTTTCGACTGGAATTGGGTTGGCCAAGACAATTAACATTCCCGCTGGGCATTTATAAAGGTAAAGCAGGATTCTTGATGCGTACAACATCTAACTCACTCACTGTAGGAGTTGGGTTCGAAATAGCAATTGATAATAAATACAGCTTTGGTTTCAGTTTTGGAATTGGAAGTATTGCTATAGACATTAAAATCTATATAGGAGTATATGGAATGATCCTGGCTCGAATAGGAAATGATCCTGCCCTTTATGGAATCGTTGGAGTCAACGCTTTAGTTTCCATTAAGATCAGTCTATCAATTAATTTCAAAATATTCTGGGTTCGTATAAAATTCAACATTACCCAATCCATTATTATTATTGTGAACGCCAGAGTTGATTTCGGTATTACAGAACAGGGTTTTGGATTGGAAGGATATGCATCTGCTTCCATTCGGATCTGGAAATTTAGTATGTCAGCTCAAGTTTCATTTGCCATGAATACTCCGGCACTCTATGAGGCTCATCGCAGAGTGTTTGAGGGTGTGACAGTAGCCGGTAATGAAGAAAACTATAAAGAAAAATTAAGTTACTTGCCGGAACCTATTTTTACTTTACCTGCTATAAAAACCCAGGTGCCGAGATGGAGAACTTTGTCTGTAAGAAAAGATAATTCAATTTATATACTTCTATTACCAGAAGAAGATTCTTGGTTTGCTTCCCCCGATAGGAATACTAAAAAAGAGACAGATGATGATAATATTCCGAATTATATATCCTCATCAGTAGCTGATTATGAAATTACCTTTGATCTGGAAAATGTAGAAATAGATGATCAATATACCTATCCATTAAATTCTGATAATGGACAAATTTCGGTTGAGATTCCTTGGAATAATAAGGTGACTCTTGATGGAGAATCCTTTCCTGTAGGCAATCTTTTCTTTGAGCCCAAAGGTGTACAGGAAGAACATAAGTTAATAGATCAAATTACAGAAGACCCGGCGTTAATGCCTGAGTTAATTGCGGATTGGCGAGTGCGATCTGAAGAAGGGGCTAAAGATGGAATGAACGATGATTTGGAATTAAGACCAGATGTTCGATCCCCTAAATTTTCCGCAGACGATAGCCTATATGATATGGTTCTGGAAGAAGCATGCAATAAGCAAAAAGATGATGCGCTTTCCTGGCAAGCACTGTGCTTAGCTCAAACACGATGGACGGAAGAAATTACATCCAGAGATGAGGTAATGAGCTACATGTTTGGAGATAATTACACATCCGATTTGCCGGAATCGTATTTAGAATCAGATACTCCCAATGATAAGAAGAATAAAATTTATGCCAGAAGAAAATATCTTCTGAAAGGCATGGAGAACATGAAAGGGATTAGAGGTGGTTTAATAAGTACTTTGATTCATCAATTCCAACAATGGACAAATACAGATAGTGGAATCAATGATCTGGACATATTAAAAAATAGTGGATTAGCCTTGAAATTCGATATCCAGGAAGGATATGAAGATAACTTCAATATTGATTTGAAATCATTAAAAATAAATCTTGGGAACAATAGATTTCAAGAGGTAAATAAGAGTCAAATTGTTAATGGGCAGATTACTCCGGATGATTCAGGTATTGGATTTAACAGAGATGGTACTAAATATAGAATTAAGAATTTACTGGAATTTCAGGATCAACAGGGTATCTACTTCTCATGGGAATTTGAATGTGCTACAGACGATGGTGAAGTTTACGACATGTCCGAGGGTGAAGCTTCCGGCTTGCAGGAAGAAAGTAAACATTTTGAGTTTTTTAATCATTATGAAGTAGAGAGAACAAACCTTTCAAACTCAACAGAAAGTAATGATTTCTATACTTGGAAAGTTAAGCCAGGTTATCTTCCGGCGATGGTAGACATAGGATCGGGCAATCGCAATTTTTATCTCGCCGTTCCAAGGTTTGAATTTTTGGACATCTACGAAGCATCTAAAACTTTAGAATCAGATGCCGAAGGAAATCTTCCACCGCAGGCTCCAGAGGTTGGAGACCAATTAATCTATTCAATAACCGCAATTGATATTTTCGGAAACAGATCGGATAA
This sequence comes from Bacteroidales bacterium, assembly GCA_013138975.1. GTDB lineage: Bacteria > Bacteroidota > Bacteroidia > Bacteroidales > UBA12077 > UBA12077. Next base: position 6,199 of record WTBR01000171.1, read on the forward strand.
ACTGGAATTCTTGACAACAAGAAAGCATTTAGAACCGCCTCCTGCACCGAAAAAAGGAATTGTTCATTATGAAGTAGATCTTAGTCCAAATGTCGTTGACAATGAGCAATTCTCGGTAACAATTGAGCCAAGCCAAGAAATGTCTACATGGACAGGAAGTACGGTACGTTACGAAATATGGTCTCAGTCATTGCCGCTTTCCACAACAGGATATTATGGCCTTGGGGATGATTTAGATGATTTGGGTGATGGAGATGATAATCCTATTGTTTCTCCGAAAGGAATGCAATTGATAGGTATAATCAATGATGAAAATAAGGAATATATATCGATTGACCTTAGTGTATTGTCATTCGGGCAAGTTCATGCATTTTATGTAAGAGCGATTTCCTCCGAGGGAAATGCATCCAGGTTAATTAGATGTGAGCATTTTACAATGGTTAATGCAACGAAGAAAAAACCAATGGCTTATCTTGAAAGAATCCCGACACCTACGGATGAAGCTATTCAATGGGTTGCTGCTGCAGAAATAAGGGCAGAAGTGACACCTCTTATGAACCCTTTTGCAAACACAAGTATTTCAAAATATAACTTGAAGGCATCAGGCAATCCGGAAAGAAGAGATGTAAGCTTCAAGATGATCCATAATAATTTTGTTGATGATGGATTTAAGTTTCCTACCGGAGGATATGAGGTTTATGTAAAGGATAGAGATTTGGTTTCGACTGATGAATTAAAAGATTACAACCAGCAAGTGGTTATGGAAATTCTTTCTCCTAAAGCGTATGGGAATTCACCTTACGACACTGCTGATTTTGAAAAATGGTCGTCGAATTTTCTTTCAGAAGATTCAAGTATAGAGGGGAGTTTGAATTGGGGAGAAGCTATGGCCCTTGAGCCAACAGATGGTATCGCTGATTTTAGCTCAGGTTTGTTCATTCATGCACGATTAAAAGAGTTACTCAACGCAATTGTAGCTGACGATAATTTAAGACTCCAGATTCATGGGGGAGGGATTTCAACAGCAGAGGAAGCTCAAGTTTCATTCAATAAAATTCTGGAAAATTATTCGGACGAGAAGGATCCGTCCGGGTTGGGATTCTTACGGCGCATGGGTAGAACCGTAGATTTAGCCATTTATGCCGATAAAAAATTAATGAACATCACAGAGATGGAGGCTTGGTTAAATAGTTATGTTAATCGCACACACAAGCATATAGAAAACAAGGAAGATCTGCTTAAAGAGAATGAATTTGATCTTTTTTACGATCTTGGGCTAGAAGTTCTTTTAAATAGTGATAAGCGAACCCCGATGCATTATTACCGCATTAGCTTACTGCCTAAAAGAAAACTGCTCTCCACGGCAGCGGATAAAGAGGAAAGAGAACTGAACCAAAAGAAAGCAAAGAAAGATTCATTCGAAAGTTTTGCAAATGCACTTGTTGCCATGAAAGCATTGGAAGGCCCAGTAATAGGGATTGATGATGAGAAGGCACAGATTAAATATGAAGCATTTGCAGACAGATTCATCAAGCAGTTCGGTGTTTCAACATCCGAATCAAGAACAATAACAACCGGGGTATCCTTCTTTAACGAAGTTGGAGATATCTCACGAACCGTCAATGAAGATGACACGATATCTTTTCAACTAACAATAGAAGAGCCACTGGCTCGAAGGTTTGCCTATCGAATTAAACGGATCAGCAGGTATTTCCCACTTTATGAGAAGTTAGGATTGCTTAACAAAGTTGAGGAAGATTTTAGTGACCAGGCAATTTTAATAAGACTCCCAAGAATAGATGTGCCTAAAGTACCTACCATTGAATTTGTTGGCAATTCTGTACGAGAGGAGATCGAATGTTCCGAGTGGCTTTTGAGAGAGCATGAAGAAGAAGCAATGGTACAGTCGAATGAAACCATGCGGAATAGGCTAGGTTACAGAGGTATGGCTTGGAGCTTATATGCAGAAGTGAATAAAAAGTGGAGAGAATGGAGTGGGTGGGATACAGACGAAAATTGGTTGAACAAAAAACATAATGATAATGACAAACAGTTTGCATTAACCAACGCAGAAAAGGAAATGTTAGAGGCAGAACCAAGTTGGTTGACCGAAAACGAATTAGATCCCAAAGCAGGCTTGGGTGGTCATCCGTTTACAGAGTTATTATTACCTAAAGGAACTCTGATTCGAATTCCTAAACTTCCATTTTATTATGCTTTTAGGTTGGCCGCTTTTACCAGAACAGATGATGTGGATTCAAAGGTAAAAATGACAGACCAAGTTCAATCATTACCTATTGAAATCCCAACTATTTCCAACAATAATATGGGTTGGAACCTGAATGGTGATGAGATAAAAATTTGGTGGAAAGTACCATCCGTATGGGAAAGTCTTGATGAGCATCAGAAAAGAATGTGGAAAAATGAAGCTCCTTTTGCTAAACGGCTCTGGGACTTCGATTTGAAATATGTATTACAAATAAGCAGAGGAGGTACAGTAATTCCATTAGCATACCTGCAAATAATTCCACCAGGTGATGATAATACGAATTCCAATGTTGCGTCCTTTAATCTTACAACGGCAGCAAGCCATCTGTTTATGGAAACAACTAAGCAAGGCAAAATTGAAAAGCAACCTGAAGTTGATTTAAATGATGGAAGTGAAATAACTCCTCCAATTTTCCTTGAAGCATGGTATAATCCTGAATTACTTTTAAAATTTAAAGTTTCTAAAGAATTGAAGTTGTGGTTGAATGAGGAAAAAGAGGATTTCTATTTTCAATTAAAATGTTTAAGAGGATATGGTTACGAAAGAGTATCAATGAATCATATTACACAGAAAGACCGGGAGGAGTAAGCATGGCTAACAACAATCATAATAAGACTAAAAGTAAAGGAAGTCATCAAAAGATGTTCGTTCACAGCCTCAATGATTCTTGGGATGCTGATTTTTCGTTTCTTAAAATCAAAGAAATACTGCAAGATAAAAAAGAGAAGAAAAAAGGAAAAAAAGAGAAGACAGATAAAATAGCAAATGAGTGGGTAGCAGTTGATGTATTAAGACGCGAAAGAATTACGGAAGAAATCATTGAGAATGTGGAGAGTATCGCCTTGCCAAGAACATTATCGGGTTTAATTAAATTGAATCATTTAACGATAAAATTACCTTCCGATGATTTAAGTATACTGCACCTATATTTCGCAAAAGAATCACCTGAAGTATCCTGTATTTTAGATTCTCCTTTTGATTCATTGACAGACCCTGTGAATGATTGGCATTTCATTGGTACAGCCATTGATATTCCAGTAGTAATTGAAAGTGAAACCGAATGGCCTTCATTTGTTAGCGTTAAAATAGAAATACCAAACACAGATGGAGTTCAGAACAACCATGATGATGACGATAACAACCATGATGATGATGACGACAACAATGATGATGACAAAGAAAAAAAGGATAATTTCCTACCAATAACACCTAAAGACCTATTCAGTAATTATTTGGGGTTTAATAATGTACAAAAAGGCGACACATTGACTTTTAGCCCGGATGGATTAACAATTCAGACAAGAAATCAAGTTCCTTGGAAAGCAGAAGGTGAAATATTGATAGGGAAATTCAGGTTAGGTAAGCTACAGTCTTCGCAAGTCACCTATTTCATCGAAATAGAAAATGATCCGGTTTGGTTGAACAGTTTACGAACGTTCCAAACCAATGTAATCTGTGCAACCGAACAAATCAAAACAGAAAATATTGAAGAGGAACAACAGGTAGGAGAACAGGTAGAAAATGAAACGCTTGAAACGAAAGAAAAAGAAAACGATAATAATGGTATCCCAACAAATGATTCACCTGGACTTGGTTTGGTATCAAGCATTATGTCTCGTACCGTTAAATGGCATTTGAAAAATGGAGCGTTATCATTTGTTCCCGATCAAACTCTGTTTGAAGGAGAGATTAGAGGTGCGGCAGGAGGAGCGGCAAGAATTGGTTTTCAGGAAATATTGATCCTGAACAACGGTCAAACCATCAAATGTAAATCAGGAGAAAAGGAAGAAGACAATGCCCATTTAAATTATAGATATAACAACGATGAGAATTTATGGACAGGTGAATTTGAGGCGAGCATCGAGCATGATAGTCAGGAACTAATAGCAGAACTTGCCGGGCAATACGGCTATGAAGATGAAATTGTGGAAGCATGGATTCAGACAGATACAGGTGCATTAAAATTACCAATACTTGAAAGAAGCAATATTCTGGAAAAAAGACTTCAAACCTCTTCAGAGTCAATATTTAAAGGTTTGGTAAGGTTAAGCGAAGTGCCTTGGGTAAAAGAATCAGATGAACTGCCGGCAAGCCCTGATATCAGTAAAGTAAAATACAGTTCATTGCTCTTGTTAAATGCAGATAGTTTTGAAGTTTCGTTTTCGTTTTTTAATAAAGACGATGAGCTGGTTTGCAATTCTATTGATGGTGTAATTTCAGAACCAAACCTGAGACTGGAGGATTTTTTACCTGTCTACCTACCACCTGAAAATGGTAAAAATATTTTTGATAGTAGTCCACCAGATTTTCCTTTACCTGTTGAAGATATTACTGTTGCAACAGATGATCATTTTGTTGGTCTATCGCTCATTCGAGAAAAAGATTTTATTCCGAATGCATCTGGAACCAGTTTCAAGGTAAAAATTTCATATCAGCCGGGAAAAACAGAAGGTGTTCATTTGAATGAAGGAAGGTGGATTAAAAATGAAACGGAAATTATCATTTCAGAAACACAGATTCAACAAGTTGAGTACTGGTTTAGGCCAGCTTCCCTAAAATGGATTCCTGGTCTTCCTTTGTATGGCGATCCACGTAAAACCCCGGAAGAAGCGGTAAGCCCAAAAAGATCTTACATGCCATTAGGTTTGGGGAAAACAGAAAATTCTCATATCGTTTTGAGTCCCGGATCCAACTGGCAGGTGCCCATTCTTAAGGGTGGCTTTAAAGTACTTCCACAATTATCCGGCGAAATTCAAAACTCAATTTATTATTGGATTATTCCGGAATTGCCCGGAATTTCACTGGTACTGTTGGAGGATACAGAAATCAGGATAGAAAATGGACTTCCGGTTGGTGGTAATATTCACTGGATTTGGCGACATGATATTCCTGTTCTCGACGAATTGAATGCACTGCGAACGACTGAGGACGGTGCGAAAAATGATGATTCTAAGTCCGAAAGTAAATCATGGAAAGAGCGCTTAACGCAGATGTCTCTTTTAACCAAATCACGGGCAGAATTATTGTTAGAGGCAGGCTTGCATTTCGATAACGAAGAAATAATTAAAGTTGTTGATAAAGCCGTTGTTGTCCAAAATCTATTTAAAGATCAGAATTTTGCAGGTAAGGCAAATTTGAATGTATTACAGGGAACGGCTTCATTAACATTGGATTCAACAGAAGGCGACTTGCAATTAATCCCTGAAAACGATTTGTTAAAAGGGCCAGGCGCATTTATGAATGTGCAGTATGAAGGCTCTGAAAATGGTTTTAAATTAACTCCATCCAAAAAAGAGAACACGCCTGTTGAAATAAAAGCGGGAACACTTTTACCATTTCAGTCGGAAATTAACAATGAAAAGGTAACGGTAGATCACGGTGGGAATATTTCGTTTGCAATTGAAAACGATAAGGTTGGTCGACAAGTGATGATTTTCAACAAAGCGAAATCGAGTCTGGAGAAAGTGTTTTTATGGTCACATCAGGAAATTAATCTGTCAACGGAGATTAGTCAATTAAAGCTCAATTTTTCTGGATTACCATTGTTTATTGAAAACGACAAGTGGGTATATGATGTAGGGAATAATTTTTTACAGGATGAACAACTCCGAAATTTTAGATGGAGTACCATCGGTAATGTAGAGTATTGGGGGCTTTCATTTCAATTGTTTAGCTTAGTGAGGGTAGAATTTTTGGAATCACAAAATACCATTCCAACCCTACCATCTGCCATCCATTTGGAAGGTGTATTGCATTTCAGGGATTCATCGATCAAAATGGCTGACTCTGAAAGTCAAAAAGTAGAAATTACGATTTTGCATAAAAATGGGAAGTGGAATTTAGAACGCTTTTCAGGAAATGTACTATGGCCTCTGTTTGGTAAGAGTCCGGATCTTTCCTCTACATCATCCAGCGAAGTAGATTCGTTCCCAATGATTTCCGGATCAGTTCGGATGGAGAGGAATGAAGAAGGTACCGAATTAGCTTTAGGCTTGGATGAAGAAAAAATGAAGGTTTCCTTTTTATTTATGGAACGCACCTGGCAGTTGCCCATACAATTAAATGGAAATACTCTTAAAGGCATTGAACGTGATGATCAGTTGGAATTCAAGTTGATTCCATCAGAAGAATTTATTAAGGGTGAATTAATTGCAACAGAAGGAAATCTTTATCTGAAAAGAAAAGATTCGGGCAATGTCTCAAATTTACGATTCAGAATTCAAGTAGCTCATGATTCAAATGTAGAGCGAGCCTTGGTCGATTTGCAGTTTAACTACCAAATTAAGAAGACAGGAAGTTTTCTAAACCCGGATACAATAAATGTGATGTCACTTGATACCAACACGCATTTGGTTTCATTGTTGGCAAATGAAATAGATCAAATTCAATTAAGCCCGGGAAAAATATCACTTGTTATAAATAAAAAGGAAGGTGAGGAAATTGGCCTTTTTGAACTTCTTCCTGGATGGAAAATTTCTAATAAAGCAGGGCTGCATGGGTATATTTCTCTTGATATTGTGGATCCGCCTTCGGTAGATAAAGTAAGCTCAGCACCATTAAATAGTGCACAGATTATTATTGAAACAGGAATAGAAACACCCGATTTGCTTTCGGCAGTAGTCCATTATGGAGTGTTCAAAGATCAACCCTCGAAGTTAGAAATAAAGCTCACGGGTATTTTGAAGCTTCAAAACCTAATTTCGTGGTCATTAGAGGACGGTACTGCCCTAAGTCATGAAACTGAATTTGTATTGCGACAAGCGAGTTTATCGGGAGAACGCCTGGATACAACTGGAAGTGCTTTTTTTAGACCGAAATATATAGAAAATAAGAATGATGGATTATCAGGGATGATTGAAGTACCATGTTTGGCAAAACATAAAATTATTCAACAGAAGGAGGATGAAGAAGAGTTGCTTTTAGAATGGACTGCTCCTCAAAATATCAGATTTGCATCACCCCAAAGTTTTACTGAAGAAGTACTACTTCGAGGGAATAAAACAGTCTTATCCGCCTCAATTGTCCATAGTAAAAAGAAGAAAGAAGATGACAAACAGTTTAAAGACATTGAAGTAAACTTCGAACCCTCGAACGAAATTGAACAAGGATTTTTAGGCGCTTTGGGCGATGAGCTTGCTAAAGTTCTCGTAACAGAGAACGACTTGATGATTATAGATGCGACAGAAGCATTTTGGCTGAGACCAGGTCCCGAAGGAATTCAGGACAGGTCAGAAATAGAGTTATGGAGACAACAGCAAATGGCTTTGGTTGCTATTCCGACTTTTCATGATGACTATGATGATTCAGGAAAGACTAGCTCAAAAGAGTGGTATCGATTGGCAATACCTTTTATTACGGATACGACAGAGTTTATTGCTTCGCAAGCCAATGAACGTTTAAACGAACTTCTGAGTAATAAAAATGGAGGGAACAGCACCGAAAGTGACAGCGTAATTGAATCGCAAAGTAGAATCCCAAGATCAAGATTATTAAACCTCTCGCAAATAAATCAATTTTCACTCGATCATCAGCCTAAATTTTCCGAATATAAATCCGTTTTAGATCAGGTGGTTTTAGATCCAGCCGGTTATGAGAAATTAGTACCCTTTACATCTTCAATAGTAGGTTTTGAACCGGGGTGGTTAAGTTTCAGGGATTGGCAGTTGAATGGAAATGAAGATACTGCCTTAGGAATTCCATTTGGTTCAACTCATACGATCCTGACGCATCTAATTCAATCCGTTGAAGACAAAAACCTGATGGCTGCCACTGAATTAGTACCCAATAAAAACAGCATCAAGCTACCAACTGAAGATGAAGAGGCCAAAGTTGGGACATATTTTTATATGAGCCCTGTACACGCTTTGTACAATGTTACTGTTCCTGTTAAAAAATCATCTCATCTGTTAAAGCAATTAGCAGGAACTCCTAGAGTCTTCATTGATTGGAAGGGATTGAAATCAGTTGATGAACTGGATTATATTCCCATGGAAGTAGAAGAAAAAGTATTGGAATGGGTAAATAATCTTTCGAAAGAAGAGCTCAGAGCCAAAGTGCCGGATGCGCCAGGTGGTTATTCGATCACAGAAGAAGGTTACGGAATAGGAACATTGGTTATTGATCGCATAAAGAAATGGATTGTCGACAATGGGTCAATGACGAATTTGAACATGCTATTGGAAATCAAAGGCTTTGGAATCGATAAAATCAGTGATCTTATTTATGCGGTGGCATCAGAAATGTATGTACTTAATTTCGATACAGGCCAATTTCAGGAGGTGCGAGTACAACTTGAATTCTGGCTTCCTGCTAAGGGAACATCAACTGGAAATGCGAATTCAGAATTTGTATTGGCGTCAAAAAATATCTTCTTGCTTGGAATTGAAAAAGGAGACAGCTGGGAAACGGTTCTTTTCCCGACAGAAAATACTGAAAATGAATCAAAATTACAGGTAAAAGTTTGGGAATGGGTAGCGAAAGAAACAACACGATTAAATACTGATACCTCACCATTGTTAAGGGCAAGTCTGATGAATCCTTCATCAATTCTTGGTCAACGTACATATTATTTAATGGATAGTGTAACCAGAAAGGGTAGTGTAATGAAAACAAAACCACAAAGTCTTTCTGTTGCTCATCCAATGATTCCGGATCCCCGATTAGAATTTATGGTAAAAACACCATTAAGTGATACGATGCTTGCCGGACCAGAGTTATTAGCCGGAAAAGTGTATTATGAACCACGCACCTTATCTGATCCTTTTGAGCCTGTGGTAGATAATGACTATTCCGTAGGAATAATTTATAATGCCAGCATTGAGCCTGAAATAATTGAAAAGGGAGAAATGGCCGTACTTAAATGGAAGAATGCCATGGCTGCTGCCGTACTAGAACTCTCTGAGAAGGGAAAAGAAGGTTTCAAAGCCCTTAAAGGAATTGAAAAAGACGATAATAATGAATATAAGTATGAACTAGTCCCAAATGTAACAACAATATATGTATTAAGGCTTAAAGATGAAACTGGCGAATTAGATCGCGTAGAGGTTTCTGTTAGAGTTAAAGTTCCGGCGGCAGGAAGCGCATTGGGTCTGAACTATAAGTTCACAGGTATCGCACCAGGTATGCACCATCCCTCCCGAATGTCAGCAAAAAATGGAGGATATCAAAATTGGGTGGAGATGACACGCGATTTACGTTTCAAGGATTTTACTCGAAAGGAAGAATTGTCAGTCTTCGAGCCAGGAACATTGCTTCCTGCATCCAGAAAAATAGGCATGGAAGATATAGACGAAAGTCCGGTAAACTTGTTAGATATGAATCCATTCTTAGCTGTTCGTGCATCCCACATTTATGCTTCGGGCAAACCGGGAGGTATGATGCGCTTCAGAACGGCAATGTTGACAGAAGATTCTACAGGGATTGTCCGCAGAAAAGGTTCATGGGCACACGATATTCGGTATCCGAGACCGGTACCTTTGCCACGAGAACTTTATCCTTTTAATCCTGATTTGAGTGAAGAAAATGATGCTGTCCTTCGGGCAAGCTGTAAAGTTGAAACACGATATGGTGCCGAACCATTCACCTATCGGGAATTGTCATGGCAAGATCCCATCTACAACAGAAGGTTACATGCCGTAGCACAGGAAAAGACTTCAGGGTATTTGTCTCTGGGGCTTGACAGGTCTGTATATGCCGGAAATGATGTTTGCTATCCGGAGATAAAAATTCTGGAAGGCATCGAAGAAGCTTGGTCAGTAGAACTGAAGGTGAAGATCCAGCGAGAGATCGACTCAGTTCCTGAACCCATAGAAATACTGTCTTATACAATCACTCCAACTACAGTTCTAAATAGTTTAAAAGAAGAACTCACGACTGTGAAAGATGGAGATTCAGCCAGATATGTATTCGAAATAGGAATAGGTGACATTGACTTAACAAACGAGGATGAGAATTTTGTAATTGAGACAATTGAAAATGAAGATCAATTGATTGCTGAAGCGATTGTTTTTATAGGAGGCGAAGCTAAATATACAGTTGTTCTAAACGCATTAATCCGTACCGATAAGGATGTATGGTCGCAGCCACAGAATGCATTTTCAGTAATTAGAAATGAAGGCACCAGAAGTGAGATTGCAGCATTTGGCTGGATTCCAAAACCTAAGATAGTGAAGCGTAAAGATCGTTTTCGTGCTGATAGCTGGGAAGGGACATTCAAGTATCAGGATGTCTTTATTCAGCAGCACGAAAGTGAATTAAGCTACGAGATAAAAAGTTTCACCGCCTATGGCGAAATGATGATGTAATATGGATTTAAGAGAATTGATACCGCCGGTACCACAAGATGTTCCCGAATTAATTTCGGGAAAGTCGGGAATTTATGTCGTTACGCTCCAGCTTTGGTTGAAAATGTTGGGATATGATTGTGGTGCTGTAGATGGGCAATTTGGTACTTCAGTTAAAGAACAGGTTATAAAGTTCAAGAAGAATAAATTGAATGAAGAAACCCCTGATGAAATTGTTGGTTTTGATACATGGTCGGCAATGGATGATTTATTAAAAGATAGGTTACCGCCTGATCCAGAAGCGATAGATCGTTCTGAGTTTCCCGAAAGAAGGGACTATGAAACTGAAGAAGCGTATTCATATGCTGTGCGAATGGGGCTAGAAGCAATTGGTTTTCGCCCAGAGGTTCAGGAAGGCGAGTTCTATCTTGAAATAGATGAATCGGGCTTTGGTATTCTCGACAACATTCCTGCAGGAATTTATAGCTTGGAAATGGCCGACGATTCAAGTACTCCAACTCCCGATTTGGCTTACGACGAAGAAGCAGGGAGCATGGAAGTTCGTTTGTACGATGAGAACGAGAATCCAATTCAAGGAAAGGTAAAGCTGACGAATGAAACTCCTGAGCCAGAATCTTTGAGGAAAACGATTCGATTGTTTAAGGCACTATCAAGAGAGAAAGACGTATTGGAAGATAAGCATGGAAATGAGGTGAACCCAAAGTCCATTGATGGAAAATTTTATGCTACCAACAAAAAGATGTGGGAGGAGTTTCCAACAAGTTGGGGACAGTTTTATGGTGCGCCATGGATGGGGACAATTTTCGATCCAACCAATCAGAATCACTTAACTGTAAATCCAGGAGATATTAACTGGGCGACATATGAAACTATTGAACTTTTGTATAACTGGGGTGTGAAGCATATAGAAGGTAGTGATGATCCTGATTATGCATTGATAGGGGTGCGTCACTTGAACCATTCAAAAGGCGGAAATACGATTGTAGAGAATTTGATTAATGTGAGATCTGATTTCTCACAAATAGGGCAATCCATTTCGCTGCAACTTCCGAGAAAAACATCGAGAATTGTTACCGGAAATGAGACAGGGCAGAAATACGGTGGAATTGACTATGATTCGGATGAGTATAATACTGGTGCTTTCGAAAAGATGTTTAAATCATTTGCACAAGTAAGTTTTGGCTTTCAAATTAGATGTCCTGATAAAGAGATTGTGGATAGGCTGAATGAACCAGATATTCTTACTGGAGGTGTCAAGATTCAATCAGATAATTTTAAAAATAATCGATCTATTAATGCCTCCGCTAATAGGAGGACATTACTTAAACGAAAAGATTCAACTTGTAAATTGGGGTATCATGGATTTCCATGGATTCATGATGAGAACGGGAGAATTATTAAATGGAGGTGTATTGATTTAAATTTTGATAAGCTATTTATTTTAGATCCAAAACCAGATAATGTTTCATTCAATGTCCCATCCGGAATAGCAGCACCCATTTTGAATGTAAATCAATTTAACTCCCCAAGTCTTTATAAAATAAAGAAAGGCAACCTCTATCCCATGGTAAATACAAAGATGGCCAGACTTCTCAATGAATTAATGAATTCCTATGGTGTAGTTATGTTGCGGTATTCAAATAGCTATATAGAGTATAAAAAAGTATGGAATTTCTGGTATTATTTTGAGCTAGATTCATCAGGTAATTTCTTGGCTGACTATTCGCTTCATCTGTACGGTATACGGTTGAGAGACGGTGCTTATGATCTCATTAAAGGCAACAAACATTTTGAATCAAACCCACTTAAAATTGTTGACAATGGTGGTTATAATCAGTATTCTCCTGGGTGGTGGCAGGATGCAATACCTCCTCACGTACCAAGTTTACATGTAAGCTATTCAACAAATGCAGATAGATCCATCTTCTCTCACATTGAGGCCTACTCACTTCAGACAGGTCAAATAATGGGACGATTTGACAATGATGGAAGTAATTTCACCAGATTGGTTAATAGAACACCAACGGATGCCATGGGATATTACCCCCTAACAAATGTGAATCCGGCCGATATGGCTGGAAATTATTTAGTTCATGTCGATAATGGGTTTACAAATCGGCATGCAGCAATTGAAACTGCTGGCCAGGGCTATATACTTTTCGTCTGGGATGTTTTAATACAAGAGCAAGGAAATTCTGAATTGTTACATGAATTGAAAGATGGCACTACCATTACAGAAGTGATATTGAACAGGATTCAGTTGGCCTACGATCAACTAAGAGACAGCAAAATAAGTACTGCAGGTACCTTACGGGATAGAGCTGGTGTAGTTTTAATTCAGGCTGGTAGAGTATTAATAGATCCTAAAACACTTATTCCAACTAATCTTAAAATAATACGAACAAATAGTGCGGGCATTGAAATTCCTAAAATTTGGGAACCTTAATTATTAAAGATGAAAGAGATTGTTAAAACACCTGTGGTATTAGGTTTAAGTAACTTAATTTATCTAGACTCACCAAGTCTAAATAAACAGCTCAATGTATCTCTACATTTTCAAAAGTTGTCATCAATAATGGAGGGTAATTGTACACAATCGAAAATTCAAAACCTTGCTTCGCTCAAAACACAGCTTAAAAATAACTGCTCGGAAGTGGTTTATTTCCTTGCGCATTCTGATAAACGAAAGGGAATGTACATTGGAGAAAACAGTAATGTAAATGGAGAAAAGCTAGCTGCCTTGTTTTCGAATCAGCAGCAACGAATTCCGAAAATTGTCATTTTTAATACCTGTTATGGGGTGCAAAGTGGGTTGGTTGAGGCTTGTTTGGGGGTCGGAGTTGAAACGGTTGTAGCAAGTGAAGGAGCAATCACAATAAAGTTTATGGATAGGTATATGGAAAGGATTTTTGAGGAATTGAAGGATAGGAGAAGAACATTGCCTACGGCAGTTGAGAGAGTGAATAAGGAATTTGAGGAAATATGGGGTGAATTTATTGTTTTTAAAAATGAAGATTATGGGAAAGGTATTGATTGATATTCAGAAAAGATTTATAGCTAAAGTCCCCTTGAAATTAAATGAAAATAGTGCTATTTATGAGCGCGTGTATAAAAGAAAAGATCCTTTGCGCTGGAATCGGATGTATGCACATTTATGGCAACAGGGAATTGTTGAAGTTGGGTACGATCCCGAAACAGTAGAGGTATGGGTGTTGAGAGCACTACAGACATTGGACGATAATAATAAGAGAATTCATCCTAATTTGATAGGCTGGTCTCAGGATGTTGTTCCCATATTAAAGAATAAAAATGTAATGCTAAAAACTGCAATTGACTATGATGAAAATTTAAAAGATACAACAGAAGGACATACTAATGAATGGTTTGAAAATTTTTGGAAATATGGTGATAGATATTTTGTCGGCGCTGTAGACTATAAGTGGTGGTGGAAAGAAAACAAAGATTCAAGTATAATAAATGAAATTAAATATGAAAGTCTTGGTATTTCAGGAAAATACGCCACTTATAAAAGTTATTCTGGAAATAAAATAGAATTCTACAATAACGCAAGTGCTGACAAGAATGGAACTACGGGAGCATTCAGGGACATATACAATGCAATAAGCGAAGCCAAGGAATTTATTTTTATCGCAGATTGGTCATTTCATCCATATATGAGAATATTGCACAGTGAAGGCGGTAATGATAAATCAATTGGTCATATTCTTTTGGAATGGGCAAGAAACAATAAAGTGAATGGGGGACAAATAGCCATTCATACTTGGGATCATACCGATGTAGCTGCAAAGGACGAACAGAATGACAATGGTAAGAAACATTTAGAGTACATTAATAAAAAGGATTTCAAGGATGACAAGAATCCGGAGTTCCCGACTAATTTACTTTGGCGCGCAAGTTCAAGAACTGATCTAGGATGGTCTCACCATCAAAAATTCGTGGTTTTAGACTATAATGCAGGTAATAGTAAACGTGGAGTTAAAGTTTTTATTGGTGGTCTGGATCTTACTAAAGGACGATTCGATTGGTATAAACACCCAATAGACATAAATGATAATGAATCTAGTGAATTTTTAAGAATAACAAATACTCGAGTTTTGGAACCAGTAGATGAAGATGCTGAAGATTATAACGATCAAACGCAACCTGTAGAACTAGAACCAGAAATTGACGATTGGTATAATGCTGAATTAGGAAATGAGTCAAATCCAAGAGAATATCCGAGACAGCCTTGGAGGGACATTTATTGTTGTGTTGATGGACCAACTGCATATGATGTCATTAGAGAATTTGTTGGACGTTGGAATTTTGATCCGGCATATAGCGATGCAATAGGGGATGATTCCTCAGCAAATATCAAAGCTGTTCAGGAAGTATTTAAAAAAATAATTAATTCGTCGAAATTTGTTAAGCAATGGGGCAAGGATTACCATAATGGAACTTTCAAAGCTCAAATAATTCGTTCTATAACGAAGAATCATTGGGGTAGTGATCAAGACGTAATGACGATCGATAAAAAAGGAAATGAATACAAAGAATTTCAATGGACTATTACCAATATAGATAGAGAACATAGCATTCAGGATGCCTATGTAGAAATGATAAATAAGGCAGAATCGTTTATATATATTGAATCTCAATATTTTATTGGTTCCAACTCAAAATGGAAGTATTCTCCAGATGGTGCTGGTGCGGGTACAAATTCTGGTGCGAAAAATATAATTCCTGAAACAATAGTCAACAAGATTCTTCAAAAAGCAAGATTAAAGCAAGATTTTCACGTTTATTTAGTTTTACCAATGTTTCCAGAGGGAGATCCTGCAAGTAGTGCTCTTCAAGGGATAAGGGATCTGCAGTGGACAACATTATCATACTTGATTCGAGCAATAGTTAAAGCTGGGTGCGATGTGAACAAATATTTAACCCTTGGTTTTTTTGCTAATTGGGGAAATATTGAAACAATTAACACTGATAATGATCGAAATACAAGTGTGAAATTTAATAAGCGATACATGATTTATGTCCACTCTAAAGCCATGATAGTGGATGACAACTATTGCATAATTGGTAGTGCGAATTTAAATCAGAGAAGCTTAGAAGGAAACAGGGATAGTGAGATTGGAGTTGCTATTTGGAGTACTGATAAAGATGAGGTTCACCCTCAAATAAGAGATTTTAGAAAGGATATTTGGAAGAATTATTTTGGCTTAACCTCAAATGATCCAATTGCTGATTTTAATACAATTCAAAAGAACGGCAGAAATAATTATAATCTTTTCAAAGATGGAAAAACTAAAGATGGTGAGACCATCCGAAAGAAAGGTTTTTTCTGTTCGTGGCCTATTGATATAACCAATGATAATCTTGGAATAAGAGAAAATAAAGCACAATTAATTATTGATGGAAAGACCAGTTGGATTATCGGAGATGATCAATGTCTGTGGCCCACTGATTATAGCGATATTTTGAGCATGGATTTTCTAGAATAATATTTATCTAGTGATTTCTAAAAATAAGAGATAGAATCATAATCTAAGGAACTAATCAAATCTAAAAAACATGAAAACACCTAAAGCGATAAAAATAGACAACACCCACTTCATTCTCCAAGAAGATTATTCCTACACTTGGATGAAAGATGGTGCAAACGCAAGTGATCCATCTGAAACGTACAAAGTAGAATCAACCATAATTGTAAACAAAGGCTTCAGATGGGATGGTGCATCAATTCCAAAGCTATTCTGGAGTTGGGGATTTACACCAGATGGAAAATATAGAGCAGCTGCATTAGTCCATGACTTTATTTACATTTATAAAGGGAAGTTGCCAAAAGGTAGTATGATATCAAATTATATTTCAGATTCGGGTACTATAGAAGATCAAATACAGTATGGCTCATTTTCCAGAAAAGATGCTGATAGGCTATTTGGGAAAATGATGAAGGAGAATCAAGTCGCAATCGGGAGGAGAAAAATTATGAAATATATGGTGATGAAGTTTGGCTGGATATATTGGAAAGATGGACCATATTTGATGACAAAAACATTAGTGGGATTATTATCCTTTGCACTATTAGTTGCAATTTTACTTAATGTAATAGGCGTTTTTTAACGTCACAAGCATCTATTGGATTCATGATGATTAATATAATTTTCTTAAAAACATCCTCACATGAAACAAATCAAAAACCAATTTATCCTAATGGATAATGCAGAATTCGCCAAATGGTTGGAAAGCCAAACGATCAAACGATCAATAAAACGCATTCAAAATCACCACACCTGGAAACCCCGTTACTCCGGCTTTAAAGACGACAATCACTTTAGTTTATTAGAAGGAATGAAGCGTTCACACCTCAAAAGAGATTTTAGTGATATAGCACAAAACATTACCACTTTCCCGGATGGTACAATTGCTGTTTGCAGACCTTTGACAAAAATACCCGCAGGCATTAAAGGAGCCAATACCGGAGGTATCTGCATTGAGCATGTAGGCAATTTTGATATTGGCGGAGATGAAATGACGACAATGCATAAGGATATAATTGTGTATCTCAATGCATTGCTTTGTGCAAAATTTAATTTAAGCCCAGATGCTAACTCCATTGTCTATCACCATTGGTGGACAGCAGCAGGGAAAAGAACGAATGGGATTAATGTGGCAAAGTCCTGTCCGGGAACCAATTTCTTTGGAGGCAATAAGGTGGAAGATGCAGAGAAGAACTTTATACCGAAAATAATAACCCAACTAAAAAAGATTGACGCAAGCTTTAAGGAAGAACCTGTAGTAGAAAAACTTCCAATTTCTTACTCCAAAAATGGAGTTGTGCCTTATGGAAAAGAATTACAGGAATATTTGAATCAATTTCCGGGAATATCTTTAAAGGTTGATGGTTGGCCGGGAAAGAATTCTTCTGATGCTTTAAAAAAAGTAATGGGGCATTATTTAGTGGGAGATCCGAGAATAAATTAACCCGACGGTAGCAAAATTATCATTAAAAGTTTGAATAATATATGATTAACAAAAAATGAAATAGCCAATTTCTGAAATGGAAATGAATAAATTAAGGCGCATAGGAGGTCATAGGTTCGAATTCAGCCACCCTGACTAAAAAGACTTATCTTAAATATTAGGTCTTTTTTTATTTATAAAGTTTAATAAGAATCCGTTATAGTTTATTAATTTACTCACCCCCTTGACATTAACCCCATAATTTCTTAATTTAGTATTCCTAAACTCTGAACATTAAAGAACTATTATTGATACGAAAGGAAGGGCGTACTTTAAAAGTGATATAATGATTCGGAATTTCAAAAATATTCAGTCTTCATTCTTAGTCAATACACTAGGATTAAATGATAATTCTACAAATTCTCATATATCAAATTTATTAATCAACTCACTTTTAATCCCCCGATTATTATGAACATAGATGAATTTATTCGACATATAATGGTAGCTATTTACTATGATCTATTGGATTGCTTGTCTGTAAAGCATATTCAAATGATACCTATGCCCGATAAGGTTATTTATATTATAAGGAAATCACTTTGATTTTAAGGATTAATAGCTGAGGGAATCATTTTTAATAAGATTTAAGCATTAATAACATTAAAGGAATTTTTTAAAGTAAAAAGATAGAATAGTCATAAGAGTATAACATGAAAATTAATTACGTGTGAAAAAGAATTGTTGGTTCACATAGTGTCAGAGAGAAAATTGCCTTTTTCAAGTCTTTGATAAGAAAAGGTCAAAGACATTCCGACAGCTATCGGAATTCGAAGTGTTGGAAACCAAGGAGCTTACTTTTGTAAGTGGCTGTTTTCAATACAAGAGTAACGAAGTATTTGGCGTTTTCTTGCAAAGACTAAATAAAACCAAAAATTAATTAACCAGCGCTAAATAATTACATCATGATAGATTTACATTCAATTGTATTAAATCTGAAATCAAAGGAAAAGGATTTTATCCGGAGATTTTATACAAGTAAGCAAGGAAAGGAATGTAAGAAACTAAAATTGTTCGATTTAATTCTAAAAAGCAATAATTTAAATAATTTCTCGGGTGCGAAAATACTTTATAATAAAAAACCCAATTCAACTTTTAGTCAGCTAAAAAGGAGATTAAAAAACGATTTATTACATTTTATCTTTCTTTTTGAAAGTGAAGAAGAAGAACCAACTGAAAAAATAGATACTGCAAAAATTAAATGTACTAATCTGATATTGCAAAGTGATATTCTTAAAAAGAGGGAATTGTTTGAGGAAAGTTTGAACACATTAAAAAATGCAGAAGCCTTGGCTCAAAAATATGAATTTTTTGATTTGTTAATAACCATTAATGACCGAATGGTTATTTCTTATAAAATGAACGGGGAACATAAACAATTGGACAAGTGCAGAGAAAAAATAAAGTCTTATCAAGATTATCAGAATCTGTATATGCAGATAAAATATTTTTATCAAGAGGTGAAATTAGTTGAATTTCATGGATTTATAAATGATGCCGCTAAAAAACAGAATTCCTTGGAAAATTGGGAATCGATAAGCAATAAACTAAATCAGGTGAATCATAATAATCATGTATCATCCATTAAATATTGGTATTTAAAGGCTTTAATGCAATTTCGCATTTTCAATAAAGATTATATAGAAGCTCATAAATTAGCCATTAATTCACTGGCTTTAATTGAAGAAAAACAATATTTGTTTCCCGAATCATATAAGACTAAAGTGTACCTCGATATTGCTAAAATAAACGTGTACTTAAAAGAGTATGATATAAGCTTAAAAATGGCAAATACAGCTTTGCAAACGAAAGAAAATAAAGATCACATTAAGATTCGTGCTTATGAGTTATTCTATTATGCCTATATGGGAAAAAGAGAATATAAAGAGGCTTTGGATGTAATTCTACATAGTGAGAAACTATACATGAATAATGCAAATAACGATATAAAATATAAATGCTTATATTTTAAAGCCAATGTAAAATTTATGCAGGAAGATTACGGCGATTCAATGAAATGTTTGCAACAAATTTATTTGGCAAAATATGACAGAAACTTTGTTATCTGTTATAAAATACTTGAATTAATGATTATTGCCGAATTTGAGGACTATAGTTGGTATGAAAACAAAATGGAAAATTTTAGAAAACTGCTTTCTCCCTATAGAAATGGAGAATTACTACGTGGTTTAAAAATTTTCCAGGTATTAAAATCACTTTTGGATACAAATTTTAATTTTAAAAAAACCTTACATAAAGAATCAGAAAATTTAACATCTATTTATGCCAACTATACACCTCATTCCAAAAACCCTATAGGATACGAAATAATTAGATTAGATGAATGGCTGAAAGGGAAGGAAAAAGCAATTATACACATCAATTAAATGTTTTTTTTGAAATGTAAATTTTCCAATCTTTTATTTGTCTCAATTTACTGATATTAAGCTGTATAAAATTCCTCTGCAATAAAAAAACAAGTGAATTCTCAATATTGTTTTCCATGCTTCCTATTTAAAAACTCAATAACTTGTTATTCGTCTCAATAAATTTTTAATCAATTCCTAAACTTATATGGGACTGAGGTGGCGAAGCATTAAAGAGCCTTTATATTACCATTAATTCATTATTCTAATTTCAAATAAAAAATGATTCATACAGCACTTACATTTTTAACCAATGAACTAAATGAATACCTGAAAGTGCGTTTAGGAGATCCTGATATTAACAGAATTTTTTTAACAAGTGTCGCTACAGAAAGTAATGGCATCGCTATCCCGGATAAATCTTTAGGATTATCTCTTATAAATATTGAGGAAGACAGAGTTTATAAAGATCAGAATTCAAGAAAGATTAATGAAAGTGGAAAAGTTCAATACCTCAATCCTGAATTACGACTGAATTTATATATACTGATTTCTTCGAATTTTCAAGATACCAATGCAAATGACCCTACAGATGATTACGTTGAAGGATTAAAACAATTATCGTATGCGATCTCATTCTTTCAAGCAAAGAATGTGTTTACATCAGATAATGCCCCTGTAATGGCAAGTATCGATCCTGATATTAAACGCTTGACGGTTGAGCTATATTCATACTCCTTTGAGCAGTTATACAATTTTTGGACTGTAGTTGGTACTAAATATCTTCCATCTGTTTTGTACAAAGTTAAATTGCTTACTTATCAGAGCGAAGCAATAGGCGCAATTTTACCTGGTATCGAAGGAACTGGAACGCAAGGAATTAATTAGACTTATATGAGAACTTATAAGACATTGTTTGAGATAGATATACTCCATGATTACTATAAGAAAGGTTATGGTAAAGATTTAATTATTATCCCAACAAAGGAATGTTCCGATTATATAAGAAATAATAAATTAGTATATCGTACTACTGTAAAAGGTTTTAAAGTTTCATATATTTCTGTTGATGATATAGGAACTCCTTTAATTAATTTAAGTGATAAAAAATTCATGTTTAATTTCCGCCTTAAAGATCCTTCTGAATTTTTAAGCATAACAGATTTAGATATTGGAGGAAATAAACTTGCCAATGGAAATATTATTCAATTTAAAAATGATCCTTTAAATGTACAATCTATTCTTCCATCGGTAATACATCTGCTTAAACCAAATGAATTTACTTATACATTTCCGTATAAGGCTGTAGATCCGGAAAACGATTTAGCTACACTCGAGGTTTTAGATTTTGATAATGTGAATAATCAAGTTTTAATTTTTTCAGATATTGAACCAGATAATTTAGGATATTATACTCAGAAACTAAAATTACCTGTCAGGAACGGTAAAAAATATATTTTAAGGATTTCTGATACAAATAATTCCAGTGAAGATTTTGTTTTATATGTTGATAATGAATTAAATAAAAAGAACGTTTTTGGTTTAATTGAAATTAATTACAGTTCATCAGCCTTAGTTAATTATCAATTACAATTCAACAGGAAAGCGGCTTACTGGAAGTATATAATTGTTAATAAGAATGCGCTTATTGATTTTTCAAGTGAGCAGTTAGAACTTATAGATTCTACTGTAGATACAGTAAATCCCTATGACGTTTATAATTTTAGCAATCAACTACAGCCTGATGATGAAATAAATATAAATGGCTATGAAACAGCTGTTTTTATATCAGAAACACTTATCCCTTATTACGAAGTACCAAAACTAAATATACAATTAAAAAAAGTATCGAATCCTCCACATCCTACTGAAATCAAACTTTACAGTCATTTACCTAATCCGAAGATATCCGGAATAGTTAATAATGATAATGAAGCAGAAATATATGTTTTTATATAATTAACTAAAAATCAAAAATATGTTAAGTCCCAAAACACCAGGTGTATACATCGAGGAAATTTCGAAACTACCGGCTTCAATTGCTCCGGTAGCTACAGCAATTCCTGCCTTTGTCGGATATACGGAAAACGTTACTACCGATGAAGGAGAGGATCTAACGAATAAGCCAACACGAATCATGTCCTTTTTAGATTATATTGAGATATTTGGAGGATCATTCGAAGAAAGTTTAACAGTAACTCTGGCAAATAGCTCATCAAATCCTGATAACAGAATAATTTCTGTAGCAGCTAGTACACTTTCACCCTACTCTTTATATTACCATTTACAAATGTACTTTCAAAATGGAGGAGGGCCGTGTTATATTGTCTCGGTAGGAGCACACGTTGCTTCTCCTACAGATAGTAATATTGATGTTGTAGAACTATCGGCAGGTCTGGCAGCAGTTGAGCAAGAGGATGAAGTTACCTTACTGGTTGTACCAGAGGCAGTAATATTATCCAATGCCAATAGAAAAACCTTATATGATGCCATGCTGGATCAGTGTACAAGGCTTCAGGACAGGTTTAGCATTTTTGATGTTATTGCAGACGAAGATGATACAGTTTATAATGACGGTGTTGGTTTTAGAAACACTGACATTGGTTCGGACAACCTAAAGTATGGTGCCGCATATTATCCATCTCTAGTCGCTAATCTCAATTATTCCACTTCTGATGGCAAAGTAACGATTGATGACCAAAGGTTGATTAACGAATATGCTGTTGCAGCAAGTCTGGAAAAAGTCTTAAATGGTGATATTACGGCGGATCCTGCATTTGGAACTTTTGTAATAGAAAACAATAGTAAAATTGATGGAGATATGTTTAGCGTAGGAGCTTTTTCTGTGACTGAAGGTACTGAGTTTACAAAGGGGGCAAATCGAACCCTGACAGCTACTGCCCTGGCTCTTGCATTGGATGGTTTAGATGCAAGCTTTTCTGCAACATCATCGGGAAGAACAGTTACTGTAAAAGCAACGACAGCAGGTACCGTTGGAAATTTAATTACACTTACTTATACTGATAGTGGAACGGGTGTCGCAGTTATTGTCTCAGGAGCAACTTTGAGTGGAGGAACGATTGGAACAGCACCGGATGTAGAATTATATAATAACATTAAGCTCGAAATGAAAAAGCTATTTGTGAGGCTTTATCCTTCAGCCACCATAGCAGGAGTTTATGCTCGTGTTGATAATGATCGCGGTGTTTGGAAAGCTCCTGCAAATGTAAGTTTGAGTTTAGTACGTAAACCTGTAATTCAAGTAAGTCATGAAGATCAAGGGAACTTGAATGTAGACGCAACATCCGGTAAATCAATTAATGCTATACGAACGTTTGCCGGCAAAGGAGTGCTTGTATGGGGCTCCAGAACATTAGCCGGTAACGATAATGAGTGGAGGTATGTTCCTGTACGAAGGCTTTACATTTTTGTTGAAGAATCGGTGAAAAAAGCCACAGAGTTTGTAGTTTTTGAACCCAACGATGCAAAAACATGGATGCGAGTAAAAACCATGATCGAGAATTTCTTAACCTCTTTATGGAAAAAAGGAGCATTAGCTGGTGCAAAGCCCGAACATGCATTCTTTGTTAAAGTAGGTTTAGGCGAAACTATGACTTATCAGGATATACTCAATGGAATCATGAATATTGAAATCGGTATGGCTGCTGTAAGGCCTGCAGAATTCATTATCCTGAAATTTTCACATAAAATCGTCAATGCTTAGAAAAAGTTGATAATATAAATTTTATAAAACAATTTAATTTAAAATATTATGGCAAATAACACTCCAGGTGTTTACATCGAAGAAATATCAACCTTGCCGGCTTCGGTTGCAGGTGTTGAAACTGCCATTCCGGCTTTTATCGGTTATACCGAAAAGGCTGAAGAAGATGGCGATGAAACAGCTTTATTTAGAAAGCCTACTAAAATAAAATCTTTGCTTGAATTTAAGAACATATTTGGTGGGCCTGAAAATGAAACAATTACAGTAAGTGTTGATAATACTGTAGATACACTAACTAGCGAAATTTTAGAGCGAAAGATTACGACGGCAATTGCAAGTCCGTCAAATTTTAAATTATTCTATAGTATTCAACTGTTTTTTCAGAATGGTGGAGGAGACTGCTATATTGTTTCCGTTGGCGACTACGACGCCACTATAGAGGCAGGAGATGGTACAACAGTGTTGGTGGCTAGTGTATACAATGGAGGCATAACAGGTGGAATAAATTTGTTGGAAAAAGTAGATGAACCAACACTTTTAGTTTTTCCGGATGCAACCTCAGTAGCAGATTTAGATGCTTATGGACAGATTGTAGGTGTTGCATTGACACATTGCAATAAACTGCAGGACAGGTTTACCATTGCAGATGTTTATGGGTCTGATTTTACCCTTTACAGGGGAAAAATAGGTAACAGCTATCTGAAATACGGAGCAGCCTATTATCCTGATCTTGAAACGACTTTTAATTATGGTTATGATGAAAGTGAGATTAATGTAAGTTTTAAAAATAATGGTGTAGTTGATACTGATGCATATACTCTTGCTGGACTTGCAGATACACTTCCTTCTGTATATCGAGCCATTGTATCTGATATAAAAGATAAGCATTTTGTAACACTTCCTCCCTCAGGAGCTATGGCAGGTATTTATGCAAGGGTCGATAGCGAAAGAGGAGTTTGGAAAGCACCAGCAAATGTTGGAGTAAGAGCGGTAAATGGTCCATCGGTGAAAATAACGAACGATGATCAGGAGAGTCTTAATGTTGATCCAACAACAGGAAAGTCTATTAATGCGATCAGAACTTTCGCCGGAAAAGGCACCTTAGTTTGGGGAGCTAGAACTTTTGCAGGAAATGATAATGAATGGAGATATGTTCCTGTTCGTCGATTATACATTTTTGTAGAAGAATCGGTAAAAAAAGCAACAGAATTCGTTGTTTTTGAACCCAACGATGCAAATACATGGTTGCGTGTTAAAACCATGATCGAAAATTTCCTTACAACACTCTGGCGTAATGGGGCTCTTCAAGGAGCTAAGGCAGAAGATTCATACTTTGTAAAAGTAGGCTTAGGACTAACCATGACCGCAGATGATATTTTAAATGGTATAATGAATGTTGAAATAGGAATGGCAGCAGTAAGACCTGCTGAGTTCATTATCCTTAAATTTTCTCATAAACTTCAAGAATCTTAATAAATAATTTAGCCCTTGCACATAATGCAAAGGCTAATTAAAACGACTAAAATAAATTAAAACACTATTAAAAATAATATTATGGCAGAAAATTATCCTGTATCGTCATTCCATTTCCAGGTTGAATGGGGTGGTCAAAGAGTTGGTTTTACAGAAGTATCCGGATTATCAGTTGAACTTCAAACTATAGACTATCGCGAAGGTAGTTACCTCGATTACCAGGTAACTAAAATGCCTGGTATTCCGCAATACTCAAATATTACCCTGAAACGAGGTATATATAAAAGTGATAATCAGTTTTTCGAATGGTTGAATACAGTTCAACTTAATAGCATCGAGAGAAGAGAATTAACCATTAGCTTATTAAATGAAAGTCATGAACCGGTTACTACATGGAAGGTAAATGCTGCTTTCCCAACTAAAGTGGAAGGGCCTACCTTAAATTCAACAGGTAACGAAGCCGCAGTTGAAAGTATTGAGCTGGCTCATGAAGGCTTAGTTGTTGAAAATTCTTAGTCTTGAATTAATACCAATTAAACACCAAAATGACCAATATAATTCGTTTCTTTTTCACTTATATTTCTTCAAAAAATAAAACCGTAGCTACTGCTATGCTTGGATTTTTTGAATCATCTAAGCAAGAAATAATTCAAATTAATTATCGGTTATTTTGAAATTTAATTGGTATAACTTATTTATTGTTTAAAAAATTATTGCTTTTCCTTGCATCTTCTCTCAATTTAAAGAGCAGTTGAGAGAAGTTAAGGGATTTTAGTTCAGATGATATGTTAGCTTTATTATAAGGTTATGAAGAAATCAACAATAGAGAATTAAACTATGTTGTATAAATCATTTTCAGATTATCATTTGATTAATAAAATAATTTAAGACTAATATTTATGGCTTTGCTTTATCCTCCTGTAGGCTTTCATTTTTTTGTCAGGTTTGAAGGACTGTTGACAAAGTACTTCGGTATTCCTGATATTGGTTTTCAAAAAGTATCTGGGATTAATATGGATATCTCTTTGGAAGAATACCATGAAGGTGGTGAAAATAGGTTTAAGCACAGGTTACCAAATCCACCCACGTATCAGAATCTTGTTTTGGAAAGGGGGATGTTAATAGGATCTCAATTAATGCAATGGTATAAAGACTCTATTGAAGGTTTTGCATTTGATCCTAATGATGTTACTGTAATTCTTGTAAATGGATACCATATTCCTATTCAGGCCTGGAATTTTGTTAATGCAATTCCGGTAAAATGGTCGATTTCAGACTTTAATGCGCAGGAAAATACAATTGTTGTAGAAACAGTCGAATTCTCCTATCAGTATTTTAAGAGGGTCGACCCAACGGACATTATAGGAGCAATATTTTAATCAATAAAATTATTACTAAATGCCAATAGAAATTCGAGAATTAGTGATTAGAGCCATTGTTGAGCCTGCAGGAACGCAAACACAATCGTCGGATGGGAATCAGCAAGAAGAATCGGAACAAATTTTAAGTGATAGCTTAGAGCAGGTTATGGACTATTTTAAAAATAAAAACGAACGTTAATGGGACTTGGAGACTTACTTGAAGTAACTGGTGGTTTAGAGAAGTTAATTATTACAGCTTTTGAAGATAAAGATTATACAGATCAAAAGAAGAGCTATGTAGTTATGTATAACCCTACTACGTATTCTTTAAGTATAAGTAATTATTGGTTGGTTGAAAAACATTCAAATCCAGATGGTAAAACAGAAGTTTTCCGAGGCAATAAACCCGATAAGGTGACTTTCGAATTTTTATTTGATGCCACAGGAGCTTCTCCTGCAGCTGAGCATAAGCCGGGATCAGGAGGAAGTAAAACAAATAAAGATCTAATTGGCAAGGGAGGAACTATTAGTGCTTTAGATCTTATAAACAAAGAAGAAGCTGGAAATAGACATGTAGATGAAGCAATAAAAGAATTCTTTAAACTGACAACGCATACAGATGGAAGTACTCATTTGCCTAGCTATCTTCAGCTGAACTGGGGAAATTTTGAATTCCGAGGGGTGTTAGATACAGCAACAACTAACTATAAACTTTTCAATTCTTCCGGATTACCTATAAGAGCTACTGTAAATGCAACTTTTGCCGAAAATGTTACAAAAAAAGAGCAGCAGACAGACAAAGGCCAAACCTCTCCAGACATTACCCATGTAAGGCTTGTTGAAGAAGGAGATACATTACCTATGCTTGCCAAGAGAATTTATGGAGATCCTTCCTTTTATTTAGAGATTGCTCGAATTAACCAATTAACCAATTTTAGAAACCTTAAAAAAGGGAAGAAAATAATTCTACCCCGATTAAACAAAAACGCAAATGCCACCAACTAGGGAAATATCAACTCAGGCGAATACAGATCTCCCGACGTTCAGGATTTTTGCTAACGGGACTGAACTGCCAACTACAATAGGGGTAGGATCAATTATTGTAAATAAGTCCATTAATCGAATTTCTACCGCAAAGCTTATAATTGAGGATGGCGATATGGCTACCGAGGAATTTGAGCTTAGTTCCGGTGAGGACTTTATTCCCGGCTCTGAAATTGAAATTCATGCAGGTTACCACGGTATTGAAAGCCAGATTTTTAAGGGTATTGTCATTAAACATGGCATTAACTTTAAATCTTCAAAAACGTCGGAGCTGGTTTTAGAACTTAAAGACGTTTGTGTTAAGGCATCGGTAGGAAAAAAGAATAGATATTTTGAAGAATCTACAGATAGTGATATTATTGAAGAAATACTTGGCGAATATTCTGATTTAGAATTAGATATAGAAGCCACTGATTTGGAGCACAAAGAAATGGTACAGTACTATTGTACCGATTGGGATTTTGTTTTATCCCGGGCAGATATAAATGGAAAATATGTATTTGTTGATGATGGTTCCATATCGGTAAAAGCACCAGATTTTAGTGCCGATCCTCTTTTTATACTTGCACAAGGAGATAATGTAATAGAGTTTGAAGCAGAAATGGATGCCCGGACACAGGTAAGCTCAATAGCCGGGAAGTCGTGGGATTATGCCGGGCAGGAAGTAGTGGAATCAGAAGGAGCCGATCCCGGAGTTACAGAAATAGGTAATTTATCGGCATCTGATTTATCGGATGTAATAGGATTGGAAAGTTTTTCAATGCAACATTCCGGGCAGGTAGTTGCCGAGGAATTGCAAGCCTGGACAGATGCAAAATTATTGAAAAGCATGATGTCTAAGGTTCGGGGAAGAGTTAAAATAATTGGGTTTAGCGATATTAAGCCCGGTGATTTAATTGAGCTTGAAAGCTTTGGCGACCGATTTAATGGTACAGCTTATGTTTCAGGTATATCACATATCATAACTGCAAGCGCTGGTTGGTACACAAATATATTATTTGGCCTTTCCGATCAATGGTTTGCAGATGAATACGACAATATTAACGATAAGCCGGCATCGGGACTTTTACCGCCAATTAACGGACTTCATTTTGGTATAGTAACCAATATTCATGAAGATCCGGATGGAGAAGCAAGGGTGAAAGTTAAAGTTCCTATAATTAGCACAGAAGACGAAGGAGTATGGGCTCGTATAGCAACACTTGATGCAGGAAATAATCGGGGTACTTTTTTCAGACCCGAGGTTGACGATGAGGTTGTTGTAGGTTTTATTAATGACGATCCGCGCGATCCGGTTATATTAGGCATGTTACACAGTAGCGCATTAGCCTCACCAATTGAACCTACAGAAGATAATTTCGAAAAGGGGATAATTACCAAAGAAGAACTGAAATTCCTTTTCGATGATGATAAGAAGAGCATTTTATTCGAAACTCCAAATGGGAATAAAATCACCCTGAGTGACGACGAGGGTTCCATTAAACTCGAAGATGAAAACGGTAACATCTTTGAAATGAATTCTGATGGGATATCTATTGAAAGCGATGGGGATATTACCTTAAAAGCAGGAGGTGATGTAAAAATTGAAGGAACAAATATAGAAAATACATCCAATGCCGATTTTAAAGTATCAGCATCTGCCGGAGCTGATATTACTGCTTCTGCTAATGCTGTTCTTAAAGGAGCAATGGTTCAAATAAATTAAAGGAATAGATATAACGAATTATTGTTATAAATAAGTTAGCGGTTATTAGGGTGATTGTTAAATCAAGCAAAATATTTTCAAGCATATAAATTAAAATTGAGGAAAAATATACATAAAAAATAATAAATTTGATTAAAACATAAACATCTGATAATTAGCAATGATGTAATACATTTTTTGACAAAATCTAACTAAACCTAACAAAAATGAAAAAACTTTCATCATTTATTTTACTTGCACTTTTTTATA
This sequence comes from Bacteroidales bacterium, assembly GCA_013138975.1. Lineage (GTDB taxonomy): Bacteria > Bacteroidota > Bacteroidia > Bacteroidales > UBA12077 > UBA12077. The sequence goes on from WTBR01000171.1 coordinate 35,722, forward strand.
TAAATTCTTATGGGCAATTGGATTTATCAAATTTCTTAATAAAAGAAATTGGTTATAGCAATGAAAGTACTTTTGATATTACACCTCAAAGTCATTACTTGTTAATTAATAAAATATCTGGTAAATTGGTTATTACTTATCCAATATCTGATACAATAAGAAATTTAAAAATTATTGATGATTACTTTGATTATCAAGTTGCAAGTAATTTTGAAGAAATCTCAGGTAAAAGCCAATCGACAATAATCTATAGTTTTAAAAATAGAAGTTTTTGGAATAAAGTTTATTTTGAGTATGATTTAGTTCTGCCTGATACCATGTTAAATAAAAAGGAATTTTTTAGTATATACTTCTCCTTAGATTATCAGCTAACAAATATTAGCAAGATAGATTGCCCAATAAATCAAAAATCAATGCCATATGAAATATCAGGTAATAATACTGATTATTTAAAATTAAAGAATGAGTATCATATATACCCTGTACCTAATCAAAAGAATTTGTCTTACTACTATTATAGAGATGAGGTTTCAAAAAAACTTAATCTAGTAATAACAAATGATACTATTAAAGTGATGAGTTTCCAAGATTTAAGTGTCAATATATACACTATAAATAAATACTTAAAGAATGGACAAGTTTATGACTATATTGAACTTAATATTGATAAAATTGGGATAACTCCAAATGGCAAAAAAAAGATTATAGTAACAAAACCAATAGATATTTACACAGGAACGGATAACAATCAAACACTGTATTTAACAATAGAAGGACAAAATAGTATTTCCCCCGGAACACAGTTTGATATAAAAGACGAAAATTCAGAGATTAGTATTGCCAAAATTAAAGTTATAGCATCAACTAGGGAAAATAATACAGTTATTTACAATTGCCAAATAAAACCTATTTCCGAAACTGTAAATAATCAAAATGCTCAAAATATATATACAAAAATAAATGGAGTTAAATTCTATTTTGAAAACTTCAAAATTTATCGTAAACCAGCAGAACCCAAAATATCAATAATAGATAATAGTCAAAATAAAATAATAACTGATGCTACACTTTACTATGGTTTTTCATATCAGGTAATAGTTAAAGGTCAAAATGTTGACAAGTTCAAAGTGTCTTTTCCAAATTTCATAGTTGAGAAAGATGTATCTATTAATGAAGATAAACAAAATGAAAGAATTTTTGATATAAAACTAGATTGTTGGACGATTGAGACAAGCGACCAGATAGAAATTAAATATCCTTCAATATTTTCAGAAAGTATTGTATATCCATTTAGCGGAAAACAGTATACTTCTGCAGTACAACCAAACAAGGAGAGTTTTATATCGTTGATTTTAAATGAAAATGATGTCTGGGATGAGAAAAGTGAATATTGGTTTTACGGAGATATAAATAGCCTTAAAATAACATTTATTAGAAAGCTTTTGGGTGAAAAATGTTCATCTAATTTTTTGGGAAATCAATCATTTAATATCTCTGTATTAATAGGTGATAGTTTAAAAACATATAATAACTACCTCGTAAAAACTCTTGAAAACGATAATGCTTCACCAGAAACTATTTCTTTTTCAATACCTAAGAATGATTTATTAAATAAATTTAGAATAAATGAAGTAGAAAATAATTGGTCTGAAATTAAGATTGCAATTTCCAGTTCAATATTACAATATGATTTTCTAGTACGCAAGGCTGTGAAAAATTCTTTTCGCTTAGGAACAGTTTCTCTTTCTTCTAATCCAATAACATATGATATTGTAAATAATGCCACATATATTCCTGTTTTAGTAAGTCCTTTTACAAGCTTAAGTTGGAGGTTCTATAAAAAGGATAATAACTTAAATTATCCCAAAGAGCCTTCTGTTTTTTATTCATTTGATATTGCTGCGGTAGCTGCTATTAACTCTGGAGCTTATGACCTAGAAAGTGGAAATAATTTGGAAGATTTTTCTCCTTTTGATTATGGTGTTCTAATTATGACACGGTTTAATCCATTATACTCGGGGAAAATTGTAAATGACACTAAATTTAAAACAACTGATTTTAATATGTCATTAGGATTAGCTTACTTATTTGAAAATAGCAGTTTAATTGTAACATTCGGATTAGGTATTGCATTTGATGATATAAGAAATATTAACAATCGCTAACAAAAAATATAGGTAATGCAGGGTGAAGCTATAAATTTGAAACTTATAACATTTATAAAACAGTGTAGCGGTTTGATAAGAAATAGTTTTGAAAAACACACAACACAAATGTTCACTGATATAGATAATAAAATTACAGTTAGTCCGAATCTTTCTTATACATAGACAGTAAGTTAATATCTGAATTATAAATCAATAACAAACAAATAAAAACTACTAAATATGGGAATGGCAGCAAGAATAAGCGATATGCACACCTGTCCAATGGTAACCGGGGTTGTGCCTCATGTAGGAGGTCCAATTTTACCTCCCGGAGAACCCACAGTAATGATCGGTGGAATGCCAGCAGCAAGAGTAGGTGATATGGCAACC
>WTBR01000113.1 GCA_013138975.1 Bacteroidales bacterium
TAAAGAGGGGATTATCAATTAAATCGAGATCGTTGTCTCATTGGTATTAAAAACCTTATTCCTCTTTTTGTTCTTTCCTTAATTTGTACTAAAATATAATAATTTGCTAACTTAGGTTGGTATTAGATTTAGATAAGTTTCTTTAATATTTTTGAAGCCTTATTATGCTTGTAACTTTTATTCTCGACTATTTCTTCCAGTATTGTTATTGCTTCGTATTTTTCTTCTGTAGCCAGGTAACTAAGTGCTAAATACCATTGAGATATTGAAAGGATAATCATTTCATCATCGTTTTGAATTGCTTTAAACAATTCAATTGCTTCATTATACCGCTCTAATTCCATGAATGTCAGACCTAAATAAAGATTTTTTTCTGTTTCGATGTTTAATAAGCTTGGTGTATTTTGCAATATAAGTAATGCATTGCCACTCTCATTTTTGGAGTACATTTTTTTTGCTTTAAGTATAGGTGAGCTAATGTAGTAGTTTTTTGTATTATTTTTAAAACGCTCATAATGTTTTTCATACAAGCGATTTCCCATTGAATTTTTACTTTTCAAATACATATTTGCACCAGTAAAACCGATCATAAACACAAGCGAAGCTGCTGCCACCCATTTTCCAATCTTAAAGATTTCAGATTTCATTTTTATTACAGGAACTGTATTCTCATCCTGACGTAGTTCTTTACTTACTTTGTCATGTTTTTTAATATTGTCTGAGCTATAAAGTTTTTCATGTTTCTCATCAAGTTCATAATTACAATCTATTCCATAAAGTTCATGATGTATCATATCAAACTGATTCCTAATCGCTTCTATGTTTAGAAATTCATCAATATCTTTACTCAATATAAAATGCTCCTTTAATGAAGGATTTTTAATTAAAAGCTCTTCAAATTCGCAATTTTCCCCAATACTCATTTCCTTATCAAGATATCGTTCTACATCGTATTGCCTCTTTTCAAGCAGAAACATTTCCTTGATTATTTCATTGGTATTAATTGCTTTTTCAATCTTTTCCCGATGTTCCCCTTTGAGCTCGTTTAATACGAAAGCAGTAATTTCATCGTGCGATATGGAATTTGTATTGATGTTATGCATAAGGCTTTACTATATTATATAATGCAATATATGAAAAAAAACTTTAATAATAAATGTTTAATAATTCTAATTCATATATAAACATCTAAAATTCTTAAATCATTATGGAATTCCAAGATAAAAAACGTTCAGCCCTTCGTTTTAACCATCGAGTAATCTCACAGCAAGTTTATGAAAATATTCATCATGCAATGCTGAAAATCTAACAATTGATGAATTGAACTCCTTAGTCGTTGTTTTACGACTCAGCTATTAGAATCAGGTACAGATATTAAATTCACAAAAGAATTCTTGGGATATAGATCGTCTAAAAGAACCAAATTTATTGTTAGAAACAATATTCAATCAAATAAAAGTGTTGTAGATTATATTTCTATTTTACAAATTATATTATATTTGTTGAATTTCGAAAATTGAAAAATAAACAAATGAAATATACGATACCGCATGACGTATCATAAGGCTTGCATTGAATTAAAAAACAAAATTAGAGTACAATATAATTTATTAAAAAGAAAATAATCATTATGGAATTTAATTTAAAATCAAACTTATTTAGTTTGAAAGATGAATTCAAAAAATTTTCTTTAAAGAAAAAAATTTCTGATGAAGATTTTGAAATAATCTGGAAAGAAGTAACAGATAAAATAAATAACGAATCTCCTTCCAAAATTGCTTTTATCGGAAATTGTGGTGTTGGTAAATCATCTACTATAAATTCATTGTTTAATGCCGGACAAAGAATTAACCATACTGAAGCTTTTAATCAAGAAGAAGGCTTAATTGAAATAAAAGCAGAAACTTTAGAAGGAGAAAATGGATTTCTTGATATTTATAACATTTCTGGCTTAGATGATAGTTTCATATCTAAAGAGAAAAATCTTGAGACTTACAAAAAAGTATTGTCGGATATTGATGTGATAATTTGGGTTTTAGATGTTCAAAATATAGAATTGAATAATACTCAAGAAACTCTTATAAATGAAATTAGGGAAATAAATCCTGCCCTTATTAACCGAATTGTTTTTGCACTAAATAAAGTTGAAATAATCCATCCAGGTCAATCTGATTGGAATCCTTTAATGAATCTTCCCAGCGAAGAACAAGAAGTAAATATTGTAGAAAGGGTTAAAGATGTTGAAGAAATAATAAAAGAAATTATTCCTGAATGGAATGGTCAAATCGTAGGGTATTCAGCAGAAAAAAAATATAATTTAACAAAGCTCTTTAAAATTATTCTTGAGGCTGTGCCCGAAGAACGGAAGTGGGAATTTGCTTCAAGAAAAGCATTATCAGAGTTTATTGAATTAGTTGATGATAGATTTTTACCCGAAGAATTAAAAGAAAAAAAGAAAGATTTAAAAAAAACAAATAGATAGAAACAAATAGAATAGAAAATTCAAACAAAACTGAATTCTTGAGACCCTGAAAGGGATTACACTTAAAAAATTTGTTAATAATAGTAGTACATTTACCAAATTAATTACTGAAATTCAAAAAAATGATAACAACAATAGATGAAATAACAAATGAGCAACTCCCTCAAATGAAAAATAAAGTGATAAACTATTTATACGAAAAAACTGAAGATGAATCAAGAATTGCCAGTATTTCAGAACAATCCTTTGATAAAGTTATAGCTCATCTTTTTCAGGAAGTTGCCTTTGCAAAAGGATACAAAATAGCATTACCATTTGCTCGTGCAAGCAAAATTGTTGAAAATGTTTGGAATGATATTTCGGATGGTATCTCTTCTGTATTTCGGAATGATATTGATTAAAAAAAGGTGAATTATGTACCATTCCCTTTTTTCGAAATGCTTAAATGGTAAAAATTCATAATCTGTAACTTTTCGTCGTAATTGCTTTTAAAACTAATACATAAAAGCATAAACAATAAGTATACATAAGAGATGGACTTTTCGCAATTACCTTCCATCCATTCTTGAGCTAACTCACCGATATGCTTGCTCAATTTCCACGCCTAAACGATTTGGATTTTCTCTTTTCTGTTCCGGTTACTTCCAATTATGAAAAAGGAAAAGATATTCAATTTAAACAAGAACTATGAGGCACAAAACAAAGAAACTCCTAAAAAAAACAACTACTTCAGCATATTTCTATGCCCAACTACCAAGCATTACAATTCTGGACTTTTTAACTTTTGGAGGACTAAATGGAAGGCGATGGTATATTATTTAAATACACCTCCAATAAAAATCAATATGAACTAAACGGCAGTATTACTTTCAATGCATTTGAAAAGGCATTTGTATTTGGCGGCGATTTACTAGTTAACAATGATAAATTAATTGCACAGCAGAACCAAACTATACAATTTATTTTAAGCAATTTTTTCCCTTAATTACATTGTAAATATTATCACATGGTATGGGATCTTGTACCATCTTAACGAATTCTCCTTTTTTTATTTACCATTGCACTAAGAAATTCGTTAACGTCTTTACTCAATTCAAAATATACTCTAAGTTTTTTATCATTCTTCAAAAGCTCTTCAAACTCTATTCTTTCACCTACAGACATGTCATTATCGAGATACTTTTCAACATCAATTTTTCTTTTTAACTGAAGATACCTCAAACGAATAATTTTATCATTATCAATCTTTTTTAAAATATACTTATGGTTTTTTTCAGATACTTCATTAAGAACAAAATTTAACAACATCTGACGATCTATAGTCTGTGTCATAATTATATACAATAATTGTTAACTGCTTCATCTATTATCTTCAATAGCATATGTTTGTTTATCGGTTTTCTTAAATGTTTTGTTATAAGTTTAGTTTCCATTGCCTCTTGAATTATAGGAGAAGAAATAGAAAATCCGGTAACAAGTGAATACATCTTTTCAGGATACTTTTCTTTCGCAGTTCTAATAAATTCTACACCATCCATTTCCGGCATTTGCAAATCGCTAAATATAGCTGATATTTCAGGATTTTCAACTAATAGCTCTAGCGCTCTGTATCCATTTAGTGCTGTAAATATTTCGTACTCTTCCGATAAGAATGACTCAAATAGCATTAAGTTTAGCTTTTCGTCATCGACGTACAGAATTTTAATCTTAGGGTTCATAATTTGATTTTTAATAATAACATTACACTTTAGCTATTAATCCCTAATAAAAAATGGAATAAACAGCAATGTCCTGCTCCCTAAGACGAATTTAAGATTGACATAAAAAAAACGTGGAGCAAGGTCTGCAAGTTAAAGGTACGACCAAGCACCCACGAACAACAAACCAAGCACCACGTCATTATGTGATACACTGCTTTGCTTTTGTTCTTATTATTTGGTCGTTTTTTAACTTAAAGCAAACTCTTCTTTATATGTCTATTCTGTTTTCACTTTTTGAGTGAAAAACAATTACAAAGTTAACATAAAATTACTGCATTATTATATAAAAACCCTCTATAAACCTATCTTAATCATCAATATCTCATCCAAATACATATTAGTAGATACTTAATTTGTATACTTTCTGTTCAGTTTTATTTGTCTTAAGTAAAGTCTCAGATCTTAAAAGTAAATATATGCCTTTAAACTGAAAATATTGCATTGACAATTCAGAGCTATATGTCTCAAAATATGCCATGTGTTCGAATTTGTTCATGAGTGTACATTGCTGTACATTTTGTTTTAAATTTTACACTAAGTTAAACTCTTAAATATTTATATTACTTAAAGCTAATGGCATTTGATTTGTGTAGTTATGAGATTAAATCCTTAATAATCATAGACATATGAAAGAGCAGATTTTTAAAGAATTCCCGGTTTTAGAGACAGAAAAAAATATTATAAGACAAATGCTTAAAACCAATATTGATGTTGTTTATGATTTTAATTCTTGCCCAGACTCATTAAAATTCATTATTAGAGAACCATTCAAAACAAAAGAAGAAGCCAGTGAAAAACTATCATTTTTTCTTTCTGGAATCAAAGATTAATTCGCTTTCTGGTGGGTTTTTACTCTTAAAGAAACAGGGGGAAATATTAGATATAGAGGCTTATTTGATATTTCAAAAATCCATAATAGAGCTGAAATAGCTTTTGGCCTTATTAAGAAGTTCTGGAATAAAGGATACATGTCGAAGGTAATTGATGAAGTAATAAATTTCGCCACATCAGTTGCTAATTTTCATAAAATTTACGGCGTTATTATATCTGGAAATCATGCTTCAATCAGGCTTTTAGAAAAAATTAACTTTAAAAAAGAAGCCCATTTAAAAGAACATTCATTTAAAGATGGACAATATTTAGATGAAATAATTTATAGTTTAATTGCAAGTAAAAATAAATAATAAATGGTTTATGTAAATCTACTATATTGATAAAGAGACTGTCCAAAAAGAAGAATAACTCAATAAAACACTTCGACGAGCTCAGCGTGACAAACTATATTTCAGTAATTTATTATAATGAGTCTGCCAGTAGTTGGCAGACTCAATATAATATGATTTAGATTAAGATTTTCGGGACAGCCTTCTTATATATTGATATTTTGCTTAGTTATTTTTAATAATCTTTTCAAAAATTACTTTCTCATTTTCCAATCTGAATACTAATAAATAAGCACCCTGATTTAAATGACTCACATCAATTTTTCCTGTTTTAATCTCATCCTTATTTAAAACTAATTGCATTTGTCCATTAAGATCATATATTTCAATTTTATCAATTTCATTCTTAATTTGACTTGCATCAAAATATAAATATTCTGATGTTGGATTAGGATAAAGCTTCAGATCAAGATTAAGAACAACATTAATTCCGGTTGTATTTAAATTAACCTCTTCACTAATATTACAAGCATTATTATCCATTACATAAACTGTATATTGACCTCCTGCTAAACCAGTGAAATAACTGTCATTTTGGTAAGTTCCTGAATTCAACGCATAAGTTAAAGGGTATGTTCCACCATAAGCCACAACACTAATTTCACCATTATTCCCATTATCAGGATCTGTAGTGTTAATATAATCAATAATAATTTGATCAGGATTATATACTTGTACATATCCTAACGACTCATAGCAATCTCCATCATCTTTTACATAAACTTCATAATAGTTTGCTGAAAGATTTTCAAAAACACCTGATGTATGAAATGTTTGCCCGTCAATACTATATTCAAATCCGCCCCATCCGCCGGAAGCTATTGCTGTGATAATAGCATCATTATCATTGTAGCAACTAATATTCTGTGTTAACTCAGCACTACCGGATATTTCCGTTGGATTTGTCACTGTATAAACATCTGAAGTATCTGTGCAGCCTCCATCATCTAATACAACAAAATAATAATCTCCTTCTGAAAATCCATCATATATAGTTTGTAAAGTATAGCCATAATTGTTAAGCTGATAAGAAACCGTTCCTGTTCCTCCTGTTGAACTCAATGTAAATGATGCGTCATTATCATATGCACATGAAACGGGAGTAAATTCAACTGAAAGTGTTGGCCCGTTTGCAACAGTTAAGTCAAATGAAGTTGAAACAGTATTTGTATTTGCATCGGTTATTTGAACTGTAATCGTAGCCAAACCTGCACTTGCCGGAGTAATATTTAATACATATGAACCTGCACTTCCGCTTACATTCATATTGACTACAGGAACTACAGTTTCATTTGTGCTTGATAATTCAAATGATATTGTAGATAAATCATCATCATCTGCAGTAAAGGCTGCATTTAATTCATTACTTGAACAAATTGATGCATCTTCTATTATTGATATAACCGGACTTCCTCCAGCATATGCCTCAACTGCAATATTCTGTGTTGTAATACCAGATGAATTTACACTTATACTTGAACTATGATTACCTGTAATACTCGGAGTAAATCGAATATAAATCGCTGTTGTAATAACAGTTCCACTTGAAGGGCTTAATGTCAACTCACTCAAATATCCGGAACCGGAAGTAAGGGACATTTCAAATCCTGTTGGTGCTGTTATTATTATATCATCGGCTAAATCAGTTCCTGATACAGTAAATGACTGTTCTAATGAAGAATTACCTACCTCAAGGGTTCCAAAATCGGTTAAATCTTCTATAATAATTACATCCGGTGCCAATAAGCCTGCTCCTTGGTAATATCCAATATTTGATCCATAAGTTATATCACCTGTATTTAAAACAGGAGATCCTTCCAGTACATCAACAATTCCATTTTCTGGATTAATAAATAATGGATCGCCTTCGATATTTTCTCCTCCATCTGTTCCAATTTCAGTATTCCAACTTGTACTTGGCGATCCTGTAATTAAACAATGATTATAGGTCGGATTATCAGTTCCTGTTGTAGCATAACTTCGAATTTGAACTTCATCATTGCCATAGAAAATTACGTTATTAAATATTGGATCTGCTGTTCCTTCCTGTGCATTAATGTGTAATGCTGTGCCCCAATCGGTAACACATGTATTTCCATAAAAAGTAGCATTGGTTATTACAGGAGATACAATTCCTGCTCCTCCAATGTATCCACCAGACATATAAATACCTCCTCCATTTTGTCCTGAACTATTATTTATAAATGCTACATCATTTAGTGAAGGTTCGCAACTTGAATTTGGAAGACCCGACATGAAAATTGCTCCTCCACCTGCTGATGAAGAATAAAATGCATAATTATTAATAAATTGTACATTCTCAAGCGTTGTTGCGTTAGTAGTATACGAATCAACAATTCCATCCATATATATACCACCACCTGAACGCGCTGTATTATTTTCAATTATTAAATTTCTAAGCGTTGGACTACAGTCTTTTAGATATCCTACCTGCATGTAAATTCCTCCACCCCTTACATATTCCAAAGGCGTTGATAAAGAATAATTTGAATTTCCACCGCTAATCGTAAAACCATCTAATTCTGTAGTATTTGAAAATGCTGCATCTTCAGCATCAAATAAAACAAGGGTAAAACTATTTTCAGTATTATTATTTAGTCCATCATCATTACCATACCTATCACCTGAAAGAATTGATTCATTGGTTTCTAATTCTCTATTATCAATAGCTGTTTGAGTGATTTCTTCAAGACCTTCAAATCCACCAAAAATCTTTACTCCTGCCACCATTTCAAAAACATCTGCTCTACTTGATATGTACGGTTTATAAACACCCTTCGCCACTACAATTGTGTCACCCGATGTAACTTCAGAAAGTGCTGACTTCAGGCTATTGAAAGCATTATCCCAATTAGCTCCGTCGTTATTTCCTGATGCATCAGATTTTACAAAATAAATATCTCCATGATATCCTGTACCATTAATATTTTTATTGATGCTTGATAATCCTGTTGTAACATGTGAAATATTACCTGAATAGTATTGATCATTTTCAGGTGCAAATCGAACATAAATTGTTGTTGATGCTATTGTACCTCCTACTGGCACCAATGTTATTTCATTTGTAATTCCCGAATAATCACCACTTGTTAATGAAATTTCAAAACCTGTGGGCGCAGTAATCACCATATCATCTGTTAAGAATTCTGCAGATACTACATATGAGTCCTCAACTGAATATTGATACATTTCAACACTTCCAAAAGCAATGGTTGCATTATCAACTGTCATAGCTGGAGCAGCACCAGTACCACTTACACGAACGGTATCAAGTGTTGGCAATCCATATGATTTATGATTTATAAGATCTGATTTAATACCTCCCGATATTGGAGAAAATCTTGCATAAATATTAGTTGTTGTAATAGTTCCTGTTGAAGGAGTTATTGTTAAAGTATCTGTTTTTCCTGTAAAGTCTCCGCTAGTTAAACTCAGTTCAAACTCATCCGGAGCAATAATCAATAAGTCATCCATCAAATCACTGCCTGATACAGTATATGACTGTTCGGAAGAATTTAATCCGACACCAACCTCACCAAAATCAGTTAATGTTTCGGTTATTACTATTACTGGTGTAGATACTCCAACTCCTTGATAGAATCCTATATTATTTCCAATACCTGATTTCCCAGCACTTAATAATGTTGATTTATCGAGTAATCGAATATCATTATCTGTATAACTTACAAAATATGGTATAGTATCTAAATTATTACCTAAATCGGTTCCAAAGCTTACTTGCCAATCTGTACTGCTTCCCGATTCAGGAACCAAGCAATTCTCAAAGCTAATATTTGTTGAAAGTAATTGCATTTCGAAATACTCAGGGTAATCACTTCTACACTCATTTCCCCAAATGGCTACATTTGTTAAAATAGGATTTTCTGTGGTTGAAACATTCGCTAAACCACCACCCCAAGCCTGACTATAATTATTAGTAATTGAAATATTTGAAAGTTTTGGAGCTCCTGCGTCAATATGAAATCCTCCACCTCTCCCATTGGCTTGATTATTTGAAATTTTTAAATTAGAAAAAATGGTTTTTGAATTATTAGAATATACTCCTCCACCTTGTCTATATGTTGCATCGCTTGTTGCATTTCCACCGGAGATTCCAAATCCATCTAATCTTGTGTATTCGCTCAAATCAATGGCACTAACAACATGATATGAGTTATCTGCATTATTATTAAATCCTTCATCATCTCCATTTAGATCACCAGATAATATTGAAATATTACTTTCAAAATCACGATTATCAATTACAGTTTGATTCACAAGTTCATCGCCATTGAAACTACCATATATTTTTGACCATTCTTTTAATTCAAAAGCAATGGTAACATCCGTAACATCAGGTGTATAAGTTCCCTTTGCCACATATATATCTTGGAAAGGAACTAAAGTAGCAATTGCTGTATTTAAATTAGTAAAAGCATTTCCCCAACTTGTTCCATTATTACTTCCTCCGGCATCTGCTTTTACATAAATTGATGATGGCATTGATTCGCCAACAGCTTGATAATAACCTATATTATTACCATAAGTTGCATTTCCTGCACCTATTGCTGGAGAAGCTGTAAGTAATTTATAATCTCCATTATATGGATCTTTTGAATAAGGTACTGTATCAAGATTGTTTCCACCGTCGGTACCAAAAGCAGCATCCCAATTAGATGAACCACCGGATCCTATTATTATGGAATTAGTATAAGTAGGGACACAGCCTGTTCCAACATTAATCTGACCAACACTAGCATCATTATAATATATTATCATATTATCAATAGCCGGTGATGAATTAGAAAAATATTGAATTCCAGAGCCATAATCTGTAGCATCATTATTAAAAATTGAAATATTAATCAGATCAGGGCTTGCTGTATACAAATACATTCCTCCTCCTCCAAATCCTGCATAATTTTCAATAATTTGAAGGTTTCTTAAAACTGGTGTTGCATAATATAAAAATATCCCTGCTCCTCGATCTTCATAATTTGCAAATAATCCACTTGCGTATCCATCAGAGATTTCAAAACCATCCAACACTGCTGTATTATCTACATTTCGGATATCAAAGACATTATATGAATTTCCTCCTAAAGTACCATTCTTATCAATATCACCACTTAAAATTGTTTTATTGGTTTCCAAATCTCTGTTATCAATTACAGTTTGATCTATAGAGCCTTCATTTCCAACAAAACCTCCATAAATTTCAACATATTCTTTCAAATAATATGAAACAGAGCGATCACTTGCATGCGGGTAATAAGTTCCTTGTGCTACATATATTTTTTGTGTTGCAATGGTTTGATCTATTGCGTCCATTAAATTAGTATATGCATTTGTCCAATCGGAACCATCTCCGGTACCAGCTGCATCTGACTTAACATAAAGTGGTGATGGAACAGCTAGTGCAGTTTCTTGGTAATAGCCCATATTTGAACCATAAGTTCCATTACCGGTTCCATTTGCAACTGAATTTGCAATTATACGTATATCTCCATTTTTGAAATCTGCAAAATATGGAAACTCATCTTTGTTATTTCCACCATCAGTACCCCAAGCTGTATTCCAACTACTACTACCTCCACTGCCTTGAATTACTGAATTAGAAATAGTTACATAACTCTCTTCCGATGAGTATGAATCGTGATTTCCCCAAAATATTGCATTAATAATATTTGTAGTACAAAAACGATTATAAAATGATTCGTTATTACCATCGGTTCCATTTTCGCTTGCAGTTACATTATAAATATTAACATTACCGTAATTTAAATAAAAAGTAGATCCATTATAATCTCCTTCGTTATGATTAAAAAACATATTGCTAAAATCACAAGTACTATTATAAGAATAAATTCCACCTCCGTAGTACGAACTATTATATATAAAATGAATATTATTTAAATCTACATTCGATTGGTTAATATGAATACCTCCTCCTTTGCCATAATCAGAGCTTAATGAATTGCCATTTCCACCTGTAATAGTAAATCCATCAATTTCAAAATCAACATCAATTGTATTTACCTTAACAACATGATAACTATTCTCTGTATTGTTAGTGAACCCATCATCATTTCCACTTAAATCACCGGATAATATTGTTTCGTTTGTTTCAAAATCACGATTATCTAAAACCGTTTGATCGATAGGATACTCTGAACCTGCAAGTCCTCCGTAAAGAAAAACGCCTTCAGGGATATCGAATGATACTGTACGAACTGAAGCATCGGGAGTATAAGTTCCTGTTGCAACATATATTATAGAACCAAAACTTGTATTATCCAGAGCCGTTTTTAAACCGGGATAGGCATTTGTCCAATCTGTACCATCATCATTACCGGAAGCATCAGCCTTTACAAAAACTTCATTTAACGCAACACCGGCTCCTTGAAAATACCCGATATTGGAACCATAAGTCGCATTACCTGCTCCTATTACAGGAGAATTTTCAAATACTTCAAAATTGGTTTGATTAGCTATCCAAGGGTGCTTTTCAATATTATTTCCACCATCAATTCCAAAATTTGTATTCCAAGAACTACTTGATGTATTTTTAATAAGAGAGTATGAAAATGTAATAGTTTGTGTTCCATCCCAAATATACATTCCAGATGTAGCCGTATTATTCCACATTATGGTATTAATAAAATTTACTGTTGGAGATGCTCCACCATAATAAACTTGACTATTTGCCAAATAGCTATTCAATGAATTGTAATTCTCTAAAAAACTTACATTGGTAAAATCACCATTACATCCACTGTTATATATTGCACCACCTGAGTTAGTACAATTGTTATCATAAAAAACAGAATTTGATATAACAAATGTTGCAGAAGTAAAAGAAATAGCTCCTCCGTACTTCGCTGTATTGTTTTTAAATATGACATTGTTAAAAGTAATGTCTCCACCAGTAATTTTAGCTGCACCTCCAAAATCTATTCCACCATTTCCACCAGAAATTGTTACTCCATCAACAATAACACCGGTAACTGCACTTGTTAAAATGTGTAATGAATTTTCAGTATTATTTGTAAAACCAAGGTCATCAGAATTAAGATCACCAGAAAGTATTACTTTATACGTTTCAAACTCACGGTTTTCCATAAAGTTAGCATCACCAAAAGATTCTGTTCCCGAAAATCCACCGTAAATTTCAATATCCTGAATCATCGCAAATGATAAAGAATTATCAGATGCATGAGGAATATATGTTCCTGCCTGGATATAAACTATATCTCCTGTTGAAGCAACCGCTAGGGCTCCTTGAAGATTTGTATATCCATTTGCCCAACTTGAACCATCGGAATTATTCCCTGTAGTTGACACATAATAATTATTTGCATAACTTATTTCACTTGTTAGGAATAATAAAATAAAAACAAGTAATCCAGTTTTAAAAATGTAGATTTTTTTCATATTAATACAGTTTTTTGATAATTTACCAAAGATATACTAAGCAAATGGTCTATAATATTTATAATTGATGAGATAAAATTCTTTAAAAGGTGAGATATCTCACCACTTTCAAAGTAACATTTTTTTAATTTAAAACTTACTGATTTGTTTGTCAGTTTTTAAAATAGAAATTATGTATATCTCAACTTTAACTGTTTATCACAAACTAAGATTTTATTCATCTTATTATGACGCTAGTTCGACATAAACAAATGTAAATTTTTGCTCAATACCCCTGACCTTTATCTAAGGTATTTAGATATTGCTAAATTTTAATAATGGTTAGGTAAAGAGGTAATCCAAAAAGTTAGCTTTCTATGAAAAATGTCATATTGAGCCTGTCGAAATATCTCATTATTAATCAATGAAATTCTTCGACAAGCTCAGAATGACAAATGCTTGATCTTTTTGGATATTCTCATATTTACCAAATTTCAATAGCAGTTAGAAAAAGCCTTATTCTCAGGCTTATTGAAAATAAGCTAATAAGGCTTCTCTTATGCTAAATCATTACGTCGAACTCACATAATTTAATACCACCGCAATTATTTCTTTTATTTTAGGTGCTTCCAAAAAATATTTTTAATCGCTTTTTTTAAGGTAGAAAAGTTTTTTTTCTTATACCTTCTACTTGCTTTAATAAAATCCTGCAAGGGTTTTTTTAATGGACTATTATCATCGGAAGTAGCCCATGCCCACATTTGAGACAGGGCATTTGATTCTTTTGGTTCAAGCCCTATTTTGGTAAATGTACTATAGCAAGGAAACCCCTCAAAGTCTTTAAAGCTATGAATAATCCCTGAAGCCTTCTGTCCTTCCAGTATTTCGTTTTTTAGATCCTCATCTCCAATTTTGTTTTGCCAATTCAATATTCGGGCATTTTGTATATATAAAATATTAACTTTCCGTCCGCCGGTTATATTTGCCAATGGGTTATTAATAGTAGTTAATTGCATTTGATGAAATGCCGGATCTGTTCCAACTTTATTATCATCAGGCACTTTCCCCTCTGAACTGCCACAGTTAGTTGCATAAAGGCCTTTAACTAATTTATCAAATGGTGCATTATCATTTTTATATTTCTTATTTTCAAATACAGCAATCAAACTGGTAGCTTTAAATTCTTTATTGCTTGGGTCTTTTTGATTTACAGTGAAAGCCTGATAAACACCGTCACTATCACTAAAATCGATACCAAATAAAGGAGCAGCTTGCCCTCCTGCTATAATTTTACCGTTTTTCTTTTCTAAGGCTGTGCTGGTATTATCAAATACAACCAGATTTAATGGATCCTGTCCGGTTTTACCCGTGTCGGTTTGCGATAGCATACCCACAACTCCTGTATTATCAAGTGTACCTCCATCGGTATATTCTGTTTCTTTATTTTTACTATTTGCACCTAATGGCCAGTAGTTATATGTAGGTACAATATTTCCAATAAATGACTTTTCATCCAACAAATGTTCTTCAAGGCGATGTAAGATAATTTCAGAAATAGATGATAGGTCTTTTTCGGCTTGTTTTAACAATGATTCTTTATGTTTCGTTGTTAATTTAGCTTCGATTTGTTTAATCAAATCCTTCTTTTTATCAGGATTCGTTAGCTCTTCCTTTATTAAGCTTGCTATTGTTTCTGCAAAAAATGCACTTGAGGTACTAACTATATCTATAAGGCTGTAGGGTTGATTTACATTAATATTTAACGGAGATATTTTTGCAGAATCCTGCTCCAGACTTGAACATACTCCATAAGTCTCAACAAGTCCACCTCCAACAATACTTGCATCCGGGGTTTGCCCTTTTACTCCCCCGGCTACAGCTGTAACCTGATTTGGCAATTGCACTATATTTTGTTGTCCATTATCGGTAGTTTGAACTTTTTCCATGATATTATTATTCATAATAATAAAAGGTCTTCCTGCACGGAGAAAGTAAAAATCGTCTATGGATGGGGATTCTTGCGGGAAATGTTTACCTATATATTCCTTCGACAATGAAAAGCTTTTTGAAGAAGACCACGGTTCGTCACCTTTGGATCTTAGCCCAAAAGGATCTAGTACCAACTTACTTATAAGGTCTGCCCATAACCATTTGTGTTCTGAACTAGGATGTGTAACTAAAAATATACCTGCTGACTCAATAAGATCGGTTAACTTAAGTCCAACAGGCACAACTCCAAGATTATACTTACCTAATGTGTTAACATTTAAATTACCTGTACCGTCTTTTAGCGATAGTTTTTCCGGTGTATAATAAATACCTAAAAGTTCTTCGTCTGAAATTGAATCGGGCAAGAAAGAATATATAGATGAAGCCCATGTGCCGCCTGAAACGGAGGATATATAACGGATTTTATCCATTAGACTTAATGTTTTAAGACCAAGTATTTGCCCCCATGCACATGTTAAAGCTCGGGAACCTCCGCCTGAAAAGCATATGCCTAAATTTGCTTTATTGGAATCTGAATTTGTTATTACAGTATTTGTTCCATCGTTAGGATAGATATTTGCTTTGTATTTCATATCATTATTTTTTAATTAATAGATCGTTAGATATTTGCATCAAGTATCAAGACTTAATTACATAGCACTTAATGAAACTCCTCTCAGCAAGCTGACAAAGTATCACAATAAAATATTTTGTTACGAAAACAATAAATTATTTACCTCTTGTTATGAGGCTTCCCATTTTCACATCTTGCTCTTTTTCTACATCAAATTTATCGATTACACCTTTTTGAAAAACCAAACAATGCGTTGAGCCTCCAAACTGGAAATAACCCAGCTCATCGCCTTTCTTAACCTTGTGTCCCGGAATTATTTTTTTATTTAGAATACAGGATGATACTTCAGACATTCCGATAGGTATAACACACATTAAGCCGATTTTAGGATCGGTAGCTTCTATGTATATAATGGCTCTTGTGGCTGTGTGGGCAATATATCCTTGCGATAAATCAGGACTTCCCTGATCCATTCCTTCGGACTGAGTTGCTGAATAATAAGTTCCTTCTTTAACATAAGCCTTTTTAATTATCCCATCCACAGGACTGTTCCATCTATGGTATTTAAATGCGGAAAGGAAAGCCTGATATACTGTTCCCTGGTCAAAAGGCTTTACATATTTTTCATAATGTTCATCATCGCTTTTTACTTTCTCAGCCCCTTCCATATTGCCGGTTTCGTTGGCAAGCATATCTCTCATGGAATAAGGTTGTGATTTAAGCCAGAACCAATCCTGAAGTTTAGCGTCATGCTGAATATTATATACGGTAGAATCACAAGCACTAACAATTCCATTTTTTGTAGGATCAATAGGTCGTTGCTTATCATCTTTAAATAATCGAATAAAAAAATCATTCCACGATTTATAAGGAAATGGATCGTTTACAGGATCTTTAACATTTTTAAATTGTTCCAAAGCATCTTCATTGAGGTATTGTTCCATTTTAAGCTTGGCCAAGGCTTCTTTACATAACCAACCTGTTGCTGAAGTATTAAATACATATAATGATTCTTTAGTATCTAAGTATTCTGTCCACACTGCCAATACTTTTCGGAACATATCGTTTACCTTCGTATTACGAAATGCTGCTGCACCTGCTGGCACTCCCATTGTCCAATTAAGAATGGTATTTATTGGAAAACCAACCAATTCAGAATCGTTGTACTCAGGAGCTGTTGTTAAAATATGATTAATAAGTATTATCATTTCATCAATACTTTGAAGATAATAACCGTGCACATAATTTCCGTCTTTATCTTTTTCTTTGTAATAAGATGGAACCTGATCTATCATTTTAGTAAAATTCATTCGCACCAATGAATCATTGTTTATCAGATCCTGAAATTCCTGCATTACAGGATGAAGTTCCGGTTCACTTACAAGTCTTTTTTTAAGACTTATCTTCTTTTTGGTTTTAACCTTTTCTCTTAATAGGTTTATGTAGTTTGCTGTAGCTTCTTTGCTTAATGGCAACCAGGAAACGTCTTTAAATAGTTCATTTCCAATTCCCATCATTCCTTTTTCAAATGCTTCTTCCATGATGTTACTTTTAAATTTAAATTAAGAATCACTTACTTGTCTATAAATATGGAAGTATAAATTTAGTTATTTAGAAGATGAAAAACTATTTCAATTTGTTCAGCATCATAAATTAATTTATTGAACAATAACAAAATTAGAAGGTGAAAGAGTTTTATTATAAGAGAATGGAATTTAAGAACAAGGGCGTATTACCTTTTTGCATAAAGTAAAAATGACTGTTCAATAATTACTTTGCAATACCTCAACTATAGTTTGCAAATACAAAAATTGGATTTTTTGAAAATATCCTTGTGAAATTACATCTTATCACAATAAGGCTATATGCCGAAGGCATATTAATCCTATACTCCTACTTCGGTGGGAGTTCTTTTTAACAATAATTTGTTAAAAACTTCAACAAGAAATTTTTAGAAATATTTTGGAAATTTAAATCTATCACATACATTTGCACCAAGTTTATGGTTCTTAGTATAATTAGCTAAGAAGGAATCGGGTGAAAATCCTGAACAGTTACCGCTGCTGTAAGCTCCATATCAAACTTTTTGTCCATGAATAGGCCACTGTGTTAAACGGGAAGGCCGACAAAAAGGGAGTAAGTCAGAAGACCAACCATTTACCTTTGCATTTGTAGCTTTCGGATAAAAAGCAAGGCGTATTGAAACCACACCAAATTATTACCCTTTGTATCCTGTTAGTTATGAGTGATTAAATCAAATAAAGATTTAAATCATTTATACTAATGAATTTTTTGAAAAAAATAACATTATTAATCCTCTTGTCAAGCAACTATGCTTTAGCATATAATTTGCCTGATGGTGAACCCATGGATACTATTGCTCTGGATGAGGTAGAAATCGTTGCTAACCGTTTAGTAAATTTTACAACCGGGGCAAAAATTCAGAAAATAACTTCTTCTGATTTAATTTCTTATAATACTTCAAGCCTTTCAGACTTACTTTCAGAAATTACTCCATTATCAATAAAATCATATGGAATAACAGGTCTAAGCAATGTCTCATTGCGTGGAATGAGCTCAAAACATACAGCTGTTTTATGGAATGGTTTTAATTTACAAAACTCTATGAATGGCGGCACAGACATGAATACGCTACCTTCATTTTTAATTGATGAAATAACCATTCAATATGGCGGTGCAAGTGCTTTATTTGGAAGTGGAGCCGTCGGTGGTGTAATTCATTTAAACAATTCCCTTAAATTCGATAGTACATTACAAGTAGGATACAACCAGGATTATGGCAGTTTTAATAACTTTTTTGAAGGATTAAAATTTAACTATAGCACTAATAGTTTTGCAACATCTACACGAATTTATCATGATTACGGTAAGAATGATTTTGAATTTATAAATAATCAGCAATTTGGAAAGCCAACAGTTAAACAAGAAAACTCAGCAAGTAAAAAATACGGCATACAACAATTAAATAAATTTAAAATCAGCAATAATCAGACTTTAGCTACAAATATTTGGTTGCAGGATTATTATCGTGAAATACCGGGCATGATAACCAGTAGTAATAGTGCTGCCAACGAAAACACAGAACTCATGCGTATTTCTGCTGCATGGAATAAAAATGGAGAAACAGCATCAATTTATGTTAGGGCATATTACAATTATGAATCTTTAATTTATACCGATTCATTAATTGATTTAGTTTCGAAATTAAGAAATGAATCATTGATTGGCGAGATAGAAAGTAGAATATCTTTAAATAATAATTTTCTTTTAAATATTGGGATTAACAACACTTATGACAAGGCAAATACAACCAACTACCAATCAGATCATTACAAAAACAAAACAGCAATATACTCTTCTCTTAAATTTTTTAATAATCTCAAAACTTTTGCAACAGTGCTGAGCATTAGAGAAGAATTAGTTGATGAGCTCTTTACACCTGTTACATTTTCTTTAAGTTCTCGTTATCAAATTCACAAAATCCTTAGTCTAAATTCCAATATCTCAAAAAATTACAATTTACCTTCATTGAATGACTTGTATTGGGATCCCGGAGGCAATCCTGATTTAAAAGCTGAAACCGGATGGAGTGAAGATTTAGGGATAAATTTAAATTTTTCATCTCCAACACATCATCTCAATATTGATGTTTCTGCTTTTAATATCAATTTAAACAATCATGTGATTTGGATACCAACATCAGGTTCCTATTGGTCTGCCCAAAATGTTGAAAAACTATGGTCAAGAGGAATTGAAACAAGTTTAAACTATGCTATTCTTATTTCAAAAATAAAGTTAGCGGCTGATTTCTTATATACTTACACCAAATCTACATACGAAAAATCCGAAAATACAGAAGAAAGCAGTATTGGTAAGCAACTTATGTATATTCCTGAGCATAAAGGAAATCTTGGTGTTAAAGCTTCATATAAATCTACATACTTAAGATATGTTCATAATTATATGGGTGAAAGATATATTACAAAAGATAATTCCATTTCAGTTGATGCATTCAAAGTAGCAAACTTATCACTTGGAGGGGCTTTTAAATTAAAATCTTCAGATATAAACATCAACTTCAAAATCAATAATATTTGGAACAAAACATATGAGGTTATGGCATATTACGCCATGCCTTTAAGATATTATTCAATAAGCTTATCATATAATTTTAACAAACAATTAAATTAATCTAAACTATTAATAATGAAAAAGTTAAATTTAAAACAATGGTTATTTTTATTTTTATCCATAACGATATTTTTAAGTTCATGTGATGACGATGACGATGATATTACTATTTCGGGTATATTCTCTGATGGAGCATTTATTACAAATGAAGGTGCCTATGGCGCAGGTAATGGTTCTGTAAGTTTTTATTCATATAGTGGAGATACTATAACAAATGAAATTTTTAAAACCGTTAATAATAGATCTCTGGGAGACGTTGTTCAATCGCTTACAAAGTTTGACAATAAAATATATATTGTAGTTAATGTATCGAATAAAGTTGAAGTTGTAAATAGTGAAGATTTTACAGAATATGGCGTTATTACTGATTTAAATTCTCCACGCTATTTTATGGGAATAAACAACGAAAAAGGATATGTTACACAATGGGGTGAAGAAGGTATTGTTAATGTTATCGATCTTACTACTCTTTCAATAACAAAAACAATTACTGTTGGTGCCGGTGCTGAACAAATGATTTTACATAATGATTTAGTATATGTATCTAACAGTGGCGGTTACGCAAATAACAATACAATTAGTATTATTGATACAAAAACGGATGAAGTTACAAAAACAATAACATTAGATGGTGACAGTCCAAGAGATTTTGTACTTGATGCAAATAATGACATATGGGTGCTTTGTGCAGGTTATACTGACTATTCAGACATGTCACAGACTCCTTCAAAATTAATACGAATTGATCCAACAACAAATGAGGTTGCAGAGTCAATTATTATTGCTGAAACTATACACCCAACTTGTTTAGAAATTAGCAAAAACGGAAATAATCTGTTTTACGGCGGTGGCTATGGTGTACAGGGAATTTTCAAAATGAGTATTGACGATGATTCAGCTCCTACAACACCTTTACTTAATAAAAATTTTTATGGTTTTAATATTAATCCCGAAACTGGTAATATATTTGCAATGGAAGCACCAAGTTTTACAGCAAATGGCACATTATGGCGATACAAAACTGATGGTACAGAGCTAGGAAGTTACGAGGCTGGTATTGGCCCAAATAGTGCTGGATTTAAGAAAAAATAATCATTGTGACACAAAACAATAAAGCAATATTTAACTGGAGCGGAGGCAAAGATTCATCACTTTGCCTCTATCATGCTCTTAAAGACAAGCAATTTGATATTCAATATTTGCTTACAACACTAAACGGAAAATATAAACGCATTTCGATGCACGGTGTTTCCGAAGATTTACTGGATAAACAAGCTAAATCTATAAATCTACCATTACGAAAAATTTATCTTCCTGAATTCCCTAATATGGAAGAATATGATCGTATTTTTTCAGAAGAGCTTACAAGTGCACAAGAAAAAAATATTCATATTTCTATATTTGGTGATATTTTCTTAGAAGATTTAAGAGAGTACAGAGAAAAACAATTACAAAAAAAAGGATTCACCGCAGCATTTCCTCTTTGGAAAAGGGATACAAAAGAAATAGCAAAAGAATTTATAAGTTTAGGTTTTAAATCTATTATAGTTTCAGTTGATGCCCATTTTCTTGATAAATCCTTTGTAGGAAGAATTTACGATGAATCATTTTTAAATGATTTACCAGAGAACGTTGATCCTTGTGGAGAAAATGGTGAATTTCATAGTTTTGTTTTTGATGGCCCAATTTTTCAGAGTCAAATTCCATTTGAAAAAGGAGATATTGTTTACAAAGAATATAAATCGCACAGCAAAGAAAATCCCGATGAAAATTTTGGATTTTGGTATTGCGATTTAATTTCATAATTATGGCAAAAGTAATATTCATTACAGGAGGTCAACGATCAGGTAAAAGTAGTTTTGCTCAGAATAAAGCTCTTGTACTATCTGAAAATCCGGTTTATTTAGCAACTTCAAGAATATGGGATGACGATTTCAAAGATCGTGTTAACAGACATAAAGATGATAGATCTGAAGCATGGATAAATATCGAAGAAGATAAAAATATATCTAAACATGACTTATCGGGAAAAGTTGTTGTACTTGATTGTATTACACTTTGGTTAACAAACTTTTTTTCCGATAACGAATATGATGTCGACAATAGTCTAAAACAGGCAAAAAAAGAATGGGACGTATTTATTGAACAGGATTTTACAGTATTTGTAGTTTCTAACGAAATAGGAATGGGATTGCATTCAGAAACTGAAGGTGGTAGAAAATTTACTGATTTGCAGGGGTGGATGAATCAATATATTGCTAAAAAAGCTGATGAAGTTATTTTAATGATTTCCGGAATACCAATGAAGATCAAGTAAAAAGATTCAAGGATAAAGACAAAAATAAATGGCAGGTAATTATTTATAATTAGATGACAGAGTTCAAAATACAAGATTCAGAAGAAAAAAATCTTTAACTTATTCCTGAATTCTTGGTAATAAAAGCAATTAACTTTAAATTATGATTTGAAAAAATAAATAGAATGAATTCCTTGATAGACAAATTACAACACAAAATAGATAATAAAACTAAACCTTTAGGTTCGCTAGGTAAATTAGAAGACATTGCCTTACAAGTAGGTCAAATACAAAATACCACTTCTCCAGAGTTAAATAATCCGACCATTATTGTTTTTGCTGCAGATCATGGCTTAGCAGATGCCGGTGTAAGTCCTTTTCCAAAAGAAGTTACTCACCAAATGGTTTTAAATTTTTTAGATGGTGGTGCAGCTATAAATGTATTGAGCAAACAAAACGGAATAAACTTAAAAGTTGTTGATGCAGGTATTGATGCAGATTTTGACAATAATCCAAATCTTATCCATGCAAAAATTGCTAAAGGAACAAAAAATATTCTCGAAACCCCTGCAATGACAATTGACGAATGTAATAAGGCAATTGAAAAGGGTAAAGCAATTGTACAAGAACAATTTAACGAGGCTTGTAATGTAATTGGTTTTGGCGAAATGGGAATTGGAAATACTTCTTCTGCATCGCTTTTAATGAGTAAAATAACAGCAATACCTATTGAAGATTGTGTTGGAAAAGGAACAGGACACAACGATGAAGGATTAAAAAGAAAAAAAGAAATATTAAAACAAGCGTTTGAAAAGCATCAGCTTGATTCAGATCCAATTAAAATACTTTCAACATTTGGAGGTTTTGAAATAGCAATGATGACAGGAGCTTATTTAAGAGCTGCTGAATTAAATATGACTATCTTAGTTGATGGTTTTATTGTAACATCAGCATTATTAGTTGCATATAAAATAAATCCATTAATATTAGAAAATTGTATTTTTACTCATAATTCAAATGAACAAGGTCATTTACATATGTTGGAGTACTTAAATGCCAAACCAATATTAAATTTAGAAATGCGATTAGGTGAAGGAACCGGAGCCGCTGTTGCTTATCCAATTATAAAATCTGCTGTTAACATTTTAAACCAAATGGCAAGTTTTGATGATGCAGGAGTTTCTAATAAAGAGTAAATTAAGATTCAGGATGCAAGTATATAAAACTAGGAAATTAAACCGATAAAACAAGCATGCATTGGAATTAAGACATAAACCTATCAGAAGAAAATCTTAGAAATAATTAAGATTTTCTTTGTGTCTTTGCTCCTTTGCGAGAAATTTTTAAAAGATTTGAGATTCAGCATTCAGAATGCAAGACGCAAGTATTTGCAACTAGAAAACTAAACCGATGAAACAAACATGCATTGGAATTAAGACATGAACCTATCAGAAGAAAATCTTAGAAATGATTAAGATTTTCTTTGCGTCTTTGCGCCTTTGCGAGAAATATTTAAAATATATGAAAAAACAATGGAGCCTATTTCTTACAGCAATCATGTTTTACACAAGAATTCCTGTACCTAAAACAATTGTTTATTCCGATGATAAATTAAATAAAAGCACCAAATTTTTTCCCTTCATTGGATGGATTGTCGGAGGTTTTGCAGCATTGGTATTTTATTTGTGTCAATTTATTCTTCCATTATCAATTTCAGTTGTATTTAGCATGATTAGTACAATTTTATTAACAGGAGCTTTTCACGAAGATGGATTAGCCGATTCATGCGATGCTTTTGGTGGCGGATGGACTAAAGAAAAAATTCTTGAAATTATGAAAGATTCAAGAATTGGAACTTACGGATCTGTTGGTTTAATTCTAATTCTTGCACTAAAATATTTTAGTTTAACAAATATTTCTGTTGAACAAATCCCATTTATTTTGTTTGCCGGTCATGCCTTGAGTAGATATACTGCAACGGGCATGATCTTTTTCTCAACATATTCACGAGACGATGCAAAAAGTAAATCAAAACCAATAGGGAAAGCATTGTCTTCAAAAGATTATTTTATTTCTCTAATTTTCGGTAGTACTCCCCTATTCCTTTTATCCTTACTTTATTCATATTGGTATATTCTAATTATTCTAACTTGCATCCCTGTTATATATTTTTGTAAAAAGTACGTTGAAAAATGGATAGATGGATATACAGGCGACGTTTTAGGTGCAACACAACAAGTATCAGAAGTTATTTTCTATTTAAGCTTTATTATAATCAGTAATTTTATTTAATGAATATTTATTTAATTCGACATACTAAAGTAGCAGTAGCAAAAGGAATTTGTTACGGACAAACAGATGTTAAATTAGCAGATTCATTTACTGATGAATTAAATAAAATTAAAGCACAAATAGAAAATATTAAATTCGATAAAATATATTCCAGCCCTTTAAAAAGATGTAAAAAACTCGCCAAACAATTATTTAGTTCAGATATAATTTATGACGATCGCTTAATGGAACTAAATTTTGGCGAATGGGAATTACAGGAATGGGATAAAATACAACATCCTGATTTAGATCGTTGGATGACAGATTATGTAAATACTCCTTGCCCCAATGGAGAGTCTTTTTTAGATATGCATAAACGTGTAATTTCTTTTATTTTTGATCTCCACACAGAAAAGTGCAAAAACATTGCAATTATTGCACATGGCGGATCAATCCGAAATTTCATTACTCATATAAAAAATGAAGATCTTAAAGATGCCTTTAAAAGAGAAATTAATTATGGGGAAATTATCAAATTAGAAATCTAACCTCTTCACTTCTTGCTTTTCTATTCATCCTCAACTTTAATTAAAATAATAGATACTTACATTTTATTTTTAAAGTCTTTATAAAAAATAATACATTAAAACACCAATTTTGAGAAAATTACTTAATGTTATTTCTAGTTACACAGTTTCATTCTGTATAAAACTTGTATTATCTTAATAAATATTTCTTAACACATTCAGAGCTATAGACCTTGTAGAATAATACTTAGTGTATGAGATTCGCTTCTAGAAAAACTATGTAAATTAATTTAATTTGAAATTAATTACCGAAACGTTTTGACAAAGCCAAAACATGCTCTACATTTGTAGAAGATAAATACAAAACGTAGAGCAATGCAATTAACAAACGCTGAAGAACAAATAATGAAATACCTTTGGAAATTAGAAAAAGCGTATCTGAAAAATATTCTTAATCAATTTCCAGAACCTAAACCTGCAACCACAACTATTGCTACCCTATTAAAACGCATGATTGATAAACAATTCGTTGGATATAATCAGCATGGAAGCAATCGGGAATATTATCCTTTAGTTTCAAAAGAAAAGTACACAAAGGGATATATGAATGGATTTATTAAAAATTATTTCTCAAATTCATATAAAAATATGGTCTCTTTCTTTTCAAAACATGAAAATTTATCTGTCAAAGAAATTGAAGAAATAATTAGCATACTTCAAGAGCAAATAGATTCTCAAAAAAAGAAATAATTATGGAAGCGTTTGAATTATATCTACTCAAATCATCATCATTATTATCATTGCTGTACATTGCATATTGGTTTACCATTCGAAACGGGAGCTATTATTCATGGAATAGAGTATTTCTTTTGGTATCATTAGTTATATCCTTTCTATTCCCCTTATTTAACCTTTTTCCTCAAAATATCACATCTAATTCTTATAGTTTTATACTTGAACCATTAATCGTTAATCCAAATTATATTCCGGCTAAATCTATAAGTACATCAAATACATTAAGTATATTAACAATAATTTATATAGGAGGCGCAACCTATTTTTGCTTACGATTTTTATCAAATATTGCCAGAATTTATTTCCTATACTTTCGATTTCCAAAGTATAAGTTCAATGAGTTTAAAGCCGTAATTCTTGATAACAATCAAGCACCTTTTACTTTCTTCAATCTTTTATTTATTTCTCGCTCTGATTATGAAAGTGGAAATACTGATGAGATAATTGTTCATGAAAAAGCCCATCGGGATGAATATCACTCATTTGATATTATCTTATTGGAAATAATGACAATTTTTCAATGGTTTAATCCTTTCATATGGCTGTTTAGATTATCATTAAAATCTGAACATGAATTCATAGCAGATAACAAAGTATTGAAAGAAGGTTTTGATAAGCTTAAGTATCAAAAGTTGTTATTTGAGAAGACCTTGGGCATAACTACTTTGAACTTAACTAATAATTTTAATTATTCATTATTAAAAAAACGCTTAAAAATGATGACAAGAAAAAAAACCAATTCAATAGTAAAGATAAAGTATCTACTATCTGTGCCAACAATGCTTTTAATTATGTTATTATTTGCAGTAAATCTTTATTCTTATGGGCAGGATAAGGCTTATTCAGAGGTTAATGTAATGGCAGAATATAAAGATGGAGGTATTGTGGGTATGAGAACATTTGTCAAAAAAAATGTTTTCTATCCAAAATCTGCAATTAAAGATAATATTTCAGCAATAATCTATGTGCAATTTGATATTGATGAAAAAGGAAATGTTACAAACGTAAAGATTAATCGCAGCGACACCAGAAATAATGAGATTGATGAAGTTATAGTAACTACTTCTACACCTAAAACGAGCTCTGAAACTACCTCTAAATCTTTGGCAGTTTTAGAGGCTGAAGCTATTAGGTTAATAAGCTTATTGAAAGGCTTTACCCCTGCACAAAAAGATGGAAAAAATGTAAAATCACAATTCACATTTCCAATCAATTTCCAAATTGCAGAAACAGAGGGCTAAACTTTTTACTGAAAACTTATTTCAAAGTTACCTTGTTTAGATGGATATTAAACCTAGATTAATATCCATCTACTATAATTTATAGTTACATAAAGTTATATTAGAGGCTTAAATATAGAAGGGCACAATGAATAATACTCAGTATTTTTATGCTTAAGTATTTGTAAAAATGATCAATCGAGTAGGTAGGAGGATTACTCCTCCGTCCTCTCACACCACCACGCATGCTCTCGCACGTGGCGGTTTCAGTTAATAGTTCAACCTTTCGTAATTTAATGACAAATTAAACAA
>WTBR01000030.1 GCA_013138975.1 Bacteroidales bacterium
GTCACCACCCCTGATTATTAATAATTCATTTACCTTAAGAATTTCGATTACATTTTTTACTTTACTTTTCTTTGATGTTTTCATGGTTTTACATTTTTTAATTAAACTATATGGTTTTTTGTTCTAAAAAGAACATTTGAAAAATAGATTGAATTCTTTTAATACAAAATTATCTTCTTTACTAGTCAAAATCGCTATCTTTAGTTGTTCCATTTCCTGGAGATTGTTCGTCACCACCCCTGATTATTAATAATTCATTTACCTTAAGAATTTCGATTACATTTTTTACTTTACTTTTCTTTGATGTTTTCATGGTTTTACATTTTTTAATTAAACAATACGGTTTATTTACGATTCAAATTTCACTTTATAATTAGTTTATTTCATTATCTCTTTGAGTTGGAGCTCCTGTATCTGGTGTTTCTCCACCCCTGATTTTCAATAATTCATTTAGCTTAAGAATTTCAATTACTTTTTTTTCATTTCTCACTTTACTTTTTTTTACATTTTTCATGGTTTTTACATTTTTAATTTAACAATATGGTTTATTACAATTTAAAATTTGCTATATGTTTAGCCAATTTCAATATCTCTTTGGGTTGGAGTTCCTTCGCTATCCCCACCCTTAATTTGTAATAATTCATTTATTTTAAGAATAGTAAATTTCTTTTCTAATTTTGTTTCTTTGTTTCTTTTTAAATTTTTCATGGTTTTATTTTTTTAATTAAATAATATGGTTTTTTGCAATTTAAAATTTGCTATATGTTTAGCCAATTTCAATATCTCTTTGAGTTGGAGTTCCTTCGTTATCCCCTCCTTTAATTTGCAATAATTCTGTTGTTTTAAGGATAGTAAATTTCTTTTCTAATTTTGTTTCTTTGTTTCTTTTTACATTTTTCATGGTTTCAAGATTTTTAATTAAACAATATGGTTTATTTTTGTTCTAACTTAAGAACAATAGTTAGATATATGGATTCGATAAAAATACAATTTAATACTCTGATTTTCAAAATGCTTGTTTTGGTATCAATTTTTATCACTATGATTTTTACAAAAACAAATGCTCAAAATAACACTGATTCTGTTAATGCAAAAACACTTTATGACAGTGCAAAGATTTATTACCGGAATACTAATTATAAGGAAGCTAAACTTTATTTTAATAATGTACTTTTGATAAAAGACAAAATACCTAATGATATAAATCCTGAATACTTTTATATATATAACTGGTTAGGTTTAATAAATAAAAAGCAAGGGAATCTGCAAAAGGCAATTAGCTACTATAAATATGCATTAGAAAAAACTCATGAAAACTATTATAAAGCATTAATTAATGTTAATGTGGCTAATATTTATTCATTAACTGGAGATTATTCAAAAGCTATTTCTTATTTTGAAAATATTCTTTTAATATTGGAAAAAAGTGATGAGAAAAGAAAATTTTCAAATATAGTTGACAACTGCCACAATTTGGCTTACGCATACGACAAATTGGGTGAATATACTCTTGCCAAAGATAATTATTTGAAAAGTATACAAGTTGCTAAAGAGAATCAGCTAGGAGAAAATGGCGATACATATTATAATTGTGGTTGGGTTTATAAAAAACTAGGAAAATTTGATACGGCGGAGTCTTACTTTAAGAAAGCAATTAAATGCTGTATAAAAGATTATGGTGAAAATAATTACATGACGGCAATGGCATATACGAACTATGCTGACTTTTATGTAGCTATTTGTGATTATGAAAATAGTTATAGATTATATGAAAAGTCCCTTGAAATCTTGGTTCATAGTTTAGGGCAAAAACACCTTTACACATCTTTATGTCTAAAAAACATTGGACAATTACATGATCAAAGGAAATATTATAGGCTAGCATTAAACTATTACCAAAAGTCATTAATTTCTAAAATACATAATTTTAACAACAGTTCTATATATAGTAATCCAAAATCAGATGTTCTGCCTGATATGGATTTACTCGGTATTTTAAAAGCCAAAGCACATGCTTTAGAAAAATTGGCACAGGAAGAAAGTAAAGAGGTAAACCTTAAAGCTGCTCTTTCGACCCTGAAATTTACGGTTGATTTTATTGAGCAATTACGAACAGGTTATTTATACGAGAGTTCGAAACTTCGTTTGGCAGCTAGTGAACACGAAACCTACCTTTCGATTATTCGTATAGCCTATTCTTTGTATAAAAGTTCAGGAGATAAAACGTACGCAGAAATAGCTTTTAAATACGCCGAAGCAAGTAAATATGCCGTATTACGCGAATTGAAAAATGAGGAAATGGCAAAAGGCATAGCCTCTGTACCCGATAGCATTAGTAATAAGGAAAGGGAAATAAAAGAGCAAATTGGTGGTTTAAGATTGCTTATTGAAGAAGAAAGTAAGCTTGAAAATCCCGATAGCTTAAAAATAGAGCAACAAAATAAAAAGATTTTTGGTTTAACTCAAGAGCTTGAGAATTTGGTTGAGGAACTGGAAGAAAATTACCCTGCATATTATAAGCAAAAGTATAACAACGAGGTTACAGAATTGGAATCCTTGCAAAAAGCCATTGGTAAAAAGGATGCAATACTCGAATATGTTTTAGCCGATAGTGCATTGTATACTTTTACCATTACATGCGATACCTTTTTACTTTTAAAGCAAAATGCCGACAGTAGCTTTTATTCCAATCTCGATTTATTTAATGCAATTCTCCATAGCGAATATTCAACGGATTATAATATGTACAGGTCATCGGCTTATGGATTATACCAAAAACTTATTTTACCGGTCGAGCATCTATTAAAAAATAAAAACCTGCTTATTATCCCCGACGATAAAATGAGCCTTATTTCTTTTGAAGTACTTATCGATAATCCCGGCACAAATAATAGCTTTGATTATCGTAAAGAATCGTATTTATTAAAGAAATACCCAATCGCGTATGCTTATTCTGCCACCTTATACAAGAATACATTAAGTGCTTCACCAGTAAAATCAGCTAAGTTTTTAGGAATAGCACCCGACTATCATAATTCAAGAGATTCGTTAAGGCATATTCCTTTAGGATCGGAGAATGTTCGAAAAACTGCATGGTTAACTTTAGGCAAATCGCTGAGAGACAATAAGGCTACCGAAAAGGAAGTTAAGAAATATAGCTCGAACTACGATATTATTCATTTTTATGCACATGGATATGAAGATACATTAAATCCTGCCAACTCTAAATTATTTTTAGCAACACCCGAAGATTCTGTAGAGGATGGTTATTTGTATGCATGGGAAGTTTATAATATGCAATTAAATGCAAAACTTGTGTCTTTGGCTTCATGTTATTCCGGATCGGGGCAATTGTCGAAAGGAGAAGGGGTTTTAAGCATTAGCCGTAGTTTTATATTTGCAGGCAGCGAATCGGTAATCATGTCCTTGTGGATAGCATCTCATAAACCAACAAATGAGATTTTAAATAGTTTTTACCTGAACCTGTTAAAAGGGATGCGTAAAGATGAAGCTTTACAACTTGCAAAATTAAAATACCTTGAAGAAACAAATCCAATTTTAGCACATCCTCGTTTTTGGGCAGGAATTGTAATTAACGGAAATCAAAATAAATTATATAACAATTGGTATATAAACAAATTGATTTTTGTAATCGGTGTAATTCTACTCATCGGAATAATGTACTTTATTTTAAAAAAGAGAAAATCAAATACTGAGATTTCTGGGTAGCCTGAGGTGCTTACTGAGCTTCGTCGAAGTACACTCGAAGGCTATAAGCAATAGCAAAAACCAAGTTTCCCTAAAAATAATAGAACGCAGATAACACGGATTTCGGTAAATACCGAAAACGCTGATTAGCACGGATTTTTTATAGAGAATTCATTAATACTAATAACTGAACCACAAAGTACACACAAAGCCACACGAAGAATAATAAACAGTATTTTTAATTACGAAATAATTGATTATCAATACAATGGTAATATGTTTATATAAAGTGCGTAGCCTGAGGTGCTTACTGAGCACTTTCGAAGTAATCTCGAAGGTTACAAACAGAAAAGAAAATTAAATACTAAGTTTCCTTAATATTTTTTTAGCTTTTTTAGAATTATACTCCTTATTAGATACAATAGTGTTAAAAGTTTCAATTGCTTTTTCTTTACTTCCTGTTTTCAGATAACATAATCCCATATACCATCTAATTTGTGGCGTATATTCAAATCCATTTTTGCTCGAAATAATTTGCTCGAAATATTCTATTGCATTATCATATTTACCAAGTTCCATTAATGATAATCCAATGAAAAAGTCTCTTTCAACTACAATGTTTAATGATGATGGAAGCCTATTTAAAAGTTCTAAAGCATTCACATATTCGCCATCCATATATTTTTGTTTGGCAACATTAAACGAACTACTATTTAATAGATAACTATCGGTATAATCTAATGAATTATAATTAGTTGCATATAATCTGCTTTCTAAAGCATTGTTAGTGTGAAAAAGATAAGTTATTCCTCCACCCAAAATAAGAAATACACTTATGGAAGCTGCAACCAGCCAGTTGTTATAATTACTATTTATAGAATGTGCAACAAAAATACCGGATCTTTTCTGAGATTTGGATTCATTGTAAATTTCGCTAAGCGTTTCTTTAAAGTTGAGATCTTTTAGCGAATTATTTGTATTCTGCAGACTAACCATTTTTAATAGATGCTCACTTTTCTTTATCTTGTATTCGAAATTAATACGATCGTATCGGCGCAATTTTTTATTTATATAATTTTGGGTAATGATTTTCTTTCTTATTTCTTTATATAAATGCATTAAATCTACGTTTTTAACTATAGCATCTGCAACGAATGACATTTTTTCTTGAGACAAAGTGTCAAAAAGAAATTCAATAATTGTGTCTCTATTTATATGTAATGACATAACAATAATTTGGATTTATAATCCGAAGATAAAAAAATAAAATGAATCTCCCCACAATTCTTAATTTTATTAGCACTTTTATGTTATATTTTTAACTATTGAAGGATAAACACATATTATAAGGCTTTATTATTGCTTTTAATATTTCAAATAAACTAATCAACAATCATAAATACATAGAACACTTATTAGCACGGATTTGTTTTACAGAAAAATCAATTATTTAATATCTATCTCATCATCATACTTTTAACAATAAGTGGCTTGAGGTGGTTACTGTGCTCTGTCAAAGTCCTTTCGAAGGCTGCTTATCAAATAATATTATAAGCTAAGCACAAAGGATCACGAAGTACACATGAAGTTGCGCAAAGAATAACAATCAGTATTTTCATTGCGAAAAAATCGATTATCAACACAATGGCAATATATTTATATGAAGCACGTAGGAAGGCTACTTATCATGAAAAAAGAAAAGGGGGCAGAGGTGTTTGCTTTGCTCTCTCGAAGTATTCTCAAAGGTTATTTTTAATGCCAAAAAGCAAAAGAAATGCACGTAGCCTGAGGTGGTTGCTGAGCTACGTCGAAGTATTCTCGAAGGCTACAACTAGCAAAGAAAATCAAATACTAAGTTTCTTTAAAATTCTTTTTGCTTTTTTATAATTATACTCATTTGTAGATACAATCGTGGTAAAGGTATCAATTGCCTTTTCTTTACTTCCTGTTTTCAGATAACATAGACCCATATACCATCTAATTTGTGGTGTATATTCAAATGCACTTTTGTTGGAAATAATTTGCTGGAAATATTCTATTGCATTATCATATTTACCAAGCTCCATTAATGATAATCCAATGAAAAAGTCTCTTTCAATTTCAATGTTTAATGAAGATGGAAGCCCATTTAAAAGTGCTAAAGCGTTCATGTATTCGCCATCCATATATTTTTGTTTAGCAATATTAAACGAATTAGTATTTAATAAGTAACTATCGGTATAATCAATGGGAGTATAATAAGATGCATATAATCTGTTTACTGAAACATTCCTGAATTGAATGAGATATGTTGTTCCTCCTCCCAAAATAAGAAGCACACTTATGGAGGCTGCAACTAACCACAGTTTAAATTTTCTATTTAAGGTATGTGTTGCAGAAATATCTTGTTTTTCTTGAGATGAGTATTCATCGTATATTTCGTTTAGCGTTTCTTCTAAATTGAGATTTTCTAAGGATTTATTTATATTTTTTTGTAGGTTAACTTTTTTTAAAAGTTTTTCGTTTTTCTTTAACTTATATTCAAAATCAATACGCTCGTGTGGAAGTAATTCATTATCGACATAATAATGAGCAATGATATTCTTTCTTACTTCTTTATATATATTTTTTAAATTCGCATTGGAAATTATGGCATCTGCTATAATTGACATCCTCTCTTTAGACAGAGTGCCGAAAAGAAAATCAATAATTGTGTCTCTGTTTATTTTTAATGACATAATATAGAGTACTTTTAACTTTCGAAAGATAAAGAAATAAATTGAATCTCCCCACAAGAAGCTCATTTTATTGTTATATCTTGTTGTTTCTTAATCAACTAACCATAAACAAACATAAGGAAGCTTTATAAAAGCTATGAATTATTTAAAATTAACTGCAATGTTAATTATAGATTTTTTAGTATTAATTAATAATTTTCTTTTCAGAGGAACCTACAATAGTTGCAACTACATTATATTGTTTAGTTATAGTATCTAGTGCTAAATTTTAATTAATGGTATGGGTTTGAAAAGTATCAATTCTTACTCTGTCAACACCAAGTGATATAAATTTATTTTATAAGTATATTGCTATTTCTAATCGGTTTGGAGCAATCATAAATCTTGTTCCAAAATTTTCTAATACCAACCTAAGTTAGCAAATTATTATATTTTAGTACAAATTAAGGAAAGAACAAAAAGAGGAATAAGGTTTTTAATACCAATGAGACAACGATCTCGATTTAATTGATAATCCCCTCTTTA
>WTBR01000165.1 GCA_013138975.1 Bacteroidales bacterium
GTAAAGAAGTAATGAATAAGCAAGTTGAACTTAACCAAGGTTTTAATCAAATTCAGTTAAATGTTGAAAACTTAGATGGTGGAATCTATTTTTATCGTGTTTCTTCTGAAGGTGGTTCAAGCACAGGTAAAATTATTAAAAAATAGTAAAAAATAAGAAGTCGTCCTAAATCAGGTTGACAGATTATAAATAAAATTATTAAACCAGCGAGCTAATCCTCGCTGGTTTTTTTATTTTTAATTAAGTCTATTCTTGTATTAGTAAATTTTATAGAAACTCATTAATATAATAACGAGGTTTATTTTTTCATAGAAAGATTTGCAGTGATTTCAATCAAGCTGACGTTTCAATCTGTAAACATTATTACAGTTGGTGAGTTTTTTCGTTTACTTTCTGAATTGAAGGAAGTATTGGGAGGTAGTTTTTCTTGGATTGATTACTTTAAAATTAGTACGATTAGTCGGTAAATAAATTGAGAAGAATAAATAATATAGGTAGAAATTAGGCAAGAAAAAGATTATTATAATATACTCAAACCAATCAAGATAGCTTGGACATTTATGAAACTCTTTATATTACTTCGAAGAGGTTCATTCTGGATATTCATTTTAATTTTTACAGAAATACTGTTTTAGAAAATTAATATCTTCATTCGAATATGAATTAAAACAACACGAATATAAACAGTAGGATAATGAATATAAAGTTTGTTTAACTCAATTTTAAAAATATGCTGTTAATGTCTTTTCATATGTAGAAAAGTGTTGTCTATCATTTAGCATAAAAAAAAACTAATTTTTTTCATTTTTTTTGTTTCTATTAAAAATCATTAATCTAAATTAATTTTATTAACCAAAACTCATTTAAAATTATGAAAAGATTTTTTACTTTTATTTTTCTTTTTGTGTTCATTGGTGCAACCGCGTTTGCACAAGAATTCGGAAATCAAAATGTGGACAGAAACGGAAATCCAACTTTTGTGAAATTTGACACAAAAGCTAAGTCTGTTTCAAAGTCTGAAACTAAAGCAGTATTGTCAAGCTTGTTTAGTATGACAAGTAATGATGAGTATAAAACAATCAGGTCAGAAAAAGACCAAATCGGTTATACTCATGAAAGATTCCAACAATATTTTAAAGGAATCAAAGTTGAACATGGTGTTTATGTTGTTCATAGTCAAAACGGAGCAATTGAATCTTTAAGTGGTGAATACAAACTGATAAATAATATCAATATAGCGCCATCTGTTTCTTCTGCACAAGCTATAAAAAATGCAAAAGCATTTATTAATGCTAAAAAATACATACAGGAAGATAAAGCTTCTGTTTCTACACCTGAATTGGTTATTGTAATGAATGATTTCGGAAAACATGCTAAAGATGCTTACGAAATGGTATTAGCATATAAAGTTGATGTTTATGCTACACTGCCACTAAGTCGTGATAATGTTTATGTAAGTGCACATACTGGTGAAATAGTACATGTTAATGCTACTATTAAAACTGCTGTTGAAACAGGAACTGCTGATACAAGATATAGCGGAACAAAAAGCATTATTACCGACAGTTATAATGGCTCTTACAGATTAAGAGATTACACAAGAGGTGATGGTATCATTACATATAACTGTAACGAATCAACAAGTTATACTAGTGCTGTTGATTTTACTGATAATGATAACAACTGGACTTCAGCTGAATTTGATAATGCAGATAAAGATAATGGAGCTTTAGATGCTCATTGGGCAGGAATGGTAACTTATGATTATTTCAATGAAGTGCACAATCGTAATAGTTTTGATGGCAATGGTATATTAATGAAAACTTACGTGCATTTTGATAATAGTTACGAAAATGCATACTGGAATGGTTCAGTATTTACATTTGGTGACGGTGCATCTACTTTTGATATTTTAACATCTCTTGATGTTTTTGGTCATGAATTTGGTCATGCAGTATGTGAATATACAGCAGATTTAATTTATTCCAGAGAATCTGGTGCTTTAAACGAGGCATTTAGTGATATCTGGGGTTGTGCAATTGAATACAAATATGCTCCTACCAAAGACACTTGGTTAATGGGTGAAGATATTGGTTACGTACTTAGAGACTTAAGTGACCCTAAGGCAAAAGGTTTACCTGACACATATTTAGGAACTAATTGGGTAACTAGCTCAGCTGATTATTATGGTGTACATACAAACAATGGTCCTTTTTGTCATTGGTTTTATTTAATTTCTGTTGGTGGTTCAGGCACAAACGATAATAATGATTCGTATACTGTAGCTCCTATTGGAATTGAAAAAGCAGAACAAATAACTTATCGTATAGAAAGTGTTTATATGACAGCTAGCTCTGATTATGCAGATGCAAGAACATTTGCTATTCAAGCTGCTCAAGATCTTTATGGTGTAGGTTCTCAGGAAGAAATATCTGTAACTGATGCAATGTATGCAGTTGGTGTTGGTGAAGCATATGGTGCTCCAAGTCCTGCAGCAACATATTGTGTATCTAAAGGAAGTGATTTCAGCTACGAATGGATTGCTCAAGTTGAATTAGGTACTTTCACAAAAACTTCTGCAGGTGCAGCATATTCTGACTTTACAAGCGAAGTTATTAATGTTAATGCAGGTGAAACTTATAATATTACTTTAACTCCTGGTTTTGCAAGTACTCTTTATAACGAGTATTGGAAAATCTGGATTGATTATAATAATGACACTATTTTTGATGCTAATGAATTAGCTTATGATGCTGGTGCTTTAAGTCAAACAGCTGTATCAGGTACAATTACAATTCCAAGTGATGTTAACGGAGTACGTAGAATGCGTGTTTCTATGAAGTATGATGGTGCACAAACTGCTTGTGAAACATTTAGTTACGGTGAAGTTGAGGATTACAACATTACTATTGGTACTGGGACTCCTGATACTGAAGCTCCAACAGCTCCAACAAACCTTTCTTCATCTAGCATTACAGAAACAACTGTTACTCTTAACTGGACAGCAGCAACTGATAATATTGGAGTTACAGGATATGATATTTATAAAGATGGTGTATTTTATGCATCTACTTCATCAACAAATTATTCTGTTACTGGATTAAGTGCATCTACTTCTTACAGCTTTTATACAAAAGCTAAAGATGCAGTAGGAAATTTATCAGCAGCAAGTAATACAGTTAATGTAACTACTAGTGATATAGTAATAGGTCAAGATGATCCAATGATTAGTACTATTAATATTAGTTCAGTTACATCGGGAAGAAGATATTATGTAACATCAACAATCAATGTAACTTCAGGGGGAAATCCTGTAGGTAATGCTTATGTTGAATTTACATGGTCAGATTCATATACAGGAACAGTTAGTGGTTATACTGATGCTTCAGGTAATTTTTCTTCTACTACAGCGAAAATTAAATCTAATAGTGTAACAGTTACTACAAATGCTATTACAGCAACTGGTTATTATTGGGATATGGCTGCAAGTGAAGTTACAGATTCTTATACTTCTTTTGCTTTTGCTAGTTTACCATCATTTGAGACAGAAGTTTATCCAAATCCATGTATTTCAGAACTAAATTTCATTATTGAAGAAGATAATGCATCTAATGCAATAATTAGTATGTTTGATTTAGCAGGTAAAGAGGTAATGAATAAGCAAGTTGAAATTAACCAGGGTTTTAATCAAATTCAGGTGAATGTTGAAAAATTAGAAAGTGGAATCTATTTTTATCGTGTTTCTACTGACGAAGGTTCAAGCACAGGTAAAATTATTAAAAAGTAATAAGAAGTCCACCTAAGTTAGGTTGACAGATTATAAATAAAATATTAAACCAGCGAGCTAATCTCGCTGGTTTTTTATATAAAATTAAGTAATTAGTCCTTTTTTTGTTTACAAGTAAATTTTAATTGAGACTAGCTAGTGTTTGTCCATAAAGTCCGATATCTGCGTTATGCTCGTTTTAAAAATCAGTTACTTCGACATGCTCAGCACATCGCATTTACATAAGTAAACTCTTGATTTTTACAACTTCACAAGCCTTGATCTCGAACTTTCTGAACCAAACACCCAACTTTATGGACAGACTCTAGTTAAGATAATAGCAAGGTTTATTTTCTTTACACAAAGATTTGCAATGATTTCTCAGGTTATTGTTTCAAATTGTTAAAGTAATCTACTTGTGGGTTTATATTAATATACAGCAAAATGAGGCATAAATTTATTGTTATATAATTTCATTTGAGTAATTAATTTTATTAATGATGTTGATAATTTAATTACTTGGTTTTCAATCTAATCTTGAAGAGTTTCCAGATCGTCAAATATCTGAATTTTAAATCTTTATTCTATATATTGCTATTTTTTTAATCGTATATGTAATATTATTGAAGCCATCACATTTGCC
Source organism: Bacteroidales bacterium (assembly GCA_013138975.1). Classification (GTDB taxonomy): domain Bacteria; phylum Bacteroidota; class Bacteroidia; order Bacteroidales; family UBA12077; genus UBA12077. The sequence goes on from WTBR01000165.1 coordinate 4,410, forward strand.
AGAATTTAAGTAACCTTGCTATCTTATATAATTAACAATTTTATCAGAATAGAAATGTCTTATAATCCATGCTTCCGACAAATCTAATTCAGTTTTTCCCATTCTGAAAAACTTCAACTCAAAAAATAAAATTCCAGAAAAACTTCAACACTTACGAATTGATTTTTACGGATGTTGATTTTAATTTTTTTATTATATCAAACTCATATCCTTTTACATTTCTTTTTAATTGTGAATATGTTATAAAAAATACGTTTGTAATTAATGCTACAAGCTATACTAACTGCATTTTTGTTATAATTTATCATTTTGAAATTAGACATAAAAAAAATAAAAATATTTTAACTCAAAAAAATAAAAAAGCTAAAAACGCTTTTTTATGTGTAAAAAAATGTTGACTGGCTCTAATATTTTTCATAACTTGTTTTTAATCATATATCTAAATTAATTTTTTAACTAAAACCAATTTTAAATCATGAAAAGAAATTGTACTTTTATTTTACTTTTGGTATTTGTTTGTGCAACTACATTTGCGCAAGAATTAACAAAAGAAAATGTGGACAGAAACGGAAACCCAGCTTTTGTAAAATTTGACACAAAAGCTAAATCTATTTCAAAATCTGAAACTAAAGCTGTATTGTCAAGCTTATTTAGTATGACAAGTAATGATGAGTATAAAACAACCAGGTCAGAAAAAGACCAAATAGGTTTTACTCATGAGAGATTACAGCAATATTTTAAAGGAATCAAAGTTCAACATGGAGTTTATGTTGTTCACAGTCGAAACGGAGTAATTGAATCTATGAGTGGTGAGTACAAATTGATAAATGATATCAATGTAGCGTCATCTGTTTCTTCTTTAAAAGCGGTAGAAAATGCAAAAGCATTTATTAATGCTCAGAAATACATGCCGGAAGATAAAGCTTCTGTTTCTGCACCTGAATTGCTTATTGTAATGAACGATTTCGGAAAACATCCTAAAGATGCTTACGAAATGGTATTAGCATATAAAGTTGATGTTTATGCAACACAACCTCTAAGTCGTGATTACGTTTATGTAAGTGCACATACAGGTGAAATAGTACATGTTAATGCTATTATTAAGAATGCAATTGAGACAGGTTCAGCTGACACAAGATATAGCGGAACAAAGAGTATTATTACAGACAGTTATGATGGCTCTTACAGATTAAGAGATTATAGTAAGGGTGATGGTATCATTACATATAATTGTAACGAAGGAACTAGTTATACAAGTGCTGTTGATTTTACTGATAATGATAACAACTGGACAGCTGCTGAATATGATAATGCTGATAAAGATAATGGAGCATTAGATGCTCATTGGGCAGGAATGATGACCTATAATTATTTTAATGATGTTCATGCACGTAATAGTTTTGATGGCAATGGTGCATTAATGAAAACTTATGTGCATTTTGATGATAGTTACGAAAATGCATTCTGGAATGGTTCAGTATTTACATTTGGTGACGGTGCATCAACTTTTGACATATTAACTTCACTTGATGTATTTGGCCACGAATTTGGACATGCAGTTTGTCAATATACTTGTGATTTAGTTTACTCCAGAGAGCCCGGTGCTTTAAACGAAGCATTTAGCGACATTTGGGGTTGTGCAATAGAGTATAAATATGCTCCAGAAAAGGATACCTGGTTTATGGGTGAAGATCTTGGATATGTACTTAGAGATATAAGTGATCCTAAAGCAAAAGGTTTACCTGATACTTATTTAGGAGAAAACTGGTGGACTAGTTCATCAGATTATTATGGTGTACACACAAACAATGGCCCTTTCTGCTACTGGTTCTATTTAATTTCTGAAGGTGGTTCCGGCACAAACGATAATAATAATGCGTATAATGTAACTGCTATTGGAATTGAAAAAGCAGAACAAATTGCTTATCGTATAGAAAGTGTTTATATGACATCAAGCTCTGTGTATGCAGATGCAAGAACATATGCTATTCAAGCAGCACAGGATCTTTATGGTGTAGATTCTCAAGAAGAAATTTCGGTTACGAACGCAATGTATGCTGTCGGTGTTGGAGAACCTTATGGTGTTGTAACATCTGCTTCATATTGCGAATCAAAAGGTAGTAATTTCAGTTACGAATGGATTGCTCAAGTTGAATTAG
>WTBR01000179.1 GCA_013138975.1 Bacteroidales bacterium
GTAAAGAAGTAATGAATAAGCAAGTTGAACTTAACCAAGGTTTTAATCAAATTCAGTTAAATGTTGAAAACTTAGATGGTGGAATCTATTTTTATCGTGTTTCTTCTGAAGGTGGTTCAAGCACAGGAAAAATTATTAAAAAATAGTAAAACATAAGAAGTCGTCCTAAATCAGGTTGACAGATTATAAATAAAATTATTAAACCAGCGAGCTATCCTCGCTGGGTTTTTCATATATAAACTCGTATGAATTTCTTAAACATAATATTTATTATTGCTAACTAAAGAATTGCGATATTTGTAGTGAAAGGGTATAATTTATATGAATAATTTAAAAATTTTATTTTTTATTGTAGTTCTGTTTTGCAGTTCAATAAAAGTGTTTTCACAACAAGTAAATACCGACAGCTTAATTTTATTAGTAAATAATACTTCAGATGAATCCGATAAAGTAAAACTCTTAAATGAGATCGGAAATCAATTAAGATATACTGATATTGAAGAAGCTTATCAATATCTTTTAAAATCGGAAAAATTAGCACTTAAATTAAAGGATTGGGAGCAATTGTCAGAGTCTTATGTTGAGCAAGGAATTGTTTGGCAAAAAAAAAGAATGAAAGATTCTGCTGAGTATTATTTAAATAAGAGCTACCAAATTGCAGATGAAAATAATTATTTTAATGTTAAATTTAAATGTTTAATTAGTTTAGGGCTCCATAACTATTATAAAAAAAATTATCGTAAAGCAGATTCGCTTTATAAACATGCTCTCTCTTTAGAGGAAATTATAACAAAAAAGGAACTTTCTGTAATGCTGTATAATGATATTGCTATGTTAAATAAAGCTTCCGGCGATTATGATTTAGCCATGGAAAACTATCATAAGGCTCTTATTATTAGCAATAAAATTGGAGAAACAACTGCAAGTGGTATTGTTTATAGCAATTTAGGTTTATTATACGAAAGGCAGGAAGAACATGAGTTAGCTCTTGAATATCTTTTTAAATCTCTTAAAATAAGGCAAAATAAAATGCAACTTAAAGGAGAATCCATTGTCTTAAATAATTTAGGGCTTGTTTATGAAGGAATGGGACAATATGAAAAAGCAAAAAGTTATTATAGAAAATCTTTAGAAATAAAAAAGCAATTAAATCATAGAAGTGGTATTGCCAAAATTTATAACAATATTGGAATAATTTATAAAAACTTAGGAATACTGGATTCGGCACGAATAAACTATGATAAATCCCTTGAAATAAATATTGAGTTAAGGGATTGGACTATAGTATCTCATACATATAGAAATATAGGAATCCTTTATAGAATAAAAAAGGATTACACTACATCAATCATATATTTTGATAAGGCTTTAGAAATAGCTGAAAATGATAATGATATTCAGGAATTAGTGAAAATATATAAAGAATTGTATGAAATATATAATAAAATGGAAGATTATAAAAATGCATTTAATTATTCCTATAAATATAAGATTGTTTATGATAGTATTTATAACTTAAAAAGTAGAAAGTACATAGAAGAGGTTGAAGGTAAATACCAAAATCTTAAAAAGGAAAAGGAAAATCAAGCATTGTTAAGTAATAATTTGATTAAAGATGAACAATTAAAACAGCAAGTAATTATTGAGTTTTTTATAATTATTCTTACAATTCTAATCTTGGTCGTATTGGTTGTTGTAATAAAAAGCAAATCGAAGTTACAACAGATCAATAAGTTATTGTCTCAAAAAAATATTCAAATAGAGAATAAAAGGAATAAATTAAAATCTGCTAATAAGGAATTAATAAAATTAGGCTTATTTAAAGAGAATATGACAAATATGTTGGTTCATGATTTAAAAAACCCATTAAATAGTATTCTTAATATTGATATTTTTCCGGATACAGATAGTATGATTCTTTTTGTTAAACAAGCAGGCTTTAAAATGATGAATTTGGTTCAAAATATGTTGGATGTTTATAAATACGAATCGGCTGAATTTCAATTAAATAAATCAAAGAATAAAATTGAAGACTTAATAAAAGAAGCTATTGTAGACATCGGCTTTTCTGTGAATCAAAAATCCTTGAAAATTGATTTTAAAAAATCAGACAATTATTTTGTTTATTCTGATGCAGAAATTACTAAAAGGATACTAGTAAATATTTTATCGAATGCTGTAAAGTTTTCTCCAAAAAAGGGTCAAATAACTGTAAATACCGTAATTACTGATAACAAAAAGTTGAAAATTTCTATATTTAATCAAGGAATTGGTATCCCGAAAGAAAATCACAAACTGATTTTTGAAAGATTTGGTCAAGCAAAACAAATGAGTTTAGATAAATTCAGTTCAACAGGATTAGGCTTGACTTTTTGCAAAATGGCAGTTGAAGCTCATAATGGTGAAATTGGTGTGATTTCGGAATCGAAAACTGGTGTTGAATTTTGGTTTACTTTGCCAGAAATAACACAGGAAAGTGCAAATAATGTTGAAAATGATATAACTAAGAATATATCATTATCTGATATGCAATATCTTAAACCTTTTATAAAGGAACTACACAGTTATGAGATTTATGAAGTTTCTGCTATAAAATCTATTTTAAAAAAGATAGATAAAAAGAATGAAAACATTAATAATTGGAAAAACGATGTGGAAAATGCATTATATGATGGTAATTCTGAATTGTTTTTAAAAGAAATTTTGTTAATAGATTGAGGCATAAGTTTATAATGTGTATAAGTATTTTTATAAACGAAAATACTTTCTAGCTTGGCTCTCTTTAATTTTTCAAGAGAGTGAGCATTAAAAATCAAAATAAAATATAAGTAAATGAAAAACTACCCTAAACACTTCCTCTTATTAGTAATAGTTCTAATCTTAGTTCTCTTTTTTTAAAGGTAAATGCACAAAATGTAGTAACCAATAGTCATGAAAATTTGTTGTAAGATCATAAAAAAAAGGATACCACGAAAATTATTTACTCCAAATCACGAGTTGAGTTAGTAATTGTATGAAAGCTGTACAAAATTAGAAACATTTTGTATTGAAAAGTAATATTAGAGATATAAGTCAAAAAGTATAGTTTCACTTCCGCCTTTTTTCCCAAAATCTTTTTTATCAAGTACCTTGTAATTCTTCTTTTTATCCTATGTTTTTCCTTTTCTACGTTTTATATTAGTTTTAATTTAATTATTAAATATACATTTCTATTTATTTACAATTTTGAGATTTTTTAGTGTGTAAAAAAATGTTTTGAGGTGTTAGCATTTTTATTTGACCTAAAATTCTTCATTTAATGCATACCACTTAACTTGGTTATTAATATCAATTAATTTCGATATAATAACCATGAAACTGCTTACTTTTTAAACACGTGATTGAGTAATATGCAAATAGATAATTAATCTAATTTAAATAAACCTCTTACTCAGGAGGTGGTTGTGTAATGTCAAAAAGTATTCCTACAATGTCAGAACCTCCGTAAATATAGTTTAATTGCTTTTTTGTTATCTTCTTCTCTGAAAATTTCTCAAATCCATTAAATTTTTTCTTTTTAAATGATTTCATGTTTTTAATTTTTATTATGCTAATTAAAATAAGTAATTAAGTAAAGAAAGTGATTATATAGTTTTTATCAAATTTTTATTAAGATTTTATAAAAATGATAATGCTTTTGTATTCTAACAAAAGATGTTAACATATCGTAGTATTTTCCAAAAGAAATAGATATATCTTTTATAATTTTGTATTTTCCTTAAATATAAAACACATTTGTTATGAAAAAGAGCTTACTAATTCTTGCGATACTAATTCTTAGTTCTTATCAATTTAAATTACATGCCCAAACAACAGAAATTGACAGCCTTGAAAATTTACTGCATAATAACATTAAAAAGGATACTGCAAGAATTAACTTATTAAATGAAGTTGCCTATAAAATAATAGGCATTAATATTGATAAAACACTGCAATATGCAAATGAAGCTAAGGAGCTTTCAGAAACATTAAATTTTAAAAAAGGGAAAGCAGAAAGTTTACGTTTAATAGGTATATTTTATATTATAAAGGCTGATTATCCAAAGGCTCTTGAATATTATCACAGATCGCTTATAATTAATAAAGAAATCGGGTATAAACTCGGAATTGCAAATGCTTTAAATAATATAGGATTAATTTATTACACAAAATCAGATTACCCTAGAGCTTTAGAGTACTATCATAAAGCATTAAAAATAAATGAAGAATTAGGGGATAAAAATGGAATACAAAAGGCACTAAGTAATATTGGAATTGTTTATTGGTTACAATCCGATTATTCGCAAGCGATTGACTATATTCAGAAGGCCTTAAGGATAAATGAAGACTTAGGATATAAATCAGGGATCTCTAATTGTTTAAATAACATTGGTAATATATATATGGTGCAAGAAGATTATTCTCAATCTCTTGGTTATTACCAGAAAGCACTAATTCTTAATGAAGAACTTGGGGACGTAAGACTCATTTCAGATTGTTTGAATAATTTAGGATTAGCATATATGAGTATTGGTAATTATTCTGAAGCTCTTAGCAATAGCCTTAAAGCACTAAAAATGCGTAAAGAAATCGGGAATCAAAGAGATATTGGTCTCACTTTTACAAATTTGAGTAGGATTTATCTTAAAAAAAGCAATTATGAAAAAGCAATGAATTATGGACTGAGTGGGCTGGAAATTGCGAATGAATTGGAACTTTTTGAACTTAAAATGGATGTTAATGAGGCTCTATCAAAAATATATGCTGCTACAAATAATTTTAAAAAAGCCTATGAACATTACGTCGTATATAAAAATGTAAGTGACAGTGTTTTTAATGAAAAGAATATAAAAAAAACTACTAGTCTGGAAAACCAGTACAGATTCGATAAAGAAAAACAAGCCATTGAATTGGAACAGCAAAAAAAAGATGCTATTCAGGCTGAACAAGCACAAAAACAGAAAGTAGTACGTAACTCTTTTATTGTTGGTTTTGTATTGATGGTATTACTAGCTTTGGTAATACTCCGTAGCTTTGTCCAAAAACGTAAAGCAAACTTTATTCTTGCAGAACAAAAAGAAGAAATAGAAACTCAAGCTGAAGAACTAGATAGCAAAAATAGAAAACTAACACAATTGTCTCAATTTAAAGAAGATTTAACGAATATGATTGTTCATGATTTAAAAAATCCTCTAACGAATATTATTAATATTGAACTTTTCTCTGATTCGGACGATATGATGGATATTGTTAAACAAGCAGGTTTTAAAATGTTAAACTTGGTTCAAAATATTTTAGATGTTTATAAATATGAGACAATAGAATTCAAACTAAATAAATCAAAAAATAGCTTATCCGATTTAATAAATGAAGCTATCTTAGATATTAAATTTTCAGCAAATCAAAAATCCTTGAGTTTTGATTTTATTGATTTAAAGGATGTTTATGTTAATTCTGATGCCGGAATTACCAAAAGAATATTGGTAAATATTTTAACAAATGCTGTTAAGTTTTCGCCAAAAAATGAGCAGATAACAGTGAAAATTTCAGTTATAGATAATGATATGTTGAGAATATCGATTCACAATCAAGGACCAGGGATTCCAAAACATAAACAAAATTTGATTTTTGAAAGATTTGGACAGGCAAAGCAAAAAAACATGGATAAGATTGGCTCTACAGGATTAGGCTTAACTTTCTGTAAAATGGCAGTTGAAGCACATAGTGGTACAATTGGGCTTGTTTCAGAATCAGAAACAGGTATTGAGTTTTGGTTTACTTTGCCCGATTATCAAATTATTGAAACTACGAGTAAAAATGAAGGACTGGAAGTATGTCAGGAGATTAATTTAACTGAAAGTGATAAAAAATATCTTTTAATATTTATAAATCAAATTAAGGATTTTAATATTTTCGAAATATCATCAATTAATTCTGTGTTAAAATCAATCGATAAGAAAAATCCTAATATTAAAAATTGGGTAGAAGAATTAACAGAAGTACTATATTCAGGAAATGAAGTCAGATATAATCAGTTAATTAATTTTTAAAACCTTAAATTTGAAATTGTTTAAAACGATCTCAAGATGTTTACTAAAGAAAGCCATAAAATATTAATTGTAGATGATTTAGTTGATAACTTAAAGCTAATGGTTTCGATATTTGAAAAATATCAACCTTATTATGAGTTATTTCAAACAAGCAATTCTGTTAATGCACTTGAAATTGCTATTAAAACTATGCCTGATTTAATTATTACAGATTGGAAAATGCCTGAAATGGATGGCATTGAGCTAATAAAACAATTAAAGGATGAAACAATAACAAGTAATATACCCATTCTAATCGTTACAGGAGTAATGCATTCTTCAAATGATTTACATACAGCTTTGGAGGAAGGTGCAGTTGATTTTGTTAGAAAACCATTAGATCCTATTGAACTTATTGCACGTGTTAATTCTGCAATAAATACTTCAAAGAATTATAAAAAAAGAATCGAAGCAAAAAATAGAGAGTTAGCTGAAAATGCATTGTTTTTGGTTAAAAACAGAGAGTTTATTGCTGAACTGACAAAAAAAATAAAGTTTTTAAAAGACCATCTTAAGGGTGAAGAGAATCAAGTTGAAGATATAATGAATGAACTAATCAATTTAGTAAATTCAAAAACATCAGATGACAGCTTGCAAAGATTCAATATCGCATTTTATTCTGTTCATGAGTATTTTAATAAAAATTTAATAGCAAAATACTCTAATCTAACAAATAACGATCTAAAGTTATGTGCATTTTTACGATTAGGAATGAGTACAAAAGACATTGCATCAATATTATATCAAACAAACGATAGTGTGAAAGTATCTCGATCTCGATTAAGAAAAAAATTGGGATTAGAACAATCTCAGAATCTTCAGGTTTTTCTTTCCTCTTTTTAGTACCTTAAATCTGCAAAGCGTGGCATGGCTAATTACTTATACCTATTAAATTTCAAAATGAGCTATAAATAATTTGAATTGTTTTTTGCTTAGATGATTCAAAAAATCCAAGCATAGCCACCCGTGCTGAGCTTTGTCGAAGTATAGCTACGGTTTTATTTTTCGAAGAAATATAAGTGAAAAAGAAACGAATTATATCGGTCATTTTGGTGTTTAATTGGTATTAATATTTAAATCAGTGAGATTATGATTTTAGGAACGATAGTGAACTGAAATCATATAGTCGAACTCCTGCCCGTCCGGTCAGGCGGGGATCCCGAGTGGACTACACTGAGCTTGTCGAAGTGCAGTCGATGGTTCTATTGGTTTTATTAAATATTTTTAGATTACATCAACTATGTAAACAGAAAATCTTCACAGTCGCTTGACCGTTAGTCATTAAAATTTGATCATTCATCAAATCAATTTAATTTGAAATCAAAAAAGATTAATGAATATTAAGCTTGTAATATCTGCTGTACAAGCTTTTGAAAAGAATCCACAAAAATTGTTAACCTTTTGCTAACCTAATAGTACACAACTTCTAAGCATATAGAACGTACATTCGCATACTAATATACGTAAAATCCATAAATCAAAACTAATACAAAGATGAAGACTGCATTTAGAATTATTTTTATCATCATTATAAACGCACTTTTACTTTCACAAATAAACGCTCAAACACCCGGTTTAATAATAAAACCTGGAAATCCTGCTGTTTTCGATCCAAATGGAGATGGTTATATTTCGCTCGATGAATTTGGATTTGTTTCTGATGATATGACCGAAAGTGAATTGAGATTTGTCTCAATAGCTACTGCAGATCACGAACCAACAGAAGACCCAAAAGGACCATCTTGCCATTTTAACGATATTGTTGATACTGGAACTGAAGAACCTATTATGGTTAGAAACGACGGTACTAATTTTATAGTTAGGTTCAGACAAAGCACTACTGTTGACAATGCAAAAGGATACGCATTGCTTATTGATGCTGATGGATTATTTGGTGCGGCTGAAGAAGGTGCAGGATATTCATCATCTAATCCTGGTTTTGAAATAGAACTTACACTATTAACAAAATTTGGAGTATACCTTAATAATATAGACAATAAATCCAAAGGAACCGTTGGAGGTATCAATGACGGATTTTACTCTGACTTGGATGTTCAAAGTCCGGTAGCTACTCGTTTTCAAAAATCAATTGCCTTAACAAATAATTGTGGAGACATTGATATATTTTATGAATTCTATGTTCCTGTTGCTGATATCGAAGCTGCATATCCTGGCTTTTCTTCTTCATTAATTAGAATCGTTGGTTTAACAACTCTTAATCCATTACCAACGCTTGGTCAGGCTAACTGGTCTGATCTAGGGGGTATTGATGATAGTAAATATGGTAGTTCCGAAGAAATCTTTAATGAATTAATTGCAGTTTCCAGCCCGACAGATCCTGATAATCTTGATGGATCAGATCCTGCAACTCTAAGGTATTCTGAATGTCCAGATTTAAATACTGTTAATACACTTACATCTATCATCTCAGGTAATTCTTCTGAAGCTGATGGAGCTACGATCAATATTTATAAGAATGCAGTATTGTTAAATTCAACAACTGTTTCCGGAGGAACATGGACATATGATGCTTCAGTTGATGGATTGGTAGCAGGAGATGTAATAACTGCTACTGCCTTAGGTATAAACAAAAAAGAATCTTCGGGATGTTCAAATGATAAGACGGTGATTGCTTGTGTAACTATTCCTGATCCACCTATCGTTACAGGAACTGCACCAGCCGAAAAAGGGATGATTGGAACTTACTCTGGTACCGTAACTTTACCTTCAACACCAGAAATAGATTTATATAGAATTGGATTCGGAGTAATTAATGACGGAACTTGGAATGTTGTAGATTGGACTGTGGGAACTCCAAGTAATTGGGTGAAAGATAGGGGTGCCGGATCAATTGATTACGGAATTTATTATGCTCAAGCTGTTGGATTATCATGTGAATCTCTCCCTGGTGCAATGTATTGTTATTCAAAAGCAGGAAAAGGCTTTGATACTCCAATTTCTATAACACCAACTATATCTGTTGCTACACAAACAAATGTAAGTGGAACAATTTCTGGTGCATCAATCAACAATACAACAATATACCTTTATGAGGAAACTACTGTAGGATCGGGAGTATATCATCTCCTTGCAAATACTATTATTACAGCTGGAAATACAACCTGGGCATTTTCAGGGTTTAATATTTCATCGTGTAAAAATGTAAAAGTTTATTTTGTTGAACCAAATATAGCAAATACATGTCAAAGTGAAAGTGGAGCCGTACAAATTGGTGGTTCTTCGACAACAGCTCCTGTAATTACAGATAATGGTGATTGCGCGCCTGCAGTTGGTACAATAATAACTATACAAGGAACAAGCCTCGAACAAGAAGGTACAATTATTAAACTTTATAAAAATGGAAGCGGAATAGCGGAAGCTCAAACAGGATTCGTTAATCCTGATGGTTCCTGGTATATTGCAGGTGTAAGTGTTGCAGGAAACGACTATTTGAAAGCAACTGCCTTACAAGACAATGCGTGTAGTGCCGAAAGTTCTTTATCAGCTTCACAATATGATATTTCGTTGGCAACTCCAAATACAGCGTCAATTGATGTTAGCCTTTCTGACGATGCTATTGCATACAGAGAATCTGATACAGATGTTTCTGTAACTTTCTCTTCTGCGTTTACAGGAACAGCACGATTATATATTGATCAAGAACTTATAGGACTTGTTAACTTATCAGGATCTACAAGCAGCAATTTCTTATTACCTTATACTGATATTTATGGAAATGAAATATCATTATATGCAGGAGGTGAATTAACTGTAACTGTGGAAGATGGAACAAATTGTGAAAGTGTGCACACTGTAAGTGAAACTGTACAATGCACTCCGCCAACAAACACTTTAATATTATCGCCCGATCCTTCTAAAGTTTGTTATAATGAGAAGGGTAGTTTTACTATCGAGAATACTCAACAGTATGTTGTTTATACACCCGTTAAAGTCAGTGATGGATCTATTATAGGATATTCATCTTTATCATTAACAGACGGTTCTAATATTACTGTAAACACTCATAATCTAACGGTTGATCCTACGGATATTACCGTAAAGATGATGAAAATATCCAGATTCATATGTGAATCAACGAATACCAACGATATTACTTTTAATGTAAATAGTGAACTCACAGCTGGTACAAGTACAGCTATTGATCCAACATGCGCTACAGGTTCAAATGGAGAAATTGTAGCATCAGCTTCTGGTGGAAGTGGAACAGGTTATGAATTTCAATTAGATGATGGTGCTTGGCAAGCATCTCCTACATTTTCTGATTTATCCGCAGGAACCTACACAGTTTCAATAAAAGATGATGAACTGTGTGCTGATGACCAAACTGATGTTATTTTAGCTGACGGAGTTGGTGCTTGTTCAATTAATATTAGTATTGATGATGTAACTTTAGCTGAAGGTAATTCAGGTACTACTTCGTTTGAATTTACAATTTCATTTGACGAGGCCTATGGTTCAGATATTACTATAGATTATGAAACAAGCGATAATACAGCAACAATTGCAGATAGTGATTATCAAGAAATAACAACTACATCCACAACTATACCGGCAGGTACAAAGACAAAAACAATTACTGTGCTGGTAAATGGTGATGCAACTTCCGAATCTGATGAAACCTTTAATGTAGATATAAGTAATGCCAGTTTTGGAAGTATTATTGATTCTCGCGGAATTGGAACTATAACAAATGATGATGTAGTTGCCAATACAGCTCCTGTAGCCAATGATGATAGCAATGCAATAGACGAAGATGCAGTTTCAGTAAATCAAGCCGATGGCTCAGGAACATTAATTTTCAATGATACGGATGTTGATTTGGATGCACTTACAGTTTCAAAAGTAGGAGCAGAGACCAATGCCGCCAATGATGTAACCGGAACTTACGGAACGATCAATTGGGAAACCGATGGAACATATATTTATACAATAGATAATTCTAATGCAGCAGTTCAAGCCTTAAAAGTAGGAGCTACCCTAACAG